>NZ_JBNFVX010000001.1:0-686959 GCF_049943275.1 Marinobacter sp. VGCF2001
GACCGAACACGGCCATTGGAGGAGTACCCCCATCCAGGCTGCTGGAGGTAGCTTAACCTCTACTCAAAAGTGTGGTTAAAAATGGGGGGATTACAGCGTGACCCAAGAAACTCAAGGCTGCTATATTTTAGAAATTTTTCCAAGTAAGGCCCGATTGTCGGATTGGCATAAAAGAATTCCGGCCAGTAGCCTATTTGTGGCAAGCTACACAAAACTTTGGTTGGCCGTAAACGTCGTCGATGTCGATCAATTCGGCGTCTGGGCGCAAGGGGTTTTGTCTCTTTTTTTGCTTGATCTTCAAGAGGCGTCTTTCGTAATCATCCTTGATTTGACGAATGCGCTCAGGTTCTGTCAATTCGTCAAGTGACTCTCCTTGGCTCCAGGTAAAAGGCGAGCCGTTTTCAAGCGCATCTTTTTCGTAGGCTTTAGCTTCTTCAAAGGCTTCAGGATGGCGTTCTTTTAACCGAACCCATTCAATCTTCTGTTGGTAGAAGCAGAAAGTGCAACCACTCCGTGATCTCCACTCGTAATATTTTGGCCATCCTAACCCAGAGCTCTCCAAGATTTCAGCTACGCCTGGCTTGTCGATGCCATCATCTTTAAACGGAAGATGGATTTTAAGATTGTCCTGTTTGGCGTTGTACCCTTCACGATAGGGCTCGTCAGCTCGAATCGCCACATAGCTGTGTACTGTCATACCCTCCTCAAGGAACGGCTTAATCCAATCTTCGAAGGGCTTCAGCTTGAGTTGGCGCGTGCACCAGCGGGTTTGAGCTGACGGTAAGAAGTTGTTGTACTGTTTTAGCCAGTAATCGAAATCGCGATTTGGATTGAGCCTTAAAATTGGCTTTCCTAAGAAGCCTTCAAGTTTTCCAAGAAACTCGTAGACTTCCGGAAGCTCTTTGCCCGTATCAGTGAAAAAGTAGTCGATGTCTAGTTCCGGATAATTCTGGCGCATATATATTGCAAGTGCCGCGCTGTCTTTTCCGCCTGACAAGCCGAGCACGTGTTTCTCATGGTGTGACATCGGTTTCCTCCAAAAAGCTCAATTGTTCGGTGTCGGTCGCTAGGCTCATGTATTCGCTGCTCAACTCCGCAAGAGCTGCCAATATTACGGCTTTCTTATTCGTACTATCTGATTGGACTGATTCTTTCAGTCGTGAAACCAGTTCATCAACTTTCGGGCGATCGCTCTCCGTTATCTGGAAATCCGCCTCCATAGGCTTGGGTTGCCCGTCTCTGGAGATGATTATTGCCATCGCGTGACGCTTGTCTTTTCGGCCTTGGACTCGGGCATACGATTCCGTTCGCACAAATTTTTGCGCCAACGCTGCGGTTTCGATAAATGCTGAGTCTAGGTCCGCGTCGACCCAATCTCTGGGCGGTTTATTTGCCGCCAGGCTCCCGACACCCTCTATTGATGCGTTGGTGCCATCGAGCACCGCAATTCGGTTAGTAAAGGCATCTAGCCTGAAATCTCCAGACATTTGCTTGATGTTTTCGGCGCGGTCTCTGAGTTCAGTGAGGGCCTGTGGTGAATCGCTTGGAACCTGGAGCTCTGTCAAAAGCATGCTAGACATGCGTTCAAGCATTTTGGGATAGGCGTCAACGAGCTCTTTCATGGCCTCTCGTATGGTCGTTATGACCGCATTTGCTACCTCTTCCTTTTGGATGTCGGCGTTTTTCTCGTACACCCCGGGGAGGTCTGAGAACAGTAACTGGTTCGGGTCACTCGCATGCTTGAAGATTGTTCGAACCTTCATGGCCGTAGCGGATAGCCTTTGGGTACGTTTGGTCCAATTTGGTAGGCGGTCGAAGATTGCGACTAATCCGCGAGCAACGTCGATTGGTGCTAATTCTTTTAGTGGATTTTCCGTATCTAACTCACGTACAACTTCAGCCAAGCCGGAAAGAAGGCTTTTCGATAGGTGACTGAGGTCCATCCACCTAACTTGGATTGACGCCGGATCTTTGGCTAGGTAATCAACATCGAGATCAGTAAATAAGGGTTGAAAGATCCCTTCGCGGTAAAACGCGATGTTACTGCGTTGGGATAGGACAAACGCAACGGCTAAAACAGGCATTAAACCCCGTTTAAGACCGATCGGTTTGTCTTCCCAGATCTCGTAAAGCTCGTCGATACCAACAGAGCGATCTGAGTTGGATTCCAAGTGTTCAGCTGCTTTTCTCCATGCTGGTTGGAGTCGAGCGGTATCATCTTCCCAGCTTGGCTTGATAAAGTCGAAGCCTTGCGCTGTGGGGCCATAGAGTTTGGTGTGTTCTAGCAGTGATTCGAACAAGCCCCCTTCGGCCGGATATCCCCTAATACCCAATCGGCTCTCGCCAAGGTTGTTTGCCATAGCTTTGAGGAGCGCATTTTGTGCAGCAATGGCACTGCTAGACGGCTTTGTCCTATTGAGAAGTTCGTTTTTGATTCTCGGAGAATCCGGGTATAGGTGTTCTGCAACAGCAGACACCTTGTTGTTGAGGGCTCTGATGGTCATGCGCTTAAGTTCTTGCCCATTCTGAAACCAGACTGCGTTCAACATCGCTTGTTGAAGCTCTGCTTCTAGCTGGTTTTGTAAGGCAATGAGGCGACTGTTTACCTCTCGGTGGGCAACCAGATCACCCTGTATTTCCGTGTGCTCCTCACGTACTTTCTCTAAGGCTTTTAATTCTTTAGCAAGCTCGATGATGGTCCAGGCTTGCAAGGGAAACCCTACAATGACATTCAGGCCTTCTTTTACTGCTTTCTTTGAAGCTTCTTTACAGCGTGCACGAGCCGTTTGGCTATCTTCTCCCTCAGTGGGCAGCGCTAACAAGTAAAGGCCGATAGTCCCTTGGTGTGGGATAAATTGTGCGGCATTTGAAGTTGCCGCCGTTAGGGAGCCCAGCTGAACATCAAACCAACGCAGTGCACCAGTCTCAAAATAATGACGTTTCGCAAGAATGGGTTGCATTCCAGCCATGCGTTGCAGCGTTTCAAAATTTACGTCGCGAACTTCCTGCAAAGCCTGTTCAATGGCTGACTCGATATCAAAGTCGCTACCGGCATAGACGGCATAAGAAGACATATGCTTTCGGTAAATGACAAAGGACCAGCGTCTGAGGTCCTCCAGAGCGGCATCAACCTCTTCTTTGGTAGCTCGAACCGTCGTATATAGGAGCTCCTGGCCGGGATAAAGTCCGGAGCGTTCACGAAAAAGATCGAGCACTGCAATCGTTTTGAGAAGCTGAATATGAACGGTGCTGCCTCCGTTCGCTTCACAGCGGTCAAGTGCTTCAGCCGCCATTGCCCAGCGATGACCGTCAGGTGATGCAATGATGGATGGCTCTAGATTCACTCTCAGGTAATCCCACAGGCGACTGGGGCTGTAGGTTTCCTCGCCATCTGACATTCTGAGAAAGTCCTGGAAACCGTTCGGTTCTGCGGAATTAAGAAAACCGAACAGACTCCGTTGGTTCTGCCCAAATCGCCGGCGGGAAATAGGGCCGAGTAGGGCGGCAACCACTGGATGCAACGGCCAGGTGCTTTCGAGTAGAGGCGCGAGGTTTTCGCTTACTCCCGGCTTATGGGACCGTATTGTGTCCGCAGTGACCGAGGACTGGTGACTGACAATGCTCGAGTCATGTTCTGAGTGAATCGCCCGCGCAAGCAGGTCAATCTGTTCTTCCCCAGCAGTATTGACGGCGAGGTCTACGAAGCGGCCTTGAATCTTTGACCACTCATCACGAGCATCACGAGAAAGTCGGTTGGCGTATTCTTCAAAAGCCTGATGAAGGATGCCGATGACCACGAGTTTTCCGTTTGAGCGAGAGGCGATCTCCGCTAGCTGCTGGAAGAGATAGAGATCAGAGCCATCGCGTGCAGCGGCTTCAAGGAACTTGCCCATTTCATCAATAAACAAAATGAGGCCGGCCTTTCCGGGGATGTTGTTCGCTGCATTCACCAATGTTTGAACGATGTTAGTATCGGTCCAGCCTTCGTCGGGCTCTATATATGCCAGCCCGTTATGTATCAGTGCGTCGCCAATGACCTTCCGAGCCGATGCTCGTTGTCCGACGACCGGGATGGTGGTCCAGCCTTGTTTTCCAGGCGGTAGGGCGTTCCAGACATTCTCGGCGGTAGACTCGCCGACCGCGCGTTTAGCCTGATCGCGTTGAGCTTTGCTTTTCGCTGTGAGCGCGCTCAGGGCAATGACGAGGCTGGATTTACCGCTGCCATAGGGGCCCGTCCAGGTGAATGCCGCCTGGCCACTCTCGGTAATATGGTTGGCCATAGTTGAGAGCACGGCCGCAGACGATTCAGGGCAAATGAACCCGGTTAGAGCATCTGGGTTTTGTAAGTCGGTGTCGATCCGAATGGAGCGCTGAAAACGCCTCTCAACGTAAACACTATCTGATAGCGGCATTAGGCAACCTTTCCTTCGTATTCGCCTTGGTAGTCGATGTCGATTAATTGAAGTGCATCTTGGTCTGCTATTTTTTCAGATCGAACCAGTTGCTTTAGACCCGCTGTTTCAGACCATTTCAACTTGCCATTCGTCGACATTTCTATGCGTGTTAATCGGTCAGTGAGGTCATCTTCGCTTAGCTGAAAGACCTTGCCAGGTGATCCAGGTTGATGTGCCAGAGCTTCGAGAGAAATCGTGTTAGCAGTAGAAAAACTGTTCCAAAAACTAATTACAGCATATGCGAACACTCCGTCACCCAATGTCGCTTTAGGGCCCCGGACGACGCGAAACCCATCTTTCTTTCCAATTGCCTTGAGAAGGCTTAGCTCAGTGAGGGGAGACTCCATCGTATCTTCATGGGTTTGCTTCCCTGTTGCCGGCTTAGCTGCATAAGTGCGGACAAAACACTCGACATCACGCTTGATGGTCGATTTTGACATCCTTGACCAAGCTTGCTCAGTGCCCAACTTCTCTAATGCCTGAACGATGTTATCTCGTTCAAAGCTATCGGTCGGGAAGTGGCTAAATACCCAAAACCATGTCGTCAACTTCTTGTTGGACGCGAGTTTCCAGTGCAACAACCAAGGGGTAGAGGGGTATTCCATAAATGGGTCTAACCCATTGTCATCAAATATTTTTTTTCCGATTTCGCTTACTTCTGCTTGATTGCCTTTATTCCCGGGCTTGATTACGTCGCATTGCGTTGCCCAATGACGAATGGAGGCGACCATATTCTTGCCCACGCCGAACCGTGCGATCGCACCTTCATCATTGAAGACGGAATGGTCGTTTCTGCTCTCTTGAGATTCTTTAACTGCGTCGTATGCCTTCTTTAGCCATCCGTAGCGCATTGGGAAGGTTTCGTGGCCGGAGAACTGTGGTTGGTAACCTGTTTTAAAAAGCGGACTATTAAACATTTTTTCCCCTGGATCATTGCTCCAGTATCGACAATAATGATTGGAATGCGTAAGGTCAATGGAATATTGGACTGGAGAGAACTTCCAGTTGAATTTTTGGTCAGCGAGGGTGGAATGCGCGTTTCTGACTCGATTTATCTTGATTATCAGGCATCTACGCCCACAGATGTCCGTGTGCTTGAGGCGATGCTGCCGCATTTTACTGATTCCTTTGGAAACCCGCACTCGTCTAGTCACATTTTAGGGTGGAAGTCCTCAGATTCGATCGAATCTGCTCGCTATGAAGTTGCTTCTCTTGTTGGGGCGCTTCCGGAAGAAATCGTCTTTACTTCCGGTGCCACCGAAGCGAACAACCAGGCGATTTTCGGCGTGCTCGCTGGGAATGAAACCGATAGAAAGACTATTCTGATTAGTGCAATTGAGCATAAGTGTGTAAAAGAGGCAGCGTATTTCTTCGCACGCCAATATGGGAACAAAGTCAAGGAAGTGCCTGTACTTGAGTCTGGTCAGATAGACCGGGCGGCATTCAGTGCCATGCTGGCCGATGATGTTTTGTTAATCAGCGTTATGGCTGTGAATAACGAAATAGGTACAGTCCAAGACATCGCATGGATAGCTGAACAGGCGCAGCGTGTGGGCGCTATTTTCCACTGCGACGCGGCTCAGGCCCCTGAAGCAATAGATTTGGACGTAGTTGAGCTTGGAATAGACTTGCTAAGCTTGTCGGCCCACAAGATCTATGGCCCGAAGGGAGTCGGGGCCCTATTCATAGACCCCTCCTTGCAGAATAATTTTCCGCCTCTTGTTCATGGGGGCGGTCAGCAGAATGGCTTGCGCTCTGGGACTCTCCCAACTCCTTTATGTGTTGGTTTCGGCGTTGCCGCTTCGATCATTAGGAAGGAGGGTGCTCAAAATAGGCATAGGCTTAAAGAATTATCATCTGGTTTGTTGGAGAATCTTCGTAAAGCGAATGTGGGATTTTCGATCAATGGCGATGCCATCGATCGTCATCCAGGGAACCTAAATCTTGAATTCCCGGGCATTGATGCCGAATCCTTGATCAACAGGCTTCAGCCATCGATTTGTGCTTCGACTGGCTCTGCTTGTAATAGTGGAATTATTCAGTCGTCGTACGTTTTGAAATCAATAGGTTTGTCAGAGGAGCGCGCTTCATCTTCGGTTCGTATGAGTGTCGGGCGATTTTCAGATGAGGAGCAAATTGCTGAAGCAGCGAAGAAAATTGCAGAAGCAATATCGAGTATCTCCGTATAAAACTCTAGATCGGCGACGTTTCTAGCTTGGCGAAATCCCGGTCGACATAGGTGCGGGGGATGCGCCGTCCGGTTCTTTCCGACTCCTTCATCACTGTGACCTGCCTGCAAGGTGCTGAGCTGTAACTGACATGGATCGGTCTGTCGGGCCCGTAAAAGTAGAGTCTATCGAAGGCAAGATTTCGCAGAATCCATTGGCTTACCTCGAACATATTTCCATTTTCAAGAATGAAGTCCACGGCTGCTCCGTCTCGTTCGCATATCCGGTTGCCTAGTCGGTTCACCTCGAATGAGGCATGTTGGTCCAGCTTTGGCGCAATTCTGCCAGGTATCTTGGCGCCCAGAGCGGAAGAGCAGAGGCCAAAGGTGAGTTCCACCATACCGAATCGCTCGACTATGGGGTCGATCATATAAGTGGCTAGGTCACGCAAAGCGTTGAACGTTTCGGCCTGTTGCGGTTGATTGGGGGTGCCGAGGTTTCGTTGGGTTTCTCCGCATTCAATGAAATCTCGGAAGGTGAAATATTTACCGCATGGAGTATCTAGGGCAGGGTTAGTTCTGGTTGTCATTTGGTATTCAATGTCCGTATTGGGTGGAAGAGCGAAAACAGCATTAACTTTTCGCTCTGAGATCGATTGGCTTGACGAAAGCCAGCGAGATTTAGACTAGCCACTTCGGCTCGATAATCTCCAGTTCTCCGCCATTACGTCTTGCAAGCCAACGTTTCAGCTGTGGGCTGTTCTCAATAAAAGTGGTCACCACATAGAGGCCGGGGTTAGCCGAATCCTCCTCCAAACTTTGGTCGCGCCCAATAGGTCGGTTGAACAAGGCTTCGGCGAGTGGCCGGTTCACGCGGATTACTAACCTGAGGCTGTCCTCCATTCCGAGCGCAAAAGATTGCGCGAGATCCGGCTCAAGCGAACTGTCATCAAAACTCAGACGAGCTTCGGCCTTGGTGATTCTGTGCAGGGGTAAGAGCTGAATACTCTCGTCCATATTCGGTGCGCCGGGGTATTCCGCCAATAGGTAGAGTATTTCTTCCTGTAGCAGCAGTCGAAGGGGGAGGAGACCTTCGAGCCTGGTTTCCCCGTCCAGTGTTGCGATGGTTAGGTCGAGCGCATCCGAGCTGGCGAGGGCTTCTTCAATAGTGTTTTGCACATACCCGTCAATGGGCGGAGACTCCGGCCGCATTGGGTCCGGGAGGTATTGGATGAGCTGCATCCATTGTTGCGCTCTTTTGTCGGTCTCTGCCGTCGTTGTGGCTTGTTGCCAGAGAGAGTCCAGACGCTTTACCACGCTGCGCGGTAGGCGATTGTAGGCCTGCTGTTTGAGCATGGTGAGTGCTAGCGCCGCATCGTTGTCGTTCAGCAGGGTTTCCGGCAGCAGGCCTTTCAGGGATGTGAGGTGCCAGTAATTGGTTCGGCCGTTGGTACCCTGTTTGCTCTCTTTGTGGACAGACATAGGGAACACTTCCAGCAGGTTTTCCAAGTCGCGCTCTATGGTGCGCTTGGAGGAAGCGTGGTCCCTTTCTTTTAGCTCTCTGTGAATATCCCCGGTAGATTTGGCCAGGCCTGGGCGGGGCAGCAACTTCAGGATTTCGATTTGCCGTCTCAGCTGATCGCTCATGGGATATTCAGCCTTCCGGGTTGGCGGTTGTATCGGGGGGCAGTTCAATCAGACGCTGGGCCAACTGTTCTATGCGGTCTTTTTCCACCAGCACATTCAGCCAGTCTGCCGGAATGGCGCTGAGCCCGTAATGGCACCCGGCCAGCTGCCCGGTGATCGCCGCGACAGTATCGCAATCATCTCCAAGATTCGCGGCGGCGAGAAGCGCAGCTTCAAGCGAGTCTGTTGTACCGAAACACCAAAGGGCTGCTTCCAAAGTATCGACCACATAACTTTTGGCTTTGATCAGCGCATCGGCCTTTTGGAGGTAATCCCCCTGGGCCAGTGTCGTGATTTTTTTGCTCTTCCAGGATTCGTCTTTTCCAGCTTCGAGGGCTTGGTTCTTGGGTTCTCCACGCAGCAGATGATGAATAATCATAGCCAGTAACTCACTGGCCTCCAGACACTCTTCGGCACCGTGGGTGGTCCTGGTGGATTCTCTTGCCCAAAGGCGGATAAGTTCCAGGTCCGGATGCGCGGCGAGCACTGCTGGAAGCAGGCGCATCAAGCCACCGTTTCCGGCTGCCAACGGGTGCGTGGATCCCGCGAAGGGTTCATCGGTGTGTTTGAACTTTTTAAGGGCTGCCCCAAGGGTATTGCCTGGCGCCAAAGCCAGTTCACTGGGCCAGCCTTCCTGGCGGTCGTAAAAGCCCTCGTAGCGGCGCATTTGATCGGCCGCATCAAAACCGTTCCTGGCAACCAGGCTCTCTCCCAGGCACAACGCTAACCCCGTGTCGTCCGACCACTGGCCCACAGGCAAGTATCTTCGGGTGCTGTTCATGTCTTTGATGTCAGCGCTGCCACGGGGGCTGAATTCCACGCCGTTGGCCAGTGCATCACCGCATGCCAGCGCCAGCAAGCCGCCGATGGCGCGTTCGTTGAGAGTCATGGAGTATCCGGTTGCCTGTGTGATTGGAAACGTTGTTAAGTTCGCCAGTTTACGGATATCCGCCCATGTCGGCTAGCAACGCCAGGTTGCGAGCTTCTCTAAGCCGCATGGTCATTCAGATGAATGACGTCGCCCCAATTCGTCGGGCTGCGGCCATCACTGGGCAACACCCACAGCGTCGGGTAGGCCGGCGGCGTTTCCGGGGCTTGCGCGCATCCGTCGGTCAGAAAGATCAGTGCTTGCGGCGACTGTTCGCTGCACGCCTCAAAGACGGGCCGAAAATCGGTTCCGCCACCACCGGTGATTTCCATTTTGTTCAGTCGATACAAATCCTGTTCCGTGAGGACCTCGTCACTTTGTACTCTTGTGTCAAAGACGATCAAACGGAGGCTCACCCGGTTGAAGGACGACAGGATGCCTTTGAGCTCGGCCAGAAAAACCGGAACATCATTCATACAGCTCCCGGAGTTGTCCAAGGCCACCGTGAGTTCCAACAAGCTTCCTTTTCGACTGGGGAGGTATAGCGCCCGGTGAATGTGCCGGCGTGAGGGCGGTAACCATTGCCTGTCCCCGCCTTGCTGTTTTTGCAGGAAGCGGGCAAGTAGTTGCTGCCAGGGAACCTGAGGTTCGCGGATACGATCGACGATCCGGCGCAGGTATCCCGGAAGGTTGCCGGGCAAGCGGTCCCGCTGCTGCGCCACGGCAATCAGACGTTGACGCCAAGACTCAGCCAATGACTGTTCGTCTTGGGCAGTTCCCGGCGTTTCCGGATGGAAGTCCGGATCCATTACCAGCTCTCCGGAATGTTCATTCAGGGCAGCATCGAGGTCATGGGTATCCAGAACCGTTTGCCCCCGCCTCGGTTGCTCTATCCCGTGGGTTAGGCGGGCGTAGATTTCTTCCGCGGACAGTTCCCGAAAGCGCTTGTCCCAGAGTGCGTCGGTCGGGCAGTGGCCGAGCTCGGCACTGAGGATGTGGTTTACCTCGTAATCGCAGGCCTGGTTCCAAAGTTTTGCATCCCGGCCCAGTTGGCGCCGGAAGTGGCCCATGGCGCAATGCCAGACTTCGTGGGCGATGATAAAGCGACGGTCCGCCTCGCTGCGCTTGGCCATAAACCGGGCGTTGAAGAAGATGTTTTTACCATCGGTTCCCGCGGTGGGCAGGCGGCTGTCGACCACGGGAATCAGGTTCAGCTGCATGGCCAACATGGCGGTAAAGGGCTGGGCCGTCATCATCAGCGCACGATCCTGTTCGCACACTTTGCGCATGGTCTTTTTGAGCGCCTGGTCCTCCTTTGACGGCAGCGTGGTGATGTTCTCTCTCAGCGCACTCATGCTACTTTTTCAACCTTTTGGCTAAGGGCTTTCTCCATGTGCTGGTTGAAGACCTTGCCATGGGTTTTGCTCCAGGCCTCGAAGGCTGGATGGCAAAATACATCCATTGCCCGCTGCTCTTGTTTTGAATCGCCTTCAGCGGCGGTGGCATCCAACAGCGCCAGGGTGGCGAAATCGGATGTCAGTTCACCGCTGATTGCGAAGAAGCGCTCCAGGCGCTCCTGCAGACGATTCTCGGGGCCTTTCCATAGGTGATGGGCCAGGCTGCTGCAGAAAGCAAAACGCTGATCAGCGCGCTCTGGAATGCTGACAGGACACTCCCCCCGTAACATGGCGGGTACGTCCGGCAATTCCTTGCTCCAGCGGCGGAATGCCAGGAACTCGGTCGCTGCTGCGCTGCCAACCAGCCCCTGCATCATCAGGCTCAGCGTATCCTCATTCAGGCTGTCGCCCGCGTGTTCGAGAATGCTGGCGACACGGGTCCAACTACGTGGGCTCGGCCATCCCTGTTCGATGTTTCCGTTCATGTTAAAAAAGCATTCAGGCCGGAAACGGACGAACCCGATGACGTCCGGGTGCAGCTGTTTGGCCGCGGCCCATTGGCACCAGCTGTCCAGATCCGCCTCGACATCCAGATGGCAGAAACGGTTGGCCAGGGCGCTGGAAAACGTCTGCGCAACGGCGCGGTCCTCGGCGCGGTTGCCGGCCGCGACCACGAGCCAGCCATCGGGAAGGCTGTAAAGGTTGCCCAGGCGGCGATCGAGAATCAGCTCGTAAGCAGCAACCTGCAAAGATCTGTCTGCGGCGGTGATTTCGTCGAAAAGGATAATGCCGCGGCTCTCCGGATCGCGAGGCCATTCGCCGGAGATCAGCCAGTTCACGGAATCCCCATCCGGAACCGGCAGGCCGCGAAGATCGACCGGTTCCCGCTGTGACAGCCGGATATCAATGAACCCGACACCGGCTTTTTCGCATACGTCACGGATGATGGAACTTTTGCCAACGCCGGGCGGCCCCCAGAGCATCACTGGCGGCAGTTGGTGGGCCATGTCCGGTTGTTCACCCAGCAGCTGCAATTGATGCTGAAGAATGCCGTAGATCTGGCCGGGTGTGGCGTAGCGGGTGGTGTGGTTACGTTCGCTCATATCAGGCTTCTCCTTGGAATAGTGGGTAGTTGGTGTCGGTCTCGATCGCCTCATCTTCTTCGTCCTCACGAGTGCAGGGCGCCAGGGCGATTTGCATCAGCTGTTGCCGGTATTCGCTGACCTTGTCGTCCTGTCTGAAGAACGGAAGACGTCCGATTCGGGCCGCGATCCAGCCATCCGGTTTTCGGGCAAGGCTCATTAATTGACCCCGAAACAACCCCGGGCTCAGATGGACGATCGGCGGAACGGATTTCACCAGCGTCTCCAGTGGCAGAATGTCGCATAGGAAGCTGATCACGGTGCGTTGGTCCTCCTGGGAGGCTCGCGAGCCGATCAGCAGTCGGACAACCCGCAAGGTTGGGTCTTTTTGCTGGCTTCGGTTGCTGTTCAGAAGAAAGTCTTCGTCGCGGCTGACGTATTCCTTCATGCAGCGAATGGCCAGACGGAATAATGCATTGTCCCGGTGATCATTAGCCGCCATGCGAAGAAGCGTTTCGAGCGCGACGTCGTCACTGCAAGTCAGGGCGATAATGTCGCCGTAGTCTGCCGCGGCGCGCACGGTCGACTGGCAGTGGTGCCAGATGGCAAGGTCTGCTTCCCAGCCCTGAGGTGCCAGGTCTTCCGGGAATTTCCAGTGCCAGTAGAGGTCTGCTTTGGTTACGGCGGCTTCGTTGAACGGGCGCTTCGCTCCCTTGTTTTTGCCGCGGTTGTTACGGTGCCTGGCCGCCAGTTCCCGACGCGTCTGCCAGACAAGTTCGGGGGCAACGCCCAGCTCACAGAGCTCTTTGATTTTCTGGAGGCTCAGCACTACCTGCTCCCGCTCATGGGCGTTAGCCAAGATAGTGAGTATTCCGGCAAGCTGAGCACCCTCGCCATTTTTGAAGCGATCCATACACGTGTTCAGTGAGGATTCGTCAAAGAAGAACCGCGCTTTGGCCATCAATGGTGTGGGGAGAGCGCCAAAACACTGCACATCCATACCGAGCGCGAGGTTAACCTTTGCTAAGGCATTGCAGTGATGCAGCGTGAGGCTGGTTCCGTTCTGAAAGTTCAGAGTCTCCAGCGTTTTGCTGTGGATGCGCGCATGTTGCCAGTTGTCTGCAATGGTTAGCTCCCCAGTGGACTGCTTTTGATAGAGCACGAATCGATTACCGACACCGGCGAGTCGCTTTAGTGAGGGCGCATCGTAGACATCCAACGTCAGTCCGTGGCCCGAACTATTGGCTGTGCGCAGGTTCGGTACCTGCTGCAGCATCACCTTTCCGGAGGTGTTGATTTGAACGTGTCGTAGCCCCGCAGTGTTGGCTATAAGCCAGTCGTTATTCGCTTCCAGAGTCAGCTGATCACTGGTAGCAGGCATGTTCCCGGTAATAATCACCAGTCCCTGGCCCGCCGGCTCTGCTATGCCCATGTCAGGCGTACAGAAAACAAGCCGGCTCCAATGTTGCCTTTGTGGAGACGCCTCGAAACGTGTCTGAACGTTTTCCCATGCGCCATCAAATTCGCTGATAGCACCGGCGATGACAAAGGGCTCGGGTTGCTTTTCAGAGTGGAAGTGCACGATTGCGCCCGGATGCCCGGAGGGCAGTGCAACCTGGGAAAGTCTCGGAAGATTGCTCAGCACCAGATGCGGGCGTTTGAGGGATTTCAATCGTTTGAGATGGATGGTCTCCAGGTTAGGCGCATCCAGAATGTCCAGCGCAAATACATCGGGTTCATCGATTTCCAGGACGGCGCCCGGGAAGTTGGCGATGCTGGCACCGCCTGCGGTATCTCTGGTGATGTAGTTTTGATAGCTGGTCATTCAATCCCCCTTGGTTGCCAACGTGAAACCAGTATGGGGGATTGGTGCGACAATCTATGACGCTACGGGATTGCCTCGTTTAATTTTCCTTTTTAGCGAACGTCTGTAGCCCAACAGTTGCGCGGGTTGCGCCGACATACCAGAGATCCTCTCGGGAGGCGAAATCGCCACTGTCCATATCGACCAAAAAGACGAACGGCGATTGAAGACCCTTGTAACTGCTGATGGTGCTGACCACGAAGTCTTCCTCCGGAAATTGCTGTTGCATTGAACGGATACCGCCGCTCTTTTCCGGGCGATAGGGACTTAGGATGGCCAGTTGTTCGGCTTTGACGCCGCGCTCTTTGAGCGCAAGCCAAGCAGTCTGAAGGTGCTCGGTTTGTTCCTCGATCTTCTTCCAGGTATGTTCACGGACCCGTTCATTGGCTGCAGGCAGGTGGGGCGCTGGTAGGCTCGCGTAGTCAAACCGGTTGTTCAGCCACTGGGCGATTTCGAGTGAGTTTCGGCAGTTGTGTATGAGTTGGAAGGGGTAGGGCAGCATACCGCTGAACACATCGCTGGGTATCTCGAAATCCCGCCCGTAAAGGTTTTGTGACGGATCGGCAAATAAGACGACTTGTGCTTCCGGCCTAAGTACAGAATCCAGGGCCATCCACCAGAGAGGATGAAAATCTTGAGCTTCATCGACCAGCAGCGCATCGAAAGTTTGGTTAAGTGATGCAGCGGCGTCAGACAGAAGTGTTGGAACGGTCTCCTCGTAGAAGGCAGGTTTCTCCTCAGCCGCTTCAGGCGGATTCCACGGTAACCCAGCCTGCTCGATTAGCTCCTTGGCAAAATCATGAAAGCTGGAGGCGTTGATGCTGCCTTCCAACTTCGCGTCGGCGCCTTCCAGGGCATCGTGAATATGAGTTGCCAATGCCCGGTTAAAGCAGAGTGCCAGCACCTGCTTTCCTTGGGCTGCCAAATCGCGTGCTTTCTGTCGTGCCAGCAGTGTCTTGCCGGTGCCCGCGCCGCCGGTAATCGTCAGGCGGGGGACAAAACGCAATAATTCCAGAGCCCAAACCTGTTGGTTCGTAAGTTGAACCAGGCTTGATTCGATGTGGTCTACCTGGGCTTCAATGGCAGGCGCTAGGTGAAACGTCGGATTCAGTACTTTGTCCCGAACAAAGGTTGCATCGGCCTTGCTGATCGGCAATTTGTCTTGATGCGGCCAGCGCTTGAAGAGCTTGATAAGTGCTTCTTTGTCGAGATCTCGCAGATTCTCATGGTCGATAATGTCCTCCCGAACGACCCCGAGAGGGAGAACCATATCCTTCGCAACAGTGTCCGGGAAAACCAGGTTGCGACCGATCGGAAGCATTAGTCCATCTCGAACTGTTCGCTTGATTCGCAGAAGAATATCGCCGATAGCGTTGTCCGACTGCTTTACCGGATCTTTAATAGGATGGAGTCCGGATTTATTCTGGGAAAACCATTGGCAATTTCTGTAAGAGATTCCTCCACCTTTGGCCTCCCAAACCAATATGCCATGGGCCGGATGAAAAAGGATGAAATCAGCCTCGCTGCGAAAACTCCCCGCCTTTTTTTCTCGAACCAATGGCACGCTGAAGTAGACCTCAAGGCCAGGGAATTCAAGTTCGTTCAGGTGTCGGAGAACCCGGCGTTCGCTGCTTGGAAGGGCGTCTTGTTCTATTGATTCAAATTGAGGGATCAGCTTAGCCAAAACAAAATCCTTTTAAGTTTGCTCTGGCAAACCAGACTAGCAGAGCCTGGCCCTCGCTCGAATATTCTTTAGGTAACAAAGTGTTTGCGAGCAAGAGGCTGGCCCGTGGTGTGGCGATAGGCAATGAGCTTTCCACCATAGGCCGCGGAATAGTCGACACCCGCTACATTAACGCCGAGCGTATCTGGCTCTCCTGTCATTGCATAGTGACCAAAAAACACCGGCGCGCTATCTGGTTTGGGGCCCTGAATCTGGACCGGCACAACGCCGCTTTCTATCGGGTTGATCGCAGCCCGATCTTCGGGCCACCACTGGATCCGGAAGCGTTTGCTGCGGAATCCGGAATTGTGGGCGAGGCTGGAAGGAAACTGGTGGGCGCAACCCGCAATCATCCGGTCAATGGCCAAATAGACATTAGAATAGGTATCGCGGTAGCCGGCTAGGCCCCGATCGTTCAGGCAGGTGACTTCCGCCTTTTTCAGCGTGGCCAGTGCCTCCTCATCCCAGCAGGCGTGGACCACTCGAAGGTCCGGCTGATCGATGTAAACGGGCTGGTTTCGAAGCCATGCAAAGATGTTGATCAATCGCTCCGGTTCATACTTGAACGCTTCCGTGAGCTGGCGGCGGCTGTGGTGTTTTTCTGTGGCATCCATAAAGGCCAGAACATCCCCGGTAGAGTCTGCTGCATCCTCGATCCAATTCAGTTCGTGATTGCCCACGACCATCATTGCGGAATCGGCCTCGACCATGGCTTTAACGGTTTCCAGAACTGCCGCCGCATTCGGACCTTTATCGATGAGATCACCCACGAAAACCGCTTTATGGCCGGGTTTCGTCCAAACCTGATCCTGTTTTGTGTAGCCGAGCTTCCGCAAAAGGGCGGTTAGCTTGTCCTGATGCCCGTGAACATCGCCAATGATGTCGTAAGTGGTGGCTGGTGCTTGGTAATTCGTCATAGGCATCTCCTCAATGTTGATCCCAGTATGAATGTTTGTTCCGTCAGCCCGTGTCGCAATAACAAAATTTCTGATGCGACACGGACCGACGCGATGGCTGGTTATTCTGTTTGCATCGAACAGGAGATGCTTATGACGAATACAAAGAATTTCAGCGCAGGTGCATTACTGGGCCTGGCAGTCGGTGATGCTTTGGGAACCACCGTGGAGTTTCGGCGGCGTGACAGTTTTGAGCTACACACGGAAATGACAGGCGGCGGTGCTTTCAATGTAAAGCCGGGAGAGTGGACAGACGATACCGCCATGGCCCTTTGTCTTGCTCAAAGCTTGATCGATTGTGACGGTTTTGATTCCAAGGATCAGCTTAGCCGATACGTTCGCTGGATGAACGATGGCTATATGGCGTGCCAGGAAAAATGCATCGATATCGGCAACACCACGCGAGATGCACTGCGCCGGTTTTCGCGGACTCAGGTCAGTTATGCGGGCACCGATAACCCGTTTGCCAGCGGTAACGGCGGCATTATGCGGCTGGCCCCGGCCGTGATTGCAGCGGGCGATCGGGAAACGGCGCTGGAATATGCAATCAATAGTAGCCGAACCACCCACAGCAGTGCGGACTGTCTGGATGCCGCAGAGCTGATGGGAGCAGTGTTATGGCAGCTGCGTGAGGGCGCAGACCTAAAAGAACTTTTGGAAAACCTGCCGGATACCGGGGAGCGTGCGATGGCCATAGGGCGAATCAAGCGCGGATTTTTCCGGTATTTCAACCGCGACGAAATATCTTCCAGTGGTTATGTCATCGACACGTTGGAGGCAGCGCTTTGGAGCGTTTACCACGCGGAGTGCTTTGAGGATGCGCTGATAACGGCGGTGAATCTGGGGGATGATGCGGATACTGTGGGTGCGGTTACCGGGCAGATTGCAGGGGCGGCTTGGGGGGTGGAAGCCATTCCGCAGCGATGGTTGGAGTCTTTGGCTTGGAAGGTGAATATCCTGGAATTGGCGGAGTGGGCTTCCACCAATAAATCTGTTTGCTGGGCAAAGGCTAGGGATTCCATCACTGTGGCAAGCCCCCGATCTTAGTAAGATCCGGGAGCTGAGCTATCGTTTCGATCTGATTCTTGTTTCCGCCGTGTGGATGCATATCTCGCCATCGGATCGTGAACGTGCTTTTCGAATTTTGGCGCCCGGTGGAATGCTGGTGATTACGCTTCGGCATGGGCCAGGCGATGGCGAACGCGTTTTCTACGATGTCAGTAGGGAAGAGCTGGAGAGTTTTGCCAAGCGCCGGGCACTGATCCCGCTTCCGGTGCCGGTCGGGCGCAAGAAGGATGAGCTCGAGAGGACTGAGGTCTCCTGGGAGGCTCTGGCTTTCCGATTGGCCGACGCCCCCTCTGGCAGGCTGGTTGGGCGTATGACTCAGATCAGTGTGGTGATGTCTTCTTCAGGGACTTAAAGGTCAATACTTCGGCCGCCGCCAAAACTGAACCCCAAAATAAACAACCCCACCAATAACCCCGCTATACAAACAAAGCTGATGCAACGCCTCGATTGAGATCACCCCCTGAATCGCATTGTCAGTCGTAATGGGGAAAAACGGCTCCACATCCGCGTGCATGATGCTGTCCAGCAGAACATGGCTGAAGGTTCCAATGAACGCGGAGACGAACGCCACCCGCCAGCCAATCACTACTGTCCAATCACGATTCAGCCCAAAGACATAAAGCCCGATTTCTGAGAGGTACTTGCCGGATAAAGCGGACAGTATGGCCAGCAGTATCGCGCCCGGGTAGGTGTGGGAAAAGCCATGCAGGTGCCCATCGCCGGTTATCATCACGAATAGCGGCTGAAGGTCCATCACGATTTGAGTCCAGCCGAAGACCATCAGGCTGAAACTTCCTTGCAGCAGGGCTTTTACGGCAATGCCGGGTCCCATATGGATCGGTGTAAAGGGCATAGAATTATTGTTACATACTGGTCAGCACAACGTATATCCCAAGCCGGGACGTTCGAGTATGTGGCATAGTGACTTCATACTCAGGCCAGTGACTCGGATAAAATAGCTGAATTATCGGAAGGGAAACATCATGTTTAAGCGGCAGGCAGCGCTAGTTATCGCACTGTGCTCAATGTTCATATCGGCAACCACCATGGCGACAGAAGAAGCGGAATACGCACTCCTCCTGAAGGAAGACAACCTGGAAGTACGTCTTTACGAGCCGCATATTGTTGCAGAAACCGTCGTGGACAAAGAATTTGAAGACGCGGGCAGTGAAGCGTTTGGCCGCTTGTTTAAATACATTTCCGGCAATAACCAGGCCCAGCAGGAAATCGCCATGACCGCGCCCGTTGGCCAGGTGGCTGAGGGTCAGGAAATAGAGAGCGAGGAAATCGACATGACGGCACCGGTAGGCCAGACGCAGGTCGATGGTAAATGGGTGGTCAGTTTTATGATGCCGGGATCATTTACCATGCAGACCACTCCGAAACCCATGGACGACAGGATCACTATACGCCAGGTGCCCGAGCGGACGATGGCAGCCATCGAGTACTCCGGGTTTTGGAGCGAATCGGGCTATCAAAAGAACAAGTCGAAGTTGGAAGAATGGATCAACGAAAAGGGATTCATTATCCAGGGCGAGCCAGTCTGGGCGAGGTATAACGCACCGTTCATCCCCTGGTTTTTGAGACGAAATGAAGTGTTGATCCCAATAAACGATTTGCAGTGATAGCGCGTATCAGGCTACCTCAGGGAGGAAACGCGGCCTTGTTCGGTTCGCAGGGCGAGTTTAGTCATTGCATCAATCCCCAATCCTGAATCTTCAGTCGAAATTCACCAGCCTGCCGCCCGGAAACGAAAAGGCTCACGGAAGCCAGATGCGCAAGGTTCAGTGGCTCCGCATCTGTCACTGTCTTGCCGCGCCAGGTGGGTGTGAAATCACTGAATGGCAGACGTATGAGGCTCCAGTCTTTCGTATCGGGTGTGAATGTATGCTGGTACACGATGCTGCGACGGCTGGTGCTGTTCCGAAGGCCGATCTTGTAGGTTTTGCCGTCTCCCAGGGCAAGAAGCTCGATACCCGTGTAATTGGATGCATCAAACGCTTCCGGCAGGTCCGCTTTGACGGAGGCAAAGCCGCCGCCGTTATCCAAGCGCACCGTGCCGTGAAAGAGGCCGCTTCCCTCTTTAGAGTGGGTCAGCCGTCCGTCCGATTGTCCGCCCATCACCTGGTCACCGAGCGAGCTCCATTCCAATCGCTCGTCTCGAGAATCGAACGAAACCAGGGCGGGGTTACCGCTGCTGTTACCGTGCGTGACTTTCATTGGCTTTCTTTCGGTCGCTCTCTGCTCGGGCGCTTTTACAAGCCTTAACCGATAGCTCTCTGGACTGCCACATAATGGGTGACTTCGTCGCCATCCATCACCGGTGCGATTTTCCATTCAATGACAAAAGAGGACCCGTCCTTGCGATAATTAATGGTGTCGCCATGAAAGGTCCGATTGTTCTTCAGATCATCAGACAGCCGCTCTTTTACGCCTCTCTCGGTTCTGGGCCCCTGAAGCAATCCTGGCGTTTTTCCGATTACTTCATCCGCAGAATAGCCGGTTAGGTTGCTGAAGGCCTGATTTACATAGATGATCACAGAGTTTGTATGATCGGAAGTCGCTTTAGTCACCATGACCGATTCGAAAGCCAGGTCGGCGACGGTTTGAAACAGTGGAGATTGGAGAATGTCTTCAGAACTGTTCATACATATCCCTCTGCGTTAACAATGGTTTTGTTTGTATCATCACCACTGACTTACGAACCGCATCTGCCACTGTATCAGTTCGGGAGCAAACCGGACTTCCCCCGATACGCATGACACGGCACGTCGGGTAAGACCTTAGCCAGCGCAGGTTAAGTTAGTCGCGTTTGAAGGCGAACAGTGTTTGCTCCAAGAATGGTGAGGGGGCAGGTACGATATCCTTACTAACGCTTTATGAGTGATTTTGCTTCCCAGCCCATAAGCAATTCCAGGAATAACAGTGGTGCGCCTTTGAACGACTATCTCGAAAAAATCCTGCGTGGCCAAGCCATTAACTTTGAAGCTTTCCTGAAGAAACTTCCGGAATCGTTTTGTCGCAGGCACAGGGAATTGTTTGCGGCAGAGAAGGTAAAAAACAACCGTTGGCTGGTCACCATCCTGGATGAGCGCGCTTTCGCTGAACTGCAGGATGTGGCGCAAGTTCCGGTAAGCCGGGTAGACGCCGCGAAAAAGGGTAACTCCCACCGCCATGGCACCGAGGTCAGTTTTCTTCTGGTTTACCATCAAGGGCTGGCGTCCAGCCGGCCGGATGTAGCCGTTATCGGGTCGGATTCCGCCGATGTGGGGTTTCAGCGGGCCCGGTCGGTGCTGGTGGTGGAGAACGAACGTAATTTCTTCCAGTATGCGCAGATGCTCGATTTTGCCGGTGAAGCACTGGGAATGCATTTGCGGCTGATGAATTGCGACGTGGTGTTGGGCGGTGGCAACCGGGTTACCCGGGGCGCGGTTCTTGGCTGGTTAAAGGGCTACGAGAACGTGTTCTGCGTATTCGATTATGATGCAGGTGGTCTGAAAATGTTCTCGACGATCGCAGCCTCGCTCGGTGACAAAGCCACTTTTGTTCAGCCGCGCGACTGGCAGCCATGGCTGGCCCGGTTCTGCAAAGTGCCAGACAGCACCGAGCGGTTTACCAGGGCGGTCTCGCTAGCCGAAGGGCTGGGTTTTGTGGCCCTGGCCGGGGCGTTTCGGTCGACCGGCAAGTTTATGGAGCAGGAGGTGATTCTGGATGAGTGACCTCCGGCGGACAGGCCGTTTTCCATCGGCCCAATCCACTGGCCAAGGCTCGTTTGATCGGGTTGTGATCCACTGCTTTCATCCACGGGAGTTCTGAATGGCATTCATGCGTAAAACCAAACAGGAGCTGGCGGCGGCTCTTGAAAAACTTGACCAGGCCGAGGCGAGAATCCGGGACCTGGAGGCCGATGTGCAGGCACTCGACCGGGTGGCGGGGATGATAGTTTTGTCGCCGGACGGGCTGATCGAGCGGGTTAATGACATAGCCTTGGAAGCTTTGGGATACCAACGGGATGAATTGGTGGGGAACCATCATCGGGTTTTCTGCAGTGCCGACTATTCCCGCAGCGAGGAGTACATCCGGTTCTGGCGGGAACTGGCCATCGGGCGCGCACAACAGGGGACGTTTGAAGCAGTTACTGCCAGCGGAGCGTCCCTCCAGCTGGATGCGCGTTATTCGCCGGTAATGAATGACAAGGGGCTTTCCAGACGGGTGATAGCGCTGATTACCAGCTTCAGAGACACGGCCCTGGCTTGAAGGACGGGCCGCAAGTGAGCGCGGCCCGTGGGCCTTCGGGTCAGGTTGGTCGGTGGCGCTGTGAGCCCTTCGGCATCTTCGCAATCTGTTCAGCGGGCATGGGCCTGGCGTACAGGAAGCCCTGCGCGTAATCGCAGCCCAGGTCTGTTACCAGCGCCGCCTGTTCTTCGGTTTCCACCCCTTCCACCAGTACGCTCATACCGAGGCTATGTCCCACGGTAACCATGGCCGTCATGATGGCCATGTCACTCTCGTTCTCCATGGCGAATTCCAGAAAGCTTCGGTCGATTTTGAGGCTGCACACGGGCAGTTTGCGCAGGTACACCAGTGATGAGTAGCCGGTGCCGAAATCGTCGATGGAAATATGCAGTCCGGCCTCTTTCAGGCATTCCAGTTGCCGGGCGTTGCCGTTTTCACTATCGAATACCTCGTTCTCTGTCAGCTCCAGGCCCAGCTGTTGCGGGGTCAGATCATAGCGCTGGAGAGTCTCCAGAATCTGTTGCGCGAGATGGGGGTTGGTGAGCTGACGCCCGGAGAGATTGATGTCTACCCGCAGATGTTCCATGGGCGTGGTTTGCCAGGCGTGAAGCTGTTTGCAGGCGCTCTCTATCACCCAGTCGCCAATGCGGTGAATCAGCCCGGACTTTTCCGCAACGGGTATAAAAACGGCGGGCGAAATCATGTGCCCCTGAGGATCGAAGCAACGCAGAAGGGCTTCACAGGATGTGAATTCGCCTGTTGCCAGGTCGATTTGTGGTTGGAAATACAGCTGAAGCCGGTCGTCTGCCACGGCTTGCTGAAGCAGTGTGGTTATCTGTTGGTGATGGATCAGCCGGTCGTTTATGTCAGGCGTATAGAAGCATATACGGCTCTTCCCGTTGTCTTTGGCCTGGTACATGGCGGCATCCGCGTTACGCATCAACTCCTGTACCGTGGTGCCGTTGCCTGGGTAGAGGCTGACGCCGAAACTGGCAGAAACCTGGTAGTAGTCATTGTCCAGGCGAACTTTCTGCTCCAGTGCTGCAATCAGGCGGTAAAGCAGGGCAGCAATGCCCTCGGGCCCGTCGAAATCGAAAAGCAGAAGAACAAACTCATCGCCGCCAAAGCGGCTGAGCAGGTCGCTCGTGCGCAGCTCCTTTTTGAGTGTTTCTGCGACCGCTTTCAGCAGGGTGTCACCATGATGATGGCCCATGGTGTCGTTAATCAGTTTGAAGTTGTCGATATCCACAAAGACAACGGCGATTTCCCGGTGCGAGCGCTGGGCCTCTGCCAGTCGTGCGGTCAATTCCGTTTCCATCAGACGACGGTTCGGCAGGCCGGTGAGGTCGTCAAAACACGCTCTTCGATAAAGCTCGTCCCGAGCCTGTTTCTGTTCTTCCAGGCTGATATCGATGCAGAACATCTCGCACTCGCCGGTGTCCTGCTTAAGCATGACATGGCTCGAGTAGACCGGTACCAGGTGTCCTGCTTTGTGTTTTAGTTCCAGTTCATCTGCGGGAATGCTGATGCCATTCACCAGCCAGTTTTCGTGGGCATCAATTACGGCGTTCCGCATGGATTCGGGGATAATCAGGTCTTCAAGGAGCTTGCCCTCGGCCTCTTCACGGGTGTACCCGTAGATTCGGGTACTGGCGTCATTCCAGTAGATCACGCGCCGGTTACGATCGTAGCCCTGAACGGCGACCATCGGCAGGCTTTCGATCAGCTCATGGAATCTGGCCTCACTCTGCTCTGAAACGCTGGGGGTATCTGGGCTCTTCCTCTCCATTTACGATCAGACTCCTTGCGATGGCCGAATACACTGCGAATTGCTCGAGTCGTCAGGCTTAAGCATAGGAGTGTGTTGCCGAGTATGCGAGCCTGAATTGCCATTCCCTGATAGACTTATGGCGCAAAGCCAACCTTTGGATGTTCCGTGAATACTGTACCTTTTGAAATGCTTGCGTGCCCTCTGGACGGTGGGCCCCTTCATCGTGAAAGCAAAACCCTGCGCTGCGCAGCGGGCCACAGTTTTGACGTTGCCCGCCAGGGGTACGTCAATTTGCTACCCGTGCAGAAAAAGCGCTCAAAAGATCCCGGTGACAGCAAGGTGATGGTGGCTGCGCGCCAGCGTTTTCTTGAGGCCGGTTTTTATCAGCCCATTGCCGATGCGGTTACCACGGCAACCCTTGAGGGGGCAGAAGCAACCGGTACTCTGAGCTGCCTCGATGCAGGCTGTGGCGAAGGCTACTATTTACGGCAATTGTCGGGAGCCAACGCGCCTGCCGTGCTGCAAGCCCTCGGCCTGGATATTTCGAAATGGGCCGTGCAATCTGCTGCGCGCCTGGACAAGCGAGGAACCTGGGTGGTCGGCAGTAACGCGAACCTTCCTGTGTTGCCAGAAACGCTTGACCGGGTGCTCTGCTTGTTCGGGTTCCCGGTTTATCCTGAGTTTGCTCGTGTGCTGCGCCCGGGTGGCCGCCTGGTCCAGGTGGATGCGAGCCAGAATCATCTTCGGGAACTGCGTGAAATCGTTTATCCGGAAGTCCGGGCGGAGCCGAGAAAGGTTAGCCCGGTACCCGACGGCTTCCGGCGCATTGAAACCCGGGATGTGCGCTTCACCGTGCATCTGGACCGTGCCGAACTCATCGCCGACTTGCTGGCGATGACCCCTCATCTTTACCGGGCCAGTGCCGAGGGCAGGGCAAAGGCCGCGGAATTGCAGGATCTGTCGGTAACGGTGGATGTGTGCCTGCAAACCTTCGAGCGCTACGCTCCAGCAGGCTGATCCGGGGTTTCCATTCCCCATTCCGTGCCCCTGGCCTTGAGCCGGTAAAACTCTTCGATGATGCCAGCCATGGCTTCAGGGCAGTATTCCCGGAGGCCGCCCAGCACCAGTCGCTTGGAGACTTCGCCAACGGTGTTGCCCGAAGATCGCAGATGATAGTCCAGAGTGACGTTTCCACGTTTGCCGGCCACTTCCAGGTGCGCATTGTTCAGCTCGAGTTCCGGGTGGCTGGCTTCCAGCTGATTCAGGGTAAGGCTCATGCTCTCGTACATCACCATTGGCCGGTCCGGGTTGAACATCACGCCGTGCGATTCCATCAGGGGTTTGAGGGTGTGGGGAAAATTCTTTCCAGAAGCCGCCACATAGCACCGGCTGAACTCTTCTATCGTGCTCTGATCCTGTGTAAGGCCGCCACTGCGACTGACTTCCAGGTAAATTTTACCGGCTTCGTCAACCACATGAATGGTGTCGCCATCGTCGGTTTTCCGGAATTCCAGGGGCACACCCGCACCCAGCAGGTTGCGGAACTTGAAGGTCATGTTTTCGGAAAGCCCGAAACGCGATACCACCAGGGTGAACAGCAGGTCGCCGGGCACACAGAAGCGCCGTGCATCCGGGTCGTGAATCGGGTTGAAGTCTCCGGCTATTGCTTTGGCAAAGTAGCTGGCCTGTGGCGCGCTGATAACAACGCGTCCATCCTGGACGGAGAAAAACTGTTCGGGAAACATGGTGGGCCTTTTCTGATCTGATGAGCCGGATAGCATTGGCAATGAACTCAAACGAACCCTGATTATAAGGTGTCTGTGGCCGGTCGTGAGCCCGACCATGGTACTAATAGGTACCTATACTGAGCAGGGGGAGGCAAATTACAGGCACAAAAAAAGGCAGCCGAAGCTGCCTTTGTATAGCGGGCTGTTATTTACAGACCAACTACGTTTTCCGCCTGAGGACCTTTCTGGCCCTGAGTCACGGTGAACTCAACCTGCTGGCCTTCTGCCAGAGTCTTGAAGCCGCCGCCCTGAATGGCGCTGTAGTGAACAAATACGTCCGGGCCGCCTTCACGAGTGATAAAGCCGAAGCCTTTGGATTCGTTGAAGAACTTAACAGTACCGGTAACAGTTGACATATTTTACTATCCTGAATTCAATCATTTAATGTGCCGCCTGACGTCGTTGTGAGGGCAGGTCAGCGGTGTGCGGAAACATAAAAACTGGCGTGATCAAAAACAGGACGAACACTACTTAGAACAGGGATGCGTCTTATTGATGAATGCTTTGCTAAATCTTTCCAACGGCCGCCACTGTACCCTGACCAGATGCATTTGCATAGCGTTTTTTTCTAGGCATAAACCCTGAGCGGAAAAAAACGGGCATCCGGCCCCCGCCGGGCTTCAGTAGCCTGCAGTCAATCGCGATATCAGGCCTTCGCCATACCGCCATATCTCCCTCGCACGTAGCAGGATAAATTTAAACCAGGGCGTTTCAGGGGTAAGCTGTGCGCATTCATTCAATGGAGCTGTTTCTGTGCTTGAGAGTTATCTGACTGGTCTGGTGGTGTGTGGCGGCATTATTGTGGCTATTGGGGCCCAGAACGCCTATGTTCTCAGCCAGGCCATTCGTCGGGAACACCATTGGTGGTCGGCCGGTTTGTGTATGACCTCGGATATCCTGCTGTTCACCCTGGGTATGTTTGGTGTGAGTGCGGCACTGATGGCCATGCCCGAGGCACTGGATGTGCTCAGATGGCTGGGCGTTGGGTTTCTCGGTTTGCTGGCGGGGCAGGCATTCTACCGGGTTTTGAGGGGGAGGGCGTCTCTGGAGGCGGGTGAAGCTCGGCGCAGTACAGTAAAAGGCGTGATCCTGACAACCTTGGCTGTCACCTTGCTTAATCCGCAGGTCTATCTGGATACATTACTGCTGATTCCGGCCGTGGGTGCTCAGCAGCAGGATCCGGCCACGTTTGTTGCCGGTGCCAGCAGCGCGTCCGTGCTTTGGTTCGGCGCGCTGGCCTGGGCCGGCTCCCGGCTGGCGCCCTGGCTGTCCAGGCCGGCGGCCTGGCGTGTGATTGATGGCGTGATCGGCCTGATGATGGCAGCGATTGCTATCCAACTTGCGGCAGGAGGGCTGTGACCCTGTATCGTTTTGTGTGCGATCAAAAGGATTAGCGCGGATAGCCGGTAATCTCCCGGATCTTTTTGTACAGTGGTTGCAGGCGGGGGTACATATCCTGATAAACCTCCCGGTAGAGGCGTTGATAAAGCGCAGACGCTTCGGGATTGGGCTTGAATACCCGGCCGGTTCTGGTCATGGCCTTTACCGCCGTGTCGAAATCCGGATGTAATCCCAGCCCCACGGCGGCATCAATCGCCGCGCCCAGCCCGGAGGTTTCATAGGTGTGCGGGCGTTCTGCGGGCAAGCCGAAAATATCGGCCGTCAGCTGCATGGCCGCGTCGCTTTGGGAGCCACCCCCAGCGACTCTCAGGCGTTTTATTTTTCGGCCACTGCGTTTTTCGATGCGCTCTTTGCCCTCGCGCAGGGCATAGGCCAGCCCTTCCAGTATTGCCCGGTAGATATGGGCCCGGGTGTGAACATCGCCGAACCCAATAATGGATCCTTTGGCTTCCGGGCCCGGCTGGCGTACACCGGGGCTCCAGTAGGGTTGCAGCATCAGGCCCATGGACCCCGGTGGCACGGCGTCGACCAGTTCGTCAAACAGGGCTTCGGGTTCCACACCTTTCTGTTCTGCCAGCTTTTGTTCCCGCAGGCCGAATTCCCGCTTGAACCAGCTCACCATCCAGAAGCCCCGGTAAATCATCACTTCGGTAGAGTAGTGGCCGGGCAGGGCGGAGGGATACGGGGGCATATGGCGAATAGGTTCCACATACCGGGCGTTGGTGGTGTTGATGGTGGCGGTGGTGCCATAGCTCATGCACCCGGTGTCGGGCGCAAGCCCACCGGAACCGAGTATTTCACAGGCCTTGTCAGAAGCCGCCGCAATCACCGGCAGGCCTTCGGGTAGCCCAAGATGCTTCGCTGCTTCGGGCAGCAAGGCGCCAATGGGTTCGCCCGGTTGAACCAGGTCGGGCAGCATGGTGCGGGTTATCGGCATAACCTGCCATTTGAAATCCCGGGGCCCCGCCCAGCGCTGGCGTTTGTAATCAAAGGGCAGGTAACCCACCTGGCTTCCGGTGGAATCCCGGTACTCGCCGGTCAGCCGGTAATTCAGGTAACCCGACAGCAGTACATACTTGTGGGTTTTCGCCCAGATATCTGGCTGGTTCTGCGCAACCCAGTTGGCCTGGGTTTTCTCCCGAAACCGGTTGATGGTGTCTTCCAGCCGGGCAAGCTTGAACAGCCACCCCCAGGGTCCTTTGACTGGTCCTTCCACTCGCGCGTGCCGCTGGTCCAGCCAGATAATGGCCGGCCGTAGAGGGTTGCCTTCACGGTCCAGGTTGATCACTGTGCCGCGCTGGGTGGTAACGGTTACGCCTGTTACCTGTTCCGGGCGGGCACGGGTGGTTTGCCAGAGTTGGTGGCAGGCAAGGCCGAGGTTCTCCCAGAAATACTCGGGGTGCTGCTCCGCCCAGCCGGGCTGTTCCGAAAAGTAGGGTTCGATTTCCTGTTTGCCCTTGCCCAGAAGGTTGCCCCGGGCGTCGAATAACAGGGCGCGAATGCTTTGCGTGCCGTTGTCGATGGCGAGAATCAGCGGGGTCTCAGCCACCGTGGGCCTCCCCGCGCTGCGGCAACTGATAGGCGCCACGGTAAATGGCCAGATAGCGATCCTGTTCCCGGTTCCAATGCTGGTCATCCCAGCCCAGCAGGCCCTGACAACGTTCCCGGATGGCCGGCAGCAGCGGCTCGCCGCCGTCGGGAAGAATCAGCCCCAGACGACTTCGCCGCAGCATCAGGTCATCAAGATGCTGCACCTGCTCGTGCCGGCAGGCCCATTCCAGTTCCGCCCAGAGCGTGCCGGTACCGGGAATCTCGGCAGAATTACCTTCGCTGAGTAACGCCTGGCGGCCGGCACCATAATAGCCGCCCAGCCGGTTCCAGGTCAGCGAGGGCAGGCCGGCGGGCTTGCGCGCGTGTGGCGGGGGTGTGAATACGGGCTGCTGGTCTGCCCGCAGTTGTGATTTACCATGATCTCCGAGGGCCATGGCCAAAGCCTGTCTTGCCATCGGCCGGAAGGTTGTGAGCTTGCCGCCGGCGATGCTGATCAAGCCATGGTCCTGACGGATGGCGTGTTCCCGGTTTTCCTGCGAGGGGGCTTTGCCGTCGCCCTCGGTGACCACGGGCCGTACGCCAGCCCAGGTAGACAATACATTGGCTTGCTTAATGCCTGCACCGGGGAACAGGCGGGTGGCAATGTGCAGCAGGTAGTCCACTTCCTCCCGGGTAATGGCGGGTTCCTGGTTCAGATTACCCTGGTGCTCCAGATCGGTAGTGCCAAGCACCGTGGTGCCGGCCCAGGGAAAAGCAAACACCGGCCGCTGATCAGCCGGGTGCAGCAGGGATACCGCGCAGGTGACCGGTAGTTTCTCCCAGGGAATCACCAGGTGGCTGCCCCGCAGTGGCCTGATAGTCAGCGGGCTGTCGGTGGCCGATTGTTTCTGTAACCGGTCGGCCCAGGCTCCGGCGGCATTGATTACGCATCGGGTAGTGACCGAAATGGCGTGTTCACCGGTGAACTCCTCCGGCACAAGCTGCAATCCGCATACCGCCCCGGTGTTATCCCGGTCGATGGCCGTGGCTGTTACGTAGTTGAGGCAAACGGCACCATCCTGACTGGCTTCGGCGATAAGCCGCTGAACCAGGCGGGCATCGTCCGTAACAGCATCGGTAAACCGGCTTGTTGCCCGCAAACCGTCCAGGGTCAGCCCGGGTATCCATTGCAGGGTCTCTGCCTGCGTGTATTTCTGGTGGCTGCGGGTGCCTGCCAGCCGGTCGTAAAGGGCCAGTAGAATCTGGAACAGGCCCGGGCCGGGAAAATTCCCCCGATAATGCGGCATCAGGAACGGGAGCGGGTCCACCAGCCCTGGTGCCTCGTGCATCATGCGCTCGCGTTCTCGGACGGCATCACGGGTCAGGCCAATGTGCCCGCCGGCGAGATAACGCAGCCCGCCGTGGACCATTTTCGAGGAGCGGCTGGAGCTGCCCCAGGCGAAGTCTTTCTGCTCCACCAGCAGTGTTTTCAGGCCGCTGCCGGCGGCTTCGCGGGCCACTCCGGCGCCGGTGATGCCGCCACCGATAACCACCACATCGAATGACTGCGTTTCACCATTCAGGCTGTCCAGTGCTTGCTGTCGCTCCATACTCACCTCAATCCAGCAGGGTTTTCGGGTTCAGGCGCTTGTCCGGGTCAAAGCAGTCGGTCAGTGCCCGGATTGCCTGCATCCCCAGTTCGCCTTTCTCAACCGGCAGGTAGGGCGCGTGGTCTTTGCCTACGCCGTGCTGGTGGCTGATGGTGCCGCGGTTGTGCACGATCAGCTCTGAGGTTGTGTGTTTCAGGTGTTGCCAGCGCTTGAGCGTTTCCTCGTAGCCGTCGCCAACACGAAACACGTAGGTGGTGTAGATGGAACAACCCTGGCCGTAGAAGTGGGACAGGTGAGTAAATACGTGGGCGTGCTCGTTCCTGTCGGCCAGTCCTTCGCGAAGGCTGGTTTCCACCTGATCCAGCAAGTTGTCGACGTTGTCCCAGTCGGTCGCTGTTTCCAGTGTGTCCACGGCATAGCCCATTTCCCAGAGCGCTTCCCGGAGGTAAGGCATGGTGAAGCGTTTTTCCGCCCATTTGCTACCCAGCCTGGTTCCGGTGTAAGCGCCGGCGTGCTCACTGCAGACTTTTCGTGCCTCAGACAGAGCTGAGCGGCACTGCGCTTTGCTGCCCGTTACACCAAAGGTCATCATGCATTTGCCGTCTTCGGCGCCGCGGAAGGCCAGGAAGCGTTCCAGCCATCCGATCAGCGTTGGGTGCCCGGCCAGAGCCAGTTGGGTTTCGGTTTCCATGGCGTTGCTCAGGCGTAGCATGGATAACTGCACCCGGCTCTGCACCAGTTGACGGGCGGCAGTCCGGGCCTGATCCCAGCTCGGGAAGAACACCACGTGAAAGCTTTCCTGTTCCGGTAGCCGTGTCACGCGGGTTTTCACTTCGGTAATCAACCCCATCCGGCCCTCGGAGCCGAGAATCATTTCCCGGATGTCCGGGCCGGCGCTGGACGCCGGGATGGTGGGAATGTCCAGGGTACCCTGCGGGGTTTCGATCCGCCCGCCCGCGAACAGTTGCTCAATACGACCGTAGCGCAGCGATTGCTGCCCGCTGGAGCGCGAAGCAACCCAGCCGCCCAGGGTAGAGAGCTCGAAAGATTGGGGGAAGTGGCCGAGGGTATAGCCGTGGGCCCGTAACTGGGATTCCACCAGCGGGCCGGGCGTGCCGGCGCCGAAGGTCGCAATCTGGCTTTCGTGGTCCAGATCAAGAAGTCGATTCATGTTGGCAAGGCTGACCGTGAGTACCGGCCTGCCTTGATCCACCGGATTGATATGGCCGGCCACACTGGTGCCGCCACCGTAAGGTATCAGGTGCACATCGTTTTCGCTGGCGTACTCTAGCAGGGCGCGCACATCGGTACCGGTGGACGGAAACGCCACGCCATCAGGATATTGGCCGATGTCTCCGCTGCGCATGGCCAGCAGGTCTGGCAGACTCTGGCCCCGGGCGTGTCTCAGCCGGGTGTCGGCCGTGCGGTTGATCAGGCTTTCAACCCGGGAATCTGCGGGCAGCCTTGATTCCGGCACAGCTTTGCAAGCCTCTGCAAGGGAAATGTCTGGTAAAGGGGAACCCTCACCGATCCGCTCTGACAAAAAACCGCGGCCTTGTTCCGGTAATTCCAGTGAGAACTGATCATCACCCCATCCATTCCAGCGTCGCATCGCTTACTGCTCCATTGTTCGTCGAGTTGCAGGCATTCTAACGGCAGTGGCGCGGTTGCCAATGTCGGAGGGCGACAGAAGGCTGTCATTTTCCGACATCGTCAGTGGATTCTCATGGCTTAAGGGTCTGCGTCAGGCGCTCATTCAGCTCGCGCCAGTGATCCAGTTTTTCAGCGTCGCCAATTCTGGCATTGTCACCGGATGTCCGGTTCAGCCAGAGTCCCTCACCGTTGAAGCTGTAGACCGGTTCCAGATCGCTGCGCTGAGACGCGGGCTTTATTTCATTAATCAGATTGTCGAGAATCAGGGGGTCTGCGCCCGGGGTTTTGTACCAGGCCAGCACCATGTGGGCCTGATTCAGTTCCAGCGCTTTGACGTAGATAATCCGCAACTGGTCGTCGGGTACACCCATCGCCCTCAGGGTCAGATACTTGGCGATGGAGAAGTCTTCGCAGTCTCCGCCATTGGTTGTGAGCAGTTCCACGGGGGTGGCCCAGTAATCCTCCTGTCCCCAGTGGCGGATATCGCTGACAAACGTCACTCTGTTGAAAAAGGAATTCACCAGGCGAAGCTTACGGTCTATCGGGGCGTTGCCGGCCAGGGCATGAAGTCGCTCCCAGTTCTGCAGCCGCTGATGTGCCGCCTCGCCGAATTCCTCCAGCACGTAGGTCATCAAACGATTGCTCAGATCAAGTGCGCTGGCAAACGAGATCACGAGTACAAGGGGCAACAGCAGGGAATGGCGGGGTTTGAGGCTGCTGGCCGCGGTCATGGGAGGGCTCAGTTGTTGTTCTGGAGCCGCTGACGTAACTGTTCCAGCCGTTTGCGGATGTCTTCCCGCCGCTGCTGCTGGTCTGTCGCCGATGCTGCGCTTTGCGGGGCGACCCGCCGGGTGGGGGCCTGCTGCGTAGCGCTGGCGTTAGAGGGAAGATCGGCATTGCTGGCAACGTCGACACCCGCGCGATCTTCGGTTTCAGGGAAGTACAGATTTTCGAGTTTGCCGGCTCGCTCAATAATCACGCGATTGGCGAATACGGTACGTAAGGTGGCGTTGCCGGGCAGTTCGTCGCCCACCAGGTAAGCTTCGGTTTTACCCTTGTCATCTTCAACAAGAGCGCTGCCGGGAAAATCGCCGTCGGCGGCCAGAACGCCACGCAAAGACAAGCGGAGGTTGGTCTCCGGCAGGTTTTCGGTGGAGGAATTACCGGCCTGGGCACTTTGGGTGGCCGAGCCGAAGATCTCCAGGCCGGACAACGAAACGTCCGGGACGGTGCTGGTGCGCTTTGTGTCGGCGGGCAGGGCGGATATCGACCTGGACAGGCCACTGCGAGATTCGTCCAACCAGAACTGGTAGGCTTGCCAGCCGGTCAGTGAGAGCATGGTCACGGTGGCGGCGACAGCCAGAAGCAGTGGCGTCCTTTGGTTGATTGCAAGCATTGGCCATCCTGAATGCATTGTGAAATCGTGAAAAGCCTACAGATTATCAGACTGCAAGGAATTAGTGGCAGTATAGTGTACAGAGTTGTTCAGTGGCTCCCATTCCTGTGGTAGCCTTTTTGCTTCTACTGCCAACATCAGGGGCAGGCCCGGCGGGCGGCCCCACAAGAACAATCAGTGATCAGCCCCATGCAACGAGGAAAAGCTTGACCACCCAAACTGACATTCAGCCGCAGGACGCGCCGCTGGGCAGACTTCCCTTTACTTTCGCCAAACGTAACGGGGTAATTTTGACCCGCAACGACGAGGGCGAGCCGGTCATCCTTGTTCGCCCGGGTGCCTCACACGCTGCACTGGCAGAAGCCAATCGAGTCAGTGGTGGCAGGGCCCGGTTTTCAACCATTGCGTCAGACAGCTTCGACCAGGCGTTGAACGCCGCCTACCAGAATGACTCGGCCGAAGCCATGCAGATGGTCGAGGGCATTGGCGATGATATGGATCTTGCGTCGCTGGCGGACTCCGTGCCAGAGACCGAAGACTTGTTGGAGCAGGAAGATGATGCGCCCATCATTCGCCTGATCAACGCCATTCTGACCGAGGCCGTGAAAACCAGCGCCTCTGATGTGCATATAGAAACCTATGAGAAACAGTTGATCGTCCGCTTCCGGGTGGATGGTGTATTGCGCGAAGTGGTTCAACCCAAACGTGCCCTGGCGCCGCTGCTGGTCTCTCGCATCAAGGTTATGGCGAAGCTGGATATCGCAGAAAAACGGGTGCCCCAGGATGGCCGCATTGCGCTGCGGGTGGCAGGCCGTGAGGTGGATATCCGGGTTTCCACCATGCCCTCGTCCAGTGGCGAGCGGGTGGTGCTGCGTTTGCTCGACAAACAGGCGGGCGCCATTCGCCTGGAATCGCTGGGCATGGCCGGGCAAGACCTCAAAACACTGCGCCAGTTGATTTACCGCCCGTATGGCATCCTGCTGGTAACAGGGCCTACCGGTTCCGGTAAATCCACCACGCTTTATGCCTCTCTCCAGGAAATCAACGATCGCAGCCGGAATATCCTGACGGTTGAAGACCCCATTGAGTACAACCTGCCGGGCATAGGCCAGACCCAGGTGAATCCCAAGGTGGAGATGACCTTTGCCCGCGGGCTTCGGGCCATTTTGCGCCAGGATCCGGATGTGGTCATGATTGGTGAAATCCGGGATCTTGAAACGGCTGAAATTGCCGTCCAGGCCAGCCTGACCGGCCACCTTGTGTTGTCGACCCTGCACACCAATACGGCCGTTGGCGCCATTACCCGCTTGATGGACATGGGGATCGAGCCATTCCTGATTTCCTCCAGTCTTGTGGGCATTGTCGCCCAGCGGCTGGTCAGGGTGCTTTGCACTCACTGTCGTGAGCCGTATGTGCCCGGAGAAGAGCATTGTGAGTTCCTGCAGCAAGATCCGGCCAACCCGCCTACGATTTTCCGCGCCCGGGGCTGTGAGCACTGCAATCAGCTTGGTTATCGCGGCCGTATCGGCATTTACGAGGTGGTCGAGATTACTGAAGACATCAGCACGCTCATCCACAAACGGGCGGGTGAACTGGACCTGGAACGGGAGGCTCGCCTGCACAGCCCGAGCATTCACGCCGACGGTGTTCAGAAGATTCTGAATGGCGAGACCACGGTGGAAGAGGTGTTGCGCGTGACCCACCGGAGCCAGTAACCCATGCCTGCCTATGAATTCAAAGCGCTGGACGCGAAAGGAAAGCAGAAACAGGGTGTGTTGGAGGCGGACGCGCCAAGAGCGGTGCGGCAACAACTGCGGGAAAAGGGCCTTACCCCCCTGTCTGTTGAGGCCGCCGCAGAAAAACAGGCGCGAAGTAATCCCCTGAGCAATCGGGGGGCCTTGAGCGCCGCCGATCTTGCCCTGGTTACCCGGCAACTGGCAACGCTGATTCAGTCCGGGATTCCGATTGAGCAGGCGCTGAGTGCCGCGGCCCAACAGTCTGCCAAACCCCGAATTCGCAGTATGCTGATTGCTATCCGCGCCAAGGTGATGGAAGGCTATACGCTGGCAGACAGTTTCGGCGAGTTCCCCAAAGCGTTTCCACGGCTTTATCGGTCCACGGTTGCCGCTGGCGAACACGCCGGGCACCTCGACCTGGTGCTGAACCGGCTGGCGGATTACACAGAGAGCCGCCAGGAAGCCCGCCAGAAAATCCAGCTGGCCGCGATTTACCCGATTATCCTGAGTGTTGTGGCCATTGCGATTGTCGTGTTTTTGCTGACCTATGTGGTTCCAGACATTATTGAAGTGTTCCTGAAACAAGGCCAGGAATTGCCAGGCCTGACCGTCGCCATGCTGGCGGTCTCGGAATTCCTTGGCCAGTTTGGGGTCTACCTTATGGTGTTGCTGGCATTGGCCGTGGTTGGCTTTCGATACGCACTGACAAAACCGGCGGTTCGGCTGAAATTCCATAAACAGCTGCTTCACCTGCCGCTGTTCTCGGGCATGGTGCGCGGCGTTAACACGGCACGGTACGCCAGTACGCTCAGCATTCTTACCACCAGCGGTGTGCCTCTGGTGGAAGCCATGCGGATTGCCGGTGAGGTATTGTCCAACGATTTTCTACGCCAGGAGCTGCGGGAAGCCGCACGGAAAGTGAGTGAGGGCGGCTCTTTGCACCGCTCGCTGGACCAGACCGGGTACTTCCCGCCGATGATGCTGCACATGATCGCCAGCGGTGAGGCCAGTGGCGAGCTGGACAGTATGCTGGAACGCACTGCACGGATGCAGGAAAACACGCTGCAATCCAAGATTGCCGCCATCGTCGGCCTGTTTGAGCCCATGATGCTATTGCTCATGGGCGCTGTGGTGCTGATTATTGTGCTGGCAATCATGCTGCCGATTTTGAATATGAGTAATCTGGTTGGCTGACAGGCAATCTGCCCGGGCCATCAAGCGATTAAACATGACCTGAAATAACCGATTGACGATGAGTAAAACTATGAATATGCAACATTCGAAAACGCTCTCTCACAGCAAAGGCTTCACCCTGATCGAAATCATGGTTGTAATGGTTATTCTGGGCCTGTTGGTGGCCATCGTGGCGCCTAACATCATGGGGCGCAGCGATCAGGCGAAGGTGACGGTTGCCGAAACCCAAATCAGTAACATCGCCAACGCACTGGATCTGTACCGTCTCGACAATAGCCACTACCCGTCTACGCAACAGGGCCTGGAAGCCCTGGTCCGTGAACCCAGTGGCAGCCCGGAGCCCAAGAACTGGAACCCTGATGGCTACCTGAAAAACGTACCGGAAGACCCCTGGGGTAACGACTACCAGTACGTAAGCCCCGGCGTGGAGGGTCCTTACGATTTGTACTCCTACGGCTCGGACGGCCAGGAAGGTGGTGAGGGCGACGCGGCGGATGTCAGCGTCTGGAACACCGGGAACTGATTGACGGTGGGCCGCAGGGCTGCTGAAAACGGCTTTACTCTGATTGAGATACTGGTCGTTCTGATTATTGTCGGGCTGCTGGCTTCGCTGGCCGTGTTTAATATGGCCGGCAGTTCCCAGCAGCGGGAGCTTGAGAGCCAGGTGAGGGAACTCTACCTGTTGATGCAGACCGCCCGGGAGCAAGCCGTGCTCAACAACCTCGAGATGGGGTTGTTGCTGGAAGAGGACGGTTACCGGTTTGTGGCGTTTCAGGACGCAGACCGGGAATGGAAATCCTCAGGGGAGCGGATATTCCGCCAGCGCCCCTTGCCGTCATGGCTGACCGTCGTTCCCTACACTGAAAACGATGCGCCGCGCCTGGCCTCTGCCGAAGACCGGTTACGCCCGGATGTGGTGTTCTTTTCCAGTGGTGAGACAACACCGTTTGAAATCGAATTCACCCTGGGGGCAGACACTGACCTGATGCATGTGATTGCGTCGGATGGCATTTCCCCGCTGGAATGGCGGCCGCCCGGCGCCGTGGACGCGTCATAATGAGCCATAATCGCGGGTTTACCCTGATTGAAGTGCTGATTGCGTTGCTTGTCTTCGGGTTGATTGCCACGGCAGCAGCTGAAGTGGGCGGCAATTACATCAACAGTTTCGAGCGCATACGGGACAAAACCCTGGCCGGCTGGGTGGCCGATAACCGGATTAATGACCTGCGGCTTCAGGACGAGCTGCCGGGGATTTCGGAAAACTCTGAAGATACCGAGTTTGGAAATTTCCGCTGGCAAGTCACCACCCGCGTGATAGCCACGGCGGAGCCGACGATGCGCAGGGTGGAAGTAACGGTGGCCAAATACCCGGAGACACAATCCGACCCCTTCGCGGTTCACACACTTGCGGCCTTCCTGGGAGATTCCTGATGGGCGGGCCTGTGTCCCCGAGACCGTTCGCCGGAGAGGCCGGCTTTACTCTGATGGAAGTGCTGATCGCGGTCACCATTACGGCGGTCATCGGCCTGGGCGTGTGGCAGGTGGTAAGCAGCGTGATGAATTCCCGTGACCGGGTCGATGAAGTCGCAGAGGCTTTCGATGGCCTGCAGAAAACCATGCTGCTGCTGGAGCGCGACATCAACCAGATCGTGAACCGACCGGCCCGGGACGTTTACGGCGATTACTCTCCCTCTTTAACGTCTCGTGATAACGCGTTCGCCCTGATGCTGACCCGCCAGGGATGGCGCAATCCGCTTGGGCTGCGCCGCAGCGAGCTTCAGCGGGTAGCTTGGGAATACACGGGCACCGGCTTACACCGCCGCTATTGGCCGGTGGTCGACCAGGGGCAGGACGACGAAAGCGTTGATATCCTGCTGGTCGACAACGTTTCGGCGTTCGATGTGCGTTTTCTTGATGACCAGGGCAACTGGCGCGACCAGTGGCCGGAGGAGGAAACTCTGGCCCGGATGACGCCGGGATCAAGGCCGGATATTGCGCTGCCCCGGGGCATTGAAATTACGCTCGAACACGAACGGTTTGGTGAATTGACCCGCACGTTCAGCCTTCCTGATTTCGAGCCCTCAAAGGCCCAGGCGGTTATCACCGAGCAGCAGGATGCCCAGTCGGAAGAGGAAAGCGATGAGGGTAGCCAGAATCAGGACGGAGCGCCCGGCAATGGCTAGGCGGCCCGGGAGAAATCAACAGGGCGTTGCCCTGATCATGGTGCTCCTGGCAATGGCCCTGGTGGTGCTCATGGCGTCTGGCATGACCCGGCAGCAGAGCCTGAGAGTCTTCAAGGCTGGCCATTATCTCGCGCAACAACAGGGGCAGAGTATCGCCCTGGGTGCAGAGGAGTTCGCCAAACGCATCCTGGTGCGTGATTACGAGGAAGACAAAGAAGACAGCACGATGGTGGATAGCCCGGACGAATTCTGGGCCATGCACGCTGCCATTCTTCCTCTCGACGATAATGGTGTGGCCGAGGTTCAGATTGATGATCTCGGTGGGCGAATCAACCTCAACGATCTGATCACGGCCAGTGGAGAAGTGGATCCGCTGACCAGGGAACGTCTCACCCGCCTGTTTCGGGCACTGGGCATTACCGGCCTGACGGTTGACCCGCTTATTGACTGGATGGACGCTGACGACCAGACCCTCAGCGCCTATGGAGCCGAGGATGGCCAGTATCTGATGGCTGACCCACCTTATCGCACCGGGAACCAGCCTTTCGTATCGGTTACCGAACTGCGGTTGATCGAGGGCATGACCGAGGAAATTTATACCGCCTTGCGTTCTCATGTCGTGGCACTGCCGGTCGCCGGTGTTGGTATTAACGTAAACACCGCGACCGTTCCCGTGCTGATGAGCCTGCACGAAGACCTTGGCGAGGCGCAGGCAGAGTCGATCATCGCCAGGCGGAAGGAGGAACGCTTCGAAAACCTCCAGGATTTTCTGGCATTGCCGGAGTTCTCAGGAATGGGACTTAAGGGCAAGGGGCTGACGCTACAGACCCGTTTTTTTGAAGTTGTGTCGCGGATTACCTACGATAATCGGGTCGTGAATATGGTCAGTGCCGTGTACAGAAATCCGGAAGGCGAAGTCCGGACGGTTCACAGGGATACCGGACAGAAGAATCGCATTACCAAGGAACCTTACACTTTCTCAGAAGGATAACCATGTCATACCGCCTATTTGTTCGGCCGGTACCACCTTATGCGGACCCGGACCAAAGCGCCGAGGCCCAGCTGTTCAGCTGGGTGCTCCAGGATGCCAGCGGCGATGCCCAGGCACGGGGAACGGCGGATACCCGGGAAAGTATTGAACAGACTCTGGCACAGAATGCACTGGAGAACGTGCTGTTGATCGGTTTGATTCCGGGCGATGAGGCAGTGTTTTGCCTTGCCGACATTCCCGCCAGACAAAACCGTTTTATCCAGCAGGCACTGCCATACGCGGTGGAGGAGCAGATTGCCCAGGACATTGAGTCTGTCCATCTTGCCCTGGGGCCTCACACCGCCGAGGGCTACCGTGTGGCCGGCATTGATCGGGAGAGAATGGCGGGATGGCGGTCGTTGTTCCTGGGCTGGCATCAGGCCCGACTGGAAGCCATTTACCCCGATGCGTCGTTGCTGCCGGCGGCGGAATCCGGTTGGGTAATTTGTCTGGATGGCGATTCCGCATTGCTGCAAAGCCAGCGACTGGAATGGCTGAAAATGCAGGCCGATAATCTGCCGCTTCTGACGGTAACGCTTGCAGCGCCAACGGCTGACGAGGTGGTCGCAGAGATTCCGGTCAAGCTGTACGGGACAGAATCTGACCTGGAATCCAGCCAGACCCTGATATCAGAGCTTGCCGGGGCCACCGGGCACCTGAACATCGAAGCCAAACCCCTGGACTTCTCGGTGACGGAGCTGCTGGCCTGGTCCTATCACCAGCATCTTTGCCAGCCCATCAATCTCTGCCAGGGAATGTTTGCACTCAAGCCCGAGGGTAGTAGCCCGCTTAAGCCCTGGAAGCCCCTGATTGCGGTTGCATCGCTCTGGTTTGTTATCCAGATGGGCCTGGAAGTTGGCATGGGCGTTTATCATCAGCAGCAGGCGGAGCGGCTGGAGAGCGAGGCGATGGCGCTGTACCGGAATGCCTTCCCCTCTGATCGCCGCACCCACGCCGGCAACGTACGGCGGGTTATTGAGGGCCAATTGCGTGTTGCCGGTTCCCAGGGGCCGGAAGTCGATTTTATTACCCTGATGAAGTACACCGGCGCTCAGTACGGCCGCCTGCAAAATCCGACAGCCGTCACCTTCAATTCGGTCAATTACAGCCGGGCCCGTGGCGAGCTTGTGGTGGATATCCGGGCCGACAGCTATGATCGGTTGAGCCGGCTAAGAAATGGCCTGGCCAGTGAAGGGCTTCAGGCCCAGATTGGCTCGGTTGTTAATGAATCCAGCGGCGCCCGTGGCCGCCTGACGGTCTCGGGAGGATAATCGGATGTGGAATCGCATTAAGGATCAGCCGGCAATCGGGAAATTGATCGCGCGCTACGACCAGTTGCCAACGCGGGATCGCCAGGCCTTGACCATTCTGGGTATTGCCCTGTTTCTGGCCTTGCTTTATATGCTGGTGTGGCAGCCAGTTACCCGGTTTCATGACCACGCGGCCTCGGAACGCGAGAACGCAGTGGAGCTGCTGGCCTGGGTGCAGGCGAACAAGGCTGCAATCCAACGCCTGGGCACTGCCGATGGCGCATCGTCAGCTGCTGCAGGGGGTAATAAGCCGCAAGACGGGCGCGCCCTCATGGCACTGGTAACAAGATCTGCCGGAGAGGCAGGGCTCTCTTTGCAGCGCTTCGAACCCAGTGGAGAAGACGCCATTCGGGTCTGGCTGGAAAACGCGCCCTATGCCGATGTCGCCGCCTGGCTCGAGCGTCTGCACAGTCAAAACGGGGTCGTGATTGATCAGGCTGCCATGGACCGGGGCAATGCGCCGGGGCAGGTCTCCGTAAGGCTGACGCTGACCATCTGAGGGTAGGCGTAAATCAACGAAAACAGTCCATTTGAAGTAAACAGGAGAAACCGTGTCTGAGAGCCATGATTTTGATCTGATTGTCATTGGTGCCGGTTCCGGCGGAGTTCGGCTGGCGCGGATGTCTGCCCAGCGCGGTGCCCGGGTCGCAGTGGTTGAGTCCCGATACCTTGGTGGAACCTGCGTAAATGTGGGGTGTGTGCCGAAAAAGCTGTTTGTGTACGGTGCCCACGTCATGGAAGAGCTCGAGGATGCACAGGGTTATGGCTGGTCTGTACCCACAGACGATGTCAGCTTTGACTGGCCAACCTTGGTGGCCAACAAAAATACGGAAATCGAGCGCCTGAATGGCATCTACGGCCGGTTACTGGAAAATGCCGGAGTTACGATCATCGAGGGCACCGCGAGCATTCGCGACCCCCATACCGTGGTTGTCGGTGATAAAACCTACTCGACCGGCCATATTACGGTGGCAACGGGAAGCTGGCCGGTTGTTCCGGACATTCCCGGCAAGGAACTGCTGCTTACGTCCAATGAAATGTTTTATTTGCCGCAACTGCCACGACACGCTGTGGTCTGGGGCGGGGGATATATTGCAGTCGAATTTGCCGGCATTCTCGCCGGATTGGGTGTTGAAACCACCTTATTGTATCGGGGAGAGCTTTTCCTCAGAGGCTTCGACGAGGATATCCGGAAATTTACCGAGCAGGAGATGCGTAAGAAAGGGGTGGATCTTCGCTTCAACGTAACGATTGAATCGGTCGAGCAGCTCGACGCTCATTATCAGGTAAACCTGAGTGATGGCACTTGTCTTGAAACCGGGCTGGTGATGGCAGCCACAGGCCGCCGCGCCCTGGTCGACGGTTTGGGTTTGACGGATCTTGGAGTGGAACTGAACGCTTCCGGCCATGTGGATGTGAACGATCATTTCCAGACGTCGGTGCCCTCTATTTCAGCGCTGGGCGATGTGATTGGCACACCGCAGCTGACGCCAGTAGCCCTGGCCCAGGCGATGGTATTATCGCGGCGGTTGTTTGGCGACGGCCAGGGAGAGATGGACTACAGCGCCATTCCAACGGCCGTGTTCTGTCAGCCGAACATCGGTACGGTTGGCCTCACCGAGGAAGAGGCAAAAGACGCAGGGCACTCAGTCAGCATCTTCCGTTCGGAATTCCGCCCGATGAAATATACCCTCAGTGGCCGTGATGAGCGCTGCCTGATGAAGCTGGTGGTGGATGCGACCACCGACAAAGTGCTGGGCGCGCATATGGTCGGCCCGGACGCTGGTGAAATCACCCAGGGGCTGGCGGTCGCGATCAAGGCCGGCGCCACCAAGGCCGAGTTTGATTCGACCATGGGCATTCATCCAACCTCTGCGGAAGAGTTTGTCACCATGCGCGAACCGGTGAGGTAAGACAGAACCCTGGCCCGGGAGCATCGTGCCGTTGGCGGCCTCCCGGGCGTCTCCTGTTATATCTTGACCCAGCGGGCAAGGGCTGCCCGTAGAGTATCGCCGCGCACCGGTTTGGCCAGGTAGTCGTTCATGCCGGCGTCTTTGCAGGCTTTTTCGGTTTTTGCTGACACATCGGCTGTCAGGGCAATGATCGGAATGCCCCTCTGGCCATTCCCATGCTCCCATTCCCGGATAATGCGGGTGGCTTCGTAGCCGTCCATGACCGGCACCTGGCAATCCATAAGAATAACGTCAAAGCCTTCATGATCGTTTCTTCTGCGGTTGACGGCATCGGTGCCGTTACTCACACATTGGGTTTGGAAACCGAACTTGTGCAGCAGGGCCAGGGTCACTTTCTGGTTCACCACATTGTCTTCCACCACCAGTGCACGGGCGCTACCGGGCACTGGCTTTTGCGGTTCGGCCGCCGGCGGTGCCGGCTGTACAAGCTGGAAAGGTAGCTCAAAGCGGAACGCGGAACCCTGCCCAATATCTGATTCCAGTTGCACATGGCCGCCCATCAGTTCCACCAGGCGCTGCACCAGCGACAGGCCCAGCCCGGTGCCGCTCTGGGTACGGTTGTCGCCATTGTCGAGCTGCTCGAAACTGTTGAACACGCTTTGCAATCGCTCTGCCGGAATGCCCGCACCGGAATCCTTGACGGTACATTGTACAAGGGCGCAGTGATTTTCCAGCTCAAGCCAGTTTACTTTCACACTGATAAAACCCTCGCCGGTGAATTTCAGAGCGTTATCAATCAGTCCGGCCAGAACCTGTCGGACCCGAGGTGCATCTCCGAGCACCACGGGATGGCTTGGCCAGTCTCCCAGGAACTGGAGGTCCAGCGTTAACCCCTGTTGCTCTGCGGCGTGGCGGTAAGACGCGGCGCAATTGGTAAAAAGGGTTTGCAGATTGAACACTTCCTGATCAAGCACCAGGTGGCCGCTGTCCATGCGGGCGTAATCCAGGATGTCGGAAATAACGGTCAGCAAATCCTCCGTCGATTGCCGGGCCGTAGTCAGATAATCGCTCTGGCGTTTGGTCAGGGGTTCTTCCTGGATCAGATCCACCATGCCCAGCACCCCGTTTAACGGCGTGCGAAGCTCGTGGCTCATGGTGGCCAGGAATTCTGATTTTGCCTGGCTGGCATACTCGGCTTTTTCCCGCGCACCTTCGGAAATGGCCAGGGTTTCGTCCCGCGCCGAGCGCAGCTTTTCCAGGTGCACTGCAAGCTCGTTGAGCTGGGTCTGGATTTCAAAAACCTCCTGCGAGCTGCCTTTATCGGGAACAGGCTGCGTTGTGTAGTTGCCCGCAATCAGTTTGCCCACGCGGCTTGAGAGCTGTCGCATGGGCTGAAGAATGTTATTGAGGAAATGATTGGCCACCAGCAGGCTGAATAACAACAGGGCGGCGCCGACCAGAAGCGAGGTCCAGAGAATGTCCTGACGCCGGGTTTCGAGCACGCGAGGGTTTACGCCAACCTCCACCAGGCCTACCCGTAAGCTGCTGGAATTGAAGTTCCAGGCGCCAGAGAGCCATTCACCGCTGTTTTCGGAGCCAAGGTCGAGTGGTTCCTGCAGTATTTCGGCCGTGTAGATGTCAAAGGACCCGGAGTCGGAAGGCGAGGGCTCTTCACCGCGGGTGACAACGCCGAGCTCCTCACCAAGGACATCGCTAACGCGAATCCAGTCGGCCTTGCTGCGCTTCAGGGATTGCTCCAGCACTTGCCCGAGCGCCAGTTCGTTGCCAGAGACAACAGCGTACTCAAGGGCTGGTGCCAGGCTGTCTGCCAGCATCTGGCTGCTTTGAGACAGGTCCCGCTGGGCATCGTCGAGCCGGGCCGACGTAAAAAAAATCATCAGGGACGCGAAGACCACCACGGCGGGCAGGGCGCCCAGCAATAACAATCGGAGCGACAATGACATACCGGGAGTTCTGGCTGTTTTACTCACTGGCCGTTCTCCTGATGATGCTGGTTAATCATGGTTTGCACCGACTGGGCAATCTGTTCCCTTTCCGGCACCGGAATGTTCAAAGAGCGCGCGACTTGCCGGTTGATTTCAACCCGAAATTCCCCGGGGTACGCGGGCGCCGGAAAGGCCCCGGTTTCGAGGTACTCAAACAGATAGTTGCCAGCACGCACCGCCATGGCGGTGAAGGGCGCGTAGCTTGAAGCGAGTGCGCCTGCTTTTACGTAGGCCTGGTTCGGGCCGACCAGAATTTTGTTGCGGCGATAAGCGGTAAGCAGGATATGCTTGATGTTCCTGGGGTTATAAATATCGTCGTCCGGCCCTGCCAATAGGAAATCGCCAAAATCCAGTGCCCGTATCAGGCTGGGCACGAGCTGATCTTCTGTGTCAGCAATGAATACTCTTGCCTCAAGGTCATAGTCCGCCAGTTGCTCGAGCAGCGGTTCGTAGAGGGCTGCGCTCTCTGTGGTTGCGAGTAACGCCACCCGGGTTGCCTGAGGCAGAATCGCCTGGCCGGTCAACGCCTGGCGCAATAAAGGTACGTCGTAGTAGACAGCGGTGACCATACCGGGTGAGCGCGCCGCGTAGTCGTCAATGAACTGTTTCTCCACCAGCAAGGCCAGCACCGGCAATGCCCTGTTTTGCTGACGGACTTTCGAGAAAGCGACCGGCCCGATTGTGATGACGGGGCTGTCTCCCAGGGCGGCTAACGCGGGTTCGGCAACAGGTTTCAGTGTAACCTTGCCGGCGAGCTGGTTTTCCAGCAGCCCGGTTACGTGGTTGTCGAGGGCTGAGTTTCCTGAGCCGACAACATAGGCCAGTGCTCGTGCGGCCTCCTGTGCCGAAGCCGTGGCCGGATGGACGAACAGAGCCACGGCGACCAGGAACAGGGCGACAATAACGCTGTTCATGTCTGTCGGGTGTTCCGTTATCCTTTTACGGTACGTAGCGAACATTGTCAGGTAGCAAGTCCATTCCATTGGCTGTTTTATTTTCCGCTCTCCGGAGAATCAGAAGCGAATGCCGGCTTCTACAAAGAACTGGTTATGATCTTTGATATTGTTATCAGAACTTAGTTCATAATCCCGGTTGAGATAGTGCTGCATGGCTATAGCGATTTCGGCCGTGTAGCGCGGTTGGATAATCTGTTTTACGAGCCGCGTGTCAAATCGCTCAAACTGGCTGTTGAACTCGTCTGCCCAGTAGAAAACGCCAGACCACTGAAATCCTGCCGGTAAGTCCTGAATGGCGGCAACGCTGCCAGAGTGGCGCACTGACATCCGGGTCAGCAGCCGGGCATTGTAGCTTTCGGTATCAAGATCACGATTGCCATCTGCGTCGAAAATGGGTTCGCCGTCGTACCAGGTATCCTGATCCAGATAACCATAGCTGGCTCTGAGCGTTGTGCCCGGGAAATCAAGGCTCGCTTCTACCTCGAACCCTTTCTGGTCAACCGCAACGTTATTGTCGATGGTCCACTCTTTCAGCTGGATAACACCGCTGATCATGTCGCGAAGCTCGTCTTTGAACGCGCGGACTTCCAGAGAGAGCAGGGCGTTGTCCAGAAAAAACTGACCAAAGTAACTGATTTCCCGGGAGGTAATGGTTTCCTCTTTCAGCGGTGTCCCGAGCGTCAGGAGTGCGGTCTCTTCTGCGGCGCCAAAAATATCGACTCGCGTACCTTCCAGGTCTGAATATACCGCGGGCCTTACATTGCGCAGGGTATAGCCCCAGTCCGGATTCTGTTCAAAGCCGTCGGGCGTGCGCACGGCCCGGGAAAAGACGAGCCTCAGGGCATGGTTGTTGTTCAGAATGAAGTTGGTCGCGACTCGTGGCGAGAAATAGCTGTCATCGGTTGTGCTGGTTCGTTCCCAGTTACCACCTGCGTTGAACGTTAGCCAGGGCAGCGGGCTGTATTCGGCGTTGCCAAAGAACCGGGACTGGTAATTGTTGCCTCTGCCATTGAAGTAGGTTTCCGAGCGATAAATGTCTTTCCGGAAGCCCGCTCCGGTTACCAGTCTCAGTGCGTTGTTGATCACCAGTGTATCCTGGGCTTCGAGCTCTATCCGGGTATCTTCGGAATCCGCATCAATTTGCGCAAACCCGTCAGGGCCGCCCTGGGAGGTGAAGCAGCGCCGCTCCCTGTCATCATCGGTGTAGGTGTACTCATACAGGGGCGTGTTGTTGCGCAGGCAGTCGGCGACGCTGTCCGGAAAACGGATGGCGTATTCCTGGCGGCGGTCAAAGTTTTCCACGCTCGCCTGGAGATGGAAGAAGTGCTGTTCCGATACCGTATGATTAAGTTTGGCCTGCAGATAGTAGTCCCGGATATCAATATCCGGGTTCTCTCCGGGATTCAGTTCGCCGCTTTTTTCTTTGTCCTGGTACTTGATGCCGTCGGTCATGCCGGCATGGAGTTCAAGGTTGGTATCCGGTGTGAAGCTCAGGCGCGAATCATAGAGAAAGGAATTCACATCATGGCCGTCGTTGAAGGACTGGCGCTCGCCACCATCGATTTGATAATCGAAGCCATCGAATTTCCGCTTTTCATAGCTCAGGCGCCAATCGTAACGGGCATCGGCATTGCCGGTAGACGCGAACGTGCGCAGATAGCCACGGGAGCCACTGGTGACGGTTGTTTCAAAATTGGCACTGTCGGCAGGGTCCCGGGTAATGATGTTGATGGTGCCAAGAAACGCATTGATGCCGTAGGCGGCCGAGTTGGGCCCCCGGGCGACCTCAATGCGCTCAATCAGTTCCAGCGGCACCGGCATGGTTTCCCAGTCCATGTCCGACAGGGTAGCGCGGTGAGCCGTGCGGCCATCGACCAACACCTGCATCCGCCGCTGTTCATAATGAACCGTGCCATGGTAGGTGACCACGGGCTGATGACTGCCAACAAAATTAACCACCATCCCGGGGACCAGACGAAACACTTCGTAAAGGTTGCGGATACCCAGGTCGCGAATCAGACCGCCATCAATGACCGTGGTACTTCCGGGCACACGGGTTTTGGGTTGGCGCAATCGGGTGGTGGTGAGTACCTCCGGGATGTCAGCACCAAAACCGGGTATTCCGTTGTCGAAGCCTGATGCATGGGCCTGAGACACGCCAGGGAGCGCCGTCAGAGTCACGACGGAAACGATGGGAAGGGTCAGCCAGGCGGCGGTTCGTGAACGGCGGGCATAGTTGAGTTTCGCAAAGGTGTAATTCGTCATTGCCATGCGTGTCGTTCTATAATCACGGGGTGATGGAAAATTATTGAGGTTCTCAATGAATCCTAAGGGAGAGAGCCGCATTTGTCTCTATAAAATAGGCAGATTTTACATAATCGGAGTTGCTGTTTTATGAATTGTTGGGACCTGCTGGGCATCGAGCCGACCGGCGACACAGATCAGATTCGCCAGGCTTACGAGCGCCAGCTCAAGTTTGCCTCAGACGATGAAGCCCGGGACCTGGAGCTGGCATTCCGGGAGGCCACAGGTGGACCTCCACCTAAGCCCGCCGTGTCGACAGCAGGGGAAACCAGCCCTGCCGCGCCGCCCGATTCCGGCTCGCCGGAATCCCTGGGGCAGCGTACCGAAGCTGGTGCGCTCAGCGCCGAGGAGGCCCAGATTGCCCGGGAAGTGGTCATTCAGATTCGCGCCCTGATGAATGACACGGATCGTCAGCAGGATGTGTCTGTCTGGAAGGCCATTCTCTGTGAGCCGCCGGCAGACCGGGCAGCGGTGCGCCGGGAAATTGCGGATCAGCTGGAACCCCAGATTCGCCCGTTGGCCGAAAACGGTGCCCTGGCTGGCCCGGTTACGCGCTTTCTCGGAGATTGGTTCGAGTGGTTCAGCCTGAAGGATGTCCAGCCCGAGCCGGACCCGCGCACCTACCCCGAAGGTGATGGTGCGGGCCGAGGTATGGGCGACCCCGAAGACGATACAGCTGAGCAGCCACCGCAGATGGTGAACTTCTGGCCTGCGGTGATCGGCTGGATCATCGGGCTAGTGATTCTTGCAACCCTTTTTGGGGGCATGAGCGGCAGCTAAGTTCGCTCGTTCAATTTTTTCGCGATAGGACTGGGCGAGAATGGCGCCCACAATGACCTGAATCTGGTTGTAGCACATGATCGGCAACACGATCATGCCGAACCCCGGATGGCCAGAGAACAGCACTTTGGCCATCGGCAATCCCGACGCCAGGCTCTTCTTTGAACCACAGAACACCACCGCCGCTTCATCTTCGAGGCTGAACCCCAGTTTCCTTACCATCAAGCGCGCCGCCAGCATAAACAGCGCCAGAAGGCCGAAGCAGATCAGTATGGCCAGTACCACAGCCCGGAACGGCAGATTCTGCCAGAGGCCGCTGACCACCGAGTGCGAGAATGCCGAATAGACGATGATCCAGATAACGCACTGGTCATAGCGCGCCATTAACGCCTCGTTACGGGACAGGAAGCCCCCCAGCCAGGGCCGGAGCGCGTGCCCAGCGGCAAAGGGCAACAAAAGCTGCAAGATGATGTCTTTCAAGGCTTCGGCAACGGAAAAGTCGCCAGCGCCTGAGGTCGATACCAGTAGCAGCAAGAGAAACGGGGTCAGCATCATGCCGAAAACGTTTGAGGCAGCCGCACTGCAAATGGCGGCGGGAACATTGCCACGAGCCATGGCGGTGTACGCAATCGACGAAGAGACCGCAGAGGGCAGCACCCCCAGGTAAAGAAACCCCAGGCCCAGATCCGCTGGCATCCATTCCGGCGCAATACTGCTCAAAGCGTTCACCGGGAGAACAGCAATGGGGAAAAACACGAAGGTAAGGGCGGTGATCAGAATATGCAATCGCCAGTGTGTCGCGCCATCGATGATTTGCTGTCGGGACAGCGCTGCGCCGTGCAAAAAGAACAGCAGCGCAACAGCGATGGTCCCGACGGTCGCCAGGGTATCTGCCGCCTGGCCGGTGACCGGTAGAAAAGACGCGAGAACAATCGCGCCCAGCAGCAGAAGCGTAAAGGCATCAATCCGGAACTTCACGGTTTACCCCTTTGCCTTGAGTACGGTCAGGCTCGGGGTTAACAGCGCCCGGGACAGTGTTTCGGCTTTGGCAACATCCTTTCGGCGAATGGCTGCCAGTAGCAGTTCGTGATCTTCCTGGCTGGGTTCCGGCAGCTCTGAATCTGTTTCAGTTTGTTCAATGGTCTGGCTGACGGCGTGGGAAAAATAATCGTACAGCTCGACTAGAGCCCGGTTATGAGAGGCACTCACTAACGCATGGTGAAACCACTCATCATGCCGGATACGCTCGGCCAGATTGTCTCCCGCGGCTGCCCGGGCATCGAGTGCGCTGGTCATGGCTTTTAAATCCGCATCGGTGCGACGACTGGCCGCGAGCCGGGCCGCTTCGGTCTCCAGCATAATCCTGACTTCAATTTGCTCGGCGAGTTGGCTGCGGGCAATCCGCCGCAGCATTTCCCCCGCATCACGATTGGCCCGCACGTAAGTTCCATCTCCCTGGCGGGTTTCCAGCATTCCGACGTGCACCAGCACCCTTACTGCTTCGCGGATGGTGTTGCGGCTGATGCCAAGTGCTTCAGACAACTCGGCCTCTACCGGCAGGCGAGTACCCACTGGCCACTCGCCGCTCTCGATGGTTTGACGGAGGCTTTCAATGGCGGTCTCAACCAGTGAGCCCTTACGAATCGGTTTCAGCACAGCGGATCATCCCTCTATATGATGATCCAATCATCCTATGATTAGATGAGAATTACAAATCGGCTCCTGAAAGTGGGCGCAGAGGCTCTCAAGGGCCTTTCGAGCCTATGAACCAGCAGTTACCGGCTCTGAAAACTGGTAGTCGGCCGTATCAACGGATCGTGTGGAAAAACGATAACTGAAGGTGAAGCCGGGCCAGTTCACGGTATTTCGACCCTGTTCATCCAGATACCAGGATGAACAGCCGCCCTGCCAGACACTGCCCTCCAGGCCACTTTGCACGACCTGGCAGTAACGGCTTTGGCGATCACTGCGGACATCCATGGCGGCGCTGGGATAACGTGACAGGGCATCAAGAGCGCTCAGAACATAGCGATATTGGGATTCGAGCATGAACAGGATGGAGTTATGGGCCAGGTTGGTGTTCGGGCCATAGAGCATAAAGAAATTGGGAAAGCCGCTGACCGATATGCCCTTGAACGCCTTGCAGCCATCAGCCCACGCGTCGTTCAAAGATCGGCCTCCCCGCCCGTGAATTTGAATGGGCGACAGAAACTCGGTTGCCCTGAATCCCGTTCCGAAAATAATGGCATCGACGGGCCGATGTTCGCCGCTTCTGGATACAATGCCGCGCTCATCCACGTGATCGATACCCTCGGTGACCAGATTAACGTGGGGCTGGTTAACCGCGCGATACCAGTCATTGGAAATAAGAATGCGCTTACAGCCAATCCGATAGTCGGGAATCAGCTTCACGAGCTTGTCTGTGTCCGTAACCTGACGGGCCGCTTCTTTTCTTGCCTGGCGGGCAAAGATACCGAGAATCCAGGAAAGCCGGGTAAAAGCCAGCGCCCGGGATTCATTTTTCAAATAGATCAGGCCTCGGTATATGCGGTCCCACAGGGGGAGCTTTTGAAACAGGGTTTGCTCAACGGGCGAAAAGGGGCGGTCAGATTTGGGCAATACCCAGGCGGCTGAACGCTGGTATAGATCGAGCCGGGCCACCCGGGGAGTAATCTCCGGCACAAACTGGATGGCACTGGCGCCAGTTCCGATGACAGCGACTCGCTTGTTTACCAGGTCGGCACTGTGATCCCAGCGGGCGGAATGGAAACAAACGCCCTGAAACGACTCAATCCCCGGGATGGCCGGCATGGCAGGCCGGTTCAGTTGCCCGGTGGCGGTGATCAGAACGTCGGCCGTAAAGACATCACCGGCTTCGGTACTTACGTGCCATTGATTGTGTTGCTCATCAAAATCCGCGGCCCTGACCGCTTGATTAAAACGGATATGGGGCAAGAGCCGATATTTTTGAGCACAGTGTTCAATGTACTCAAGAATCTCTGGCTGTAGCCCGAATTTCCGGCTCCAATCGTGCTTGGGTTCAAAGGAGTAGGAATACAGATGCGACTGCACATCGCAGGCTGCGCCGGGGTAGGTGTTGTCGCGCCAGGTTCCGCCGACACCGGCGGCTTTCTCAAGCAGGGTGATGTTATCGAACCCCGCCTGTTTGAGTTTGACGGCCATTCCAATACCACCAAAGCCGGTCCCGATAATCAAGACAGACGGTTTTCGGGTGTGGGTGCGAGCCATGAGCACTCCTTTTTATTGTTTTACAGAAGCGACTATAAAACGGCTTGCACGCCTGACACAAAGGCCAAATCAATCAGATTGATTGTCCGAAAAGGTCAGCAATTCTTCCGCTTTCTGAGCCATTAGCCCCCTCAGTACCGGCGACTCGAACTGGCGACGGATGCGAATGGCATAGAACTCCTCAAATACTCCGGGCAGCGCGCCATAGTCCTGCAGTTCGCCATTGCGGAGCTCATCCCGGACCACCACGGGTGGCAATATCGCATAATGTCCGCTGTCACGGGTCAGCAGGCGCATCATCGCCATATCGTCCACCTCGGCGATTACCACCGGGTGAAGGTGATGATGCTCGCAGAGCTGATCAAAGGCCTGGCGGATATTGTTGCCGGGCCCCGGAAGAATCAGCGGGCGATCGCGCAGGATATCTGGAAAGCCGGGGGCCTCATGACCGCCCGGGGGGCCAATCACGCTGACGGACTGCCGGGCAATCCGGCGCGAACGCCAGGGTGTTTCTTCATCGCCCTGCACGGCCTGATTGGAGAGGATCAGGTCCAGCCGGTGGGCAGACAACCGCCTGAGCAGATCATCGAGGCTCCCGCTTTGCAGCTTGAGCTCCAAATCTTTTCGGCCCAGCAAAGGCCTCAGAAATCCTTCCTGGAAGTTGCGTGACAGTGTGGCCACCGCACCGACTTTGAGAATTTCCCGGTTGGCCTGTTGTCCCGTCCGGAACAACGCTTCCAGCTCTTCCCCCTGGCGAAAGATTTCCTCGGCGTAGGTGAACGCCACCCGGCCGGCTTCTGACAGGCGCAAACGCCGGCCTTCGCGAACGAACAAATCAAAGCCAAGACTGTCCTCCAGTTTGCGTATCTGGCCCGACAGTGCGGATTGTGAAATGTGCAGGGATTCGGCCGCCCGGGTGAGGTGCCCGGTGCGCGCAACGGTCCAGAAGTAATAGAGGTGATGGTAGTTCAGGCGCATCGTCGAACCTTTTCTGTTCTTTAAAAGTGAACGGTTTAATCTTTATAAACCATTTTTTATATGAAAGCATTACCGGCAAAGTAGGCGCCAATATGAAGGAGCCCGCGATGACAACTCTGATTACAACCTTATCGCTCGTATTGTTAATAGCCTGGCTGGCTCTGCCGGTTGCCTTGTTGGTACTGGCGGGTTTCGCCAACTGGACGAAAAATCCTCTGAAACTCTCTTACTGCTGGCGCCTGGCCGAGATTGGGTTTTGCCTGTTGCTTGCGACCACAGCGATCATTGGTGCCGGCCTTCTTTTGGATCGGTTGGCAATGGACACAGGCCTGCCGGAACTGGGCATTCGCCTTGGGCTGTACCCGGATGGGTTAGCAGTATGGATGGCCCTCATGGTGAGCTTCATTGCCTGGATCATCTTGCGTTACAGCCGCGATTATCTGCGGGCCGACCCCGCTTTCGTTCGCTTTCTGCCCTGGTTTCTGGCCACCGTGGTCAGCGTTCTCGTGCTGGTGTTTACCGACCATCTGCTCGTGCTTGCGGGCGCCTGGGTGGGTGTCAGCCTGTCACTCCACCAGCTGCTGACGCTCTACGCCGAACGTCCTCAGGCCCGGTTGGCTGCGGCTCAGAAGTTCATTGCCAGTCGGCTTGGCGATACCGCAATACTGGTGTCAGTGTTGTTAATCTGGAACCACTACGGAAGCTTTCGAATCCCGGAAATCTATTCGCTGGGGGAGTCGTTAGGGCGCAGCTCGGTGTCACTTACCGCCGCCTCGGTGCTTCTGGCGGTCGCAGCCGCCCTGAAGTGCGCGCAACTACCATTCCACGGCTGGCTGATTCGAGTGATGGAAGCACCGACCCCGGTGTCGGCTCTCTTGCACGCCGGCGTGGTGAACCTTGGGGGCTTCCTGTGGTTACGGCTGTTCCCGGTCTTCGAGGGGTTTACGGCAGGCCATATGATACTGCTGGTTGTTGGTGGCAGCACCGCGCTTGTTGCGGTGTTCACCATGATGACGCAAAACTCCGCCAAGCACGGATTGGTCTGGTCAACCAATGCCCAGATGGGGTTCATGCTTTTTGAGATCGCGCTGGGGGCCTACACACTGGCACTGCTGCACTTGCTGGCCCACTCCCTCTATAAAGCGCATTCGTTCCTCGCGGTGGGCCGGACCGTAAAGGTGTCGCGGATTGCCTTTTCCGAGCACATCAGCCGAGCCCAGGTCGGCCTTGCGCTGGCCGCATCCGCCCTGGCCGCTGCGCTGCTCTGGCAGGCACCGCAATTGGTTGCTCATAAGCCTGTGCTGGCGGCGCTGCTGGTGTTTGCGGTTGGTGCCGCTGTGCTGGGCACTCCGGGGGCCAGCCAGAGAGGCGCCCGCATCATCGTGCTGCTGCTCTCGGTTGCCCTGGTTCCGCTCTATGGCGTGTTGAACTGGCTGCTCAGTGCGGCGCTGCCCCAGGGGGCAGGCGTGATATTGCCCGCCGCAGCAACCGGGTTTGCCTGGGCACTGCTGGCGACTCTGTTCGGGCTGTCCCTGATACTGTTTGCGCGTCCGCAAGGATGTTTCGCGCACAACCTGCATTCGCACTTCAGCGAGGGCCTGTATCTGGATAAGCCATTTGAGAAGCTGACCAGACGCTGGGCACAGACCTGGCTTAATGCCCATGGCCAACCGGCGGATCTTCGGCTGCGGCACAGAGTTCTGACTGGAGAAAAATCATGAACGCACCTGTTACCGGTTCCGTTTCTCACCAACAGAGCGCCCCCGAGCGCATTCACGAGGCGTGTGAGCGAGTGGCACCGATCTGGCCGATGGACCGCTGGATAGCGGTCAATCCCTGGTGGGGCAGCCGTTATCAGCCGGTGGAGCATGCATCCCGTGAACTCGACAGCCTGCTTGGTGCAGGCCTGCTGATGCCGCCCGGCTTTTATCGCGAGGCCTGGGACGCAGGCCGTATTCAGCGCACCCATTTGGAGAAAGCGGTTCTTGAAGCCGGCGTGAAGGATGATGAACAGACGCTTCTGAGTCAGTTGTCCGGTCCCCCGTCGTCGCAGTCCGAATTTGTATCGGCGCTTGGTTATCGCCTTCAAGGCCAGCAGGAACCCGCGCTCAGGGAGGCTCGCGACGACATTGGCGGAATCTGCGCGCGCTATTTCGATGTGCGCCAGAACCGCTGGCGGGTATCAGGCAGCCCGCAGGATCTTTACCAGTTCTGGCGCGGCCAAACCGCCGGACCCCGGGGCAGAAAAGGCGACCACGCCGCGGCATTGCCAGCGACCTGGCAGGATGCGGCGACAGCGGTGGCCCGAGAACTGCCGTATAGCAGCCGGCAACTTCCTCTTTTGGCCCACCATCTGTTGGGCCAGCTGCTTGGCTGGGCGTCCTGGTGTCGTGGTGTCGATTGGCGGGCGGGCCTGGGAGATAGCCATGAGAGCGGCCATGATCAGTTTTGCGCTCAATTGGCCACCATTTGGTTGATTTATGAGGCCCGCGCGTTTGCTGCTATGCCGGATGCCGAACGCGAGGCCTGGCAGAAGCATTGCGTCAATGCCTTCGAAATGGTCCCGGCCTCCGGCAGGGAGCAGGCATTGTGGGTTTGGCACCGCGCCTACGAGATGGCCTGGCAGACCCGGTTTCTCTCTGATCTTGGCGCCGATCAATCGCAAGGGGCTGATGACACAGAAACAGTCGCAGAAGTTCAGGCTGCTTTTTGCATCGATGTGCGCTCTGAAGTGATGCGCCGACAATTTGAGCAGGTCTATCCCCAGGCCCGTACGCTGGGCGTTGCCGGTTTCTTCGGAATGCCGATTGTTCACCACAAGCATGGCCCTGCGGATGACGAGGCCCGTTTGCCCGGCTTGCTTGCACCGGCGTATCGATACTCTGAAACCCTGGGGAACCCGGAGGATGATCGGGCATGGGACCGCAAACTCGACCAGCGGGAGCAGGTTCGGGAGTCTGTCCGCCGTGCCAAGTACTCCAGCCTGTCTACATTCACACTGGTAGAAACCACCGGGCTGGCATGGGCCTGGAAGCTGGTCAGGGACAGCCTGAACAAGAACAGCGTAAAAAAAGAACGTGTTGAGCCGGGCAGGCTGCATCACTGCGTTGATGGTTATCCGCTGTCGGATCCCGAGAGAGTCAAACTGGCCGAGGGGATGCTGCGGGCGATGTCACTCACGCAGGGGTTCGCAAGCCTGCTGTTGATGGTTGGCCACGGCGCGCACACGGACAACAACCCGAATGAGGCGGGTCTGGCCTGTGGCGCCTGTGGTGGAAAGAATGGTGGTGTCAACGCCAGAGTAGCGGCCGAATTGCTGAATGACCGGCAGGTGCGGGCCGGGCTGGCGGAGAAGGGCATCGTGTTACCGGAAAGCACCATAGCGCTGGCGGCTGAGCATTGCACCATCACGGATACCGTGACGGTCTATGGCCAGGAGCAGGTGCCTGAAAGCCATCGGCGGATCCTGAAAACCCTGCTTGAAAAGCTGGATCAGGCCGGCGCGGCCTGTCGCCGGGAACGTGCCAGCGGTCTTGGCCTGGATGGTGAAACCGACAAACGCCTGTTGGCCGAGCTCAATCGCCGGACCCGTAACTGGGCAGAAGTACGGCCTGAATGGGGGTTGGCGAACAATGCGGGTATGGTGATTGGCCCAAGAACGTTAACCCGCTCGCTGAACCTCGGTGGGCGGTGCTTCCTTCATGATTACGATCCGGGGCAAGACCCGTCCGGAGAGGTGCTGACGCTGCTGATGTCTGCGCCCATGGTGGTGGCTAACTGGATCAATCTGCAGTATTTCGGTTCAGTGGCCAGGCCATCCATCTTTGGTGCGGGCAATAAACTACTGCACTCGGTTGTAGGGGGTAACCTCGGGGTGGTCGAAGGTAACGATGTTGATCTACAGATCGGACTGCCATTGCAGTCGGTGTTCGACGGCGAACACTGGCGCCATGAGCCGGTGCGCCTGACGGTTGTCATCGACGCTCCCGCGGAACGGATCGAGGCTGTGATTCAGGCTAATCCGGACGTTCGGGCCCTGGTGCACAATCGCTGGCTGTGGCTGCACAGAATCGAGAGCGGAAAAACCTATCGCTATGACGATGGCAGGTGGCTGGCCACCTGACCACCGGTTACATATTGCTGGCGTTGGCCGCTTCGCTGTATTTCCAGTTGATGGTTCTCGGCCGGGAATCATCAGCGAGAAACAGGTGGCCAACGTCTGGCACGGCAAACCACAGCTCGCCGCGGACAGGATTCTGGCGGGCGAATTCCGCATGGCTCATGCCCACTTCCCAGACCTCATCGCTCTGCCAGCCTTCCGGCGCCAGCTCGAGCCGTACTTCTGAACCGATCAGGCTGATGGCGCTGATTCGCAACGGCAGACGTGCCATGGCAGAGGGTGATCGCGCCAGTGCTACCTCATGGGGCCGTAAATACAGCTGCGCCTCCTCATCTTGACGGGCGCCAGGCAGTGAAACCCAGGCGTCGCCCTGAACCAGCTTCTGGCTTTTGATCACGCCGGGCAGGACATTCACGTGCCCGAGAAAATCGAAAACAAACCGACTCTCAGGGTGCGCGTACAGGCCCGTGGGAGAGTTGACCTGTTCAACCTTGCCCTGGCTCATCACCACAACCTGATCGGACAGTTCGAGCGCTTCCTCCTGGTCGTGGGTAACGAAAATACTGGTGAAATGGTACTCGTCGTGCAACGCTCGCAGCCACCGGCGCAGGTCTTTCCTGACCTTGGCATCGAGCGCCCCGAACGGCTCGTCCAGTAACAGGATGCGGGGCTGGGTCGCCAGGGCCCGCGCCAGGGCCACTCGCTGCTTCTGTCCGCCGGAAAGCTGGGCAGGGTAACGTTTGGCGAGCTCGGGGAGCTGGATCATTTCTAACAGTTTTTCGACACGCTGTCGGATTTCAGACTTTGACGGACGCTGCTTCCTGGGAAGAGACTCCAGGCCGAACGCAATGTTTTCGGCCACGGTCAGATGCCTGAACAGCGCATAATGCTGGAACACAAAACCGATATTTCGGTCCCGAACGTGCAGTTGGCTGACATCGTCGCTACCAAAGAGTATGCGACCTGCGTCTGACGACTCGAGGCCTGCAATAATTCTCAGCAGAGTGGTTTTCCCCGAACCCGAGGGGCCGAGCAGGGCGGTGAGTTGACCCTCGGGAATGTCCAGAGACACATTGTTCAGGGCCTTGAAACGCCCGAAACTTTTGTTGATCTGATCAATGGTGATACTCATGTCACGCACCTCCTTCTGTCGGCGTCTCGTGTTCGGCTCGGGACTGACGCCACTCCACGAGCGCCTTGGCAATCAGGGTCAGAATGGCAATGCCCGCCAGTAAAGAGGCGCTGGCGAAGGCTCCGACGATATTGTAATCCTGATAAAGTAGTTCAACATGAAGCGGTAACGTATTGGTTTCTCCGCGAATATTCCCTGAAACCACTGATACTGCACCAAATTCGCCAACGGCACGTGCGTTGGTCAGAACGACTCCGTAGATCAGGGCCCACTTGATGTTGGGTAACGTAATTTTCCGGAAAATCCGCCAGCCGGATGCGCCCAGCACCACGCCGGCCTCTTCCTCTTCGCTGCCCTGTTGTTGCATTAACGGGATCAATTCACGGGCCACAAACGGGCAGGTTACGAAAACGGTAACCATTACGATGCCTGGCCAGGCGAACATCAGCTGAACGTCGTATTCGCTTAACCAGCCACCAAGCCAGCCGTTACGACCATAGAGCAACAGGTACAGCAAACCGGCCACTACCGGCGAAACAGCAAATGGAATGTCGATCAGCGTGATCAGTAGTTTCCTCCCGGGAAAACGGAAGCGGGTGACTGACCAGGCCAGGGCGGTGCCGAACACCAGGTTCAGCGGCACGGTGAGTAACGCGACAAACAGCGTCAGGCCAATGGCATCCAGCGTATACTGGTTCAGCACATTTTCGGTGAACGTGCTCCAGCCAGCCCCCAGAGCCTCGGTGAAAATAATAACGACGGGAATGACCAGGATAACCAGTGTCAGCAACAGGGCCAGGCCGATCAGGCTGTTACGCACCCAGGGTTGATCGCCAATCCGGCGGTTGTGCGCTGCCATCTAGCGTCCCTCCAGCCGGCGCAAATACCGGCCTTGCCAGAGGTTGATCGAAAACAGCAGCACCAGAGATACCAGAAGAACCAGAGAGGCAATGGCGCTGGCGGCGGCGTAATCGTATTCCTGAAGTCGGATAAAGATCATCAGGCTGGTTACCTCACTGACGTACGGGGTGTTGCCTGCGATAAAGATGATCGCGCCAAACTCCCCGAGGCTTCGGGTGAACGACAAAGCCACTCCGGTCACCAGTGCCGGCCACAAAGAGGGAAAAATAACCTTACGAAAAACGCGACTGTCGGAAGCGCCAAGGCTGACCGCCGCCTCTTCATCGGCCGGTGAGAGTTCCTCCAGTACCGGTTGAACGGTACGCACCACGAACGGAATGCTGGTAAAAGCCATGGCAACAACAACGCCCAGCGGGGTAAAGGCGACCTCCAGCCCGATTTTGGCCAGCCATTGGCCGTACCAGCCGTTCTGGGAAAACAGTGTCGCCAGAGTGATGCCTGCCACTGCGGTGGGCAATGCAAAGGGCAGGTCGACAACGGCGTCTATCAGCCGTTTACCCGGGAACTTGTAGCGAACCAGGACCCAGGCGAGCAACAGACCGAACAGGCCATTGAACAGGGAGGCGGCCAGGGCCGTCCACAACGTGACCTTGTAAGACTCAACCACTCGGGGGTCGGTGATGGTGAACCAGAACTGATCCCAGGTCATGCCCGAGGTTTCAACCACCAGCCCGGTCATCGGCAGTAGCAGAACCAAGCTGACAAAAAAAAGGGAAATGCCGAGGCTCAGACCGAACCCCGGCAAAACCCGTTTGTTACGACGACCGAGGCGCCGCACGGGGGCGACGCCTGCTTGAGCGGAGGTAGCCATTACCTGCCTTACCGGCGCCGCTGCAACTGGTCAAGCTTGCCACCACTGCTGAAATGCGTGCCCATGGCGTTTTCCCAGCCACCGGCAATTTCGTCGATGGAGAGCAGTTTCAGTGAAGGGAAGCGGTCAGCCGTTTCTGCTTTCACCGTGTCGTTGTGAACGCGGTAGTTGAAGCCGGCCAGCAGTCGCTGGGACTCTTCGCTGTAAAGGTGTTCCAGGTATTCCTTCGCCAGTTCCGCCGTGCCGTTCTGCTCAACGTAATCATCAATCCAGGTTACCGGGAACTCGGCCAGAAAGCTGACTTTCGGGGTGACCGCCACGTATTCTGCATTTTCAAAGCGGTCGGCGATGTTCAGGACTTCGGATTCGAACGTCAGAAGCACGTCACCAATGCCGCGTTCCACAAACGTGGTAGTGGCACCCCGACCGCCGCTGTCGAACACCCGCACCTGGCCGAGCAGGCTGGCCATGAACTGGTCAATCTTTTCCTGGTCGTCGCCAAACTGGTCCTGGGCATAACCGAGGGCGGCCAGGTAGGTGTAACGGCCGTTGCCAGAGGTTTTCGGGTTGGGCATCACCAACTGGACGTCTTCACGTACCAGGTCGTCCCAGTTCTGGATGTTTTTGGGATTACCCTCGCGAACAAGGAATGCCATGGTCGAGTAGTAGGGTGAACTGTTGTTTGGCAGACGGTCTGCCCAGTCTTCCGGAATGAGACGACCGCGCTGGTGCAGAATGTCGATGTCGGTGACCTGGTTGAAGGTTGCTACATCGGCTTTCAACCCCTGAATAATCGCTTGCGCCTGCTTTGAGGAACCGGCGTGGGATTGTTTGATTTCCACAGTCTCACCGGTTTTTTCAAGCCAGTGAACCTTGAATTGGTCGTTGTAGGCGGCGAACAGTTCCCGGGCAATGTCGTAGGAGGTGTTGAGCAACTCCCGGTCTGCCGCCAGGGCGGGTTGCGCGGAGAGCAGGGCGGCGCCGAGTGCGATTCCCTTGAACAGTTGCTTCATACGGTACTCCTCAGAATATGGTTTCCAATCTGAGGAGCAATCTAACAAAAGGTTTTAAGAACTAAAAATATTAAAAATAAATATTGAAAGTCTTTTTGAGAATATAGCAAGGGATCAGTAACGCAACAGCGCGGACCCCCAGGTAAAGCCGCCACCGAAGGCCTCAAGGAGCACAACCTGGCCCCGCTGGATACGGCCGTCACGAACGGCTTCGTCCAGCGCGAGGGGAATCGAGGCGGCCGAGGTGTTGCCGTGTCGGTTAACGGTCATAACCACCTGATCCATTGGCATCTCCAGTTTGCGGGCTGTGGCGGCAATAATCCGCAGGTTAGCCTGGTGCGGAACCAGCCAGTCAATGTCGGACTTTTGCATGGAATTGGCTTCGAGGGTCTCATCAACAATCCGCCCCAGGGTATTTACGGCCACCTTGAACACTTCGTTGCCCTTCATTTCTACAAAGGCCTTGCCCGCTTTTACCTCATCGAAATCATTGGCGATGCCGCAGGGAACGTGCAGAAGCTCCTCGTACCGGCCATCGGCATGCAGATGCGTGGAGAGTATGCCGGTCTCTTCACTTGCCTCCAGCACGACCGCCCCGGCACCGTCGCCAAAGAGCACGCAGGTGGCACGATCTTCCCAGTTAAGAATGCGGGAAAAAACCTCGGCGCCGATGACCAGGGCCTTTTTGCTTGACCCCGTGCGAATAAATTTCTCTGCCGTACCCAGCGCATAAACAAAGCCGCTGCAGACCGCCTGAATGTCAAACGCGGGACAGCCCTGAATGCCCAACCGGGCTTGCAGGATGCAGGCACAGCTGGGGAATACTTTATCCGGGGTGGTTGTGGCAACAATAATGAGGTCTATGTCAGTTGCCTGAATGCCCGCCGCTTCGATTGCTTTTAACGCTGCCTGTTCGGCCAGGTCGACGGTGGTTTGCCCCGGGAGGGCTATGTGCCGTTGCTCGATACCGGTTCGTTCGCGAATCCACTGGTCAGAGGTGTCTACCCGTTGCTCCAGGTCGCGGTTGGTAACGATGTTGTCCGGCAGGTAGGAACCGGTTCCGGCGATGCGCGCAAAGGTCATGGACAAATTCCAGTGGTCTGTAAGGTAACGATAGACCCATGCTAACCCTTTGCAACCGGATTGGTTATTAGCGGATTGTCAAAGACCGCCGGGGCGAAATTTCTTTACCCCGGCGTTTTCGGGCGAGGCCGGCCAGATTGCCGGCCCCGCTAAACGTTATTCGCCTTTCAGCGACTTCATATCAATCACAAAACGGTATTTAACGTCGCCCTTTTTCATGCGTTTGTAGGCTTCGTTAATGTTCTGGATGTCGAGCATTTCGATGTCACAGGTAATGTCATGTTCGGCACAGAAATCCAGTACCTCCTGCGTCTCAGGCATACCGCCGATCAGCGAGCCGGCAACCACGCGACGTTTTGTTACCAGCAGCCCTGCCTGCAGAGCCGGTTCTACCGGAGTCAGCAGGCCCACCAGAATATGGGTGCCGTCATATTTCAGACACTTCAGGTACGGGTTGAGGTCGTGGGCGACCGGGATGGTGTCTAGCAGAAAGTCGAAGGAATCCGCTGCTGCCTTCATCTGATCTTTGTCGGTGGAAATGATGACGTGGTCTGCGCCCTGTTTTTTGGCTTCAGCCACTTTGGCTTCCGAGCGGGTAAATATGGTGACTTCAGCCCCCAGTGCTTTGGCGAGTTTTACCCCCATGTGACCGAGACCGCCCATGCCAAGCACACCCACTTTGTGGCCTTTGCCGACCTTGAAATGCTTGAGCGGGGAGTAGGTGGTAATGCCTGCGCACAGAATTGGCGCTGCGCTGGCAGGATCGAGCTTTTCCGGCACCCGCACGACGAATCGCTCGCTGACGACGATACGCTCGGAATAGCCGCCGTGGGTAACGGAGCCGTCATGCCGGTCCAGGCTACCGTAAGTCATGGTCGAGCCTTCGATGCAGTATTGCTCAAGGCCGGTCTCACACGCGGAGCAGGCGCGACAGCTGTCCACCATGCAGCCAACCCCAACCAGATCACCCGCCTTGTAGCCGCGAACGTCGGGGCCAACGGCAGTCACGCGGCCGACAATTTCATGACCCGGAATAACCGGATAGTTCGAGCCGCCCCAGTCATTTTCAACTGTATGGAGGTCACTGTGACAGACACCGCAGTAATCAATTTCGATGGCCACATCGTCTGCCCTGAGTTCGCGGCGCTCGATCGGATAGGGTGCGAGGCCGGAATCCGGGGCTGTCGCGGCGTAAGCTTTGGTATTCGCCATTTGTACACTCCTTTTCCAGTTTTAGAACAAGGATCACGGATCTGGCGCTCGAGTGCCGTTACCTTGTGTTACTCAATACAATCAGATTGTAACCTACGTATACCACTCCATCAGGGATGACCAGATGACAAACTCGCAATCTCTCAAAGCAGCGCTACTGTCGGCCTTCATCGGGCTTGGTGCAGGCCTGGCCGGTGGCTGTATGCCCGGGACCATTGCCACAGGCGTAGGCACAGGCTTCGTGTACGAGCAAAAACAGGACCACAAACATCGACATGAGGTTGAGAGAGCGGTTGATCGCTACGTTGAGGATCACTCGAATTCGCCTTGCACGCATGGGGAGGATCGAGTGATGGAGTCTGCCGCCGAGATTCTGAAAGAGTATCGCTTGACCGGCCTGAACGAAGTGCTTGGGCGGCTTGACAGCATTTACCAGGACGAGAGCCAGCCCCGTAAGATCCGGGCCGGTGCACTCTACAACATGGCGGTACTGCAGTCCCGCCGCAAGGTGCCCAACAAGGTGTTGGCCCGCGAGTACTTCAAGCGTTTGTACGTCGAGTTTCCGAGCGAGTACCGCTGCATTTTCGAGGCCTCTGACTGGCGCGACTCCATGATTGAGCAGCAACTGTTATTGCCTGGAGAGACGGTTGAGTCCTTCCTGAGGGATGCAAAAGCGGATGTAGAGCGTATGCAGCGGCAGGACTGACCCTGCCGCGGTCAAGATCAGGCCATCCAGCCGAAGAAGAAATCAAACAACCAGGAGAAGAAGCCGCCGCTGCTTTCAGGACGGGCCTCGTCTTTGTCCTTTGATACATCCTGTTCGCCCGCAACGGCGAGAGGCGCCGCAGGGCCCGACGCCGTGGGCTCGTCAGGCAGCCGGGCGAGCAGCTCTTCCTGGCTGGCCGTTTCTGACGCTGTGGTTTTTGGGAGCATCTCGGGCTTCACCGGCTCCTGAGGGCCGGGGTTAGACTCTGATAATTCAATTGAGATATCGTCTCTATTATCTTGATTTTTGGCGATTTCACGACCTTCAGTCGTGACGATATCATCGGAAGGCAGCGCTGGAGTTGTCTCGACAGCGACCGTGGGAGGGGCCGATTCCGTGGCCGGTTCAGCATCAGATTTTGCCGCCGATTGCTTGGGCTGTGCGTCATCCGGTGCCTTATCGACTGGCGGAACCGCAACGATAACCGCACGCTCTGGAGGCCTGGAGGTTTCCTTGAGCCCCAGTTGAGCCCGGGTTTCAGCCCTGGAAGCCAGCGTATTGCCCTTGATGGTGACAGCGGAAACCGACTCAATGCCGAGGGATTCAAGTGTGCCGGCGTCGAGATTTCCACTGGGCGAGAGCCCGGGATGCTCTGATTGATATTGTCGAAGACCTGCCCGGAGTTCCGCGTCGATCCAGCCATCGGCTTTTCCGATATCGTAACCGGCACCATAGAGCGCGTTTTCAGCGGAAAAAACCGTGTGCACGGGTGCCGAGGCTTCGGCAGTTCCCCAGATGACAAGGCTGCAGGCGAGAGCGAGCCTTTGAAATGACGCTTTCCGGCGTTCGAGTGTTGCTGGGCGTTTCATGGCGAGTCCCTCCGCAGGCGGGCTGGCATTCTTGTTTACATATTGTTACCAAGTAGCGTCAGCGTATCAGGGAAGGCCAGGCCCGCACAGGAAGTGGTTAACAACTTGGCCAGGCTCAGGTGGGGCCGAGAACAGGTTGCCCGGGTGCCGTCAGAGCACGATGTGAGCCCGGAAGCCGTTGCCTGCCAAACCATAAAACTGGTTTGCCGTGATTGGCGCTCGAATCGCATTCTGATGCTGAAGCTCAGCCTGAAGAGCTAGCCATCCTGGGATTCCGGGGATAGAAGCGATCAGGTAACCGCTCGATATGGGGGAAGAACCGGGTGTCTTTGTAGGGCATTTTCATGTAGCCAGACACACCAAGCCCGGTTATCTGCTCCACAGCGGAGAGGATCTCATCCAGCAGCGCCCGGAATTCCGTTTCCCGTTCCGGGTCGAGCAGCCGGTAGTGGCTGTGGATTTTGAGATGCCGGGGCAGGGCCTCGAAGATAATCATGCCGGTATGGTGAATGTCGTTCAGCCGCTCCAGGGCCCGAATAATGGTTTCCGGCAACACCAGGAACTCGTCCGGATCCGGCCCGTCCTCGAAGTAGGAGTGTATGCGGCTCTCGTCGTCCACCTCGGGCGCCGCACTAACCTCGTAATGCAGGCTCATGCCCGGCGAGACCCGGAACGGCTGGCCGGGGTCCTCACGATCAATGTGCAGGGTGTTGCGCGCGTTGAACAGACAACTCTTGAATATGCCTTTCCGGTAGATGGCCTGGGCCAGGTACACCATGTTATTGACGGCCTGGACGAAGGCTGATTTCAGAGCCGGATCATGCAGGTTTAAAGAGGTATCAATATAGACCCCGTCGGCCTCCCAGTGCACTGCCAGGCCACCCTCAACCGGGTAGCGGCCGAGCCGGCTGACGGCCGCCAGGAAGGCTTTTTCAGTTTCGCCCATACCCTGCATGAAGTTCTTGTAGTAGCGGTCCAGTTGCACGTCGTTTACATCACTCAGGGTTTCCGGCGCACCTTCTTCCCGCAGAAACGACTTTCGGGAGCTGTACACAACGGTATCGATTTCCTGTCCGGATGCCCGCACCCATACCGGTACCTGGGAAATGGCAGGCTGCGCCGGCAGGTCAAGCATGACCGTGCGTGCCATTCGTGGCATCTCTCGTAAGTAGTAATCACCCGCCCTGCGGCGGGTCTCGGGATCAGGCGACAGCATACCATCAAGCATTCGCGCAAATTCCATGGGCAGCCCCAGCGCAGTAGCCGGAATGGCGCGATGACCGAACCGGCAGGATTGCGCAGAGGCGAGGGCGTACAGGGTACCTGCCGCGCCCTGTTCATCAAATCTGGGGGAGGAAAGCCCGCCGTTGAGTTGTTCTTCACCGATAAAGTAGACGTCTCCCAAACGGGCATTCGTCTGCTGCAGGTTGTCTGACATCAGCTCCATGACATTTGAGGTGACAAACTGCTGGTTTGCATCCAGCTGAGCGAACACGGAGGATCCCCAGTCAATCAGGGCAACATTTTCGGTGCGGGCATCGAACACCAGGTTGGAGGGCTTGATGTCACCGTGAACAATGGGGCGCCCGGCCGGGCCATTTTCCTGCCGCAGACAGCGCAGAATATCGGCAAGCTGGTCAGCGATGCGCATAATGAGCCGGGGCTTCAGTCGCCCCTGTTGCAGTGAGAACTCCTCCAGATTGAGTCCGGCGGCCCGCTCCATCACCAGGATCGGCTGGTTATTGGCGCGCTGAAACGCAATGAGCCGCGGCACCCTGGGGTGGTGGACCTGCTCCAGAATAAAGGCTTCGTCTTCCAGACGATCCTGCAAATGCTGGGGCAAGTTGATGCGAGTGAACTTGAAAACGTGCTCCGGCCCCGGCGTGTCCAGCCCCGGAAACCGGCCGGAAAACACAAAGCCATAGGCACCTTTGCCAATCAGTTCGACATCGCGATAGCCCAGTTGGCGGAGCTGAGCGACGCAGAGCGCCACCCAGTCCTTGAGCTTTTTGGCATCGTCGTGGCTGAGCAGGTAAATCGACTGCTCTTCCGGTATGTAGAATTGCTGAAGGTGTTTTTCCTGCTCCATCACGACCCATTAGCCCATTTGCAACAGCATGGTCTGGGGGTTCTCCAGACAGTGCTTCCAGAGATTGCAGAACCGTGCAATGGTGCCGCCATCAATAATCCGGTGATCGCCGGCCCAGCTGATGGTCATGATCGCCCGCTCCACTACCTGTCCGTCCGCATTGAATCGCGGCAGCTTCTGGGTGCGGCCCAGGGCGACAATTGCCACTTCCGGTGCGTTAATGATAGGCGCGGCGTAGGTGCCGCCCAGCGCACCAATATTGGAAATGGTGATGGTGCCGTCTTTGAGATCGTCCGGGCTGACCCGGCCGGAGCGTGCGGCCTCTGTCAGCCGCGCGATTTCTTCGGCGATGCCCAGCAGGGTTCGCTGCTCAACGTGCTTGATGTTGGGCACCACCAACCCGGCCTTGCCATCCACGGCCATACCGATGTTGCAGTGGGGCAGGTAGTGGATTTCGGTAACATCCTGGTTTAACCGGCTATTCAGCACCGGATATTCCTGGATTGCCAGAGCCATGGCTTTCATAAAGAACGGCATCAGCGTCAGCCTTGTACCCTTGGCTTCGGCCTCCGGCTTCAGCTGTTCCCGCAGCTTGAGCAAGTCGGTCACATCAATATCCTCACTGTAGATAAAGTGAGGAATGGTGGTAGCCGACTGCACCATCGCCTTGGCCATAGCGGCTTTCATGCCTTTGATCGGTTCCACGCGCACGTGTTGATCGGCTTCGGCGTGGCGGCGAGACGCCGCGCTGCGTTCAGCCTGACGATCAGTAGTGCTGGAATCGGCTTTGGGCTGCTCCAGGTGCGCCAGAACATCGGCTTTCAGCACCCTGCCGTCCTTGCCGGAACCGGGAATGTCACTCAGGTTCAGTTCGTGCTCGCGTACCAGCCGGCGAACCGCGGGGCTCGCCGGAATCCGGGGGCGGTTGCCGGTTGTCACCGGTGCGGTTTTTGCCGGCGTGGTGTCCGCCGACGGCCTGGATTCGGCCTGTGGCTGAGGGGCGTCTTCACGATCCCGCGGGATGAAGGCAAACAGCGGTGAATGCACCCGCGCCATGGATTGCTGCCCGTGGTAGAGCCTGGTAATGCGCCCGGCTTTGGGCGCGGTGATTTCAACCATGGCTTTGTCGGTCATCACGTCCACAACCGGCTGATCTTCTTCAATCTCATCGCCTTCGGCCACGCGCCATTCGACCACCTCGCACTCGACAATGCCTTCACCGATGTCCGGCAAAATAAAGTCCTCGGTCGCATTATCTTCCCCGCTGTGTGCGGGTTCCGGCGAGGCTTCCGTTTCCGGCGCAATGTCTACCTGCGATGCATCTTCGGTGCCGGCTTGCGCCTGCGCAACGCCATCGTTGCTTTCTTCGACCAACTCAAACAGCGGCGCGTGCACTTTCGCGATGTCGCCTTCCTTATGGTACAGGCGGGTCACGCGCCCCTTGTAGGGTGCGGGAATCTCCACCAACGCTTTATCGGTCATCACTTCGGCCACCGGCTGATCCTCTTCGATTACATCACCCTCAGCCACCAGCCATTTAACCAGCTCACACTCCACGATACCTTCGCCGATATCGGGCAGAATAAAATCACTCATTGTTGTTCTCCTGTCCTGATATCCGCCTAGAATTCCACGCTTTCCCTGATGGCCTCGTAGACCTTCAGGTGATTGGGCAAGTGCTCTTTTTCCAGCACCAGGGGGAAGGGCGTGTCCATCCCGGTAACCCTCGCAATGGGAGATTCCAGGTACAGGAAACAGCGTGCCTGAATGGTTGCTGCGATTTCGCTGGCAAAGCCGCCGGTGAGGGGGGCTTCGTGCGTCACAACCAGGCGCCCGGTTTTGAACACAGACCTGGCCACGGTTTCTACGTCCCAGGGCAGGATGGATCTAAGATCGATTACTTCACATGAAATACCTTCTTTTTCTGCGCGCTCAACCGCCTGGTCAATGACTTCCATTTGGGCACCCCAGCCGAGAACCGTCACATCGGTACCTTCTTTGATGATTTCGGCTTCACCCAGGGGCAGGCGGTAGTCCTCATCGGGCACCTCGCCAACCGAGGCCCGATACAGGCGCTTGGGTTCAAAAAACAACACCGGGTTGGGGTCGTGAATGGCGGCCAGCAACAGCCCCTTGGCCTGGTGCGGGTTACGAGGCACTACAATCTTCAGGCCCGGTGTGTGGGCAAAATAAGCTTCCGGCGATTGCGAGTGGTACAGGCCGCCGGCAATGCCGCCGCCATAGGGCGCGCGAATGGTCAGGCCGCCGACGTTAAAGAGGTTGCCGGAACGATAGCGGAACTTCGCCGATTCGTTCACGATCTGGTCGAAGGCCGGGAAAATGTAGTCAGCGAACTGAATTTCCGCCACGGGCACGGAGCCCTGGGCAGCGAGACCATTGGCAAAGCCGATAATGCCTTGCTCTACCAGTGGCGTGTTAAAGCACCGGGATTTGCCGTATTTCTGCTGAAGATTACTGGTCGCCCGGAAGACGCCGCCAAACACACCTACGTCTTCGCCGAAGCACAAGACCTTTTCGTTCGCCGCCATCGCGGTATCCAGGGCATTGTTGATGGCCTGGAGCATATTCATTGTTGTCATTTCACGCTCCCCCTTTGGCGTGGCTGGCGCTCTTTGGATACTCATCGGGATGTCGACGGATGTGGGCTTTCAGTTTTTCAAACTGCTCAGCCAGCACAGGCGGCACTTCGTCATAGACATCAGAAACCAACGTATCGAGGGCAGGGGGCGGCCGCTTCTGAGCACGCTTCATGGTTTCGAGCACTTCCCGGCGCATGGTTTCCTGAAACTCCTTTTCGTCGTCTTCACTCCACCATTTCTTGCTTTCAAGCCACAGGCGCATTCGCAGAATCGGGTCTTTCTCGCGCCAGACCGCTTCCTCATCTTTGCTGCGGTAGCCAGAGGGATCGTCGGAGGAAGAGTGAGCGGCCAGCCGGTAACTCATGGCTTCAATCAAAACCGGGCGGTTGTGCTCCACCGCCAGGCCTCGGGCGGCCTTGGTGGCTTCATACATGGCCAGCACATCATTACCGTCTACGCGAATGACATCCATTTTGTAGCCATAAGCCCTTGGCGCCACACCGTCCGCCGCGAACTGCTCCGCTGCGGGTGTGGAAATCGCGTAGCCGTTGTTCCTGCAAAGGAAGATGACAGGCACACGATGCACAGCGGCCATATTCAGAGCCGCATGAAAATCCCCCTCAGAAGCCGCACCTTCACCAAAATAGGTGATGGTGCAGTGGCCGTCGCCCGCCAGTTTCTGGCCGTAGGCGTACCCGGTAGCCTGGGGAATCTGGGTAGCGAGGGGTGATGAGATAGTCATGTAATTCAGCTCTTTGGAGCCGTAATGCACGGGCATCTGTCGCCCCTTACCGTAATCGAGCTCGTTGCCGAACAGCTGATTCATGAATTCATCGATGCTGAAGCCCCGGTAGGCGAGGGCGCCCTGTTCGCGGTACTGGGCCATGATCATGTCGGCGTCATCCAACGCGGCGGTGCTGCCGACCACCGCGGCTTCCTCCCCGGTGCATTGCATATAAAAGCTCAGACGACCCTGGCGCTGAGCCGCCAGCATTCGTTCATCGAGTATTCGGGTGGTGAGCATGGCCCGATAGATTTTGAGCGCTTTTTCTTTGCCGAGATCCGGCTCTCTGGCGCTCTTGTAGAGCTTGCCGTCCTGCTTCAAAAGCTTGAACGTGGGAATGCGGAATTCCGCGCCGTCAGTAAACGAGGGAGAATATACAACGGTTGATTTTGTTGTTGTCATAGTCCTCTTCCTGGGATGTTGGCCTGAGGAAACAAAGCGCGCCTTTTGGGCGTGCCGTTCATGTCATTGTAGACAACCTGGCGCAATCCGGTGAGGATCACACCAAGACAATCTTTACCTTAACGTAAACTGCAGGGCTCGGGTACCCCTTGACCGGGTATTTTATCCAGCCCGTTCTGGCAGGCAGGTTTTCCGTGCCCGGCGGAAGCGTGCTAACGTCTTCGCAAACACCCTATTAAACCGTTTACACAAACAGACTCCGGCGGATAAACCATTATGAGTGTGATCATCATCGGTGCAGGTATCATGGGAACCACGTTTGCCACACTGGCGAAAGAACTGGCTCCCGAACTGGACATCACGATTCTCGAACGGCTGGATGGCCCGGGAGCAGGCAATTCCTGGGCGTTTAATAACGCCGGGACCGGGCACGAAGCCAACTGTGAGCTGAACTACACCCCGGTAGACGGAGAGGTGATTTCGGTAGACAAGGCGCTGAAAATCCATGCCCAGTTCAATGTGGCCAAGCAATTCTGGGCCTACCTGGTTGAAAATGGCGCGATCAAAGATCCGAAAACGTTCATTAACCAGACAAAACACTGCACGCTGGTGTCAGAGCCGTCCATTGAGGAACTGAAACTGCGATTCAAGGAAATGTCGGCCCACCACTTCTTCGAGCAGATGCGGTTCTCCGACGACTCTGAAGAGATTGAACGCTGGATTCCTTACACGATGGAGGGGCGGCCACGGCATGAGAAGATGGCCGCCACGGTTATTGAAACCGGCACCGACGTTAACTTCGGCGCGCTGACCGAGCAGATGGCTTCTTACGCGGTGAATAACCTAGGCGTGAAAATTGAGTATGGCGTACACGTGCAGCGCGTACATCGCAGCCCGGCCGGGAGCTGGCTGGTGGAAACCCAGAGCCGGGGCAAGCCCGTGCAGTACAAGGCGGATGCGTTATTCGTCGGGGCTGGCGGCGGAGCCTTCCCAATCCTCAAGAAGAGCCACCTTCCGTTTGCGAAGCGATTCACCGGCTTTCCGGTCGGCGGGCGTTTTCTGCAGGCTGAAATCACCGAAGAGCAGGCCGAACAGTATCGGGCGAAAACCTACGGCAAAGCGGAAGTCGGCGCGCCACCCATGTCTGTGCCGCATCTGGATCTTCGGGTTGCTGACGGGCGCCATTACCTGCTGTTTGGCCCCTTTGCGTCCTTCAAACCTGTTCTGGAAAAAGGGCGGGGGCTTCTGGATTATCTGATGGCAATGCGCCTGCACGATATACCCGGGCTTTTGAATGTAGCGATGGAGCATTTCCCGCTGGTGAAGTATCTGGTGTCGGAAACCTTTAAAGGTGAAAGGAGTATGCTGGAATCGCTCGAGAAGTTTGCCCCCGGCTTGAGCACCCGCTTCAACTGGAAGCCGGTTGAGGCCGGTCAGCGTGTTCAGATCATCAAAGACGGTGATCTGCAAATGGGCACTGAAATCATTGTTTCAACAGACAAAAGCTACGGTACCCTGTTGGGCGCTTCGCCTGGCGCATCGGTATCACCCGAGGTAATGTTGCGTGCCCTGGAACAAATGTTTCCGGAGCTGCTTGCCAGAGAGACAGCCGTTGCAAAGCTGAAGAAGATATTCCCGGAACAGGATCTGGAGACGCTGATTGCCAGCCCGGACCGTTACCGGGAGGTTCGGGATGCGGCCAACGCCGCTCTGGGTATCCAATCAACGTAAAACGCACCCTCCCTGGTGCCAAGACGCAAATGAAATAGGTGGGTTTAGCCGTGGCTTGAGGTTTGTACCTCGCCACGGATAACCATTTGACCGCTGTAAGGTGCGGGTTCTGCCTCGCTGCCTTTGATTTCGCGCTCCTGAATCTCCCCACGAATCACCATGTGGCCGCTATAAGGGGCAAGCTCTGCGTTTTCGAAATGGGTTTCGTCGGATTTTCGGTCTGCCAAAGTAGCGTTTGCGGGCAGGGCGGCGACGGCAAACAAGGAAGTTAGTGTAATCAGTGCAAGTTTACGCATTATAAGATCTCCGATTTCGTTCAGGTGTGAACTCATGTCGGCATCGGCAAGCGACTCGACATCAGATGCGGCGAATTATGCGGCTCACCCCCTGCGGTTGAATAATTTGCAAACGGTATAGCCCACATCACGCTGAGTGATGTGGGCTTGAAATCTGGACAGCTTTTCCCGGGCTGCAGCCGATACATGATTGGCGATGCCATCGACTGGCCCACCGCGATCCTGATGCCAACTGCTGGTGCACACATTCGGCCAATGCCAGAAATTGGCGCATGGTCAGGCTTGTGCCATGGATTGGCATCACTATAATGGCCCGCCTCCAGTCACCCTGAGTGCCAGTTTGTGGCATGGGTGTTTTCCTGTGCCAGAACTTGGCCTATGCCCGAAGAGCCCCTATGTACCGCGACTTCAAGACCACTCTTGAACTCATTGTTGCCGTTCTCGATAACGCCAACCTGACATCAGAGCAGCTAAGAACGCGTTTTGGTGAAATGCCGGACCGAACACTCAAACGGCACATGGCTATTGCCCGCAAACACGGGGCGCAGATGGAATGCCAGCCAGATCGCCACGGCCGTTATGGGTGGGTATGTCGAAACCGGCGCCAGGTTGAAAGCCGCGTTCGAACCTGGCTGGTATTCGAGCGTGAGCGAACACTGGTGGGCGAATCGCAGCTCGACCTTTTGCACCAGTCGCTGTGAGGCGCGGGGTAGTTTCGATCGCCCGCACTGCGACTCATCACCTCTGAAAATATGACGTATACAAACCCGCAATTGGTTTTAAAGCTTCGGCGGCTGCAATGTGTGTGGCACTAAACCAATTGGGGGATAGATTGATGAGCCATATAATTGAAGTCACTGACGCGAATTTTGAGCAAGCTGTGGTACAAAGCGACCGTCCGGTGCTGGTGGATTTCTGGGCGCCCTGGTGCGGGCCGTGCAAAACGGTTGCACCGATGCTCGAGGATATTGCCGATGAATTTGGCGATGACCTTACCATTGCCAAGGTGAATGTCGACGACAGCCCCGAGATCACCGCCAAAATGAGAATTCGGGGTATCCCCACGCTGGCGCTGTTTCAGAGTGGCGGCGTTGTTGCCCAGAAAACCGGCGCGGGCAGCCTCAGTGAGCTGCGCACATTTGTGAAAGGCAACCTGTAAAACACGTCGAGCTCCGGCTGCAAAAAACTCCGTTGGCACATAACTCGCTCCAACTTGAGGTCTCGGCATATCGCCATTGCGGCCGGAGTGTTCGCCCGCCAGACTGATCGGGATCTGACCATCAGGGACATGACATGAAAACGCACGAACTGCAGTTGCTGTATATTTTTGACGCGATTATGACTGAGCGGTCCGTCACCCGCGCTGCAGAGCGGCTCGCCATGACCCAGCCAGCCGTATCCAACGCCATATCCCGGATGCGCCAGATCTGGAACGACCCGCTATTCGTGCGCAAAGGCCGCAATATCGAACCGACATCCTATGCTCTCAGCCTGTGGGATCAGGTGGGCGATCACATGTACGCGCTGACCAATGCCGTGAGTGCCACGCAGTTCGACCCGGGCACATCAAAGCGTAAGTTCCGGATCGCGGTTACGGATGTGGTTGTCGAGATGGTCTGGCAACAGGTGATTGAGCTGCTGGAGCGCGAAGCCCCCGGGGTTGATATTCACGCGGTACCGTATACACCGGAAGGCACCTACGCCGACTTGCGGGAGGCTCACGTGGATCTGGCGGTGGGGGTGCTCAATCAGCACGACCACAGTCTGCGCAGCACCTGGTTGTTCGAAGGTGGATTTATGTTGGCCATGCGTGCCGACCATCCGCTGGCAGGCCGGCCCATTACCATGGATGAATTTCTTGAAGCCCGGCATTTGCTTGTGACCATGTCCGGCGATGCTCATGGCTTTGTCGACAACTACCTCGACCAGAAGGGGCAAAGCCGGCGTATCGCAGCCACAGTGAACCACTTCTCAATCGTTCCGCAACTACTGAGAAATTCCAACCTGATTGCAGCGGTCCCGGAGTTGATCAGTCAGGATTGTGGCTTCGTTAATGACCTGTGGATGGGGCCGCTACCCTTTGAAGTCGACCCCACCAGTTTGTATCTCATCTGGCATGCCCGTCACGATCGGGACCCCGGCGTGGTCTGGCTGAGAAATCATTTGGAAAGACTGCTTCAGGAGCGCTGGCGCGAGATTATGACCAGCTCGCCTTGCGACCCGCTGCATCGGAGGGCGATTGCTTGAACGGTACGGCTCCTTTGATGTGAGCCTTGAGTTGAAGGGCGAGCTGTCGGGAGGCGTCAGAACCTTGGCGCGGGCTGCGATGTAGTGCAATCTCGATGCCTGGCAATGACGGCAGCCCGGCCTCGGCGCCGAGCGCCCGCATCTCTGAACCCAGCATTGATGGTGTCAGTACTGTGATCGCGAGCCCGGCACGGACGGCAGCGGAAAGCCCCGACAGGCTTGCACTGGTATAGGCGATTCGCCAGGGGATGCCGGCGGCGTCCAGGCTTGCAATCGTTCTTTCCCGAAACACGCATACGCCCTGCTGCGATACGGCCAGCGGCAGCGGTGACCGCCACTGCGTGTCATACCCTATGGCACCTGCCCAAATCATGGGTTCCCGCTTCAACACATCACCGCCGGGGCTTCTGGGTTGACGGGTGGTAATGGCCAGATCCAGCAGGCCGCTCTTCACGTCTTGAACCAGATCGACACTCAGCCCGCAGTGCACCTCCAACTCGACGTCGGGAAACCTTGCTTCGAATTCGGAAAGCGCGCTTGGAAGATAGCTCAGATAGTCTTCGGGAATGCCCAGCCGCACGACGCCCGCCAGGCGTTGATTGCTTATGTCCTGCCAGGCCAGCGCGTTTTGCCGAAGCATTTGCCGTGCATGCATTAGCAGTCGCTCGCCGGTCGCGGTGGGTATGGCGTACTTTTGCCCGCGCTGCAGCAGTGGTCGCCCAATTAACTCTTCAAGCCGCTTGATGTGGGCGCTTACGGTAGATTGAGCGAGGTTCAGCTCTTCAGTTGCTGCGGTAAACCCCCGTTTATCGACCACGCCAACAAAGGTGTTGAGGAGTGTGAGGTCGATGGGTCTGTGTGGTGTGGCCATAGGTCATCACGTTTCGTAATAGCTTTACCGATGCTGTTTGTGATTGTGGTAGGGCCCACCGCTCTTATTCTGACCGGCGCGCTCGAAAATCTGACCGCTTACCTTGGCAGGCTGCCCGAGCTGTCCAACCCGGCAGGGCGAGACGATCAGGCGTTTATTCAGGGGTGGACGGCATTTTACTGGGCCTGGTGGGTGAGCTGGTCGCCGTTTGTGGGGATGTTTATAGCCCGGGTTTCACGGGGGCGCACCGTCCGCGAGTTTCTGATTGCGGTGCTTATTGTACCGACTCTGATTTCAGTCTTCTGGATGACATCGTTTGGTGAGACGGCACTGTATCAGCTGGTAAATGGCTATGAAGGGGCAAAAAACGCTGCGCTTGAGCTGCAATTATTTGCCATGCTGGACCAGTTACCGCTGGCGTCCATCACTTCTCTCGTGGGTATTGCGCTGGTGATGGTATTCTTCATCACGTCATCCGATTCGGGGTCTTTGGTGATTGATTCCATTACCTCCGGCGGCAAGGTCAGTTCGCCTAAAACGCAGCGGGTATTCTGGGTTGCTGTCGAGGGCGCGCTAGCAATTGCGCTGTTACTGGGCGGTGGGCTGACTGCACTGCAAGCTGCCGTTCTGATTACCGGGGTACCATTCATGCTGGTGGTGCTCATCTGCGGCTATTCCGCGGTACACGGCCTGCGCAGCGAGCCTCGGGCCTTATAACGAGAAGCGCACGGAGAATGCTCCGGGCGCTTTCGGGCGCCCGTCATGTTTTTACTGGAACTAATGAAAAATCAGTACAAAAAAACTGAACAAAGCGGTTCGAAAAATGATCTTTATCGCAAGTCTGGTGCGCCATATATTTGCTCTTCAGGTCAGCAGGCTGATATCCGCAAACTGAAGGCTCATTAAGTCAGGAGGGGCGATGATTACATTACGGCGCTCATCGGAGCGGGGACATGCCAAGCATGGCTGGCTCGAGTCCCGCCACAGCTTTTCGTTCGCCGACTACTACGATCCGGGATTTATGGGCTACTCCGATCTCCGGGTGATCAATGATGACTGGGTTGCCGGTGGGGCGGGCTTTGGTGCGCACCCGCATAAGGACATGGAAATCATCACCTACGTTCTTGAGGGTAGTATTGCCCACGAAGACACCATGAATAATGCTTCAGAATTAAAGGCTGGCGAAGTTCAGGTGATGAGTGCTGGCACCGGGGTTTTTCACAGCGAATTCAATGCATCAGACAGCCAGAAGCTCAACTTTCTGCAAATCTGGATACTGCCGAATCAAAAGGATGTGGCACCGCGCTATGCGCAGAAAGACTTTTCCGGCACCAAAGGTATTACACTCGTGGTTTCTCCGGACGGGCAGGATGGATCAATCCCGATTCACCAGGATGCGCGGCTGTATCAGATCAAACTGGATACCGAAGCTTGCATCTTCTCCGCTGCCGAAGCGAAAGTCTATTATATTCATGTCGCGGTTGGCGGGCTGGTTCTGAACGGCATTTCGCTGCAAGCGGGCGACGGAGCCTATATCGCTGACGAAGCGATGCTCCGGATTGAGGCTCAGAAAAATGTAGAAGCGCTATTGTTTGAGCTCCGTGGCCACTGATGACCGGGGAAACCGCCTGATCAGTGCGGCCGCGCCCGAACATTTCAAACACGGCGCCGGCGGCCCTCGGTCCGGCGCCGTGCCTGTTCTGAATTGACGTAAACCGATTCGGTGAACGTCGCATTCGCGTGCCCCAGCTCTTCACTGATGTGACGAATATCGGCGCCAGCCTCAATGGCCTGGCTCGCGCCTGTGTGGCGAAGGTAATGTGTCTCGGAGCGAATCGCCAAAACCTGTCTGGCTTCATCTGCAAAACCCTGGCTTTCCATGCGGCCTGCTGTTGCAACCATCGCCTGCTCATAGATGCGCTGCACTTGCCGCTTGCCGATAGCGTCACCTTTTTTCGAAGGCAGTATGGGCGTTGATTCGCCGGGAACGGGCAGGGGAGACGTAAGCTGCAAATGATTACGCCATCGCTTCAGGTACTCAATATAGGCATCCGGCAGTGTAACCTGCCGTGTTTTGTCGCCCTTGCCGAATACTGAATAGACCCAGTATGGTTCGCCATCAATAATGGTGCGCCTGAAGTCGCCAAATGTGGGGGTTCTCAGTTGGCCGCGGTCCACGGGCCGGGGAGCCAGCTCGCTGACCCGCAGAAACAGGCTTTTCATGGTGACGATCACGAACAGGTGGCGCTCGTACTTGCTGTCGGTGCTGGCCAGTTCCGTGAGCGTCTCTAAAAGGTACGACCATTGCCAATCGGTCAGCCGCCGAACATCTGCATCTTTGTCCTGATTCAGATTCGGTTTGGCATTGCGATCCCGCTTTCGAACATCCAGTAAGGGATTTCGCTGGAGATAATCCTGCAGGAGAAGGTATTTGAAAAAGGTCTGCAATGCGGTGCGGCTGGCATTCATGCTTGCCTGCGTGACAGAGTAGGGGGTGCTAGAGTCTTTCGAGCGCAAGGCCATGGGGCGCCAGTATCGGTTGAATCTTCGCAGGTCATTTTCACTGACAAACCCCGAATAGATGCCGTGGGACACCCACTGCGCCGGGGGTGTTTTGATAAAGGCAAAGTAACTGGTGACAAGATCTGCATCGGCTTGGGCGAGATGCCGCTTGGCAATGAGCCAGGTGTAGTTCAGAAACCGTTGGATCTCGCTTCGAAAGCGGTTATAAGTGCCGGCCACATCACTGTATTTCATCAAAAATTTATGACTGATATAAAAATCGTCCAGCGCCGCCTGGCGATCAACCGGGAGTGACGCCAGAGCGGCCTGCAAATCGGGATAAAACTCGAGATCCGCCTGTTCCTGAATCAGTTCGGCGGTATCAAACAAAGGAAAGCCGGGGAAGATGGCTCTGGAATTCATGCGGCGCGCCTGTAATGCAGTCTGGAGGATATACCTGTTATGTCCAATACTCCCAAATATTGGACATACTGTAAACCCCTGTAAATACGCGCTTATGAGCAAACCCTGGGCCTGCTTACTCTACGGCAATCCCTCGTTCCACCAGCCGACTGCGAAGCAGCTCAACCCGCTGGCGATTCACGCCCATGTCATAGAAACCCAACAGCGACTGAGATCTCACATTCAGCTTCTGCTGGTCCGGGTCGATGAGGATTTCGAGGTAATCCGGGAAACCAACGATATCGCTGTAACAGGTGATGTCAGCATAGCCATACCGGACATGGTTGAGTGACGCGCCGGGCAGTTTGAGAGCTTCAGCCCGAATCATTTCCCAGGATGATTCATTCAGAGGCTCAACCAAACGGATAGGCTCGATAGCGTGACGTTGCTTGTCGGCTGACGTTGATACGCAATTCATGAATGGCGGGCAGCCATCTAAAGTAAACTGAGTTCCATTGGGCGGGACATCGTCGGTCGAGGCGCATCCTGAGAGAATCGCGAGTGTGGCTATGGGCAAAATAAACATAAGATGGCGCATTCTGTGGCTCCAATGAGGTTTCTGGTTGTTGTTCGATAATGCTCGCTGCAGGGTTCTCTACGACCGCATTCGGAATATACACCAATTCGGACAACCCAAGACTGCGCATAATGTATATTATGTTAAATTAGGTGTGTGAGCGATAAAGCCAGAACAGCCATCAAATGGCTCCATTCCAATTTTCAGGAATAAGCTTAGAATAACCGGCTCGTTCCATCGCACCGAAAAGGCCTTTACATGAACCACGCTGATGCCCTCTACCACCGGGAAAAAAGAAACGTTGCCATTCTGGTCGTCAGTCAGGTGATGTTTATGGTTGCGGCGATCACGGTCATGACGTTAAGCGGTGTGGTTGGCCAGGAGCTGGCCCCAAATCCGGATCTGGCGACGGTCCCCATCGCGATCATGATGCTGGGCACAGTCTTTTCTACATTGCCGGCATCGCTGTTCATGAAAAAAGTCGGTCGTCGGCAAGGCTTTATTGTGGGCGCCGCCATCGGCGGCGCTGGTGGCGGCGTGCTGAGTTTTGCCGGCATTGCCCTGCAGTCTTTCGGTATCTTTTGCCTGGGCAGCTTGCTTATGGGGCTGTACCAGGGGTTTGCCATGTACTATCGCTTTGCGGCGCTGGATGTGGCCAGCCCTACCTTTCGCAGCCGCGCCATTTCTTTTGTTCTGGCCGGTGGTGTGGTCGCGGCTTTTCTGGGGCCCTGGAATGCCAGTAAGCTGGTGAATGTGGTTCCCGGCGTGCCGAATGGCGGTCCGTATCTGATGATTGCCTTACTTGCGCTGGTTGCCATTACGCTGCTCAGTCAGCTGCAGGTGCCGTATCCGGGCGAGCCCCACGAAGGTGAGTCGTCGCGGCCGCTCAGGACAATTGCAAGCAATCCGGCCTTTGCCGTGGCGCTGGCATCCGGCGCGATCGGTTACGCCGTTATGGTTCTGGTCATGACGGCAACCCCGGTGGCCATGCGGGCTGAGGCCTTCGGGATGGACGACGTTGCTTTTATTATGCAATGGCATGTGCTGGGAATGTATGCGCCCTCCTTCTTTACCGGCAGCCTGATCGCTCGATTCGGCGTTGGTCGCATCCTGTTTGCCGGCTGCGTGATTCTCTTCGGGACCGTTGCGACCGCCCTTTCGGGCGCCAGCCTCGAACACTTCTGGGTTGCGCTGGTTTTGCTCGGAGTGGGCTGGAATTTCTTGTTTATCGGGGGCAGCACGCTGCTTGCCAGCCTCCATACGGAGTCTGAACGCGGAGCCGTTCAGGGCGTCAATGATCTGGTGATCTTTGCGCTCGTGACCATTGGCTCGCTGCTCTCAGGTGCGCTCTTGCATCACCTGGGCTGGGCAACTCTCAACGCGTTGATGCTGGGGCCCATCGCCATTGTTCTGTTGTCGCTACTGTGGACCCGCCGTACACCCATAAGCGTATTTTCATAGTTAACTACTTTTGTGCCATGAGGCGCGGAGGTCTAAAATCATGGGCGTCTCTTCCGGCGGTTCCCGCGAACTGCCTTCTCTTACCCCTTGGTTCAGGATTTCGAGATGCCGGTTATTGACACTGTTCTAATTGCTGTTGCTTTGATGGCGCTGCTGGGCGTGATTGTCCTTGGAGTTTTCATGGGCAGTTAGGGTATGCAAGGCACCCCGCAGGCTTTGCCGGGGCGTCTGATGGAATCCGCGGTCAGCGCCCCTGAACCGGTTGGCATTCCTTGCGGTTCCGGGGGGGCGCGGGTATCCTGACGCCGTCGTTGGTCAGCTGGCTTGAGCGTACTTTGAAAAATCTATCCCCTGTCGTTTTCATTGTCAGCGTCATGTTTATTCTTCTTAGCCTTTTCATGACGTTACCGGTTTTATTGTTGGCGGCCACTCCCGCAGGCGCACCCAATGCCGTGGCGTTCGCCGAGTCCGCTGTGATTGTCTGCGTACTGGGCGTGCTGGGGCTTCTGCTGACGTTCCGGGAGTCGCGGGATCTCAAACCCCGCTATATGTTCGTGCTGACCGTCTCCAGCTGGTTTGTCATCGCCCTGCTTTCGTCTCTTCCCTTCTATCTGAGTGACAACAATATTTCCGCAGCGGATGCCTTTTTCGAGGGCACATCCGGTATTACTACTACGGGCGCGACCGTGCTGACCGGCCTCGATAATCTGGATAAAGACCTGCTGCTTTGGCGCTCCATTCTTCAGTGGCTCGGCGGCATCGGGATTATCGGAATGTTCGTTGCCGTACTGCCCTTCCTGCGAGTGGGCGGGATGCGCTTGTTTGCGACGGAATCTTCTGAATGGACTGAAAAAGCGCTGCCCCGGATGAAAACGCTGAGCCGTGGCCTTTTGTTTGTCTATCTGCTGTTTTCAGTCGTCGCGGTTGTGACCTACTGGCTCTCTGGTATGTCCCTGTTTGATGCGTTCAACCATGGTTTGACGAGTATAGCCACCGGTGGTTTTTCAACCTCCGACCTGTCGATGGGTAAGTTCAACGACCTGATTCTGATGGAAGCCACCTTTTTCATGATTATCGGGAGTCTTCCTTTCTTCCTGTTCGTGCGGGAAATGCATGGCCAGCATGGCGTTCTGTTTCGCGATCAGCAGGTCCGGTTGTTTCTCGGCATTCTGTTTGCCGTGCCGGCCATGCTTACGCTCTACCGTTGGTGGGTGTCTCCCGTTCCGTTTGACCCTATTCATAATTATGCGGCTACGCTCTTCAACGTAACGTCCGTGGTGACCACAACCGGTTACGCGTCAGAGGATTATTCGGCGTGGGGGCCATTGGCGTTCGTTGTGTTCTTTTTCCTGATGTTTGTCGGTGGCTGTTCGGGCTCAACGGCCGGCGGCATGAAAATTTTCCGGTTCCAGCTCTCGTTGATCATCTTGCGCGAGCAGTTAATGCGGCTGCTGCACCCCCGGGCTGTGTTCACACGAAACTACAACGGTCGGGCGGTCAGTGACGAAATCATTTCGTCGATGATCGCTTATACGTTTATCTTTCTTCTGTGTCTGCTGGTGATCACCGTGCTGCTGGCATCGCTGCAGCTGGACTTCGTAACGGCACTGTCAGGCGCCCTGACCTCGCTGACAAACGTGGGGCCGGGGCTTGGCGACATCATCGGTCCTGCGGGGAACTTCTCTCCGCTGCCGGATGCCGCCAAGTGGATCCTTTCCGTGGGTATGCTCATGGGGCGCCTGGAAATTCTCAGCGTTGTGATTGTGTTGTCACCGGGTTTCTGGCGGGGCTGATCAACGAAGCCAGAGAATGTGGCTGTCTTCGAGGGGCAGATTCAGCCTTGGCTCCTGAACCCGGATGCGGGGCGTAAAATGATCGACCGGTCGCTTCGGCACGCTGCATTGATAACGGTAGGTTTGCCCGGATTCAGGCAGTGGGCCTGATAATTCCATGGCCTCTACGAGGCGCGGGCCATAGTCTGAGGCTTCCGCCACCAGTTCCAGGGCGACAAGCTGTGGTGGCAAACCATCCAGATACACGTCCAGGTCAACATGGACTTCACCGCCCTCCTCCCGGATATCCATCCGCCCGAATCTCAGTCTGGGCCAGTGGCGGGCAATGGTTTCTAGCAGGGAAACCAGCTCCTCGACGGCCCCGCCTTCTCGTTCCGCGCCCTGCGCTGCCATGGGCAGATAGAAGTCGTTCACGTACTCGCGGACCATTCGGTTTGCCGAATAGCGCGCGGTAAGCTCATTCATGCTGGACCGTACCCGCCCCAGCCAGCCTTCCGGAAGCCCCTGTTCATTGCGCCGGTAGAATTCCGGCACCACCTGTTGTTCCAACAACTGGTAAAGTTCCTCGGCATCGGCATCATCGTGTTTGTCTGTCTGGCTCAATTCCTCAAAACTTGCGCCCGGTCGAATGGCCCAGCCAACATCCGGCGTCCAGGCTTCAGCCCACCATCCATCGTATTGAGACAGATTAAGCCCACCGTTAACCAGCACTTTCATGCCGCTGGTGCCACACGCTTCCCAGGGGTGCCGCGGGCAGTTAAGCCACACATCCACGCCCTGAATGAGCTCGCTGGCAACCGCCATATCGTAGTCTTCGATAAACACCACCCGACCTTCAACTTCCGGCCGGCGGGTAAATTGCTTCCAGCGCTTGATGATGGCCTTGCCGCGAAGGTCGTGCGGGTGAGCTTTGCCTGCAAGTACAATCTGCAACGGCTGGTCACGATTCGCCAGCAGGCGCAAGAGGCGTTCAGGGTCTGCGAGCAGCAAGTCCGGGCGCTTGTAGTCGGTGAACCGGCGCGCGAAGCCGATGGTCAAGGATTCTGTATCCAGCAGAAGTCCGCAGGCGGCATCCTGGCTGTTGCCGTAGTTGTGCTCGCAGTGCTGGTTTTGCAGGCGTTGTCGTAAAAAATACACCAGCCGGTGCCGCTGTTTCCGGCGCATTTGCCATAAATCGTGGTCGCTGGTCTCGCGCAGGGGGCGGGTATCCGTCATCGGTTGTCGCCAGCGGTCCTGGCCACAGGCCGCCGTCCAGAGCGCATCGGCTTCCGGAGAATCCCAGGTTGGTGTGTGTACGCCGTTGGTTACGAAGTCCGCGGGCACATCAGCCGCTGGCCATCGGCCGAACCAGGGCTGAAAAATCGACTGGGTAACGTGCCGGTGGATCTGGCTGACCCCATTGAAACGGCTACTCATGCCCAGCGCGAGCCCGGACATATTGAGATCATCCGTGCCACCATTCGCCACAGACAGAACCGTGCTCAGGGATAGGTCGATTTCCTCCAGCCAGGGTGTCAGGTAAAGCCGGGTCAATGGCAAAGGAAACTGATCAAAACCGGCGGCTACCGAAGTGTGGGTGGTAAAAAGATTCGTGGCCCGGGTTGCCAGTCGGGCCGTATCAAAGTCACTGTTGTTCCGTTGCTGCCAGTGTGACGCCCGCTCGACCAGGGCCAGGGCGCTGTGCCCTTCATTAATATGGCAAACGGCCGGGTTTCGTTCGAGTAACGCCAATAAGCGCCAGCCGCCAATGCCCAGCACCATTTCCTGCTGCAGGCGTTTTTCCGGATCGCCGCTGTAAAGCTCACTGGTGATGCCACGGTCTCCGGGCTCATTTCGGGGGTCGTTGCTGTCGAGCAACAACAACTCACAGCGCCCTACCTGGCCTTTCCAGGCTCTCAGGCGAACCGTTCGCCCCGGAAAAGGCACTTCAACCCTCGCCCACTCACCGGCGTTGTCACGCAGTGGCATAACCGGAAGCATAGTGGGGTCATTGTAAGGATGGAATTCCAGTTGCTCGCCCTCGGCATTCAATGCCTGGCGAAAGTAACCCTGCTGGTATAAAAGGCCTACTGCACTCACCGGCACGCCCAGATCACTGGCGGCTTTCAGAAAATCGCCCGCCAATACGCCCAGGCCTCCACTGTAAAGTGGAAGCGATTCCGAAACGCCATACTCCATACAGAACCAGGCGACGCCGCCGGCCAGTTGATCCTCACAGTTCCGGGAGTACCAGGTTACTGATTGGCGGAACGCCTCATGGCGCGAAAGCTGTTGTTGATAGATAGTCAGGAACTCCGGGTCTTCCGCCAGTTGCTGCAATCGTTCGAATGAGGCGCTGTTCAGCACCAGCCAGGCGTTGTGGGTGGCGTCCCATACGTCTTCTTCCAGCCAACGCCATAGCTGGTCACTGCCATGATGCCAGCTCCACTGAAGGTCCAGGGCCAGCGCCATCAGCCCGGTTATCGGCGCCGGCAGCGCTCGCATGGTGTAGGCAGCCAGCGTCATTGGCTACAGCATCCGTGTGAACACGCCGTTTCTGGTGCAATCATCCCGATTTCCCTGACTAGAGTTTGTTTTTGTTGCTAATGCCGTTTTTTCCGGCTGCAGCCGGCAAGCTGGTTATCGGCGGTTTGTCTTTCCAGCGTTGCTATCAACTCAGAGATCGACAGGGCATCGTTGTCTGCCCCGTCAAAATCGACTCCTAGGCCCCGGTTGTCGGTGCGCACGACGTGCGCGCTAAGCGAGCAATGGCCCTGCTCCGCGCGTCCCGGCAGCCGAAACGCCAGTTCAAGGGTCTGGTTCAGTCGTACATCGGCATAATCCGTGTCGATGAACAGCCCGCGCCGGGATGCGTCCCGGATCACACCGGTGGCAACCGGAACACCGCGTTTATAGACCAGAATAGGCAAGCCGCCTTCAACTCTTTGACTCAACCGATGTTCCATAGAGACACCTCCTGAGATCAGACCAATGGGTAATCCATACACCCACTCTACCTTTGATCAAATATTGATCATTTTGATCCAGATCAAACCCGGAATATTTCCTCTAGCGACCATAAAGCTCCAGCATGGCTTTCAATCGTGCGGTATCCAATTGCTCCCGATAGTTGTCGGGCAACGCCCAGAGCCAGTTGCCTTCGATCGTTCCCGGAGTATTGAAGCGGGCTTCCGGCCCCAACCCAAGAAAGTCCTGTATCGGCACTATGACAAGCCGCGATACTGACCCCATGGCAGCCTGAATCATAGACCACGGCATATGTGCGCCCTCTATTCGCAAGTACCGGTTAACATGATGTCGGGTATGCTCATCAAGGCTCTGGTACCAGCCCAGCGAGGTGTCGTTGTCATGGGTGCCGGTATACGCCACATCCCACTCCTTGTGGTTGTGGAGCAAGTGAGGGTTGTTGGCGCTGCCGTCAAAGCCGAATTGCATGACGGTCATGCCGGGAAGCCGAAAACGGTGCCTGAGTGCCTCCACATCGTCACCGATAATTCCCAGGTTCTCGGCCACCAGAGGCAAATTCGGCAGAGCCCGGAAACAGGCCTCCAGAAAGCCGTCTGCCGGGCCCGGCATCCAGTAACCATGCACGGGGCTTGGGCGATCGGCGGGTATTTCCCAATACGCCTGTAATCCCCGGAAATGGTCGATCCGGAGGAGATCAAAGCGCTCTTGCTGGCTGGCGAGGCGATCAATCCACCAGCGATAACCGTCCCCGGCCATTCGGTTCCAGTCGAATATCGGGTTCCCCCAGTGCTGGCCGTCCGGCGAAAAGTAATCTGGAGGAACACCGGCAACGACCCTGGGATTGCCGGAATCGTCCAGTTTGTAGAGTTCGGGAGCGGCCCATACGTCAGCGCTGTTGTGGGCTACAAAAATCGGGATATCACCGAACAAAAACACACCACGCTCGGCCGCATAGCGCCGAAGCGCGGACCACTGCACGAAAAACAGGTACTGTTCCAGATAAACCCGCTGCAACGTGCCCAGCTTCGCCTCTTGCTGTGCCGCCAGGGCTGCTGGCTCGTGATTGCGCATAGCTTCGGGCCACTCCAGCCACGAGGAGCCCGGGAAGGTTTCCACGTTTGCCACAAACAGGGCAAAGTCGCGCAGCCAGTGATGATGGGCCAGGAAATCCTCGTAGGCCTGATGATTGAAAACTTCGGATTCCCGGTAATTTCCGGCCTGAAAGCGCTCGCTGGCACGCTCCATGGCCGCGCGCCTGGAACAGGCTGTCAGTTCGTGCTCCTCCAACAACCCCGGGGCCAGCAACTCTGCCAGATCAATGAGCATCGGATTGCCCGCATGGGCAGACAAAGACTGATAAGGCGAGAGGTCAGCATGGGTCGGGCCCAGAGGCAGGGTCTGCCAGACGGTAATTCCAGCCTGCGCCAGCATATCGACAAACTGCATGGCGGCCTGGCCCAGCTTGCCTGATGTGCCGGGCAATGCCGTTGGATGCAACAGCACGCCAGCCCGACGCCTCTCCAGAACCACATTCGTCATGGCCCTGCCTCGTGCCCGGGTCGCATCGCGCCTCCCTTGGTAGGCTCACCTCCGCCCTGGCTCAGTGGCTGAAACAGGCTCGGGGGTGCCGGGTAGCCTATGCACCCATACAGATTAGCCAGGTGTCGGCGGTACAGATGCTCAAAGTCCCGAACCACCAGGGCGGGATTGTAATCGCCAAACCACCAGAACCAGTCGGATCCCTCGCAAAGCCCCAGCTGACGGGTCGCGGCCAGTTCCTGCTCGGTGCTCAGAGAACCGTTATCCAGGGCGAGATCAAAATGCTGTTTGGCTTCACACAGCAGATCCCAGGCTCGATTCTTGTCCGGGTCGCCTATCCAGGTGGAAAACGTGCCGTATATCCAGCTGCCAGCCACCAGTTCCGGCAGTGATACTGGCTCTATCACGGGATTCTCCAGTAACTCTGAATAGGTGGTCAGGCGAAGCTTGGAGTGTTTTCCCAGTAGCCGGTAAAGCTCGTCCAGAAAATGGAAACCGTTTTCCGGGTAGTACTCCCAGGCATTCTCACCGTCAAGAATCACAGAGATAACCGGGTGATTGCCCTCCTTTGCGATGTTTTCCATGTGGTGAACCAGGTCCCTCACGGCATCCTCGGCGTGCCAGTCGGCATACGAAAAACCGATCAGATCGGACAAACCATCGTCCCGAAAAAACAGTGTTATATCCGCATCGGCACATCGATATGGCTGATGGATGCTGGCATTTTCGGGCGCTGCGCGGTCAGCCTTGGCCCGGTTCAGGGAGTTGTTTATGACCGAATCTCCCGAGGCCGTCCAACGAAACCCCTGTTCCCCAAGCAGGGCCAGTGTGGCCTGACTCAGCCCACCTTCGGAGGCCCAGCAGCCTGCTGGTTCGCTATCAAAAAAACGTTTGAAGGTGCGCTTGCCTTCGGTCAGATGCCAGGCGGCGCGCTCATGTCCGCCGGGGTAAACCGGGTGCTCAGGAAGGAGAATGCCAGGCATCGCCTCCCGTGCCGCGTCGAAAGACAGAAGCAGCGGCAGAATGGGATGGGCCCAGGGGCTCATGGCCAACTCCACTTGCCCGGCCTGGGCAAGGTGCCGGTACCGGGGGGCAATGCCGGCCATCAACTCAGCAATAACACCCAGTAACGCCTGCCGATCTTCCAGTGTGTAATCGTGAGCTTTTTCCTGCAGGCTCTGAATGACGCCATTGTCGCGACGCACCGTTTCTGCCATCCAGCCAAGGTGATACCACACCAAAAGATCTGCCAGAAATTGCCGGGACAAATAGCGCTGGATATCCGGCCGGGTGCGATAAAGCTCTGCGATGTCTGCCAACTGTGTGTAGGCGGGAAACCGTTTGATAATGCGCTCATTGTTGGCTTTCAGGCATTTTTCCATCAGTTCCAGAAAAGCTGGAGAGCCGGCCTCCGGAAGTGACTTTGCGGGCAGCGCGTTCAGGAGAGGATCGCCCATGGGCTGGCCGTCATGGCGCCAGCGTTCAATATCACAAAGGTAGGTTTCGATTTGCTCCAGCAGCACCGGGGCGAAATTTACCACGGCACGGGCTTCGGGGTGGGCCTCAAGGTGGGCGGCCATATCCACGTAATCCTTGATGCAATGCAGATACACCCACGGGAACAAAAACTGTCCGTTGCTGTGGTCCTGATAATCCGGCTGATGCATATGCCAGCAAAGCACCACGGGTATGCGATTTTCAGAGTCCATGGGGGTAGTCCTGCCCGAGCATTTCCGGGGTCACCAGAACCACACCCCGCGGGGATACATGAAACCGCTTTTCATCTGCTGAGCGGTCAACGCCAATGCGGGTACCCTCCGGTATGCGGCAGCCCCGGTCGATGACGGCTTTGCGGATATGGCAATCCCGGCCGATATCGACGTCCGGAAAGATCACCGAGTCCTCGATGTTGCTGAACGAATGCACTCGCACCTGGGAGAACAGAAGCGAGTGGCGCACACTGGCACCGGAAACAATACATCCGCCGGCCACCATGGAGTCTACGGCGGTGCCTCTGCGGTGTTCGTCGTCGAACACGAACTTGGCCGGAGGGAGTTGCTCCTGATAGGTCCAGATTGGCCAGCCGGAGTCGTAGAGATTCAGTTCCGGGCTGATGTCGATCAGTTCGAGATTGGCCTGCCAGAGAGAATCAATGGTGCCAACATCGCGCCAGTACGCTCCCCGGTTATTGACAGGATCCCGGAATGGAAAAGCGGTGACCCGCAATCGTTTGATCACCGAGGGAATAATGTCTTTGCCAAAGTCGTGGGAGGAATTGCCATCCATTTTGTGATCTCGCAGCAGTTCATCAAACAGAACTGCCGTGCTGAACACATAAATGCCCATGGAGACCAGGGCGGTGCCCGGCTTACCCGGTATCGCTTTGGGGTGTGCCGGTTTTTCTTCAAATTCGGTGATGCGGAATTCCTCGTCCACCGACATCACCCCGAATGCTGAAGCTTCTTCCAGCGGCACTTCAATGCAGCCCACAGTAATGTCTGCCTCCTGCTCAACATGGGCGGCCAGCATGGTGCCGTAATCCATCTTGTAAACATGATCGCCGGCGAGTATCAGCACATACTCCGGCCGATGGCTGCGGATAATGTCCAGGTTCTGCAAGACCGCATCGGCCGTGCCCTCGTACCAGGAGGTTTCAATTCGCTGCTGGGCCGGCAAAAGTTCCACAAACTCATCAAGCTCCCCACGCAGAAAGCCCCAGCCACGCTGGATATGCCGTATCAGTGAGTGGGATTTGTACTGGGTAATCACGCCGACCTGGCCGATGCCGGAATTGATGCAATTGGATAGCGGAAAGTCGATGATCCGGAATTTACCTCCGAATGGCACCGCTGGCTTCGCGCGCCATTTGGTCAGGTCGTGAAGCCTGGAGCCGCGGCCTCCGGCCAGAACCAGGGCCAGTGTCTGGCGTGTAAGACGGCTGACGAAACGCTTGGCGGTTTGCATAGCAGCTTCCCTGTTTAAACCGGATAGGCGCCAACTCGGATTGGGTGTTGTCTGTCGTATAGTTTTTAGGTCAGTTTTTGCACAAACGCAAAGGAGTCTTATGGTCTAAACTCAGGTTTGTATTTTTTCGGGAACCTGTGGTCTATGGAAAGCCCTGCCCTGAGTGAGTTTGACCTGCACCTGTTCGCCGAAGGCCGGCACTGGCACATTTACAACGTGCTCGGGGCCCACCTTGTCAGCGAGTGGGGTGTTGAAGGCACGCGTTTCGCCGTGTGGGCGCCGAATGCGGCCTCGGTCAGTGTCATTGGTGATTTCAACCACTGGAATGACCACAGCCATACCATGGAGCAAAACGGCGGCTCGGGCGTCTGGTCCACCTTCATTCCCGACGTAAAAGCGGGTGCTCTCTACAAGTTTGCCATAACCACCGCTGCCGGCCCGCAGGTGATCAAAACCGACCCATACGGCCAGGCTTTCGAGCACCGCCCCTCTACGGCCGCCGTCGTGACAGAGCGGGGGCGCTACGCCTGGGGCGATGGCGACTGGCTGGAGCGGCGCAACCGGTTTGATTGGCAACAAAACCCGATATCCGTATACGAAGTGCATCCGGGTTCCTGGCGACACCATGGCTCCGGGCGATGGCTGAACTATCGGGAGCTGGCTGACCAGTTAGTGCCTTACGTGCTGGACATCGGGTTTACCCATATCGAGTTACTGCCGATTACCGAGCACCCGCTGGATGAGTCCTGGGGCTACCAGACCACCGGGTATTACGCGCCGACGCGCCGGTACGGAAGCCCGGATGATCTCAGATACTTTGTAGACCAGTGCCACAAGCACAACATAGGCGTGATTCTCGACTGGGTGCCCGGCCACTTTCCGGACGACGAGTTTGCCCTGGCGCGGTTTGACGGCACCGCGCTGTATGAACACGAAGACCCGCGGCGCGGTCGTCACCAGGACTGGGGTACGCTCATTTACAATTACGGCCGGCACGAAGTTCGCAATTTCCTGATCGGCAGCGCTTTGTTCTGGCTGGACGCCTTCCACATGGACGGTTTGCGGGTGGATGCGGTGGCCTCCATGCTGTACTTGAACTATTCACGCAAAGAAGGGGAATGGTTGCCAAACGAGTACGGTGGGCATGAAAACCTGGAAGCCATCCGGTTTCTGCAGGACCTTAACCGGATCTGCCAGAGCCGGTTTCCCGGGGCTTTGATGATGGCGGAAGAGTCCACCTCCTGGCCCAGAGTGACCCGTCCTCCTGAAATTGGCGGGCTCGGGTTCAACCTGAAATGGAACCTGGGGTGGATGCACGACACCCTGAACTATCTGCAGCAGGATCCGGTGTATCGGCAGTATCACCATGAAAAACTGACCTTCGGCCTGATGTACGCGTTTTCTGAAAACTTCATGCTGCCACTGTCCCACGACGAAGTGGTACACGGGAAGTCGAGCCTGCTGCAGAAAATGCCTGGCGACGATTGGCAACAACGGGCCTCTTTGCGCTTGCTGTTCAGCTATATGTTTACCTACCCCGGTGCGAAGCTGCTGTTCATGGGCGGGGAATTTGGCCAGCGGCAGGAGTGGAGCGAAAGCCGGGAACTGGACTGGTCATTACTGGAGCATCCTGAGCATCAGGGGCTTCAGAAGCTGATTCAGGACCTGAACCGACTCTACCGGTTGCACCCGGCGCTCCATCGAAAGAACTACACCTCCGATGGCTTCGAATGGATTGATTGCCACGACTCCACCCAGTCGGTGATCAGTTATGTTCGCAACTCCGGGGCAGCCGATCACCACTCGCTGCTGATCATCGTTAACTTCACTCCCCAACCCAGGCACCACTATCGGGTTGGGGTTCCGGTGGGTGGCTCCTGGCAGGAAATCTTCAATTCCGACTCCACCTGGTATGGCGGAAGCAATCTGGGCAACCCCCTGCCCCTGCAAGCGCAATCTGCGCCCTGGATGGCGCGCCCCTGCTCTATTGAATTAACCCTGCCACCGCTGGGGCTGCTGATTCTGAGGCCAGAGCCATGACCCGGATTCTGTTTGCCACCAGCGAGGTCTTCCCTCTGGTCAAAACCGGAGGGCTGGCTGATGTCTCGGCCAGCCTTCCGGAGGCGCTCTGCCGGCTGGGCCATGACTGTCATATCCTGTTGCCGGGTTACCCTGCAGCCTTGAAGGCCGCGAAAGCGGCAGGATCGCGGAGAAAAACCCGTTTCCGGGAGGGTCATTATGACGTTGCCCTGTGGCAAACACGCCTGCCGGGAACCGCGGTAACGCTCTGGTTGGTAGACAGCCCGGCGCTTTTCGACCGGGTGGGCGACAGTCCCTACCAGAACGAGCAAGGTGAGGACTGGTGGGACAACGCTCACCGCTTTCATCTGTTCGCCCGCGTTGCCGCCAGAATGGCCCTGGGCCAGCTTGGCCTGAGCTGGCGCCCGGACATTGTCCACTGTAACGATTGGCAGTCCGCGCTGATTCCCGTATTTCTGGCCGATAGCCAGAACCCACCGAAAACGGTGTTCACCGTTCATAACCTGGCCTATCAGGGACTGTTTTCACACGAGACCTTCCAGGCACTGGGTCTGCCCGATACCTTGTGGCACTACGAGTTTCTGGAGTTTCATCAGCAGCTTTCCTTCATCAAGGGCGGGCTGGTGTTCAGCGACGCTGTTACCACCGTCAGCCCCAGTTATGCCGACGAAATCCAGACCCCCTGGTTTGGCTGTGGGTTGGATGGGCTTCTTCGCCACAGGTCAGCCCGGATCAAAGGCATTCTTAACGGCATTGATACCCGGCTCTGGAACCCCGCAGATGATCCATACCTGGACGCCCATTACGGCGCCGATTATCCCGCCAACAAAGCCCTCTGCCGGGCCAGTCTTCAGCAGGAACTGAAGCTGGATGTGTGCGATGCGCCGATACTGGGTTTTGTCGGGCGTCTGGTTGAGCAAAAGGGGCTGGACTGGATACTGGGTGTCATGAAGCCCCTGCTGGAACAAGGCTGCCAGTTCGCCCTGCTCGGTTCAGGTGAACACCACTACGAGGACAGGCTTGCGTCCATCGCACAGGCATGGCCGGCACAATGCTCACTCACTCTCGGTTACAACGAAGGGCTGGCTCACCGGATCACCGCAGGCGCTGACATTTTTCTGATGCCTTCCCGGTTCGAGCCCTGCGGCCTGAATCAGATGTACAGCCTTCGCTACGGCACAGTGCCGGTTGTGCATGGCGTGGGCGGGTTGAACGATACGGTGTTTGACCCGGAGGAAGAAGCCCCGGTACATGCCAACGGCTTTGTATTTCGCGACGCAAACCCGGATGGGTTACTCAGCGCCATAAACCGTGCATTAACGGCTCGCGAGCACCGGAAAACCTGGCGCAAACTCCAGCACAACGGGATGCAAGGGGATTATTCCTGGAAAAGCCGGGCTTGCGAATACGTAGCACTCTATCAGTCCCTGATGAACAGCGGCGGCCGGATGCATGACGACTGAAACGGCACCCTTGGCTCAAGGAGATCATCATTATGCACAAGGCCACTGAATTCAGGCTGGAAGCTCGCCCCAGATTGCCCGACGCCCTGGCCCGGCTGGATGTTCTGGCCAATGATTTGTTCTATAGCTGGGATCACGGCGTGCGAAGCCTGTTCGCCAGGATTGATTTGCGTTTATGGCAGAAGGTCGAGCATAACCCCAAGCTGTTCCTGCGGCGGGTGGCCCAGGCCCGGCTCGAACAGGCGGCCGAAGATCGCGCGTTTCTTGCGGAGTACCGAAGAGTGCTGTCAGCTTACGACGCGTATCTTGATGCCGGGCCCGGCGCCGAAGTTCTGGAGGCTCTCGATCCGAAGCGAAGCCTGGTCGCCTATTTCTGCGCGGAATTCGGCTTTCACGAGAGCTTTCCGATTTATTCCGGCGGGCTGGGTATACTGGCGGGCGACCACTGCAAGGCCGCCAGTGATCTTGGGCTGCCCTTCGTTGCCGTTGGGCTGCTGTATCAGCAGGGCTATTTCATTCAGACCATCGACGCGCAGGGGCATCAAATAGCTCGTTATAAGTGCCACCCGAGCGATCAATTGCCGATTACACCGGTAGAGAAAAATGGCCAGCCATTAACGGTTTCTGTGCCGTTTCCCGGCCGTGAAGTGCACGCACGGGTCTGGCTGGCTCGCGTAGGACACATTTCGCTGTACCTGCTGGACACCAATACGCCGGAGAACAATGCGGAAGACCAGCAGCTCACGCTGCAGTTATATGGCGGCGATTCGGGCACGCGCATCAGCCAGGAAATGCTTCTGGGCATCGGCGGAACGCGGGTTCTGGCCGCGCTTGGAATCCGGCCAACCGTATGGCACATCAATGAAGGCCATGCCGCCTTCCAGATTCTGGAGCGATGCAGCATGGCGATGGCGGATGATCTGCCGTTCGGCGCCGCCCTCGAATCGGTTGCGGGGGCCACGCTGTTTACCACCCACACGCCGGTTCCTGCAGGCCACGACATCTTTCCCCGGGATCTGGTCGAGCATTTTCTGAGGCCTTATCTCGACTCGGCCGGCCTTGATTTCGACAGCGTGTTTGGTCTGGGCAGCAAAAATGGGGATCACAGTTTCAATATGACCAGCCTGGGATTGCGGGGGTCGCGCTTCCATAATGGCGTCAGCCGGATTCACGGCGGCGTTGCTTCTCGCATGGAAGGCGATATCTGGCCCCAGATTCCGGCCGAGGAAAACCCGATTGGCTACATCACCAATGGTATCCATGTGCCCACGTTCCTGGCACCGGAATGGGCAAGCCTGTTCGATATGCAGGCGCCGATGTGGAAAAGCGAACTGAGAAACCCGGCGTTCTGGCACTTCATCGATAACATTCCGGACTATCACTACTGGAGCGTTCACAAAGCGCTCAAGCAACAAATGGCAGAGTTCATTGTCCGCCGGCTAAAGCGCCAGCATCAGCGCAACGGTACCGGGCAGTCGGTTACCGAGAGGATGGCCCGCGAGCTGGTGTCGCCGGAGAAAGACGCATTGATCATCGGCTTCGCGCGCCGCTTCGCCACATACAAGCGGGCAACTCTGATTTTTTCAGATCTGCGCCGCCTCGAGCGCCTGTTAACCAATCCCGATCAGCCGATTGTGCTGGTGTTCGCCGGCAAGGCCCACCCCCAGGACACGCCCGGACAACAACTAATCAAGGTGATTCATGACCTCGCCATGCAGCCCACTCTGATGGGACACATCATCCTGCTGGAGGACTACGACCAGGCCATGGCACGGCGACTGCTCAGCGGCGTTGATGTCTGGCTGAATACCCCTGAATATCCCAAGGAAGCCAGTGGTACTTCCGGCGAAAAAGCCGCCGTGAACGGCGCGTTGAATCTCAGTGTGCTGGACGGCTGGTGGGGCGAAGGGTTCGACAAAACCAATGGCTGGGCAATAACCCCACGGGATACTGGGCTGGACGCGGAATTTCGCAACCGGGAAGAGGCAAGGGATTTGCTCGATCTGCTGGAACATGAAGTCATTCCCCTGTACTACGATCGTGCGTCCCAGGGCTACTCGAGAGGCTGGGTGACAAAGTCGAAAGCCTCCATGAAGACCATCACCCCCCGGTTCAATGCCCAGCGCATGGTGATGGATTATGTGCGGAACTATTATGAACCGGCAACGCGCCATGGCGTTGGCTTGCGGGAGAACGATGCCGAAGCGGCCAGGCAGCTGGCAGAGTGGAAAGGGAAAGTCCGGGAGGCCTGGCATGGAGTTTCCATCGAAATGGAGGGCTGTGTATCGGACCGCTGCCACTGGGATGAATCGGTAGAAGTGCACGTGACCGTTGCACTGAATGGTCTTGGGCCGGAGGACGTCCGGGTTGAATGCCTGGTTGCCCCGGACTGTACCGGAACCCATTCAGGGCCAGGGCCGAATGCTTTTGTTCTGGGGGCGAGCGGAGATAAAGAAGGCAAGACGCTTTTCTCGGCCCGGATTCAGCCGCCCTACCCGGGTTTACAAACCCTGCGGATACGAATATATCCGCATCACCGAGCGCTTGCCCACTCTCTGGAAATGGGTGCCATGCTATGGGTGTAAATTCAGTCTGAGGTCGGGTTCAGTGGTGCCTCGTGATGGCTTGCGGCCAGGGCATTCACCACCGGATTGGCATACATATCGAGCAGATACGGCCTGATTGCCGGTTCGCAGACGCCCAGACGACGTTCCATTTCCGAATGTGCAGCCTCCATATCGGCAGGCGACCAGGTTTCCGCGGTTACCACGCTCTCACCTACACTGCCCGGAGTCTCGTGGGCGCCCGGGTGCACGCCCCGCATCTGGTATGCCACCAGGTTAGATGCGTGCAGGTGGTAGTTGGCGTGCATCTCGCGATCGATATACGCGGCCAGCGCTTTTGGGTTATCCGGTGAATCAGCAATCGGAGTGCCAAAATGCACATGGACATGGCCCTTGTAGCCAGTCAGGCCTTTTACGATTTGTTCTGTGTCCTCGCCTTCGGCTTTGCGATAGGTTCCCGTACGAGAGCGTATTTCCAGTTCTCTGGCTTTATCGGCGTCACAGGGGTCGTATTCGTAAGCAATCGAAACCGGAACGATATGCAGCCGGTTTATGGCCTCGCCAAATGCCAGCCCGCTTTTTTTCCGGCTCATGTAGAACATTTTGATAATGGCGGGATCGGTTGCATCAATGCCGTCTTTTGCACGGCCCTCGCGCTGGGCAATCCAGATGCTGTGGTTGGTATCAATGCTGTGATTGATAAAGCTAGACAGCGTCAGATAAGCATCTCGCATTTCTCGGGGACTGGTCATGTTACGGCGCACCACAAAACTCTTGTTGAGCCGCATCATCTCGGCAAACACCCGGTTGGTCAGCAGGTTGTCGCCAATGGCGATTCGCGTGGTGGGAAAGCCGTTACGGAACAGCAGATAATTGACAACCATCGGGTCGAAGACAATGTCCCGATGGTTGGAGATAAACAAATGCGCCGTGTTCTTGTCGAGATTGTCCAGCCCACTGTGGGTAATGCGGCACGTTGTGCGCTCTACCAGATCCCCAACGTGCTGGGAAATACCGGCCTGCAAATCATCGACCCTGGTGTAGTGGCCAAAGCGGCTGGCCAGCCACCGTCGTGTAAACATCCTGAGAGCAGCCGGGGCCCATTTTGCGAGCCTGGGCGATTTGAAGCGGCCAACCAGATCCAGAAACTCACGATCGTTAACCAGTCTCTGGATGGTGGGTGCGGTTTCTTCATCCGAATAGGGTCGGATTGCGTCGAATTCCTGCATGCAAGACCTGTTGTTATGCGCAGCGTTGATCACAGTGAGTGGAAAGGGCGCTATTGTACCCTTTCGACTGCCTGTTTGCCTCCACCCCGAATGGCCAGTTGACCAAAGGCGAGGCAGGATCTGTTAGAATCGCCCGCGTTAATTACTCTGCCACGGGCCGACCGCCGAATGTACATGAATCAGGACTTCGATCAACTCGCCAGCGAGCCGCCAAGCGCGGCAGACCGCAACCCGGAGCAGGTGTTGCACGAAGTGTTCGGCTACGAAAGCTTCCGGCCATTGCAGGGCGACATCGTTAATGAGCTGGTAAGCGGCGGCGATGCCCTGGTACTGATGCCCACAGGCGGGGGTAAGTCTCTGTGCTATCAGGTTCCCGCACTTGTTCGGCCGGGCACAGCCATTGTGATTTCACCCCTGATTGCGCTGATGCAAGACCAGGTGGCTGCGCTTCGGGAGCTGGGCGTGAGGGCCGCCTTCCTTAATTCCACCATGGATTTCGAGCAGGCACGGGCTACCGAATACGCGCTTTCGACTGGCGAACTTGACCTGCTTTACTGTGCCCCTGAGCGACTCATTCAGCCACGTACCATCGAATTACTGCATAACGCCTCTTTGTCGCTCTTTGCCATTGACGAGGCCCACTGCGTGTCCCAGTGGGGGCACGATTTCCGGTCTGATTATCTGGGCCTGAGTATGTTGGCCGAGGAATTCCCCGGAATCCCGCGAATCGCGCTGACGGCAACAGCCGACGAACGCACCCGCAAAGAAATTGCCGAACGGTTGTCACTGACAACGGCTCGCCATTTCATCAGCGGCTTTGATCGCCCGAACATTCAATACCGGATAACTCCTAAAACAAATGCAAACAAGCAGTTGCTGGACTTTATTAAAGCCGAGCATGAAGATGACTGTGGCATTGTCTATTGTTTGTCCCGAAACAAAGTCGATGCCACAGCCCGCTTATTAAGCAGCAAAGGCTACACGGCACTCCCCTACCATGCCGGCTTGAATGCCGAGGAGCGCGCGCGCAATCAGGAACGATTTCTGCGTGAAGATGGCGTCATTGTGGTCGCAACCATTGCCTTCGGTATGGGCATCGACAAACCGGATGTGCGTTTTGTCGCCCACCTGGATCTGCCCAAAAGCCTGGAAGCCTATTATCAGGAAACCGGGCGCGCCGGCCGCGATGGCAAACCTTCCACGGCTTGGATGGTGTATGGGCTTCAGGATGTTATCAAGCTCCGGCAAATGCTGGAGGCCTCCCAGGGTAACGATCAGTTCAAACGAATTGAGCGTCAAAAGCTGGATGCCATGCTGGGGCTATGTGAAGTTACCCAGTGCCGGCGGCAGGTGCTGTTGAACTACTTCGGAGATGCGCTTGAAAGCCCATGCGGAAACTGCGACACCTGCCTTAACCCGCCAAAAACCTGGGATGGCACGGTCGCTGTTCAGAAAGCGCTATCGTGTGTGTATCGCACCGGCCAGCGTTTCGGCGTCAACTACGTCATTGACGTTCTGAGGGGGTCGGAAAACGAGCGCATTCTGCAATCGGGCCATCAGGCCATAACCACTTATGGCATCGGGCAGGAGCTGTCCGCGAATGAGTGGAAGTCGGTATTCCGGCAACTGGTGGCGAATGGCTATCTGCGGGCAGACCCGGAGGGTTATGGCGCCCTGCAATTAACCGAGCAGTGCCGGCCGCTGCTCAAGGGTAAGCAAGCCATTGAGCTACGGAAAGACCCGGTTGCCCCCAAAGCCTCCGGAACCCGAGCGTCAGGCAATCGGCGCAGCGGGCAAGACGTGCGGGAGCAGATCACAGACCAGGAGGGCTGGGATGCGTTGCGGGCCTGTCGAAAGGAGCTGGCAGACAAACAGGGCGTGCCACCCTATGTGATTTTTCACGACACAACGCTGTTCGATATGCTTGAGCGCCGCCCCGCCAACCTGGAAGAGCTGGCAGAAGTCAGCGGTGTCGGCGCTGCGAAACTCGAGAAATACGGTGAGGTTTTCCTGCAGGCGCTGAAATCTCTCAGCTCCGGGGCGTGAACCCTTTCTTGCGCACCCGGTAGTGAGCTGTTGATGTGGCAACGTGATTGCCTTCTTCGTCTTTCAGAATACCCTCAAGACTGAACCTGGCCCGGCCCGTGGCATCTGCGTCCGCAAGAATGGCTGCCACGGCTTCAGGCGACAAAGAAAACTCCACGGTAACGTCCGAATTGGCGGGCTGCAAAAACTCCAGGGTCATTTCCTTGAGAATCGGCGTGTAGGCGGGGCCCAGATCAAACAGGGTGAGCACGCCGCCGGGGATTTCTGCCACCAGAAAATAGGCTCCCGCGTATAAACTGCCAAAATGGTTCTTGTTGCCTTTCAGGCGCACCCGGGCTTTGACATAACCGGGCCGGAGCTCTTCAACACTGAAATGATTGCGGGGGGCAAACGGAATTGCCATGCCAATAACACGATTAACCGCCGCATAGCTGCCGGTTTTCTTCAGCCATTCCAGAGGCTGCAGCAGGGTAGCCCTGGGGTCACTGGAACTCACCCATTGGCCGGCAGTGCCAATCAAAGAATCAATAAGAGCCATAACGTCACATCCTGAAATAAAGAAAGCGCGATATTTGCAGCCGTATCGGGCCAGTTCAAGCATCTTTTACGTTTTTTTTGAAATCGTTATGTTTTGGGCGGCAGATTATGATTTAAGCTATCTTGGTAGTTTTCACCGCACTGCCGCGCTCGGCACCGGATAGCATGGGAGCTTGCGATTGACCGCGTACAAGACCATCCGAAAGTATTTGTGGCCGGCTCTGGTGTTTTTGGCCGTTTTTCAGCTGCAACCGGTGTCTGCATCACAAGGGGAGCAGGCCTCTGCCCGGGAGTACATCCTCTGGTACCGTAATTATGACAATCCCGCCGTTCGCGCCCTGGTAGAGCTCGCCCTTCATAAAACTCCCGAATTCGACGATTTCCGGATTGTCCGCAGTGCAGTCATCAGCCAGGGGCGCGCTTTGCGGGAGCTCGCCAACCCCCGAAGAAAGCTGCTTGATATTGCCAATATGGCCACTTCGGCGGAGCGGGAATCCTACGTGAAAGCCATTCCTGTGCCGCTAGACGGTGGTTTGTTGGGGTTCAGGGTGTGTCTTACGCTGCCAGAGCACCTGGCCCTGTTTGACGGAGTCGAGACCCTTGAGGACTTCCGTCAGCGCAATATCCGGATCGGCCAGGGATCGCACTGGCCGGACACTGAAATTCTGAAGGCAAACGGTATAGGCGTGGTCACGCACGCCCGCTACGAAATTCTCTTCGGGATGCTTAGGAATCAAAGGTTCGAGTGTTTTGCCCGCAGCGTCAGCGAAGTGCTTTTCGATATTGAGCACAACAATGCCGAAGATCTGGTGATCGAGCCCGACCTGCTTCTGGCTTATCCGATGCCCTCTTACCTGTTCGTGGCACGCGGGGACCATGAAACAGCACAAAGATTGCGGCTGGGGCTGGAACGGGCCATCGCAGATGGAAGTTTCGCCGTGTATCTCGACACCTGGTTCGGTAAGGCGGTTTCAGAACTCGGGCTGGATCAGCGGACCATTCTCACGCTTGCCAATCCCTATTTGAGCGAGGAATCGCGGCACATCGGGCGGAAGGCGCTGGAAAACCTTATCCGGCTGCGAAACACACTTGAACAGTCACAATAACAGGCCGTCCGTGGCACGGTATGCTAGACCTTGAAGCGGGTAACCCGATCGCTCAGAGTGCCGCCAATGGTTTCGATATGTCCGCTGTAGACATCGTTCTCACTGGCTGACCTGGCCGCCTCCTGCCCCTGATCGGCAATCCGGGTGATGGACGAGTTGAGCTCCTCCGTCACTGACGTCTGTTCCTCTGAGGCGGTGGCAATCTGGGATGTCATCTGACTGATTGCCGTGATCGCGTCGACAATACGATTCAGCGACTCCATGGCATCCTGGGCTTTCTCCATACTGACATTGGAGACTGCTGTAGACGCCTTCATCACCTCGACTGCATCATTGGCACCCTTCTGCAGTCGCTCAATCATATTGTTGATTTCTTCGGTAGACGACTGCGTGCGCTGGGCAAGATTTCTCACCTCGTCGGCCACCACCGCAAAACCGCGGCCTGCATCCCCCGCCCGCGCTGCCTCAATGGCCGCGTTCAGGGCCAGCAAGTTGGTTTGCTCGGCAATACCCTGAATAACTTCAAGTACGGTGGTAATTGAAGATACATCTTTACCCAGCGTATCAATTACTTCGGCAGCCCCGTTAATCTCGCCCGCCAGCTTTTGCACCGCATCCCGTGATGCGGTGACGGTCTCAAGCGACCCACGGCTTTCCTGGTCTGCATTCTCGGCAGCCTCGGCGGTTTGCTGTGCGTTCTGGGCGATTTCTCCGGCCGCTGCCGACATTTCATTAATGGCCGTTGCGATCATGTCGATTTCATGCTGTTGGCCTTCGACGCTGTTTCTGCTGTCGCTGGATGTTTGGCGCAGAGATTTTACGTTCTCCTCAAGCTCGTCACTGCCCTCTTTTACTTGCCGGACCACCTGCTGGATGTTGGCAACGAACGTGTTGAAGCTGGAGGCCAACTGGCCGAACTCATCCGATGTGGTGTCGTCCAGGCGCTGCGTCAGATCCGCCTCCCCCGAAGCAATATCCGACAGGGCTTTATTCAGGCGGCGAACCGGGGCCATAAGCGTGCGAATGCCGAAATGCAGAATAACCAGTGCAATCAGCAGGCCCACAACGGCAATGGTCATGCCGGTTGCACGGGCAGCAACCACAGGCTCCTGGATTTTGTCCCAATTGACCACTGACCCCATATACCAGTCGACGCTACGGGCTTCAGAAATCGGGAAAAATGCCGCACTCCAGGTGGTATCCTGACGCTCGAACTGCCTGGGCGTGCCGTCAAGCGATGGAGCAAACCCAAGAAGATCGTTTACATTCTGCCCCACCAGCGATTCGTCCGGGTGGAACAAAATCGTTCCCTGCCGGGTGACCAGAACCGCATAACCGGCATCGCCGAGCGTGATGGTGGAGAGCAGTTCCTGAATGGCATTCAGCGTAATATCCATGCCCGCTACGCCCCGGAAAGCGCCGGAAGACACCGGCGCTATTGCAGACAACAGCGTCTCGCCACTCTGGGCATCCTGGTAAGTTTCCGTAAAGGAAGCCCTGCCCTCATTCATGGCCTGTTGATACCAGGGGCGCTGACGGGGATCAAAGCCGGCAGGCAGGGAGTCTTCGATTTCCTGGGTGCGCATCAGCATCCGGCCGGTACTGGTTCCAACGTAGACGTCTTTCGCGCCGCTGGCCCGGGTCATACCATTTAAAATATTGCGAGCCATCGCCTGGGTTCGAACATCTTCAAGCGACGCTGCGACCGCTTCGGTCATGTCCAGGCGTGTGTTGAGCCAGTCGGCAATGCTGGCCGTACTTTGTTTCACCGCATCATCGAGCATTGCAGTGACATAGGTATTCGTGGTTTTCTGCAGTCGTTGATCTGCCGAGAACGTAAAGACAGACATGATGACCACAACCAGAACGCCAACGGCGAGCAGTAATTTTTGGCCGAACGTTAATTTCACGTGGGAATTCCTCCTGTAAGCGCCCGACGATGATACCGCTCAGGCTGCTGAAGCGCAGTTACTGTTCGTATCGGCCAGAACAGCAAAGGCTTTAATACCTATTTAGTGCATAAGACAACGTTGTCGGCTTGGGGGTCGAGTGGTTCAAACGCTCGTCTGCTAGAATGCCCGGGCAAGTCTACCTGACAGTCACAGTTAAACGATGGAGAGCGTTAATGGCCCATGAAGAGCTGCACCTTAATCTGCGCAACCTGAACCTGGATGACTATAGCCAGCTTCAGGAGCTAATGGATCGGGTTTATAACGATATCGGTGGTGCGTGGCCGAAGGAGACGATCAAAGCGCTGGTAGAACAATTTCCAGATGGCCAGATCTGCATCGAGGAAAGCGGCCAGCTGGTCGCAGTGGCCCTGACCGTCAGCGTGAAATACGAGCGGTTCAGCAACCCTCACGCCTACGACGACCTCATCCTGCGCAACGAGAAGATCTGGCATAACCCCAACGGCGACTCACTCTATGGGCTGGATGTGTTCATCGACCCGGAATACCGTGGCTACCGCCTGGGCCGGCGACTTTACGAAGCCAGAAAAGAGCTCTGTCGTTCCATGAATCTGCGGGCCATTCTTGCCGGCGGGCGCATTCCAAACTACTTCAAGTACGCCGAACAATACACGCCGGAAGAATATATCCAGCGGGTAGACCGGAAAGAAATCTATGATCCGATTCTGACCTTCCAGCTGTCCAACGATTTCCAGGTTACCCGGCTGATGCATAAATACCTGCCGGAAGATCAGAAATCCCTGGGCTATGCCACGCTTCTGGAATGGAGAAACATCCTCTATACGCCGCCTTCCCCGGTCCTGAGTGTCAAGAAAACCCAGGTGCGCATGGGGGCGGTTCAGTGGCAAATGCGGGAATTTACCTCCGTAGAAGAAGTACTCGAACAGGTAGAATACTTCGTGGACGCACTCTCTGATTACAAGAGCGACTTTGCCCTGTTTCCGGAGTTTTTCAACGCCCCGCTGATGGGGCTGACCGACCAGATGGACCAGACCCGCGCGATTCGCTTTCTGGCCGGATTCACCGAACAATTCCGGAATGAAATGTCAGAGATGGCGGTGAGCTATAACATCAACATCGTAACCGGCTCGATGCCATTGATTGAGGATGATCGCGTTTACAACGTTTCCTACCTGTGTCACCGGGATGGCCGGGTGGACGAGCAGCGCAAGGTGCATATCACCCCGCACGAGCGTCGAGACTGGGTCATAGAGGGCGGTGATCGTTTTCAGGTGTTCGATACAGACGCTGGCCGCGTTGCGATAATGATCTGTTACGACATCGAATTCCCGGAGCTGGGCCGGATTGCGGCCACCCAGGACGTCGATATCATTTGCGTTCCATTCTGGACCGACACCAAGAACGGTTACCTGCGGGTTCGTCATTGCGCCCAGGCCCGGGCTATTGAGAACGAATGCTACGTAGTGATCACAGGCAGCGTGGGGAATTTGCCGAAGGTAGAGAACCTGGATGTTCAGTACGCACAGTCTTCGGTATTCTCACCGTCCGACTTCGCCTTCCCCCACGATGCGGTGATGGCCGAGACCACGCCCAATACCGAAATGATCATGTTTTCAGATATGGATCTGGAAAAGCTCAAACTGGTCAGAAACGAAGGCTCTGTGACCAACCTGAAAGACCGCCGGGTTGATATGTACGAGCTTAAAACCCGTTAACCAATGCTTGTGGCCCCGGCAGACGGGGCCAATTCCTGATTATTTCCATGAACGAGCCAGGGTAGATGGCTGACAGCATTGCCAAAAGTTTTTTGCCCGTCTATTGTTTAATTACTGTTCAGAAGATCTGACCGACTTCACTTTCAGAGCAAGTGTTTCATGAACGAAGAATTACCCGATCTGGTTGCGCGATTCCGGGTTCGACACGGGATTTTCCGCCGGGAAACCGTGGAAGCCAGGCTTTACGAACTCGACAGCTTCGGTTGCGTGATGAAAACGGATAAATTGTTTGAGCCCGGCGACACCGTGGTGCTGGAGTTGGTCATGGATATGCCCTTTGAAGAGATTCGCGCCGGTGGCTTGACTGCACTTGTTACCGAGAAGAGAAAGCACTGCAGCAATTTCTTCTACTCGCTTGATTTTGTAGAGCTTAATAGTCGTGACGGCTCACCGACTTCAGACAAGCTGAGGCGCATACGTGAAGTGTTGCTCAAGAAGCAGAGCCTCAAATCCAGGCGTGGCTCCAGCCCGCCTGCCAACACGCAACAGATGGCCTGATACCCACTTTTTTCATTTGCCAACTCTCGTAAGGAGACAGTCTATGGCCAAGAAAGCCAAGCCAAGCGTTGATAAAATCGTCAAAAAAGTAAACAAAGAATTTGAGAAAACCTCGGCACAAATCGAGGGTTTGATCAATGATGCCCTGAAGCAGTTCGATAGTTTGCAGAACCAGGTTCAGGAACCGGTGCGCAAGCTACTGAAAGATATGGATAAGCTGCGCGACCGGGAAATGAAGCGTTTCAATGACGAGTTTGAGCGCCGCATGGATGAGTTCCATGAGCTGCAGTCCGCCCTGCTTGAGCGACTTGGCATGGAAGGCAAAGGTAGCGACCAGGCGCCCGAAAAACGCCAGGCGGACACTCAGGACAGCAAGCCCGCCGCCGCGAAGAAGACGGCGCCCAAGCCTGCGGCCAAGAAGAGTGGCGCGACCAAAACCAAGGCCGCAAAGCCCAAAAAGGCAGCCAAGCCGAAAGATAACAGCGACCTGACCCGTATCAAGGGCATCGGGCCGGCCACGGCCAAAAAGATGCAGGACGCTGGCATTACCACCATCGAGCAAATTGCCCATCCCAGCGATGAAGATCAGCAGAAGCTTGAAGCCTTCAAGAGTGTAAAAGGCTTCAGCGAACTGCCAGCTGAAGCCCAAAAGGTGTTATAACACCCTGAAACCGGCTCGCTGTCACGGGTAGGCTATTTATCGGCCTACCCGTCTCCATAGCATCTTGCAAGAGCAGTCAATAAGCTCTCGCGCTCTTTTTCGGGCGTGAACGAGGGAGCCAGTTCCAGAACTCTTCCGCGCAATTCTGCCAAAAATTCGTTATCCGTTTCTGCGCGCCACATCAGTTCAGCCAACGCATGATCATCTTTCGCCGGGAAGTATCCGGGATAGTCATCCCCAAGCAGCCCCCGGTTACCCGGAATGTCAGAGGCAAGAACAGGCAACCCGGCGCGGCACGCCTCAGACACCACGTTAGCCCCGCCTTCCATTACCGAACTGATCACCATCAGGTGGCTGACCGCCATCAGGTTGTCCAGCTGGGCGCGCTCCAGCTGCCCCAGATAATGAAACCGGGGATTGCTCCGGCTCTCATCCAGTGCTTTTTCATGCCATTCCGGGCTATGGGCCTTGCCTGCGCATGACACAACAATACGGGAATCGTCCGGCAGATGCCGGCAGGCCCAGGCCGCTCGCAAAGAATCCTTTTCATCGCGCAAGTGCCCAATCACGCAAATGTGGAACTCACCAGGCTCTGTGCGGGACGCGCCCGTTACAGCGGGCCTGGGTGCTGATTGCCGCAGGCACAACAGTTTTTTGTGATAACGCGGGGGGATATCGGCCGCCACCTTGTCGTGAAGGCCAATCAGCAGATCGGCGGCATCCATTGAACAGTGGGTGGTTTGTGGGGCCTCGTGCTGGTAACGGTAGATATCCGTGCCGGTAAGTACCACGATTAACGGCCGTTTTGGCCACAATTCGCGATACCGCGCAACAGCCGCTGCGCTTCGCCAGGCGTGCAGGGCGATCAGGCAGTCCGGCTCCCCGTTGTGGTAATCGGTAACCACTTCAACCTGATGGCCCGCAGACTCGAGCAACTGCTGCCAGCGCTTGGCTGTGGCCCGGTTGCCCGCCTTGGAGTCCGGCCCGGCCGGCGTAACGATGGTCAGTTCCATGGGGTTCACTGTTTCGGATTTGGCAAAATTCTGCCTGCGACATGGCGCGGGGTAAAGCCCGGTCTCGTACAGCGGTTCAGACTTGACCAAAATCACGGTATCCTTAACCGGTTTTCAGGCACATGGCAACATTTCATAAGAAACCACACCCCCGCAAAGGAATGATTCGTTATGACAATCCGTAATCTCAGGAAATGGCTGGCAACCGGTATTATTTCTCTGGCCGCAGCGACCACGGCGCAGGCGGACACTTTCGTGTTTACCGCCATTCCAGATGAAGATGAAACCAAACTGGTGGAGCGCTTCCGGGGTGTGGCTGATTACCTGGAGCAGCAACTGGATGTCGAGGTGCGTTATATCCCGGTAAAATCCTATGCTGCGGCTGTGTCTGCTTTCCGAAACAACCAGGTGCAGCTCGCCTGGTTCGGCGGCTTGTCCGGCGTTCAGGCACGCCGCCTGGTGCCTGGCTCCGAGGCTATTGCCCAGGGCGTTGAAGACCAGTCCTTTGAGACTTACTTCATTGCCAACACCAGCACCGGCATCCAGCCCGCCGATAATCTGGCAGATCTGGAAAAAGGTTTTCGCGGCAAAAACTTTACCTTCGGCTCCAAAGGCTCTACCTCCGGGCGGCTGATGCCGGAGTTCTATCTTCGTGACGTGTTCGGTGAAGCGCCGGAATCGTTTTTCTCGCGCGTGGGTTTCAGCGGCAATCATACCCGGACATTGCGCCTGGTTGAGTCCGGAACCTACGAAGTTGGCGCACTGAACTTTAAAGTCTGGGAGAAAGAACTGGAAAATGGCAACGTCGATCCCGACGCCGTCCAGGTTGTCTGGAAAACCCCGGGCTACCCGGATTACCAGTGGACCATTCGCGGCGATGTGAACGAGCGGTTCGGTGATGGCTTCAAACAGAAAGTGGCTGAGGCCCTGTTGAACCTTGAAGACCCGGCCCTGCTCGAGAGTTTTCCACGTTCCGGCTTCATCCCTGCCACGAACGACGACTACGAGCCCATTCGCGCAACGGCGGAAAACATCGGAATTCTGGATTAATGTCAGGGTTTGATTTCAAGGGCCTGACCGCCAGTTTCGGAGGAGAACGGGTTATTGGCCCGCTCTCCTTCCGCGTTAATGAAGGTGACCACATTGGCCTGGTCGGCAAGAGTGGTGCCGGCAAATCCACACTCATTCGCCTGCTATATGACAATCTGCTGGGCCAGGCGTCGCTAGTACCTCAAGACTTGGGGCTGGTCAATGCGCTGCCGGTGTTTCATAACGTGTTTATGGGGCAGCTTGACCAGCATTCCGCCTGGTACAACACGCTAACCCTGTTGCGGCCTTTCCAGCGAGACAAGAGTGCTGTCAGTGCCTTGTTAGCGGAGATGAGGATGCCCGAAAAACTCTGGACGCCCGCGGCCACCCTGTCTGGCGGCCAGCGGCAACGGGTTGCAATTGCCAGGGCTCTCTACCGGCACGCGCCTACCCTGCTGGCTGACGAACCCATTTCCGCACTCGATGGCCCCATGGCTACGCAGGTGATGACCTTACTCACAAGCCGGTTTAACACCAGCGTTGTTGCTCTGCATGATATCGATATGGCGCTCGCGCATTGCTCACGTATTATCGGCATTCAGAATGGCCAGATTGCCCTGGATCAACCTTCCAGTGAGCTGACCGCAACCGACATTTCCGCACTTTACTGACAGGCATCGATCCAGAGAATGTTCGCCTATCCGACCGTACGAGCCAGCCTGATCTTTGTAGCCGTGGCGTTGCTCGGGCTGTTGTTTGCCGACATCGCCATTACCACCGCCAATCCATGGCAGGATCTCGGTCGTTTCTTCCTGGGCGTGGCTACGCCAAACTTTTTCAGCACCGAAGGCTTGATGACCGCGCTCTTGCGGACCGTGGCGTTCGCCTTTGTTGGCGTTACCCTCGGCAGTCTATTTGGCTTTTTACTGGCACTGATTTATCGCTTCTTGCCGGTGCGATTATTTTGCGCCTTTATCCGCGCTATCCATGAACTGTTCTGGGCTCTGATCTTCCTGCAATTTTTCGGGTTTCATCCGCTCACCGGCGTGCTGGCCATCGCCATCCCCTACGCCGGCATTTTCGCCAAGGTTTATTCGGAAATTCTGGAAGAGGCGGACCCGGAACCGGCGCGTATTCTGCCGCCGGGCACCCCCTCTCTGGCGGCCTTTCTGTACGCAAAGATCCCGGATTGTTGGGTGCAGATGAGAACCTACACGGCCTACCGCCTTGAATGCGGCCTTCGCTCTTCCGCGATTCTTGGCTTCGTGGGGCTGCCAACCCTGGGGTTCTACCTGGAGTCCTCGTTTTCCCAGGGCCTCTATTCCGACGCCGGCGCCATGCTGATTTTGTTCTATGTTCTGATTGCAACCATGCCGCTCTGGTTGCGGCCGAAACTGCTGCCGATCTATGTGCTGGCTGCGCCGTTTTTCCTGGGTGAAGGCCTGCCAATCGTGTGGGGTAATGTAGAACGATTCTTCACCCAGGACATTATCCCGTCGCCCATTCGAGATGGTGAGGGCATGGCAGAAATCTGGGCTTGGCTGGCCGACGTCATGGTCACCGAGGCTGGGCCGGGCATCTGGAATACGGTGGTGCTAACCCAGATAGCCCTGGTAGCGACAGGGCTTCTGTCCCTTCTGGCTTTTCCGCTGATTTCCAGGCACTTCGGCGGCCCGGTCCGGCGTACGTCTGGCCATGTACTGCTTGTTATAGCCCGGTCTACTCCCGAGTACATTCTCGCCTATATCCTCCTGCAACTCTGGGGGCCTTCCATGTTGCCTGCGGTGGTCGCTCTGGCACTGCACAATGGCGGGATTATTGGCCACTTGATCGGGCGGCAGACCAACAGCCTGCATCTGCGCCCGGATGCGCCCACCGGCTTTTCCCGATACAGCTGGGAACTGGTACCAAGGGTCTATCGCTCGTTTCTCGCGTTCCTGTTTTACCGCTGGGAGATCATCATGCGCGAGACTGCAATACTCGGTATTCTGGGTATTTACACGCTGGGCTTCTACGTCGACAGTGCTATCCAGAACATCCAGTTTGATCGCGCGATGATCCTGATTCTGATTACCGCCCTGCTAAACATCGGAGTCGATATCCTCGGGCGCCACATCAGGCGCAAACTCGCGCTGCAGACCATGCCCACCTGTTGATCGCCTGTGTGCGTTGTCACATTTCCTGAATGTGGCAACGCACACAGGTCTTATTTTACGCCTTGCGGACTGCGCTTCCCGGTTACACACCGTTACAATCTACCCGAATTGCTCAATTTGTCTTTTCGTTGCAAGAGGAAGTTCAGGATGATCAGTGGATTGATCGCCTTCACAGAGTTTGGGTTGCTGGCATTATTGGCGGCGTTGGCTGGCCGGGTGGTTCGGCTCTATCGCGAAGAGCCTTTTATGGTTGCAGGCGCCTTAGCTGCCTCCGCCTCCCCTTCACCCACCGCCTCTCGCACACGGCCGCACTCTCGGGCCGGTGAGCCGGGAGGCCCGGGCACGGCTGATAGAACCGAGTTGTTTACGCAGTTGCATATCCTGATCGGCTTGCAGGAACGGGATTGTCGGGTTCAGGGGTTATTGCTTTGTGAGTCGCCGATGGCGGTTCGCCTCTATGCCGCCGCCTGGCTGTATGGTGCAGCTTGCGCTCTGAGCCTGAAATCCAATCGGCATTCCCGTGCGCTGGCGGCCATGGTCGCCGGCATTATCAGCCGCAAGACGGGCATCCGGCAAACCGAGGCCCAGGAGGCTCTGGGTGGGCTCACCCACAGTGCGGTGTTACTGGCGTGTTATCGGGCGGGGCTCGAAAGTGCTGAATTCTGGCAACGCCATCAGTTTGTGCCCCGGGAATCAAGCCTGTACGAGGCGATCACCAGCAACGCATTTATTTAGCGGTTTCCAGTGTCCAGTCGTTACCGAGGTTAACGGTCTCTTCACTGGATTCGTTGGCCGGTACGCCGGTGATTGCCGGCTTGGTGAAGCCGCCGTCATCAGTGTGCTCCATCGATTCAACATCAACCGCCCGCACCACCCACGACTGACCATCCGCCAACACGGTCGCCCGGTGGGTAAGGCCGAATACGAACCGGCAGTAATCCAGCTTCAGCTGAACAAGGTCCTGCTCGGCCTTGCGGATTTTGCGCACCAGCACCTTCTGAACACTTTCCCCGTAATCCATCACTGTTCCCTGGAAATCATGACAATTTGACGCGATTTAACTATTTCTCAGCGCGGAAAACCAGTGTCAGAGGCACATTTTCCATTACCTTCTGGCCATCCTGAAGGTCTATGCGCCAGATCATGTCTCCGCCGGTTGTGCAAAATGGCGCGGTAAACGTTGCCTGGTAGAGTGTTGGCGCTTTCTGAGACAAAGGCACCGGGTATTCGCCCATATACATCGACTGCCCCCTGAGTACTGCCAGAAACCGCTCAGGCGGTGCAGGCGCCTGCACCGTCAACCGGTACTCCATGCCCTGGTCGCCCGCCTTCAGGGTGGTCAGTTCGGCCCGCCAGGTGCCTTTGCCGGTTTCCCAGCGGCATGGTTCCGAAAGCAGTTTGCACTCAGGCCGATCGCCGGCTGGAGTGGCACTTTCCTCCCACCCGGGCCCCAGGGCCAACAGTACAATTGCACCAACAACTAAACCCAGAACCCCAATGGCTCGTACCATACCCTGCCCCACAGCCAGACGTTTAGCGGGCATTATGGGGGTAATTCCCGACGCAGCAAAGGTTTCTAAAGTATTGCCAGCATGAGAAAATGCCCGGCTTTTCTGGTCGACCATCAACAGAACAGGACACGCCCGTGCAACCGGACATCTCCGTAAAGCACCTGAACAAGGTCTACGAAGACGGCTTCCAGGCCCTCAAAGACGTGAATCTCGATATCTATCCAGGTGAGATTTTTGCGTTGCTCGGCCCCAACGGTGCCGGAAAGACCACGCTCATTTCCATTATTTGTGGCATCGTCAACAAGGGCCAGGGCGAGGTGAAAGCGGCCGGGCACGACATTGTGAAGCAGTACCGCAAAGCCCGGGAAGCGATTGGCCTGGTCCCCCAGGAATTGAATACAGATTCGTTTGAGACGGTTTGGGACGCAGTGTCGTTCAGCCGTGGTCTATTCGGCAAGTCGCCCAAACCCGCCCATATCGAAAAGGTACTCAAAGACCTCTCACTCTGGGATAAGCGTGACAACCGGATCATGTCGCTCTCCGGAGGCATGAAGCGCCGGGTGATGATCGCCAAAGCCCTCTCCCACGAACCGCGCATCCTGTTTCTGGATGAACCGACAGCGGGTGTTGATGTAGAGCTCCGGCGTGATATGTGGGAAATGGTGCGCAAACTTCGGGAAAATGGCACCACTATCATCCTGACCACCCACTACATCGAAGAAGCCGAGGAGATGGCCGACCGGATCGGGGTCATACGCCAGGGCGAAATCATCCTGGTGGAAGACAAGGATCGGCTGATGTCCAAGCTGGGCAAAAAAGAACTCCGGCTGCAGCTCCACCAGAAACTCGATGAACTACCCGGAGAGTTGACGCTGGAGCCCATCGAGCTATCGGACGACGGCTACGAACTGATTTATACCTTCGACTCCCAGCAGCAACAAGCGGGCGTGGCCCGCCTTCTGCGCACTTTGGGCGATCTCGATATTGAATACCGTGATCTGCAAACCCGGGAAAGCTCCCTGGAAGAGATATTCGTGGGCCTGGTGCACGAGTAACCACCCGCGCAAACGGAGAGATCCATGAATCTTTACGGTGTAAAAGCGATTTATAAATTCGAGATGGCACGCATGAAACGCACGGTCATGCAGAGTGTGCTGTCGCCGGTTATTTCCACGTGCCTGTACTTTGTGGTCTTCGGCTCGGCCATCGGCTCGCGTATGGGAGACATCGACAACATCAGCTATGGCGCGTACATCATTCCCGGGCTGGTGATGCTGTCACTGCTCATGCAGAGCATCTCGAACGCCTCGTTCGGCATTTATATGCCCAAGTTTTCCGGCACCATCTACGAGGTGCTGTCGGCCCCCGTCTCATACGTCGAGATTGTGCTCGGGTATGTCGGTGCCGCCACCACCAAAGCCGTTATTCTTGGCCTGATCATTCTCGCCACCGCGAAACTGTTCGTTGATTACTCGATTCTGCATCCGTTCTGGATGCTATCGTTCCTGATTTTAACAGCGATGACTTTCAGCCTGTTTGGCTTCATTATTGGAATCTGGGCTGACGGCTTCGAAAAGCTGCAAATTGTTCCTATGATGATTGTCACCCCCCTGGTCTTTCTCGGCGGTACTTTCTACTCCATCGATATGCTGCCGGAAGTCTGGCAAACCATCAGCCTGTTTAACCCGGTGGTATACCTGATCAGCGGGTTCCGCTGGGCATTTTATGGCGTCTCGGACATTCACGTTGGGATCAGCGTCGGGATGACCCTGGTGTTTCTGACCATGTGCATGACGGCGGTCTGGTGGATTTTCAAAACCGGATATCGACTGCGCTCATGATGATCCGCTGGCTGATTGTATTCGCGACAACGACTGCCCTGACCGGCTGTGGCCTGGCCGACGCGAAAAGCCCCGAGCCTCTGCCCAAAATTGAAGCCTGCTTCGTGACTGACGACCAGGCCCACCCTGTGATACTGGAAACAGCCAGTGACAGCAAAACCCGCCAGAAAGGCTTGATGGGGCGCCAGGCGCTCGCGGAGAACGCCGGTATGCTGTTCAGTTATGATTATGAACGCCGACCGGAACAGGGCTTCTGGATGTACAAGACCATGATTCCCCTGGACATTGCTTTTCTGGATAAGCGAGGCACGATCGTGAGCATCCGCCAAATGCACCCCTGTGCGTCCTCTCGCAGTAACGACTGCCCCGGCTATCCCGCCGGAGCCGCATACTGGCACGCGGTTGAAATGAACCTGGGGTATTTCAACCGGCGGAACATAGCGATTGGTGACCACCTGACCCGGGGCGAGGCCGCGGACTGCTCACCCTGATCAACGGTGCTGCCAGTCTGGCGCGCGCTTATCCAGAAACGCGGAAATCCCTTCCCGGGCGTCGTTAGCCTGCATATTTTCAGCCATCACATGGGCGGTGTAGTCGTAGGCCTGGTCAAGCGACATCTCCAGTTGCCGATAAAAGGCTTCCTTACCAATTCTCAGTGTGTGGCCGGATTTTCCTGCGATGGTCGCCGCCATGCCATAAACCGTTTCATCCAGGGCTTCTGATGCCACCGCCCGGTTAATCAGGCCTATCTGTTCCGCACGCTCTGCGCTTATCAGTTCACCGGTCAACAGCATTTCCAAGGCATGTTTGCGGCTGATGTTGCGCGATAAAGCGACCATCGGCGTTGAACAGAACAAGCCAATATTGACCCCCGGCGTGGCGAACCGTGCGCCCCGCTCTGCAACCGCCAGATCGCAGCTGGCCACCAACTGGCAACCAGCGGCAGTGGCTACACCGCTAACCCGGGCAATCACCGGTTTCGGCAGGTTCACAATTTGCTGCATGACTTTGCTGCATTGCTGAAACAACTTTAACTGAAAGTCGTGACTATCAATCTGCTCGTGCATCTCCCTGAGATCATGCCCCGCGCAAAACACCTTTCCCGCTGCGGCAAGCACCACCACACGCGTGCCCCCGTCCCGGCCAAGATCAGTCAAAACGCCAGAGAGCGACTCAAGCATGGCCATCGACAGGCTGTTCCGCTGCGCTGGCTGGTTCAGGGTTATCGTGGCTATACCATGTTCAGTGTGAACGCGTACCGGTGCGTCAGTCGCTTCTGTCATACAACACTCCCATTCGAGGCTCGATTTTGCTCTCTCCCCAGTATTCCCAACACCGCTGCCGGTGTCGAACCGACCTTTGGCCAATGGTTGTAATCTCAGCCTTCGCCCTCAGGCTAGAAGTAAATACAGGCAAAGAAGGTGATGTATGTCCCTCTCAAACTTGTTGAAGGCTCTTGTTGGCCTCGCCATCATCATTGGCGGCATTCTTGTTGTCATTAAAGACGAACCTGCCGCACCGACCGGTGACATCAATCGCATTGAGCCACTGCCGCAACAAGATAACCCTGACCGGTGATTTCGCGGCTGTCCGTATTTTTTACACTTACCCGAACCAAGGCGTGATCAGGCACGGCCGAATGACTTGTTTGATACTGTAAAACTGGCGTTTTTTTGTACTGGGCATCCCTGTTGCTACTTAACACGGGTAGCCCAGGGAATCCCTTGGGCCGAGGCAATCAAATGACGAAGCCCACAGGGAGTGTCACACATGAACAAAAAAATTATGCTTGCCGGCGCCGCAGTGGCCCTGTTTACCGCAGGATCTGTCCAAGCTGCGGTTATTCAGCTGACCAACGTTAGCGGTAGCTGGACGTCTACCAATCCAACAGCCCCCGCGGTGAGCGGCGGTGGCACCAATGAAATCCGATGGGGTAACCCTGCCAATCAGCAAAACCAACAGAGTGGCTATCGCTTTGACGGCGCGGCACCGCCTGTCGTCAACGTAAATGAAAACGTGAACTTCAATCTGGGAACGTTCACCCACTTTAACTGGCCGATCACGGGGACGGCTCTGAATACGGCCGAACTCACCGTTGAAACAACCTTGTCGATTGATGGCAACATAGAAACCGTCTCATCGGTTTTCGATTTTGAGCATCTGGAAACCACCAACAACAGCAATCCCTGCGCTGACGGTGGTCAAAACGGGGTTGGCGTCAACGTCAACGGCTGCGCCGACCGTGTTGCCTTTGCCCTGAACACTGGCGCATCAGATTCTTTTCTGATCGGTGGCGTTAATTACTTTGTCGATATTTCCGGCTTTTTCTACAACAACGCCCTGGCCAATGAGTTCTGGACCAAAGAAAGTTTCGACAATGAAGCTGAGTTGAAAGGCATCATCACCTCCCGCTCGGTGTCTGTGCCAGAGCCCTCTACTCTCGCCTTGTTGGGGCTTGGCTTATTGGGATTCGGTGTAAGAAAGCGGATGGCCAAAACCGCCTGAGCGACCTGACACTGCCTAAAACCGCGGCTGGAAACAGGCGCGGTTTTTTTAACGCCAACCCCGATCGAGATGATCCCAAGCAGCATCAGCAATGTCTTAGGCATTTACATAAGTCCCCAACTGTTGGCCGTCAGACACAACTATAGCGTCGGCTCCGTGTGCCTCCAACCAGCGGGCTTCATCCACAGTTGTCGCGGTAGAGAGTATTTTCGGGCTCAAATTCCGCCAGAACGTCAGCGGCTTCGGTGCTAAAAGGCAAATAATCCCGTAGCTCGCGGCCTTCTCGAATGACCTAGGGATGACGGGAGGCAATCTCAATGAGCGCTTTTTGCCGGGCCAGAGGGTTCATTGTGCCTACACATGGGGATCAATCGCGATGATGAGGCAAAATGCTTGCGATAAATTATTGATAAATATGGTGCCCGGAGCCGGAATCGAACCGGCACGGCCTTGCGGCCGAGAGATTTTAAGTCTCTTGTGTCTACCAATTTCACCATCCGGGCATAGGAGGGGAATTGCTGAGGGCACGAATTGTATAAGGGCCGGTGGCGTAACGCAATTCCGTTTCGAAGGGGCCACTATTTCTTTATGGGCTCTCGGGGTTTGTTGCCCTGCCCTTGTAGATGTAGCCCGCAATTCTGGGTGCATTGGGCATATAGAGGTTGTCCAGCTCCTGGATCTCAAAGCCGGCTTCCCGGATCAAATCGGCAATATGGCGGTTCAGGTGGCAGCCACCCGCAATTTTCCGCCAACCGGGGGTGATGCGGTGTTGCCACTTTCGAATGCCGTGTTGTGGCGATTCGCCATGCTCCAGAAAGAGCAGGTTTCCGCCGGGCCGCAGTACACGTTTCATCTGGCGTAGGGCTTCGCGCCAGTCCGGGATGGTACACAGCGTAAATGTTAGCAGCACGGTGTCCACGCTATTGTCATCCAGCGGGATCTGTTCGCCCGGCAAATCCAGCCACTCCACGTGGATCGGGCTTTTCTGGAGGTTTGGCAGGGCTTTTCGTCGCATCCCTTCGGAGGGCTCCAGGCCGTAAACCTTGTCAACTTCGCGCGGATTGTAAAACTGCAGGTTGATGCCGGAACCCATGCCAACTTCCAGAACGCGCCCTGTGGCCTGTGGCACAAGCTGGCTGCGTAATTTCATTACCTGCCCCGTGGAGCAGGCCTTGTCGATAATATGCGGGAGGATGCGGTCCTCGTAAAAGCTCATGCGGCTCACCATAATTGTTTTAAATCAAGGGGTGCGACAAACTGCCCTATCCAAATCTGCTACGATTTGCGTAGCATTGTAAATATCTGCCGGCAATAACAACATAACAAAATCAACTAAGGCAGCGGCTGAACGGGTGCGCTGGCCCCGTTTGTTATGATTTGTGCGAGTTACCGGAGGTTCCTATGGAACTCGATCCCCTCATCCTATCGCGAATACAGTTCGCGTTCGTGGTGTCATTTCACGCCATTTTCCCGGTGTTTACCATCGGGCTCGCCTCCTACATCGCGGTGCTCGAAGGCCTGGCCTTCAAAACCCGTAATCCGGTATGGACCAAGCTCTCGTCTTTCTGGACCAAAGTGTTTGCTGTGGTCTTCGGCATGGGTGTGGTGTCGGGCATTGTGATGTCGTTTCAGTTCGGCACCAACTGGAGCAACTTTGCGCAGGCGTCTGCCAACTTTCTGGGGCCCATGCTCAGTTATGAAGTGATTACGGCATTTTTCCTGGAAGCTGCCTTTCTGGGGGTTTTGTTGTTTGGCCGAAACAAAGTGCCTGCGGGTGTTCACCTTTTCGCAGCGATAATGGTCGCCACCGGCACCTTTATCTCTTCATTCTGGATTCTCTCTGCCAATAGCTGGATGCAAACCCCGGCGGGCGTCGAGTTCCGTGACGGTGTCTTCCACGTGGTGTCCTGGAGCGAGGCTATTTTCAATCCCTCCTTCCCGTATCGGTTCCTGCATATGGTGTTGGCCTCCTTTCTGACCGGTGGTTTTGTAGTGGCGGGCGTCAGTGCCTGGTACCTGCTGCGTGGCCGTGAAGTGGAAGCCAACCGTAAAGCGCTGTCCATGTGCTTGTGGTTGTTGCTGATCATTGCTCCGGCCCAGGCTGTTGTGGGTGATTTCCACGGTTTGAACACTCTGGAGCATCAGCCCGCCAAAGTCGCGGCCATGGAAGGAAACTGGGAAACCTCCGGTAACGTGCCTTTGCTGTTGTTTGCAATTCCGGACCAGGAAAACCAGACCAATTTGTTCGAAATTGGTATTCCGAATCTCGCCAGCCTGATCCTCACCCACGATGTGAATGGCGAGGTGCCGGGCCTGAATGAAGTTGCGGTGGAAGAACAACCTCCGGTTGCGCTGGTGTTCTGGTCTTTCCGCATAATGGTGGGTCTCGGCCTGTTGATGATCCTGTTTGCTGTGGCAGGCCTGGTATTGCGGGCCGGTGGCCGGCTTTACAAAGCCCGCTGGTACCTTCAGGGGTTGCGGTTTATGAGCGTTGCGCCTTTCATCGCGGTGCTTACCGGTTGGTTTGTCACCGAAACTGGCCGGGCACCCTGGCTGGTCTATGGAATGATGACCCAGGCCGAAGCGGTAACACCATCGCTGACCGGCGGTATGGCGTTGTTTACCCTCATCGGCTATATCGTTGTGTACTCCCTGGTTTTCAGCGCGGGCGTGTATTACCTGATGCGCGTCCTGTTCGTGGGTCTTGAAGATGCCGATGATGAAGAGCACGTTTCCGACCGCCCGGCACGCCCGCTTTCTGCGGCTCATGTACCGTTTGAAATCGAATCCGAAAATCAGGATGCGCAGCAGACCAATCCGGCTATAAAAGGGGGCCACTGACCATGGAACTGTTTGATCTGGCCCTCATCTGGGCCTTCATTATCGGTTTTGGCGTCATCATGTATGTGCTGATGGACGGTTTTGATCTCGGGGTGGGCATTCTCTTCCCGTTTGCGCCTTCGGAAACCGACCGGGACACAATGATGAATTCCGTTGCGCCAGTCTGGGATGGCAACGAAACCTGGCTGGTGCTGGGCGGCGCCGGTTTGCTGGCCGCCTTTCCGATGGTTTACACCATCGTTTTGCCCGCACTCTATATTGGCGTATTTCTGCTGCTGGCAGGGCTGATCTTTCGTGGTGTCGCGTTCGAGTTCCGCTTCAAGGCCCGCACCTCCAGATATCTCTGGAACTGGTCGTTTGCCGGCGGCTCTACCATCGCTGCCTTCTCCCAGGGCGCAGTAGTCGGCGCCTACATCCAGGGCTTTAACACCGTCGATGGCGTTTACGTGGGCGGCGCGCTGGATTGGCTGACTCCGTTTACCGTGTTGACTGGCCTCGGAATGCTCGCGGGCTATGCATTGTTGGGCTCGACCTGGCTGATCCTGAAAACCGAAGGGCATCTTCAGGAGTGGGCCTACCGGGTAACCGCTCCCCTGCTTTTCGCGGTACTGGTGGTGTTCGGAATCATCAGTGTATGGACACCGTTTGTGGACGATATGGTGCGCGAACGCTGGTTCTCCAACCTGAGTGTGATCTGGATTTTGCCGGCGCTGACGCTGCTTTGCGCATTCCAGATCTGGCGGTCGGTGCGCAACCGCTTTGAAGCTATGCCGTTTATTGCCACCATGGGCCTGTTCATTACAACCTATCTCGGTCTTGTAGTGAGCAAGTGGCCTTATGTGGTTCCCCCCAACTATACCCTTTGGGAAGCCGCCTCAGCCTACGAATCGCAGTTGTTCCTGCTGCTGGGCCTGCTGTTCGTCATTCCCATTGTGCTGGTCTACACCGCCTGGACCTATTGGGTCTTTCGCGGCAAGGTTCGCGCAGGAGAGGGGTACCACTAAGTGGCAGATGCCGCCCGGTCAACGGTCAGTAACTGGCTTTCCTCGCTGGCCCGTAATAGCCGGCGCTGGGTAACCGCCACCGTCATTGCCGGCACGCTGGCCGGGCTGGCAACCATCGTTCAGATGGTGTTGCTGGCCGGCGTCATCCATCAGGGAGTAATTGAGAAGGTGCCGGTTTCCGGCCTCACTCCCTGGTTTGTGGCCCTGCTTGGAGTTCTGGTGATTCGGGCCATTGGCCAGGGGCTGCAGACCCGCTTCGCCGCCCGCTGCAGTGAGCAGGTGCGCCGCGAGGCACGCTGGCAATTACATCAGCACTGGAAAGCAACGGGGCCGGTCAATCTCAGCGACACCTCCGCCGCGTCTCTGGCCCGGGAATGGCTGGACCACGTTGAAGCCCTGCACGGCTACTTTGCCCGGTTTCTCCCGCAGATGACGCTGTCTGTGATCATCCCTGTGTGCATTCTGGTTCTGGTATTCTGGCTGGACTGGCTGGCGGGCATGTTTCTGGCGCTCTCGGCGCCACTCATCCCGCTGTTCATGGCTCTGGTGGGTATGGGGGCCGAGAAGCTCAATCAGCAGCATTTTGAAACAGTCAGCCGCTTGTCCGGCCAGTTTCTGGATAAAATCCGGGGGCTGACCACGCTTCAATTGTTCGGTCGTACGCAGGAAGCCAGTCAAACCTTGCAGTCGCGCTCTGACCAATACCGTATGATCACCATGAAAACGCTCAAGGTGGCATTTTTGTCGTCGGCGGTGCTGGAATTCTTTGCATCGGTGGCCATTGCAGTGCTGGCCATCTACATCGGTTTTGGTTTGCTCGGTTATATCGAATTCGGGCCAAGCGATGAACTCACCCTCTTCAGTGGTCTGCTGATTCTGTTGCTGGCGCCGGAATTCTTCCAGCCGTTGCGCACCCTCTCCCAACATTATCATGACCGGGCCGCCGCCCTTGGTGCGGGTACGGAAATCCTCGCGAGGCTGGAGCAACCGGTCAGATCAGGTGCGATTGCAAGCACCACAGAAACCGGTGAATCACCCCGCTCGTCGGCAGACCGTATTCAGATTGACAATGTGTCGGTGCGATACGGCGATGGCCCGATTATTCTTCATCATCTGGACCTCACCATAAGCCGGGGCGAAGTCGTGGCGCTGACGGGCCCGTCCGGAGGCGGAAAGTCGACACTGCTGCATCTGATGGCCGGCTTCATCCAGCCTGGTGTCGGTGCGGTGTCGGTATTCGGAGCAGCACCCGGAGAGCACCCCTTTGGCTGGCTGGGGCAGCGAGGCTTCTGGATTCAGGGCACTTGGGCCGAGAACCTCCGCCTGACAAGCCCGGACGCCTCCGACATTGCGATTGATTTCGCTTTGAGGCAAGTGGGCCTGGGAGAGCTGATTGATAGCCGCCCGGAGGGTATTTACAGTGCCATGGCCGAAGACGGGCAAGGTCTTTCTGGCGGGCAGGCCCGGCGCCTCAGCCTGGCGCGTATTTTTCTGGCTGACTATCAGCTCATTTTGTTGGATGAGCCGACCGCAGGTCTGGATGCCACCAGTGAAGTTTTTATTGTTGACGCCCTGCGCAAGCTCTGTGAATCCGGCAAAAATCTTGTGTTTTCGACACACCATCAGGCGTTGCTGACGCTGGCCGACCGAGTACTTATCGTCAACGAAGGCGAGGTTCGTGATGCCTGAACTTTCTCCCTGGCTTACGCTGATATTTCGCCGAAAGGGCCGACTCATGGCAGGCGCCGGCTTGCTGCTGGGCACCCTGCTCTCCGGGATTGGCTTACTGGCGCTTTCTGGCTGGTTTCTGACTGAGACAGCCCTTGTCGGCCTGTTACTGGCTGCCGGTGTACAGGCCTATATCAACTTGTATGTACCGGGCGGCGGCATCCGCTTCTTTGCCGTCTCCCGCACCGTGTTTCGGTATCTGGAGCGGGTGTACAACCACAATACCGTACTCAAACTTTTGACCGACATACGCGTTGAGTTGTTCAATCAACTGGCCCGGCGTTCCCGCAGTGCTCGCAACCACCAGTCAGGCGCTCAGTGGCTTTCGCGCCTCACCGCCGATGTGGATGCCCTGGATACTCTGTACCTTCGGCTCATTGCCCCGGCCGGCCTCGCCGCCGTGGTCACCCTGATCATCGTTGGAGCGGCATGGCTGCTGTTTAACGGCGTTGTGGCGCTGGCGCTGCTGGCCATTCTGACCGCCGCCTTGCTTACGTCCACCTGGCTGGTGTATTTGCGCACCCGGGCGGCTTCCGGAGAATTGAGTGACCGCCAGGAAAGTTTGCGGGGCGAGCTGATTGAGCATCTGGAGGGATTTGCCGAACTCACTGCCGCGGGAAGGACAGGTAAACATACAGCACGATTGATGCGCCGCAGTGTCGAAATCTCCCGCGATCAGGCGCGGGTAGATAGCCGGGCGGGCTGGCACCAGGCTGTATCGCATCTTCTCATCAACATGGCGGCCGTGGTTGCTTTGTGGCTTGGCTGTATCATGTTCGAACAGGGAGCGCTGAGCGGGCCGGTGCTGGTGCTGCTGCCCATCGCATTGCTCGGGCTTGCCGAGGTCTACGCGGTACTTCCAGACGCCTTTGGAAAGCTGGGGGCAACGCGCTCGGCAGCCCGGCGATTGAATTCCAGCGCTCAGACCCAACCGGAACGTCCCGAGCTGCCTGACCGATTGCCCACCTTAACGGGCGACCGGGCAATCATGGCGAGCAACCTAACCATCGGCTATCCAGAATGCCCGCCTTTGCTTGGCAACTTTACTCTGGAGCTGAACCGGGGCGATACGGTGGGTGTTGTAGGTCGCTCCGGCAGCGGCAAGTCAACCCTGGCCGATACTCTGGCCGGTCTCCTGCCGCCCTGTGCCGGTCACCTGCATTCCCTGCCCTGCGCGTATCTGACGCAGAGTACCGTGGTGTTTGAGGATACCGTGCGAGCCAACCTGTTACTGGCAGATCCTGCCGCAGACGATGGCGATTTGTGGCGGGTGCTGGAATTGGTCGGCCTGGGCGAACGCTTTTCGCAAGAAACCGAGGGTCTGAACGTTTGGCTTGGAAGTGCCGGAAATCGCTTATCCGGCGGCGAAGCCCGCCGTCTGGTGCTCGCACGGGTTCTGTTAAGCACTGCACCGGTGATTGTTCTGGATGAGCCGTTCACGGGTGTGGACGAGGCAACACGGGAGAGCATATCTCCGGCTATCAGCCGCTGGCTCAAGGGCCGTACGGTGATTTCGCTGGGGCATGGGCCGGAAGCCTTGCTGGCTTCCGACCGCATTATACGCCTGTCCTGATCAGCGGCTTTCAACCACCTCAAACGTCAGCCCTGCATTGGCCTGCAGGCGCTCCAGCAATTTCCCATCGAGGGCCGAGCTCGGGGTCCAGAAGCCGCCCTTTACGCTCTCGTCCACATCAAACGCGAGGCAAAGCCCGGCTTCGCCCAGCATTTTTGATGTTGAGCCGTAACCCGGGTCCCGGTCGCCGGTGACTTTGGTGATCATGGTCTTGCCATCCGGGGTCTTACCAACGAACCGGATATCGTAAAAGCCGTTTTCCTGCTCTTCAGGGGTCGGGCCTTCACCCGGTTTGGGGACCAGTTTTTCAACAATCCAGCGGGTCGGTTTAATGGCCGAGGCGGTAAAGAATGCCCCCAGGGCTCCCACCATTCCGTAAGCCGCTAACCGGCCTTTGGTGCCCTTGCCGGTCATAATTGCTTCGTCATAGGTGAACTCTTTCCCGTACCGCGCGCCCTGAAGCGCGTTTGAGCGGTGTACGACACGGGTATTGATAGCGCCCATCACGAACGGTGCCAGCCAGGCATTGAAGTTTTCATCAAACTCGGCGGACTTCAGGTTTGGCTGCCGCGTTTCCGAACGGTGTGACGGCGGGCAGATGGAAAACGGGTTGGCTAGTTCTTTACGCAGTTTCGGGTCTGCGCCCGCCTCCTTGGCAATGTTGATCATGGATGCGACCGTTCCGCCAGACAAACCGCCTTTGGCCACTTTGACTCGCATACGTACGTCCTGGCAAGGCTTGCCAAACGCCTTTTCGGCCTCTTGCTGCAAAAACCACACGCCCATGTCAGACGGAATCGAATCAAACCCGCAACAATGCACAATTCTTGCGCCGGATTTTTGCGCCTGATCTTCATAACGCTCAATCATGCGGCGAATCCACTGAACTTCGCCGGTCAGGTCGCAGTAGTCGGTGCCGGTTTCTGCGCACACCTTCACCAGTGTTTCACCAAACAGCGCATACGGGCCAACGGTGGAGATAACCACCCGGGTCTGCTTGCAGAGATCGCGCAGCGCGGATTCATCGCCGGCGTCGGCCAGGATCACAGGCAATGCCCCCGCTGCACTCCCCAGATCCGCTCTCAGTTTTTCCAGTTTGCTTTCTGAGCGGCCGGCAATGGCCCACTTGACTTCTTTGTCGGTGCCGTAGTTCTCGACAAGGTAGCGGGTAAGAATCTGGCCAACAAAACTGGTGGCGCCGAACACGACCAGGTCATAGTTCGCTGCGGTGGTGTTTGTCATTATTAATCCTTGTTCAAACAAATGTATGAATGGATGGTAACAGGTTTATTCTGTGGTGCTACTTCCCCGTGCGCGCGATCCCGGGCGTCTGGTCGGCCAATCGCTTGTGGTGTGGACTGGGGCACACTCTTTCAAGCGACTGAAAAAGGAGATTCCCTTGACTGTCTTTTTCGCCATTATCAGCCTGATTCTGCTCATCTCGGGCGCGCTGCTGTTCTGGCAAGTGCGTGAGCAGCGAAACATGATTGCCGAGATGCTCGAAAGCGAGGATATACCTGATACCGATCACGATCCTGAGCTGGTGCTTACGTTGCGGATTCGGGACCCGATTGCCGTGGCTAAACGGGAATCACGCGCCGGCCGCATTCTGGCAGACCGCCTGCCAGTAATGGCTCGAAAAATGGTCTATCAGGAGGTCGTGCGTGAGCTGGAGCAGGAACTGGAGGAGCGGGACATTGAGGTTGAGATGCACGTTGAGTACCGCTAAGGGGTGGCCATGATTTTACCCATCGTTACGATGTTGAGCCTTGTCGGTTCCGGCATTCTGCTGGCGACCACTTTCGCGCTTTACCACACCAACCGTCGCCGCCTGAGAATTCTCAACTCCCACCGGATTCGAGCCGTCAGCGCCATCCAGGAACGTCGTATGGATGTAATGGAGGTGCGCAACCGCGCGCGGCTACTGGAAGAAACCGTTTCCGGCGGGGCCAGCGCGGTCGAGAAGGTGCACAAGGCAATCGCCAATACCACCTTTGGCCTTATCGATCTGTTTTCGAAAGACGATAACTTCAAAGATGGTGCACGCAAGGTGCAGCAGTCGCATCAACGTAAGAGCGAGCAGATTTACAAGGTGGTCAGAACGACCAACCGGGCACTACACATTCTCGCCGATACACTGGTGATCGAAAAAGCCGAAAAACGCATTGTATCGAAAACAAAGAAGGCGCCCTGAGGCGCCTTCTTTCATCGAAATTTCAGAAAGTTATCAAGCTTTCTTCAATTCCTCTTCAAGCTGCGGAACAGCTTCGAACAGATCTGCAACCAGGCCATAATCGGCTACCTGGAAGATTGGTGCTTCTTCGTCCTTGTTGATCGCAACGATCACTTTGGAGTCAGACATACCAGCCAGATGCTGGATCGCACCGGAGATACCAACCGCAACGTACAGCTGTGGCGCAACGATTTTACCGGTTTGGCCAACCTGCATATCGTTAGGTACAAAACCAGCGTCAACTGCTGCACGGGATGCACCGACGGCAGCGCCGAGATGGTCAGCAACCTGCTCCAGCATTTTGAAGTTTTCGCCGTTCTGCATTCCACGGCCGCCGGAAATAACGATACCGGCAGAGGCCAGGTCCGGACGATCAGACTCGGCTTTCTCTTCGCTCACAAAAGCGGAGAGGCCAGCGTCTTTCACGGTATCCAGCTGCTCTACAGAAGCAGAACCACCTTCAGCGGCCACCGGATCAAACGCGGTCGGGCGAACGGTCACAACCTTGACACTGTCGCTCGCCTTTACGGTGGCAATGGCGTTACCGGCGTAGATCGGGCGCACGAAAGTGTCTTCGGATTCAACGCGAACGATGTCAGAAACCTGAGCAACATCCAGCAGCGCAGCAACGCGCGGCATGAAGTCTTTACCGGTGGTGCCGGCAGAGGTCAGGATGTGGCTGTAGCCCTTACCTACTTCTGCAACCAGCTCCGACAGGTTCTCGGCCAGGAAGTGACCGTAGGCAGCGTTATCAGCAACCAGTACCTTGTTAACGCCTTCTGCCTTGGCAGCGGCTTCAGCGACAGCGCCTACGTTCTCACCGGCAACCAGCACGTCGATGTCACCACCGATGGCCTTGGCAGCCGCTACAACGTTCAGAGTAGCCTGTTTCAGGCTGCTGTTGTCGTGTTCAGCAATTACCAGGATGCTCATTTAGATCACCTTCGCTTCGTTCTTCAGTTTATCCACCAGCTCAGCAACGTCAGCCACCTTGATACCAGCCTGGCGTGCAGCCGGGGCTTCGACCTTCAGGGTGGACAGGCGCGCGGCAACGTCAACGCCCAGGTCAGCCGGAGACACGGAGTCCAGCGGCTTCTTCTTGGCTTTCATGATGTTGGGCAGAGAAGCGTAGCGCGGCTCGTTCAGACGCAGGTCTGTGGTAACCACCGCCGGCAGGTTCAGAGCAACCGTCATCAGACCGCCGTCTACTTCGCGGGTTACGTTAACCTTGTCTCCGTCAACGGCAACTTCAGAGGCGAAGGTGCCCTGGCCCATGCCGGTCAGAGCCGCCAGCATCTGGCCGGTCTGGTTGTTGTCGGAATCGATGGACTGTTTACCCAGAATCACCAGCTTGGGCTCTTCTTTTTCGACAACAGCCTTGAGCAGCTTGGCCGCCTCGAGGGACTGAACTTCTTCGTCAGTCTCGATGTGGATACCACGGTCAGCGCCCAGCGCCAGAGCGGTACGGATCTGCTCCTGAGAAGCCTTCGGGCCAATGGATACAACAACGATTTCACTGGCAACGCCCTTCTCTTTCAGACGAACCGCTTCTTCAACTGCGATTTCGCAGAACGGGTTCATTGCCATCTTGACGTTGGCGAGATCAACGCCGGTGTTGTCCGGCTTGACGCGCACCTTCACGTTGTAGTCGATAACTCGTTTTACAGCGACCAGAACCTTCATAGATTCCTCGTTCTTCTACGATGGGTTTAATGAGTCTTCACAGTCAAAGGACCGGGTTGACCCGACCTGACAATGAGACGATACTAAAAATCGACTCAAAACACACTATATTTCGGTGTATACGTACAATGCCAAAGGTTGGTGCGAATTTCAAACAAACGTTTGTTTGAAACCGGAAATGCGTTATCCTTTCGTAATAAAGAGCCGCTCCAAGCGGCTGCGGGCAGTCGTCTATACGCATTTTTACCGGTATGATGGCGCCCCTGATGAGGCCTGCGGGCAAACACTATCCATTAAATGCTGTTTGAGGAGACCAACGTGGAACGCGAATCGATGGAATTTGATGTTCTGATCGTCGGCGGCGGCCCTGCGGGCCTGTCGGCAGCCTGCCGCGTCATGCAACTGGCGCAGGAAGCCGGCGAAGAACTGACCGTTTGTGTGGTTGAAAAAGGTTCTGAGATCGGCGCGCATATCCTCGCCGGCACCGTATTCGAGCCCACAGCCCTGAATGAACTCTTCCCGGACTGGAAAGAGAAAGGCGCGCCTCTGAACACGCCGGTTACCCGCGATGACATTTTCCTGCTCAAGAATCAGGAAAAGGCCTCAAAAATCCCCAATGCCTTTGTGCCCAAGAATATGCACAACCATGGCAACTACATCATCAGCCTTGGCAACTTGTGCCGCTGGCTGGCCGAGCAGGCCGAGCAACTGGGTGTCGAGGTATACCCGGGCTTCGCAGCATCGGAAACCATTATTGAAGACGGCCAGGTTAAAGGCATCATCACCGGAGACATGGGCGTGGCCCGCGACGGTTCCGAAAAAGACGGCTATATGCCGGGTATGGAATTGCGTGCCAAGTACACCCTGTTTACCGAAGGCTGCCGCGGTCACCTGGGCAAGCGCCTGATCAGTGACTTCAAGCTGGACGAAGGCAAAGACCCGCAGCACTACGGCATCGGTATTAAAGAACTGTGGGACATCGACCCGGCCAAGCACGAACCCGGCCTGGTTGTACACACTACCGGCTGGCCGCTGAGTGAATCCGGCTCTACCGGGGGCTCTTTCCTGTACCACCTGGAAAACGGCCAGGTTTACGTGGGCCTGATCACCGATCTGTCATACAGCAATCCGCATCTGAGCCCGTTTGAGGAGTTCCAGCGCCTCAAGCACCACCCGGAAGTGAGAAAGTATCTGGACGGTGGCAAGCGCGTAGCCTATGGCGCACGTGCGATTGCCAAAGGCGGCTACAACGCCCTGCCGAAAATGAGCTTCCCGGGCGGCTTGCTGCTTGGCTGTGATGCCGGCACCCTGAACAGCTCCAAGATCAAAGGTTCCCACACGGCCATGAAATCCGGCCTGCTGGGTGCTGAAGCCGTGTTTGAAGCCCTGAAAGAAGGCAAGTCCGGTGAGGAAATCACCAGTTTCCAGCAGCGTTTCGAAGACAGCTGGCTGTACAAGGAGCTTTACGCTGAGCGTAACTTCGGCCCGGCCATGCACAAGTTCGGCAATATCGTCGGTGGTGCCATCGCCTTCTTCGAGCAGAACATTCTGCGCGGCAGCCTGCCGATCACTTTCCACGACACAACGCCTGACCACGCAACACTGAAGCCGGCGTCTGAGTGCAAGAAGATCGATTATCCGAAACCGGACAACAAGCTGACGTTCGACCGCCTGTCCTCGGTGTTTATTTCCAACACCAACCATGAGGAAGATCAGCCGGTACACCTCAAGCTGACAGATCCGGACATTCCGCTGAATGAAAACCTGCCCAAGTACAACGAACCGGCACAACGCTACTGCCCTGCCGGAGTTTACGAAGTGGTGGAAAAAGACGACGGCAGCGGCAAGAAGTTCCAGATCAACGCCCAGAACTGCGTGCACTGCAAGACCTGTGACATCAAGGATCCCGCGCAAAACATCACCTGGGTTACACCCGAAGGTGGCGGCGGCCCTAACTACCCCAATATGTAAAACGTTTCGTTCTAAAAACGGCCCGCTTGGGCCGTTTTTTTTTAACTAATTCGGTTACGCTTTAATCAAATTTGTCATAAATCAAGAAGCAGTTTCTTTATCCGCAATTGATCTAAAAAACCCCTCCCCCCGCGAAAAAAAGATGCTATAAATAATTAAATTCGTCTGCGCACACCATGATTGCTGACGACAGTATCGGCCGAGGGGAGGTGGGATATGAAGCTTTGGAAACTCAAGCGCCGGGATTTTCTCAAGGGTCTGGGAGCAACAGCAACCGGGGCCGTTGTAAGTGGTAACGGCTGGGCACTTAACAGACTGGAGCCAATAGGCGACTCGCTGAGCACCGAATATCCCTACCGGAGTTGGGAAGATTTGTACCGGAACGAATGGGACTGGGATCACATCGGCCACGCGGCCCACTGCATCAACTGCATGGGCAATTGCGGGTGGAACGTCTATGTAAAAGACGGCCTGGTTATTCGTGAAGAACAGATCGCAAAATACCCCCAGGTGAACCCGAATGTGCCCGATGCCAATCCCCGCGGCTGCCAGAAAGGCGCCATCCACTCCACCGCCATGTACGAGGCCGACCGCCTTCGCTTTCCGCTGAAGCGGGCGGGTGAACGTGGTGAGGGCAAATGGCAACGGATTTCGTGGGATCAGGCCACCGAAGAAATCGCCGACAAAATTATCGATATCTTCGAAAAATATGGTCCCGGCAAGCTCAAGACTCACCAGGGGTCTGGTAACCAGACTATGGTTCGCCAGTCTGGCCCCAGCCGCTTCGCATCGTTGGTGGGCGGTATCCAACTGGACGGCTTCACTACCGTTGGCGACCTGATTACCGGCGCTCACCTGGCCTACGGCAATCCGCTCGAAAGCTTCACCTCGGATGCCTGGTTCGATGCCGACTACATTCTGCTGGGCATGATCAACCCGAACGCGACCCGGATTCCAGACGCCCACTACGTCTGGGAAGCAAAGTACAACGGTGCGCGCATCACCAGCACGGCGCCCGATTACAACCCCAGTTCCATCCACACCGACCTATGGATGCCGATCAAGCAAGGCTCGGATCCATTTCTGGGTATGTCCTTTGTTAATGTCATTATCGAAGAACAGCTTTACCGGCCTGAGTTCATGAAAGAACAGACCGATCTGCCGATGCTGGTTCGCAAAGACAACGGCAAGCTGTTACGGGAAAGTGACCTGACAGACGGTGGCTCGGATGAGGTTTTCTATCACTGGGACCTCAACAGCAAACAAGCTGTGAAGGCCAAAGGTTCCATGGGGAGTGAGGAAAAAGACCTTAAACTGGGCAGCATCGACCCGGCGCTTGAGGGCGAGTTCGAGGTCAATGGCATTGAGGTAACCACCGTCTTTGAGCAGGTCAAACAAGAAGCGGCCAAGTACACCCCGGAGAAAACCCGGGAGCAAACCGGCCTCCACCCGGATGTAGTTCGCCAGGAAGCACGCCACATTGCCAATGCCCGCAAAGCCATCATTATGCTGGGCTACATCACCTCCAGTTACTCCAACTGCCTGTATACCGCCTGGGCCTACGCCCTCACCCTCGCCCTGACCGGGCACGGTGGCCGTACTGGCGGCCTGGACACCTCCTGGGTTGTCTGGAATCACCCGAAGTGGACTGAACTGTCCACCTTTGACGGCAAAAAATCTGCCCGTTACGAGGCGGGCGGCCTTGGTGAAGTGCTGCGCGGCGGCATGATGGAAGGCATCCGGAACCACTTTGACAATAAAAAGCTCAAAGAACGGGTCGGATTCGATATCGATGAAATGGAAGAGATGATCCAGGAGTCCATCGACGAGGGCTGGATGCCCTACTACGGCGAAATCAAAGGCATGATAGCCGTGGCCGATAACACCTTCCGCCGCAACAAGATGGCTGAAAAGTACCGGGAAGAGCATCTGCGCCAGGCCAGTGAGCTCTACGTCAACGTGAACGTGCGTATGGACTCCACCGCCGAATGGGCAGACTACGTGTTACCGGCCGCCAGCCATTACGAAGCCTGGGATCTGCGCACCCAGGGTTACCACCGGTTCTGCAACGTATTCACCGAATCGGTACCGCCGGTGGGTGAGTCCAAACCGGACTGGGACATCATGGCGCTGCTGACCAAAAAGATTCAGGAACGGGCCATCGCCCGTGGCATTGGCCCCATCCAGGACGGCGATGTCACCCGGGATCTTCACACCATCCACGATGACTACACCAATAACGGCCAGCTGATGACTGCGCTGGATGCCACGCGGTACATCGTCGAGAATTCACCGGAATTCGGTGGCGTAAGCCTGGAAGAAGCCGCAGAACGGGGCTTTATTGTCCTGAACGAACACGCGGGCACCAATCAACCGCTACAGAAAGACCAGCCCTATAACCCGTTCACCGCCCAGACAGACGGCAAGAAACCGTATGAGACACTGACCGGGCGCATCACTTTCTATGTCGATCACCCGCGCTTCGTGAAACTCAAGTCTACGGTGCCGACTGCCCGGCTATACGCGGGCCCGGAGGCATCCAACTATCCCCTGCACTTCTATTCGCCGCACACCCGCTGGGGCATCCACTCCAACTGGCGCAGCAACAAATATATGCTCCGGCTCCAGCGCGGCGAACCGAATATCTACATTAATCCCAAGCTCGCAGAGCAGCGGGGCATCAAGGATGGTGACCGGGTAAAACTGTTCAATGGCAATGGCGAATTCTTCGCCCAGGCCAAAATGTACCCCAGCATTCCTGCGGACTCGATCATGATGGAGCATGGCTGGGAACCTCACCAGTACATCCATCGCAAGCCCATGAACAATACCCATGTGACCCTGCTTCAACCGCTGGAACTGGTGGGCGGCTGGGGACACCTGAAGTTCATCTACGCCAAATGGAACGCTAACCAGGTCATCCATGAAAGTAGCTACGACATCGCCCTGGCCAAGCCAGACGAAATTGCAGATCCGAGGACCATCTAAGAGGAGAGCGTCATGACTGTCAAACGTCAATTGAGCATGGTCCTGGATCTGAACAAGTGTATCGGATGCCAGACCTGTACCACCGCGTGCAAGCTGATGTGGACCAACCGCAACGGCCGCGAATTCATGTACTGGAATAACGTAGAGACACAGCCCGGGAAAGGCTACCCCCGTGACTACCAGCAAATGGGCGGCGGCTTCGATGAGAGCGGCGGGCTGCGCATGGGGCGCCAACCCAGCCAGGAAGACTACGGTATTCCGTGGGAGTACAACTACGAAGAAGCCTTGATGAACGGCACCGACCCCTGGCTGCGGCCAAACGTAAAACCGACCTGGGGTGCCAACTGGGATGAAGATCAGGGTGAAGGCGATTACCCGAACAGTTACTACTTTTACCTGCCGCGGTTGTGCAACCACTGCGCAAACCCGGGATGCCTGGCCGCGTGCAGTCGCAATGCCATTTACAAGCGCCAGGAAGACGGCATTGTTCTGATCGATCAGGAGCGTTGCAGGGGCTATCGTTACTGCGTGAACGCCTGCCCGTATAAGAAGGTGTACTTCAACGAGCAGATTTCCAAATCCGAGAAGTGCATTTTCTGTTATCCGCGTATCGAGAAGGGATTGCCGACTGCCTGCGCCCAGCAGTGCGTTGGGCGTATCCGGTGGATTGGCTACCGGGACGATACCGAAGGCCCGATCCATATGCTGGTTGAGAAGTACAAGGTCGCCTTGCCGCTGCATCCGGAATGGGGCACCGAGCCCAATGTGTTCTACGTGCCACCCATGTCACCGCCAAAATACGGGCCGAACGGTGAGATGCTCGAGGAATCCCGCATACCTCTGGAATACCTCGAGAGTTTGTTCGGAGATGGCGTAGCCGCTGCACTGGACACCATTAAGACCGAACGGCAGGCCAAAGCCGATGGCAAGGGCAGCGAGCTGATGGACACTCTGATTGGCTATAACCACGCTGAAATGTTCAAGCTTAGCTGAACAGAGGACGCACTATGTTCATGACAGAGCCAACAGAAGCCGCCAGAGCCAGAGGCGCTTTGTTCCGGATGGTGGCCGCGCTACTGGATTACCCCCTGCCGGAAACCCGGCAGGTGCTCGCAGACGGCCGCGCCCTTGATGCTATTGCCGACACATTGCACCAGCTCGGTATGCAAACGCCCTGCCCCGAGCTGCCGAAGGCAGACCAGCGCCTCACCAGCCTGCAAATCGGGTACACCAATACCTTTTTGTCAGGACGCCGGGGTAAGCCCCGGGTGCCTCTGGTGGCAAGCGCTTATAAACAACTGGTGGCAGGCGCGACGACCGGAGCGTTTTTGCTGAACATTCAAGCCTTCTACAAGCATTTTGGCCTGAAAGCGGCAGAAGCCGACGAAGGTCATGTCGAAGAGCCCGATCATCTGGTCACCATGCTCGAATTCTGCACTCTGCTGTGCCACCGGGAGGAGCGGGCGTTTGACAAACAACTGGACCCGACACCCTACCAACGCGCGCAAAGAGACTTTCTGGCGCGCTATCTGGTGCCGCTGAGCCAGGCCATTCAAGAACGCTATCAGGCGGGCGACGCTGAACTGGATGTCGTGCTTGGCTGGCTGGTTCATCATCTGCCTGACTGGTGTCGGGTCCAACAACAGCAGTTGGAACAAGCGATTTCGGTATCAGAAACCTCTGGGGATCGGCTGATACCAACGACCACCATTACCCAGGGGCTCTGGGATTAACGTTCAATGAGGGATAAGCCATGAATCGATTCTTCCCTACCACCACCCCGCTCGTTCTGGGTCTGATGATGGCAGTCACAGGCACGGCATCGGCCGACCACTCAGAGAGCAATCCCAACGTCACCCAGGTAAACCCCGGAGACACCATTAAAGTGTCCCGGATTCCGGATAACATTTACCTGCGTACCCAGGACGACCCCGATGATCTGATCTGGGACCGCCTCCCGGTTTACCGCACGGGCCTGAGCCCGGCGCCGCCAATGCATCCGTCGGTAATGTTACGTTACGACCCAATGGATACCGAGGTAAAGCACCTGTATTTCCAGGTGGCCAAGTCAAAAGACCGTTTTTACATACGTTTGCGCTGGAAAGACAGCAGCGAAGACAGAACCACAGCGGTCGATCAATTCCGTGATGGTGTAGCCGTGCAGTACGCCCTGGAAGGCCCGGAGACCAGCTATATGATGGGGTCGGGGCCAGACAACCCGGTGAATATCTGGTACTGGCGCTCAGACCAGGAGCAGATTGAAAATCTGGCTGCCGGAGGCTTCGGAAGCACAACCCGACTACCGGATCAGGCCGTGAGTGGTGCCAGCGAATACTTCCCCGAGGAAATCCCCCAGGACAGCGAATGGCACGTGGTGATGTCCCGGCTGATTGACCACGATGGCGATCATCAGATTGACCTCTCCCAGGACATGATCCCGGTGGTGTTCGCGGTCTGGGAGGGTCATCATAATGAGCGTGACGGCAACAAGAAGGTCACCCATAACTGGATCATGCTGGACAACAGCGACACCGAATAACAACAACGGAGAAGACCTGATGGCCGTATCTCAGTTTACTCCGGGCGAGCGGGATCCACTGGCGTTAAAGCCAGAGGACTGTGGCCGGGGCCATGCCTGCCAGTTTTGCCCCATCGAGCCCGAATGCCAGTTGGATAAGTCCTACCATGAAAAGTCGCTTCTGGAGAGGCGGCTCGCCGATATTGGCCAGATTGTTCTGGTGATGGCGAATAAAGGCGGTGTGGGAAAGAGTACCGTGACGGCCAATCTGGCCATTGCCATGAGCCAGAAAGGCTTTCGCGTTGGCGTGGCAGACGCCGATATCCATGGGCCCAACCAGAGCCGGTTCTTTCACCTTGTGGGGCAAAAGGTCAGGCTAACGCCCTCTGGTCTGGAAACGCCGGAATGCTTTGCAAGCCGTTTACCGGTTCCGGTAAAAGTCGCGTCGCTGGCGTTTCTGATGCAAAGCGACGACACCCCCATTGTCTGGCGAGATGCCTACAAACATGACTTCGTTCATCATCTGATCGGCAGCTTCGATTGGGGGCCTCTGGATTTCCTGTTCGTCGATATGCCGCCAGGTACGGGAAATGAGCTCATTACCCTTGCGGATCTGTTGCAGGGCCATCCCACCGCCGGAGTGCTGACCACCACGCCTCAGGACATCGCCCTGATGGACAGCCTCAAAGCTTACCGGTTTTGCGAGGAGCGGCAGTTGCCACTGATTGGTGTGGTGGAAAACATGGCGGGCGTTACCTGCCCGAACTGCCAGACCGAGTTTCATCTGTTCCCGAATGCCCCCCTGGAAAAGGTATTGGCTGAACTCAACCTTCCCTCTCTTGCCAAAGTGCCATTTTCACCCAGCCTTGCCATCGCGTCTGATTCCGGCCATCCGGTGGCACTGGACGCCCCGGAAAGCCGCGAGGCTCAGGCGTTCACACGCGCGGCGGAAGCGTGCCTGGAGTACACCCGCGCCGCGCAGCTTGAGGAAGGCAAGGAGGAGTTGCAAGCCCTCGCTCAGGCCAGTGTTGAGGAAATTCTTGCCGACTCCGGGATGTTACCAGAGTCGTTACAAAGCGGCGTAGACGGGGAAGCTCTGAGTGAGCTCCTGCGGGCTGAACAGAAGCGCCTCAGGGGCCAGGATTAACCGCGACCGCGTTCTTCTTATATAAAACTCCTTTCTTGGCTGGAGCCAGAGCATGACTGCAACCCCCGATTTAAGCCGTCGTTCTTTTTTCGGACGCCTGGCCGGACACCTCGACCCGTCCGGGCCCAGCGTCGCGAACTGGTATCAGGTGCCCGATGTGTCTGGCGGCGATGGTGACGTGTTCTGGACAGGCTGGTGCGGCAATGGCGAGGTTTTTGTGGCCGGAGACAACGGCCGGATTGTTCATCTTTGCACTGGCCCGGAGGCGGCCAGCAAGGGCTGGGAAACAATGCCGGTGCCGGTCACCACACCCATTCACGGGCTTTGGGGGCGTGACAGCCAGGATTTGTTCGCGGTGGGCTGGATGGGCACTCTGCTGCATTACAATGGCAGGCAATGGACCCTGATACAGGGTGCAGTGGTCGATCATGAGCAGGAGCGCTACCAGGCCTGTGCCGAAAACACGCCGCTGTTCGCCATCGACGGGCAGCCTGACGGCCGCGCCTGGGCCGTAGGCGATGAAGGCCGGATACTGCATTTGGATGGCGATACCTGGGCAAACGAACACTCTGGCGTGGCCGACAATTTGCGCGCCGTAGCCTGCGCCGGCAATGGCATCGTCTATGCGGCCGGGTTGGATGGCCGCGTTCTGAAGCGAAGCCGAGACGGACTGTGGCATTCCCTTGGTTGTCCGTTTAACTGCGGTTTCCAGGCCGTGCTTCCGCTGGGCGAGGATGAGTTAATACTGGCAGGCGGCCGCTACTTCGTCGACAAAGGCGGGTTCCGGGGCGAACTGGTTCATTATGCGAACGGAGAGTTCCATTTATTGCACCAGGACGTCGATATGCCCCGGTTGCGCGCCCTGAAGCATTATAAGAACGGCATTCTGATGGTCGCCGACAGAGGGCAGCTGTTTTACCGGAAAGACAACGCGATCACTCACCTTGCCTGCGACAGCCAGCACGACCTGATGGACATTGTCACCATGCCTTCGGGTGAAGCGTTGATCGTTGGTGATTTTGGCACTGTGATGACTGCAGCTCCGGGATTCATCAAGGCTCTTGCGGATGACCGCAACAGCCGCGACCCGGGCCAAAGCCAGTGGCAGACGGTGAAATCGCCCACCCGACACCAGCTCTGGTGTGTCTGGCAAGATGATCAGGGCACCACCTGGGCCGGCGGTGAAGCCGGCACCGTGCTGAAGACAGAGAACGGAGAATGGCAAGCCCTACCCACGATACCCGAGGGTCTGGCCGTGCACTGTCTCTGGGGATGCCCTGGCGCAGGCCTTTTCGCCGGTGGCCAGCAAGGAAAAATTTACCGGTTCGACGGTACAAACTGGCAATTACACTACGACCTTCACCTGGATTTGACGATTCTCGGGCTGTGGGGCGCCGGGCCGGATTGCATCTATGCGGTTGGTGACGAGGGACTGATTCTCCATTTCGACGGACTGCGCTGGCAGAGGGTAACCAGCGGCACCCAATCGGCGCTTTACGATATCTGGGCGTATGATGAGCAACATATGCTCGTGGTTGGCGATTTCGGCCTGATTCTTCGCTACAACGGTAAAGATTGGAAATCTTTCAATGCCGACAGCGAACAGTTTCTTTATGGCGTGTGGGGGGCAAACCTGACGGATATCTGGGTGGTAGGCTTGTCTGGCACCGCAACGCACTTCGACGGCGCTCGATGGCAATGTGCCCCTACCCGGCTTCGGGACGATTTGATGGCGATTGACGGTTCGGGAGAAAGGGTTGTCGCCGTGGGTACCCACGGCTGTGCCGCCATTCTTCATAACGGCCAGTGGCACGCCGAAGCCACACCGATATCGGCTGGCCTGAGAGCGGTCTGTGTGGGCAGTGCCGGCGAGGCCTTTGCCGTTGGCGACCAGGGAACCATTCTGAAACGGCTGCCCTCATAAAAAAACGGCCCTGAAAAGGGCCGTTTTTCTTCCGCCTACCGCGAAGATTTAGTGCACGTGGCCGTGCTCTTGCTCTTCGTCGGTTGCGTCGCGGGCTTCTACCACTTCTACGTCGAAGTGCAGAGTTTCCCCTGCCAGCGGGTGGTTTGCGTCGATGGTGACGGTCTCGTCGCCCACTTCAACCACGCGAACAACCTGGGGGCCGCCCGGAGTCTGCGCCTGGAACTGCATACCCGGCTCGATGGAATCCACGCCTTCAAAAGCGGAGCGAGGAACTGGCTGAATCAGTTCTTCGTTAACTTCGCCGTAGCCTTCGGCAGGTTCAACGGAAACTTTCACCTGATCGCCAGCGTTCTTCTCGGTCAGCGCACTTTCCAGTCCGCCGATAATGTTCTGTGCACCTTCCAGATACGCCAGTGGCTCACGGCCTTCTACGCGAGAGGAATCGAGTTGCTCTCCCTGGTCGTTAGTGAGCGTGTAGTGGATGGTGACAACACGAGGTTGGGCCATGTGATCTCCTTGCGTGTCGCAATGACTGTGTATTTAGGATGTAGGCAATCGAAAGTGATCGTGAACAGCCAGACTGCACAGAGGGACTAACGACCACCGGGCCTCGTTAGAGAGCCAGGCTCGATAACAAGAGAGAACGCGCAGTTTAACAAGTGACTGACTGCGTTTTCTACCTTATTCATTGGGGTGTCGGGGAGGTTTTCAACCGCCCTCCCCGATTTTCCAGAATATTCCGCGGCTAAAGACGCCGTAAAGGGTTTTACCGGCGTCTTTCCGCTCCTCGGTCTGATCGGCAAGGTCGTAAAATGCTGAGGTTACCAGGCGTGCTTCAACGCCGTGACGCACGCGAATAACGGGCCGGGGCTCGCCAGTATCAGGGTAGACATCAACCCTCAACGGGTGCTGTTCGCCAATCTCAATGGTTTCACCCATGTTGGTGGTCAGCGTCAGGACCTGTTCGGCACCCTCTCCTTTCACCGCCAGGCCATGGGCCAGCAACGGCGTATCCTCTACCTGGATACGCCATTTTTCCACGGGCGTAACGAGATAGTATTCGTTATCGTCTTCCCGTCGCAGAATGGTTGAGAACAGCTTTGCAGTCGCCTTTCGGGCCATGGGTTTCCCCTGGAATACCCACTGGCCATCGCGAGTGATAACCAGGTCCATATCGCCCGAAAGCTCAGGGTGCCACTGGTCCAGAGGCGGCCGTTCCCGGGTCTTCCGAGCGTCGCCCAGGGACTGTTCGATGCTCTCGAGTGTCTGGTTCATGTACACCTCCCCGGATTCAAAGCCCGCGCATCCATTCTTCCCGCAAGGGCACGGCGCCGGGCTGGGTAATGGCCATATTCACCTGCTGAAGCAGGCGGTCTTTATCCCGGCCCAGCGTACCTTTCAGTACGAGGTAGTTGGAGGCGTGATCGCTTCGGAAAATGGTGTTGTCCAGTTTCAGGTGTTCCAGAAACAGGCGAATCTCCTCAAACAGGGCTTGCTGGCTCAGCGGCACGAAATCGGCCCCGAAACCTTCACGAAACCGTTCCTCTCCCTGCGGAAAGCTTACCACCAGAGTCGACAGGTAATCGGGCTGGGTTTCGTTACACAGCGTAGCCGTGTTGATCGCGTGCTGACGGGACAGGGCTTCACCGCCCAGGCCATTCAGTACCATCACCGAACTGACCAGGCCCGCCTCGCGGATCTTGACCAGCGCTGATCGGGTGGATTCCCAGGTTTCGCCCTTGTTAACTCGCCGCAAAACCTCATCGTCGCCGGACTCCATGCCCACATAGAGGATTTTCAGGCCGGCTTCCTTCAGCTGTGCCAATTCCTCAACGGATTTCTTGGCCAGATTTCTTGGCAGGCAGTAGCTTGAAACCCGCTCAAGCCCCGGGAAGTCCTGTTTCAGATCCTCGATAATCTCCAACAGACGCCGGGTGGGTAACACCATGGCGTCGCCATCTGCGAGAAAGACCCGGCGCACCTCTCCGAATGCCGCCCGGGCTTTTTCGATATCGGCCCGGATATCTTCCGGCTTACGCGCCCGGAATTTTTTCTGAGGCTGGGTATACATTTCACAAAAGGTACACTGATTCCAGGAACAGCCGTTGGTTACAGGCAGGATCAGCGATTTGGCCTCACTGGGTGGCCGGAACACGGGTTCAACATAATCGATGGGAAAACTGTACATAGAGGCGTCCAGTATCCGGAAGTAAGTGGTTGTCTGGTTAGATCAGGGCAAAAACTGGGCTTTCAAGTCTGCGCAGCCTGGCCCGACGACGGGCATATCGAGTAAAACAGCCTGAGACGTCATGAAGGGGATGCCCTGGCGATGGCCATCCACGAACAGTGTCGAGAGACTGCCAACCAGCGGCATATGCGACACCAGCATCAAAGGTGACGGCGGATTCTCCAGAAGCTCGTCGAGACAGCGGCCAGGATCGTCATCGGGGGTGATAAAGCTTTTTTCTTCAATCGGGCAATTCAGCACTTCCGCCACAATGGCGGCTGTTTGTCTGGCCCGCACATAGGGACTTGCCCAGATCCTTGCCGGCCGCCAGGGGGAGGCTGCAATTTGAGCGGCAACCGCCGCAACCGACGTTCGCCCGGCTTCGGTCAGCTCGCGCTCCTGATCCCGGGAATGCCATCCGGCCTCCCCGTGGCGCATAACGATCAGATGCACAGCTGTCTCCTTCCGGGTAACTGCCCGGGCTTGTTACTGGGTTATGGTGCGCGGCAGAATAAACTCCACGTCGGAGTTCTGAACCGCCATCATCAGGCTATTGATCACCGCGTTGATGGAAGCTTCCTTGTACACGATTTCATAAAGCCCCCGCACCAGTGGCATATAGATGCCGATCGCCTCGGATTTTTCGCGCACCAGCTTGAGAGTGTAGATGCCCTCTGCCACCTGCCCGAGTTCCCGCACGGCCTCGTCCAGCTTTTGGCCGGTGCCAATCGCGTAGCCGATGCGGAAATTGCGGCTTTTACTGGAGGTGCAGGTGGCAATCAGGTCTCCCACCCCCGCCAACCCCATGAATGTCATCGGGTTTGCACCCAGGCTGACTGCGAAACGGCTCATCTCGGCGAGGCCACGGGTGATCAGCATGGCGCGGGCGTTCTCGCCCATATTCATGGCCGAGGCCAGGCCAGCCACAATGGCGTAGATATTTTTTAAAGCCCCTGCCAATTCAACGCCATACACATCAACATTGGCGTAAACCCTGAAGTATTCACAGCCCAGCAGCGACTGTATCGTATACCGGACATCCGGATCTTTGGCGGCAATAACCGTTGCCGTCAGTTCGCGATTGACGATCTCACCGGCCAGATTGGGGCCGCTCAGCACGCCCGAGCGACACCGGGGAAGCTCCTCAAGCAGAATTTCACTCATCAGCTTGAAGCCTTGCTCTTCAATGCCTTTGGTCAGGCTGACGACGATCTGCCCCTCCCGGAACTCCTCGCTGTGATCACGGATCACCGCACGGAACGCCTTGGAGGGAATCGCAACCAGTACAACGTCAGCCTTGCGAACGGCCTCTGCCAGATTGGTGGTGGGTTGTATGTCGCCCTCCAGTTCAACCTCTGGCATATAGCGCCGGTTGATCCGGGTGGCTCGAATCTCCTCAGCCTGGGCTTCATCGCGCATCCAGAAATGCACGGTATGGCCATTTTCGCCCAGCACCTTGGCCATCGCGGTGCCAAAGCTGCCCCCGCCAAGCACTGCTACATCGTAGGTATTCGACCCGTGACTAGCGGGCGTCGGATTATCAGACATAAACATTCCGTTCAATTACTGTCAGTGCGACCCTGTCGGAGAAAGGCGTTCTAGCCGGTTTCCTCGCATTCCAGGGCGCGCACCAGATTCTTGAATTCTTCCCGGTTCCGGCTGTTCATCCCCATCAGTACCTTGTGAGCGTCGAGCACTTTGTCACGAACCTGCTGCTCACTGGCCTTGAGGACTGGGATTTCTTCAAGCTCTTCAATACGGGAAGCAGGCTCTCGCACAATGATAAAAATCTTGTCGAAGCCCATGGACGTAATAATGCGGGTGATATCGGGGTTGGTGGAAATCAATGTTGGCAGAAAGTGACTCTGTTTCTGTGCCGCCAGCGCAATCTTGGCCAGCAGCCCCAGCGTGGTGCTGTCGATGATTTCGGTTTCAGTGAGGTCGATAACCACGGTTTTGAACACCGGATCCCGGGTTATGGACTCAACAAGATTGTCCAGCGTCGAACACAGGTTCAGCCGGATTTCCCCAATAAACTTAAGGACGTAAATTCCCTGCTGTTCAGCCTGCAGGATTTTGTAACCAGCCATTTTTCACACTGCCACTAAGTCGACGACGTGTTATCTGACCCGTTTACGGTATCAGTTACCGATACTATCGCGATATCGTCCGGCAACTCCGAGATCTTGTCCAGCCCCAGAGCGGCGCTCAGCGATGCGATAGTGTGACTACCTCCCGACACGAGTTCAAGTAGTCTGTTCTCCTTTTCATCCAGAGATTTGGCGGGGATCACTTCGAGCAAACCGTCGGAAAACAGCAATAGCCGGAAAGGCCGATCCAGTTTGACCTGGTATAACTCCCATTCCGGCGACTCGAACAGGCCCACGGGTAGCCCGCTACCTTCCAGAAACCGGGTCTCCCCATCGTCAAAGGAAAGAATGGGCATCGGGAAATGAGCCCCTACCGCATAATTAAGAGTACGTTCACTTAGCGAAATAATGCCAACGAATACGGTGACGTGTTTGCCCAGACCGGTATCCAGCAATTCCAGATTGATGCGCTCAAGAAACTTCTCCGGGTGCAGAATGTCATCGCTGGAGCCGCGGCGCAGATTACGTTGCAGCCGGTTGGTGAGATTCCGGAGCAGAACCGTCACAAACGCAGAGCTGGCACCATGGCCCGAGACATCGGCAATGTACACCAGCACTTTATCTTCACTGAGCCGAAAGTAATCCAGAAAATCGCCGCTGAGGTACAGCGACGGCTTGATAAGATAATCCACTCCAAGGCCGCAAAGCGTGAGTTGGCGCTCGGGCAGCATTTTCAGCTGGACCTTTCGACCGGCGTTCTGGTCGGCTCTTAACTCCGCGATGCCGTTCCGGAGATCCCGGTTCGCCTCCTCAAGCTCCTGCCGGTATAGCTGATTGAGGCGATTCACCCGGACCCGGTCAAACAGCCTGCCAATGACGTCGTCCAGAGCATTACGATCGTCATTACAGGGCTTGAGCAGGACGTCCGCAGCACCGGCTCGCATGGCGCGCACCACGTCGACACTGGACTGGCTGTTGGTGCAGGCAACAATCGGGGTGAAGTTCTCGGTCTCGTCCAGCCGTTGCGAAAGCTCGCGAATAGCCTCCGGAGGGATGTCCGCAAAGATCACATCGGGAGTGTTGTCCTCGAATAACCCGCGGGCCGCCGTTATGCTTGCGGCACCAGTAACATAGAACCCCCGCGTTTCCAGATAACGGGACAGATCTGTGCGTGCCCGCTCGTCGGGATCAATAATCAGAATGCGCTCGGTGCGCGAGGCCATATTAATTGCCCTAAACTACCAGCGGTAAAGAAAAAAGGCTTGATTACACCTATTCTGGCATGACCCTGTGATATAACAAGACCGCAATGACTATTTTGGGAGAAATGTAACGATGAGACGTGCCGTCAACGATTTGCTCGGAGCCTATGACAAATTGATCATGGACCCGGTGCACGGCGGAATCCCGCTTTACCGGCACGAAATCCAGGTCATCGACCACCCCTTGTTTCAACGGCTCAGGAACATCTGTCAGAACGACATCCTCAGCCTGGTTTTTCCCGGCGCCACGCATTCACGGTTCCTGCACAGCATCGGCGTGATGCACGTGGGGACCCGGATGTTTCGAGCCATGATCGATGCCTATCTGCGCGAACGTAAATTGAGCGAACAGACAGACCTCAGCCTGAGCCAGCTGGATGCCATCGACTATCTGGCCAAGACGATCAGGCTCGGGTGCCTGCTGCACGACAGTGGCCATTCCAGCTTTTCCCATCAGTTCACTCAGGCCCGCAAGATCCGCGACCTGATGTCACGACCGGGCCGATTCCGGGACCTCTGGGAGGGAATCGACTACTCCGCCTACCATGCCGAGGAGCCCGGAGAACTGGAGCACGAGCACTATTCGGTGCGTGTTGCGCACGATGTTCTGTGCTCTGTGGATCTTGAAAGCGCTGGCCTGTCTGCCGTCGACGTCATTGGCATTATGGAGACGACCGACGTGACTCCCAGCGAAACCTTCTGCCAGCACGCAAGAACCTTCTGGGAATTTATCGCCGGAGAAGAAGCGAGGGCCGGGAACATTCCCGGGCACGATATTCCCCACCTGGTGATGGGCCTGCTGTCGTCCATTGTGTCGGGCGAAATCGACGCCGACCGGGCGGACTATATGCTGCGGGATGGTTTTCACAGCTCCGTGACCATCGGTGGATTCAATCTCGACCACCTGCTCAGCAACCTTCGCTTCGGATGGGACGTCTCCGAGCCCTGGATGGGGCTGGCGATCACCCAGAAGGGCCTGGGCGCACTGGAGGACTTTGTTTACAGCCGCCACCAGATGTATCGGAAAGTCTACGCCCACAAGACCGCGCTGGGCTTTGACTGGCTGCTGCGGGAAGCGATCAACGAAGTGCTGGAAGATCCGGAGAACTTTGACTGGGTGGATACCTGTCTCAGCAACATGACATGGTTTGCCGAGCTAACGGATAACTTTTTCTGGGAAGCCTTTCGCAAGGTCGCGCGCCGACAGCCAGACAGTTACTCGTTCTGCATCGTGAACCGGGTGAAGCTGGCACATCTGGATACCCGGGAGAATCTGGATAAATCCGGGATTCAGGCTCACCGGGGCTGGCTGGCTTCTGAGCTGGGCATTAGCTCTGAAAACGTGGTGACCTGTTCTATGCGGGCACGATTCTCGAATATTCAAGACAATTTCAATGGCATCAAGGTCCTGGTGCGAGCCCCGATAAGCCGCGAGCGAAGCCTCCGGCGAATCACCGAAGTAAGCGCGTTTTTCTCCAAGTTCGGTGATGGCACCATTACCCACTTCTACAGAAGGCCGGACGTGGCGGCAAGCGCCACACCCGAACCTGCCGGCTAACCGTCAGCTCCGCCCCATTTCCTGTACCAGGCCGGAGGCGCTTTCCCAGGCGCCTTCGACACGGCCGCCTGCGAGCCAGTCACCGGCCAACCCGATGCCTGCGTCCTTGTCCAGCAGGTAGCCCGGCGCATCATCGGAGTCCGAGCGCGCATACAGCCACCGGTGTGGTACCCATTCGTCTGCGCTCTCCTCATGCCCCGTCAGTTGTCTGAATTCCGCCAGCAGCGCCCGGGCAACCGCATCGGGAGCGTCATCGATATGCTCATGGGTCCAGCCGGGAGTCGCGTGCAACACCCACCACTGCCCGTCGTCTTCTCTGTCGGGCTTGGAGGAATTGTTCGCCACCCAGAAAAGCACACGGGAGTTTGGCCGGACACCATCAAAGGCAAAGTCGACGGGCTGCCTGAAACGGGCCGCCAGGGCCCAACAAGGCAGGATGCTGGCAACGTGGCCAGCCAACCGCTCGGCCAGAGAGCCCAGCCCGCTGTTGGCCAGGAGCTCCTGGGCCTGCGCTGGCGGGGCGGTCAACACCACCTGGTCGAATCCCTGATACTCTTTACCTTCCGTGTCCGTCAGTTGCCACTGGCCAGAAGCACGGGAAAGTTTTTCGATGCGAACGCCCGCTTCCAGTGTTACGTGATTCGATAATGCCCTGGTAATTGCCGTCATTCGCGGCGCTCCGACAAAGCGGTGCTCTTCCGGAAAGGAGAGCCATCCACCACTCTCGGGCTGGTATCCCAGTTTGGCATCCCACAATTTATACGTTCCCCGGCCGGCCCAGGTATCGAGAAAGCGGGTAAACCCGGGATTGCGTGAGGTGAAATATTGCGCTCCTATATCAACGGAGCCGTCCGCCACTCTCTTTGACGAAAGACGACCGCCGGGGCCGCGACTTTTCTCGAACACCTGAACACGGTGGCCTGATTCGCCAAGCAGAATGGCGGCTGTCAGCCCCGCCAGCCCTGAACCGATAACCGCGACGCTGCGTATTGATGTGGTGTCTGTTGTTTCTTCACGCATGGTTTTATATGACCCGAGTAACTAGTTGGTTAACAAACATTCTGAGGTGGTTCGACTCCGAGGCAGGATCAGATCACCTGGATACGTCGTCCCGCTCCTTCAATTGGATACGGGTGCTCCCATTCATTGCCCTTCACCTGGCCTGCTTTCTCGCACTTTACACCGGCGTAAGTGCGTTCGCAGTCGGTTTTGCGATTGTTTTCTTCGTGATAAGAATGTTTGCAATAACCGGCTTCTACCACCGGTATTTTTCTCACAAAACGTTCAAGACCAGCCGCCCTGCGCAGTTCGTATTCGCCATCATCGGCGCCAGCGCGGCCCAACGTGGCCCGCTCTGGTGGGCTGCGCACCATCGGCATCACCATCAACATTCAGACAATGAGCAGGATCTCCACTCACCTCATCAAGGAGGCTTCTGGTGGTCTCATGTTGGTTGGTTCACCTGCGACGCCGGATTTGCCATGAATGAACGCCGGGTTCGGGATTGGCTAAAATATCCCGAGCTGAAGTTCATCAACCGGTTCGACTCACTGGTTCCCGCCGCCTTTGCCGTTGGTATCTATGGCCTTGGCGAGGCGCTCGCCCGGTGGGCCCCCGGCCTTGAAACCAACGGCCTGCAGCTGCTGGCCTGGGGTTTTTTCATCTCAACCGTTGTGCTGTTCCATGCCACAGTCTCTATTAACTCCCTGTCCCATGTCTGGGGTAACAGGCGCTTCGAGACGGGCGATGACAGCCGCAACAATCTCTGGCTGGCACTGATCACACTCGGCGAAGGCTGGCACAACAATCATCACCGCTGGCCCCAGTCTGTCCGCCAGGGCTTTCGCTGGTACGAAATTGATATCACCTGGTACGGCCTGTGGTTACTATCGAAATTCGGCGTTATCTGGGATCTCAAGCCGATTCCCGCCCACATCCAGAATGAAACCCTGGAACTCGACAAGCAGAGGAGGAACAAGTCATGACGACGACATCACCCTCTAAAATAGAAGTTGGTGCACCTGACTCTGGGCTTACGGTTGTTTTGCGGCGCTTCTGCGATCTGTTCAACGAACTGGATAACGGCAACCTGCACAAGCTTCAGCAGGTCTACAGCGAAGATGTCGAGTTTCAGGACCCGTTCGGGCGTGTTCGCGGGCTGGACGATCTTACGCAATACATGGCTGGTGCATACAGTAACGTCATCCAATGCCGGTTTCACTTCAAAGACCCCGTCATCCAAAATTGCTGGTGCAGTCAGCCCTGGACCATGGAACTGCGGCACAAACGTATTCGTGGCGGCAAGGCGATTTTTGTGGATGGCATCAGCCAGCTGGTAATCCGGGATGGCAAAGTTCGCTATCACCGGGATTACTTCGATGCCGGGCAGTTGCTTTATGAAAACCTCCCCATGGTTGGCCGGATTATTCGCTGGGTGAAGGAGCAGGCAGGATGAGCAGCCCAGGGTCTGAACCTCAGAATATATGGCTCACGGGAGCTTCTTCCGGAATCGGCAAGGCGTTGGCCGAGGAACTCGCCGGCGCAGGGCATCGGCTCATTGTTACCGGTCGCCGACAGGATGCCCTGGATCAACTGGCAGCGACGTATCCCGAACAAATGACAACCGCTGCTGCCGACACCACCAGCCGCCAGGATCTTGAAAACATCAGGCCTCAGCTTGCCCGTTTTGGTGATCTGGACATTGCCATCCTCAATGCCGGAACCTGCGAGTATCTGGATGTGGCGCATTACGACAGTCAGGTGGTTGAGGCGGACATCACCACCAATGTGATCGGCACCGCCCGCAGCCTTGATATTGCTCTGCCCGCACTGAGGGCGACCCGGGCAAAAGGCAAGCCGGCCACTCTGGTGATTGTCAGTTCATCTGCCTGGTGGTTCCCGTTCGGGCGAGCCGAAGGTTATGGCGCATCCAAAGCCGCGCTGACCTATTTTGCACAGTCGCTGAGGGCAGACCTGGCCGCCGAGGGCATTCGTGTTGTGGTGGTCTCGCCGGGCTTTGTAAAAACACCGTTGACGGACCGGAACGACTTCCCGATGCCGTTTATCATTTCCGCCGAGGACGCCGCCCGCCGTATCCGGGCCGGACTGGAGAAAGGCAAGAACGAAATTGCCTTCCCGAAACGGTTTACCTGGTCTTTGAAAGTCCTGGGCGCCCTCCCCCAAAGCATCATTGACCGCATGGCGGCCAGCCTGGCTCGCAAGACTGATGACTAACGCAAAGCCCCACTAAAGGAAACAGTTTAAATGAATAAGGAACGTCAGCGAATTGCCGTAATTGGCGCTGGAGTATCTGGTTTAACAGCAGCCTGGCTGCTGGCAGAACACCACGATGTGGAGCTTTTCGAGGCGGGAGATTACGCCGGTGGCCATACCAATACCGAGCAGGTTGATGCCGGCGGACGGCGCTGGCCGGTCAACACCGGCTTCATTGTGTTTAACGACTGGACCTACCCGAATTTCATCAAGTTGATGGATCGCCTTGGCGTGAAGTCTGAAGTCAGCAACATGAGTTTCAGTGTCGACTGCCACGGCACTGGTCTTCAGTACAATGGCACCAGCCTGAATACGCTGTTCGCCCAGCGCCGGAACCTGCTGAATCTTAACTTTCTGAAAATGATTCGAGAGATACTGCGGTTCAATAAGGAAACCCGGGCCGACCTGGCGGAAGGAACTATTCCCGAGGGTGAAACGCTGGGGGACTACCTTAACCGCAACGGCTACAGCCGCTATTTCCGGAACTATTATATCGTTCCAATGGGCGCCGCCATCTGGTCGGCTCCTGAAATTGTGCTGGAACGGTTTCCCATACGCTTTTTCCTGCAGTTCTTTAACAATCACGGAATGTTATCGGTGGACGACCGCCCGACTTGGCGGGTAATTTCCGGCGGGTCCGCTACCTATGTTGAGCGGATGATGGACCGGCTGGGCGAACATACACATCTGGACAGCCCGGTGACGTCGGTGAAGCGTGATCCCGACGGGGTAACGGTGATTGCCAACGGACAGGAACACCGGTTCGACCAGGTAATTTTCGGCTGCCACAGCGATCAGGCACTGGCCATGCTGGACGATGCCTCGGACGAGGAGCAAAGCATTCTCGGAGCCATTGCCTACCAGAAAAACGATGTGGTTCTGCACACAGATGCGAGCGTTCTACCCTCCAACCGCCTGGCCTGGGCCGCGTGGAACTATATGATCCCCCGGCACAGCACCGAACCCGTGTCTGTAACCTACAATATGAATGTGTTGCAGAACTTTGATGACGCGCCCGAGACCTTTTGCGTAACGCTGAACCGAAGCCGCGACATCGATCCCGACAAAGTCATCAAACGGTTCGAGTATGACCATCCGGTGTTCACCCTGGAAGCGGTCGCCGCTCAGGAACGCTACGATGAGATTGGCAACAAAAACCGCACCCATTTCTGTGGTGCCTACTGGTTCAATGGTTTTCATGAAGATGGGGTGCGCAGCGCCCTGCGGGTTACCCGGGCGTTCGGGGTGGAGCTCTGAACATGACCTCCCATTGGCTTGAGGGTACGATAAGGCACCGCCGCACCTTTCCGGTCAGCCACGAGTTTAATTACAACATCGGTATGTTGGCGCTCGATCTGGATGAGTGGTCCACCGTAACCAGAACCAGTCCGTTTTTCTCTCTGGAGCGTTTTAACTGGCTCGGGTTGCACCGCCGGGACTACCTTGACCCGGAAGTGCCGAGCCTGCGACAAGCCGTGTTCAACCGGGTAAAAAGTGCTACCGGCTGGGCTCCGGATGGTCCGATCCAGCTGGTAACGCATCCCCGCTACCTTGGCTACGTGTTTAATCCGGTCAGTTTCTACCTTTGCTATCATCGTGGCTGCAACCCGGCGGACGGCGCCGTCCCCAGAGTGATTGTCGCGCAAATCACCAACACGCCCTGGAAACAGCGACACATCTACTGTCTTGAATGTGTTCGCCCCGGGCGCGCCTCAGATACCACCTGGCAGACCGAGCGCTTTGCATTCAGCAAGCGCTTTCATGTGTCTCCGTTCAACGGCATGAACCAGCATTACCGGTGGCTGTTCAGTTTTCGTGGCAACGATATGCGCATTCACATGAACGTGGAAGAAGAAGGCCGGAAACACTTTGATGCCACGCTGGTAGTCCAACGCGCCGCACTTGATCGTAAAACCCTGCACAGAAGCCTGCGACGGTTTCCACTGGAAACACTCAAGGGCACGGCGGGTATTTATTGGAACGCCCTGAAACTGAAGCTCAAGGGCGCTCCATTCTATACCCACCCGAACAAACTCAGCACAACAGATGCGGGTTATCAGTGCGGCCTGGACGATCTCGGGCTTGATGTATCCCAACAAACAGTGGCACCTGACGGTACCGCGTATGATTCGGCAGGAAGGGTAAGCTCATGGAGAACCTGAACACCCAAGTAGAACACCAGGCCACCGGCTCCCAACGACTACCACTGGTTAGTCGCACAGCAAAGGCTCTGGTGTGCCAGCAGCTGGCGCAGTTGGGGCACGGTCGATTGGTGGTGAAAGAGTCGGGCCATGAGGACTGTGTTTTTGGTGATGGCAATAACGCCTATCCGGTGGCGGAGCTGGTGATCCACAATCACAGCACCTGGCGGGACCTGATGACCGGCGGGAGTGTCGGGGCCGCAGAAGCGTTTGTTGCGGGTGACTGGAGCTCTCCGGACCTCACTTCTCTACTGAGGTTCTTTACCCGCAACATCGACACCATGAACCGCTTCGAGGACCGTTTTGCCTGGATCAGCAAACCCGCTCTCAAGGCCTTGCACTGGCTCAACCGGAATACTCCTGAGGGCTCGCGCAAGAACATAAGCGCCCATTATGATCTCGGTAATGATCTGTTCCAGTTGTTTCTGGACCAGACCATGATGTATTCCTCCGCCATCTACCCGCGTGAGGACGCCACCCTTGAGGAAGCCGCCGTCTACAAGCTGGATACTATTTGCCGGAAACTGGATCTTCGCCCGGAAGACCGGGTTGTTGAAATCGGCACCGGATGGGGTGGTTTTGCCATTCACGCCGCAAAACATTATGGCTGCCATGTAACCACCACGACCATTTCCAAAGAGCAACTGGAACTGGCCCGGGAGCGGGTTGCCGCCGAAGGCCTGGAAGACAGGATTACCTTGCTGTTCGATGACTACCGGGATCTGACCGGCCAGTTTGACAAGCTGGTATCCATTGAGATGATCGAAGCGGTCGGCCCGCAGTTTCTCGACAGTTACCTGTCCCAGATCAGCCAGTTACTCAAACCCGATGGGTTGGCTCTGGTTCAGGCGATCAATATGCCGGAGCAACGATATCAGCGCGCGCTCAAGAACGTCGACTTTATTCAGCGCTACATTTTTCCGGGAAGCTTCATCCCCTCCTTTGGCGCCATACTGAAGTCGATGAATCGGGGTTCTGACCTGGTGCTTACCCATGCTGAAGATTTTGGTTTCCACTATGCCCGTACCCTGAACGACTGGTGCCAGCGATTTATGGCCCGCAGGCAGGAGCTGGATCAGCTCAACTATGACACTGCATTCCAGCGCCTGTGGCATTTCTACTTCGCGTATTGCGAGGCCGGTTTTCGTGAGCGAGCCATTGGCGTTGCCCACCTGGTCATGGCGAAACCCGCGAACAAGCGGGCGAATATCCTGAGCCTATGATTACCTCAGAAACCGGCCGCAATGTGCTGAACTTTGTGCTTTTCCAGACAGGGTGGCTGGTCTGCGTTCTGTACCCGGGCCTCGCAGCGGCCGGCCTGGTACTGGCTTTTCTGGTGCTGCACTTTGTCCTGGTCAGCCAGAAGCCCGGCGTCGAACTGCAATTCATCGGTTTTGGTGTCGTTCTCGGCGGGTTGATGGATACGCTCTGGTTCCGGACCGGCGTGCTGGCACTGGACTCGGGCCAGGAGGTATTGGCTGCGCCACCGTGGCTCATCGCCATCTGGATAATCTTCATGACAACGCTGTGCCATTCCCTCCATTGGATCGGGCAGCGCCCATGGTTGCCCTGGGTTCTGGCGCCCATTGCCGGCCCGTTTGCCTACTGGTCTGCGAGCCAGCTCGGCATCGTTGCGTTGCCGGAGTTATCGGTATCCCTGTTGGCCATGGCCGCTGGCTGGATGGCTCTGTTCCCGCTGCTGCTGTTCATCCGCAGGCATCTTTATCCGGAACTGGCCTTATGAAACCTGGCTCATGGTTCGTCTTCACTTTCGCCCTGTCTGCCGCCAGCACACCTGTGGTCGCGGCATTATTCGAGTTCTCGGGTACCGCGACACACAACGGGCAGACCCTTTATACGGAGGGCCACCAGGTCGAAGGAAACTGCGCGCAAGGGGTATTCGCGCCCTCCAATCACGAGGTAGCCTACCTGAGACCCAATGACGCCACGGCGTTTGCCAGCAAACGCCTGAATTATGACAACCACCCATTCCGGCCCCGCGTTGAATTCAGCCAACCCGCCTTCGATGAATCCCTGGCCATTACCTATCCCGACGACGAGGCGCTGCGCATTCTCTGGCAGGAACCGGCCGGAGAAACCCGTGAATTCAACGTGCCGGTGGAGCAACGCCTGGTGGTGGACTCGGGCTTTGACTATTTTGTCCGAGCCAACTGGGATCGGGTGAGCAACGGAGAATCCATCGAATTCCAGTTCCTGGCACCCACGCGCGGCGAGCATTACGGTTTTGTTCTCGAGCCCGCCTCAGCCGAGCAGATCGAGGCGGATATTACGGTCCGGATTCGGCCTACCAGCGTGGTTTTGCGCTTTCTGGTCGATCCCATTGTTCTGGGGTATCGCTCGGACGGCGCACTCACTGACTACCTGGGATTAACCAATATCCGCCGTGACGCAGACTCAAACCATGTGGCCCATATACAGTACGACGTTACCCGTATGCCAGGGTGTGAACTGACACCTTGAAACCGTCGGGCGCAGCACACGGCAGCGGCCATCGTGTGTGGTAAACTTCCGGAAATTTTCCGGAGGTTCTGCGCCCATGATGTTTGTGTCGTTCAACGTGAACAGTATCCGCACCCGCCTGCATCAACTCGAAGCCGTCATCCAGGAACTCAATCCGGATGTGATCGGCCTTCAGGAAACCAAAGTCAGAGACGAAGAGTTCCCCGTCGAGGCGATTGAGGAACTGGGTTATCACGTTCACTTTCACGGCCAGAAAACCCACTACGGCGTCGCCTTGCTCTCCCGCGCCCAACCAGAGCGGGTGGTAAAAGGGTATCCGGGGGACGATGAGGATGCCCAGCGCCGCTTGATTACCGGCCAGTTCACCATCAATGGTCAGCCCCTGACAGTCATCAACGGCTACTTTCCTCAGGGCGAAAGCCGTGATCACCCCATAAAATTTCCCGCCAAACAGAAATTCTATGCCGATCTGATGGCCTACCTGGATGAACTCGCCAAAAAACCCGGCCATATTCTGGTCATGGGCGATATGAATATCTCCCCTACCGACCAGGACATCGGTATCGGCGCCGATAACGCCAAACGCTGGTTGCGCTCCGGCAAATGCAGTTTCCTGCCGGAGGAACGCGAATGGCTGGGACAAGTGGAACAGCGCGGGTTCACCGACGTTTTCCGGCATCTGCACCCCGGCGAAAAGGACACCTTCAGCTGGTTCGATTATCGCAGCAAAGGCTTTGAACGGGAGCCGAAACGCGGCCTGAGGATCGATCTGTTAATGGCCAGCGACAGCTTGCTGACAAAGGCCAGAGCAGCCGGCGTTTCTTACGACATCCGCGGGATGGAGAGGCCCTCGGATCACTGCCCGGTCTGGGCATCCTTTGATCTCTGAACAGTCAGGCCGTTACGGATGAAGAAAGTCAAAACCAGGGACCGGATTCTCGACGTCAGCCTTCAGCTGTTCAATCGTGTTGGGGAGCCCAATGTGACAACGCTGCTGATTTCCGATGAACTGGAGATCAGCCCCGGCAACCTGTATTACCACTTTAAAAGTAAAGGCGATATCGTTGAGGAGCTGTTTGAGGCTTACGAAGCCGAGATGGTCGACTTGCTGGCGGTGCCGGAAGAGGCCGAGGTACCCATGGACCAGTTCAGCTTTTTCCTGCACTTGCTGTTCGAGGCGGTCGCCCGCTACCGCTTTCTTTACCAGGATCTGGTCAACGTCCTCTCCCGTTACGATCGTCTTCGTGCCCGGTTTCGCAGAATTCTGAAAAAGAAAGACGCGGCCTTCACTACGCTCTGCGAAAGCTTTCGCCGGCAAGGCATTATGATCATCAGTGCCGAGGAACTGGCTTCCCTGTGCGAACAGCTGACCTTGACCGTCTGTTACTGGAGCAGTTTCGACACCCTGTCTCACCTGGATGACCGGGAAGCGGTCGACCCGGGTCGCGGCGTGTACCAGATGCTGCACTTACTCCTGCCCTACCTGACTGAGGAAGAACAGGAGCAGGTGCGGCTGACCAGCCAGACGTACCTGTAGCGTTACTCTTCCTCGTCGCTGGCTGGGGCCCGGCCACGGAGCCTCTGAAGCTCGCCCTCCAGCGCTTCGATACGGCGCTCGAGGGCATCAATTTCTTCGCGGCGATGGATTCCAAGCCGCCGTAGAGCACCGGAAACCCGCTGGTCAAACATATATTCCAGCTTGTCCCAGGTTCCGGTTGCCCGTTCACGCACCTCGCCGACACGGTCTTCTACCGTACGGATCTGTTTTTCAACGACGCCCCGGGTTCTGGTCTCGAGTTGTTCACCTTCCTGAACCAGGCGATCAAAGAACTTGCCGGCATCCTCTTCCGCTTTGGTGTAGGCGCCAAGGCCGGCCAGCCAGATCTGGCGGGCAGAGTCTTTAATCTTGTTTGCCAGCTGCGGATCATTTTCAGGGTTGTTGTCGTCGTGCTCGGACATTCGTACCTCAGGGTTATCGGGTATTTTCAGTGCACCATAGTGTATTACAGCCGGCCCCGAATTGCAGTGACAGCGCTGAAAGCCGCATCATGAAAGGCTGCAGTATAACCACCAGTGGTATATGAAAAAATGTTTTCAAACGAAAGCATATCTCACTTGAACTGTGCAATTTATGGTCAATACTTTCAGATACCGGCATCCCTGTTGATGTCGGTTTGTCTGGAAGTCTTTCATGGATACTACTCGCACGCCTCTGCCCGGCATTCTTTGCCGGGCTTTTTTTGTTATTATTTCGCCCGATTATAACCTTATTCCAGAATTAGAATTTCAGGGAGTTATTCCATGATTGATATTGCCTGGAGCCAGTTCACACCTGGCACCGCGTTAACAGGCGGCCTGCTGATCGGCCTTGCCGCCGCCAGCTTGTTGTTACTGAACGGTCGAATTGCCGGCATCAGCGGCATTCTTGGCGGCCTTCTGGCACCGGCCCGCGGAGACCGCCTGTGGCGACTGGCCTTTCTTGCCGGGCTACTTGGCACACCGGCCATCTGGGTGCTGTTTGCCGACCTGCCTGCGATCGAAATTGAAGCTGGCTATCCGTCACTGGTCATCGCAGGACTGCTGGTGGGCGTTGGCACCCGCTACGGTTCTGGCTGCACCAGTGGCCACGGCGTTTGCGGGCTCTCGCGGCTGTCGCCACGCTCGCTGGTGGCAACCCTCAGCTTCATGGCAACGGGTTTTGTCTCGGTCTTTGTTATTCGCCACATACTGGGGGCCTGAATGATGAAATACGCCCTGACCTCACTTCTGGCCGGCCTGATTTTTGGCCTCGGGCTGATTGTTTCCGGTATGGCCAATCCTGAAAAAGTACTGGGATTTCTGGACATCGCAGGCCAGTGGGACCCCTCACTCGCCTTCGTGATGGGAGGCGCAATTATTGTTGGCCTGCTTGCATTCGCGCTTGCGCGCAGGCGCACACTGTCCTTTCTGGGCTTCACCATGAACACTTTGGCCAACACCCGGATTGATACACGCCTGGTGCTTGGCAGTATGATGTTTGGTGTCGGTTGGGGGGTCGCCGGCTTCTGCCCTGGCCCCGCAATCGTGGCGCTTGGCGCGGGCGAAATAAAGGCGGCGGTCTTTGTTGCATCCATGGTCGCCGGTATGATGGCATTTGAAGCTATTGAACGAGTTGCAAGATCGTCTGAGGGAGAAATGCGTGGATATCAGAAAGATTGATGACAACCTCTCGGTTGCGCCGCAGATCGCGGTCGAGGATGTCGCCGACATTGCGCGGCTTGGATTCCGGACCCTGGTCGCCAACCGGCCAGACCACGAGGAGCCCGGCCAGCCTGCGATGGCCGACATCGAAGCCGCAGCCGCAGAGCATGGCCTTGAATGGGTTTATATGCCCGTGGCCTCTGGAAACATCAGCGATGACGATGTGGCGCGCTTTGCGCCGATGATCCGGGATGCCGACAAACCCGTATTGGCCTTCTGTCGCTCAGGCACGCGATGCACAGTACTCTGGGCCCTGAGCAGCGCCCAGGAGCAGCAGCCCGAAGACATTCTCTCCCGGGCACGCAATGCAGGTTACGACCTGACCGGGCTTATCCCCCGCCTGCTAGAGCAGGCCGGCAAGCGTTAATTTTCACCTCACGGAAAGTCTCAATGCCTTACAACGGGAACGATAGTTACACCCACAACGAGCCTGACCGGCTTGGTGTGCTGGTTACCAACCTGGGAACCCCTGACGCACCCACCTCATCCGCGCTTCGCAGGTATCTCGCAGAATTCCTCTGGGATCCCCGCGTTGTCGAGGTGCCCAGACCGCTTTGGTGGCTCATCCTGCACGGTGTCATCCTCAGGATCCGGCCCCGCAAGAGCGCCGAAGCCTATGCCAGTGTATGGGAAAAGGACGGCTCTCCCCTGCTGACCCACACCGCCAAACAGGCTGAGGGTATTCGCGAGGCGCTGAAGCAGCGTTTCGGCACCAATGTGGTTGTGGGCTTCGCCATGCGATACGGCAATCCGTCCATCGCCCGGGTGCTCGAAGAGATGCAACAGCAGGGCGTGCGCAAACTTCTGGTTCTGCCCCTGTACCCGCAATATTCTGCGTCAACCACGGCGTCGACTTTCGATGCTATTGCCCACGACTTTACCCGGCGGCGCTGGCTTCCGGACTTCCGGTTTGTTTCCCATTACCACGATTTCCCGCCCTACATCGAGGCGATGGCGAGCCACATCGAAGCGCACTGGGCAGAGCACGGCCGCAAGGAAAAACTTATCCTGTCTTACCATGGCGTGCCCCTCAAATACTTGCTCAAAGGTGACCCGTACCATTGCGAGTGCCACAAAACGTCGCGACTGCTGGCTGAGCGGCTGGGGCTTGGTAAAGAGCAATACACGACCACCTTTCAGTCCCGGTTCGGGCGAGAGGAATGGCTGCAGCCTTACACCGATGAGACCCTGAAAGCACTGCCCGGGCAAGGCGTGAGCTCCATTGATGTTTTCTGCCCCGGTTTTTCATCGGATTGCCTCGAAACCATTGAGGAAATCAATGAAGAAAACCGGGAGTACTTCATGGAGTCCGGCGGCGACAGCTTCAGTTACATCCCCTGCCTGAACGAAACCCCCGGGCATATAGAGGCACTGGTAAAGCTGATTGAGGACAATTTGCAGGGCTGGGCGATTCCGGAAAACACGCCGGAATCTCTGGAGCAGCGGGCGCAATTGGCGGAAGAGCGAAAACAGGCAACCTATCCGGGCCGAACCGACCTCTGAGCCAGGGGCGGCAATTTATCGGGCTCATGATCATTCTTCAGAGCCCGGCCGCCAGGGACGGCGCCAGTTCAGTGATCCCGATTACCGTCTGGCTGAGGGTCGTTTGTGGGGGTGCCGGCTTCAGGATCCTTGCTGACACGCCCGTGGCCGGCCCCATGATCAGACGCACCCGCCGCTTCGGCCTGTTCAGCCAGGTCCGGGACGGCCTGACAGAAGGTGCATTCTTCGGTGTCGACCGCGGCACCGCCGGTTTCCACATAGCGCACGCGATGACTGGCCCTGCCCCGGTTTGCAGACACGGCAAAGCGACGCTTCTCGCGCTCGGGCTGATTCTGTGGTGTTGATTTATCCGGCATATGGAAAGCTCCCGAATATCATAGTGAAGATCACGACGCGTTGAGACGCGGGCAACGGTTACTATGTGGGGAGTAAAACGAGGAAAGCAAGAAAAATGGCGGTGGGCCAGGGATTCGAACCCCGGGACGGCTATTAACCGTCGGCGGTTTTCAAGACCGCTGCATTAAGCCACTCTGCCAGCCCACCGTCTTGCTGAAACGTTGAAGCGCTTCTGCTTGCCGTCTCAACGACAGCGGGGCAAATGATACCGGATTCACCTCCGCTGTCAACGCCTTACAAGAAAAACAAAGCAAATTCCGCGGCTTCTGTTCAAAGCCTGAGCAGGATTACCGAGTTTTAATGGAATCCATTCGCGCTTTTCCTGTCGTAAATGATTGAAAGTTGCGGTTTCGACATTATCATGGTCTACAATACCCAGTCGCATTAAACGGAGATGACAATGGAAGACAGACGTTTCGGCGTTCAGAACAACCAGGCGGCGTACTCGCCGGCCGGCGAAACCAGTCGCGCCACGGCAGGTATCAGCGATGAAGCCATGAAGGTGCTACGTAACACCTATATGCTTCTCGGCATGACCCTGGCGTTTTCAGCCGTAACTGCGTTCCTCAACATGAATGGCACGCACCCGGGCTTCCTGATCACGATCGTGGGCTACATCGGCTTGCTGTTCGCCACTTATAAACTGAAAAACAGCCCATGGGGCATCGTCACCACGTTCGCCCTGACCGGCTTCATGGGCTACACCCTGGGTCCGATCATCGGCGCGTTCGTTGCTGCGGGTGCTTCCCAGATCGTTGCCCAGGCACTGACACTGACAGCCGTTGCATTCGTGGGCCTTTCGGCGACCGCTATCATCACGAAGAAGGACTTCAGCTTCATGTCCAGCTTCCTGACAGCCGGTGCTTTTGTCCTGATTGGTGCCATGCTGCTGGCTTTCTTCATGGAGAGCTCGGCTCTGCATCTGGCGGTCTCTGCCGGCTTCACCATTTTCGCCTCCATCATGATCCTGTTCGAAACCAGTCAGATCATCAAGGGCGGCGAGCGGAACTACATCATTGCTACCGTAGGTCTGTACGTATCGATCTACAACCTGTTCGTCAGCCTGCTGCACCTGCTGTCTGCGTTCAGTGGCGAAGACTGATTACCGATCGTCTTCCGCCTATAGAAAACCCCGGCCTTTGCCGGGGTTTTTGCTTTAGGTAAACTGACAGACTTTCCATCAGCAAGTATCTGCATCTATGCCAGAGTCTCTCAGCTATACATTGGTGATTACCGGCGCACCCTGGGCCACACAGGCCCCACAAACCGCCCTGTCACTGGCCAGCGCCCTATTGCAGGCAGGCCATCAGATTGACCGCGTATTTCTGTACGGCGACGGTGTACACCTGGCCTCGGCCCTGAGCGCGCCACCTTCCGATGAGCAGCACTGGCCGCGGCTGTGGTCTGAATTTCTCGCTGAACACCATATTGGTGGCGTAGCCTGCATTGCCTCAGCGCTTCGCCGCGGGATTGTCGATCAAGCCGAGCAGGCGCGCTATGAGCTTGCCGCCAACAATCTGCGCGCACCGTTTGAAATCGCAGGTCTCGGAGAGTGGGTGGACGGTAACCTGAAGTCAGACCGGGTTCTTTATTTTCACGGGGGCCATTGAACATGACCACGCTGCTTGTCATCGACCAGCCACCTTATGGCTCCTGGACCGGGCGGGAAGCGCTTGATATGGCGTTCTCCCTGGCCGCGTTTGACCAACCCTCCGCCCTGCTATTTGTGGGTGCCGGCGTCAACTGGCTGTGCAAAGGCCAGAACGCGAGCATCCTTGGGCAAAAAACGGTGGAGAAAAACCTCTGTGCAGCCCCCGTGTTCGGGGTTGAGCAACTATTGGTAGACGCCCGGGCCTGCCAGCAGTATGGCCTGACAGCGAGCGAATTGCTGTCTGGGGCCATTCCGACCAGCTCGGTTAGCGAGACCCTCGCCCAGTTTGACCAGGTGGTCTTTGCCGGATAGGAACAGATGATGCCTGATAACGTGAAGAACACCCTGCATATCATTAACAAAGCACCGGAACACCCGAGATTCAGGCGCTGCCTCGACTGCATACAGCCGTCAGACACACTGCTTCTGATCGAAGACGCCGTGCTGGCTCTGGCAGATGGCGGGCAACAACTACCCGCCGCGGTGCACGCTCTCGATGCAGACATCACGGCCCGGGCCCTGGGCAATCGCGTGCCCGGGGGCCTTCTGGTCGACTACGCCGGCTTTGTCGAACTGACGGTTAATCATCCACGAATCATTAACTGGTAACTCATGAGCGCCTCACCTCAGCCCACACGAAACAACGAAGGTTTTCTGGAAGATGCCACCGTCTGGACGCCAGACATTGCCCGGGACATTGCCCGGGAGGACGGCATTCAGCTAAACGAAAATCACTGGGAAATCATAGAGTTTCTGAGGATTTTTTACACAGAGCACGAGATGTCGCCACCTTCAAACCGGCTGTTCGTCAAGGCGGTAAAAGAAGCGCTGGGCAGCGAAAAAGGCGACAGTATTTATCTGATGACACTCTTCCCGGGTACGCCAGCCAAAACTGCGTGCCGGATTGCGGGCCTTCCCCGCCCAACCAACTGCCTTTGAACGACAGGCCCTTTAATTTCCGTATTCAACCCAGAATAGCCTGAGGGAGACCGCTCATCGCAAAAAACTGGGCCAATCCTGCGGCGGCGCCGAACAGCCCGCCCACCAGCATCAGTTGCACCTCCTCCTCACGGAAAGCCGGCCTCAATATATCCTGAAACTCCTCCGGCCCGAGGGCTTTCATCTGGTTCGAGAGCACACCGGCAACTACCGGCGCCCGTTCCCGGTTGAACTCGGGGTCACTGAATACATCCCGGGTGGCCAAAACCGCTTTCTGATTCATCACTCGCTTGAGTTCGGCGTAGCCCGCCATGCCGACTGACACCTGGGCTGCAAGCTTCATTACCAGCGAATTGTCGAGCATTGGGCGCAGATGCTTCTGAATAATCGCCCGGGTGCGCTCGCCATGCTGCCCATTGACCATGGCATCGGCAACTTTCTCAACGGTAATCAGCTCTTCGGCCACCAGGCGTGCCCAGGTGTCGCTGATCTCTCCCTGCCGCTTCAGAAACAACCCCTGGCACTGCCAGAAGAGAATCCTGCGCGGCCGGACAGGCGCAAAGATCAGGTTGATGGCAATCCAGTTAGTCACAAAGCCAATAAAGAAACCGCCTACCGGCAGCAACCACGGCTGCGGATAGAACACTGAAACCGGCGCCAGTATCGCCCCCATGAACGCACCGATGAGTGCTCCCCGGTTAATAACCGACCGGAGCTCCACGGCTCCGGCTTGCTGGAAGATACGGTTCATCAGGTCCGGATGATTTTCGAGCTCCCGGCTCAGAAGCACTTTGAGGTCCACCAATTCATCCAGGTCGTCGCCGAAGTCTTCTACCAGCTCTTCAACCCGTTTCGGCAATTGCTGCCGGGACCAGTCGTAAATCCTTGCGCGCACAAACAAAGGCAGGTTGTCCCAGAGCACGGGCTGAATTTCGTACATAACTTCGTCGATGTACTCATCCATGCGGGGCGTCACCTGCGCAACCACCTGTTCTGCAATACGGTTAGGCTCCAGTTGCTGGTACACGGAATTGAGATCGCCGAACTTTTGCAGCGTGCGGTCGATGCAGATGTGCGCCATTTTTTCGGCCTTGCGGGGAATAACGCCCTGCCAGCCGACCACACCCACCCCGACAAAGCGGACCGGATGAAATGACATCTGTATGGCAAGCCAGTTGGTGAACCATCCCACCACGGCGGCCATGACAGGGACAGACAAAAGAGCAAGGTCAGTCAAGCGTTACCCCAAAATCAGAAATGCGAGCTCTCACACGGCGCGGATCATACCCGGGCGTTGATTCTGTGTATGTGACCGATAATGACGTATTGCGGGTATCAGACCATTGGCCGTGTAGCCAGGTAAGGCAGGTGTTTTTGGCAGCCGCCAGAGACAGAACGGCTGCCCGGGGAAGTCGACAACTTATTGATAATAGGCGTTTTCAGTGTTTGAGTGGTCCGTCACATCCCGTACCGCCGAGATTTCCGGTACACGCTCCATAAGGGTTTTCTCAACGCCCTGCTTCAACGTCAGGCTCACTGCAGAACAACCCTGACAACCACCACCAAAGCGCAAAACCGCGACCGACTCATCGACAATCTCGACCAGCGATACGTCACCGCCGTGGGCCGCAAGATTCGGATTAATCTCCGAGGCCAGAACATAGTTCACGCGATCCGGCAGTGGCGCATCGTCAGCCACTTGCGGAACCTTGGCATTGGGGGCCTTGATGGTCAGCTGCCCTCCCATCTGGTCTTTGGAATAATCAACATAGGCGTCTTCCAGGAACGCCACTGAATTATGATCCAGATACAGGGTGAACTTCTCAAGATCCACTTGCTCATCCGTTGGAACCACCTCGTTGGGCGGACAATACGCCAGACAGGTCTCGGCGTTGCGGGTGCCCGGCTGGGTCACAAAAATACGCACACCCATGCCCTCTACATCCTGCTTTTCAATCAGTTGCGCAAGATAATCCCTCGCGGAATCAGTCACAGTTACCAGAGCCATGCTTCCTACCTGTTATCAAGTGTGTCTGTCATTTTATGGGAGATCGCCGGAACATAAAAGACCAAGTAAAATAGTCGGGCATTAACAGGGTAATCATTTTCCCGTACGCCCCGGCACACTGCCCAAGTGGAACTTGATAATGATCATCCGTACTAAGACGGGTTCCCGCGTTTTTGCTATCATCCCGCACCATAACGAAAAACCGACGTAAATCACGACCCCCGGAAGACTCTCTATGACCGACCTCAACACCCGTCTGGCCCAGCTTCAGCAAGCCCTCAAGGAGCGAATCATCATTCTTGACGGGGGCATGGGCACCATGATCCAGAATCAGAAACTGGATGAGGCCGCCTTCCGGGGCGATCGGTTCAAAGATTACGACCGTGACGTTCAGGGCAACAATGACCTCCTGAACCTCACGCAGCCTGCTCTGCTCCGGAATATCCACGCGGACTACCTCGATGCAGGCGCGGACATTATCGAAACCAACACCTTTAACTCCACCCGCCTGTCCCAGGCCGACTACGGCATGGAAGAACTGGCCCATGAACTGAACGTCGCGGCGGCCAGGCTGGCGAGAGACATTGCCGACGAATTTACCGCGAAAAATCCGGACAAGCCCCGTTTTGTTGCCGGCGCCGTCGGCCCGACATCCAGGACAGCCTCTATTTCACCTGATGTGAACAACCCCGGTTACCGAAACGTGGATTTCCAGACCCTGGTCGAGAATTACTACGAGGCGGTATCAGGCCTGGTGGAAGGCGGCGCCGACCTGATTCTGATCGAAACCATCTTCGACACCCTGAACGCCAAGGCTGCCATTTACGCTACCCAGCAATTCTTCATCGACAGCGGCATCGAGCTGCCGATCATGATTTCAGGCACCATCACCGACGCCTCCGGTCGCACTTTGTCCGGGCAAACCACGGAGGCGTTCTATAACTCCATTGCCCACGCCAAACCGATTTCGGTCGGCCTCAATTGCGCTCTCGGCGCTGATGCACTGCGCCCCTATGTAGAGGAACTGGCGAACAAAGCGGAAACTTTCGTCTCGGCACATCCCAATGCCGGCCTTCCCAACGAATTTGGTGAATACGACCAGACCCCGGAGGAAATGGCAGAGATTATCGAAGGTTTTGCCAGAGACGGCTTCCTAAACATCATCGGCGGCTGTTGCGGTTCCCGGCCGGATCATATTGAGGCAGTCGCCAAAGCCGTCGCCAAATACCCACCGCGGACGCTGCCGGATCGCCCAAAGGCGCTTCGCCTCTCTGGCCTTGAGCCGTTTACCGGTGACGAAAACACCCTGTTTATCAACGTAGGTGAGCGAACCAACGTTACCGGGTCGAAGCGTTTTCTGCGGCTGATCAAAGAAGAGCAGTACGAAGAAGCCCTGAGCGTTGCCCGGGATCAGGTAGAGAATGGTGCCCAGATCATCGACATCAACATGGACGAGGGTATGCTCGATTCCCAGGAGGTGATGGTCACCTTCCTGAACCTGGTTGCGTCGGAACCTGACATTTCACGGGTACCGGTGATGATCGATTCCTCCAAATGGGACGTGATCGAAGCGGGGCTGCGCTGTATTCAGGGCAAAGCCGTTGTTAACTCGATCAGCCTGAAGGAAGGCGAAGAAGAGTTCATCAAGCGCGCCAGGGACTGTATGCGTTATGGTGCCGCAGTGGTGGTGATGGCCTTCGACGAAGACGGCCAGGCCGATACCTTTGAACGCAAGACGGAAATCTGCAAACGCTCTTACGATGTGCTTACCGGCATTGGTTTCAACCCCGCCGATATCATTTTCGATCCCAACATTTTTGCCATCGCCACCGGCATCGAAGAGCACAACAACTATGCCGTTGACTTCATTAACGCCACTCGCTGGATTCGGGAACATTGCCCTCACGCATCCATCTCCGGTGGCGTCAGCAACGTGTCCTTCTCTTTCCGCGGTAACGATGCGGTACGCGAGGCCATCCACTCCGTCTTCCTCTATCACGCCATCAAGGCAGGCATGAATATGGGGATCGTCAATCCCGGCCAGCTGGTGATTTATGACGAAATTGAGCCTGACCTCAAAGAACTGGTGGAAGATGTGGTGCTGAATCGCCGCGACGATTCCACTGACCGGCTTCTGGAAGCCGCAGAACAGTTCAAGGGCAAGGGTGGCAAGGCCCAGGAAGAAGACCTGGCGTGGCGTGAGTGGCCCGTTGAAAAACGCCTGGAACACGCGCTGGTCAAAGGCATTACCAGCTACATAACCGAAGACACCGAAGCGTGCCGACAGAATGCCAGCCACCCGATTGAAGTCATCGAGGGGCCGCTGATGGATGGTATGAACGTGGTCGGCGACCTGTTTGGCGATGGCAAAATGTTTTTGCCGCAGGTTGTCAAAAGCGCCCGCGTCATGAAACAGGCGGTTGCTTACCTCATTCCCTACATTGAGGCCGAGAAAAGCGAAGACCACAAAGCCAAAGGCAAGATTCTGATGGCGACGGTCAAAGGCGATGTTCACGACATCGGCAAGAACATTGTCGGGGTTGTGCTGCAGTGCAACAACTACGAAGTGATTGACATGGGCGTGATGGTGCCCGCCGACAAGATTCTGGAAACCGCCAGGAAAGAAAACGTAGACATTATTGGCCTCAGCGGCCTGATCACCCCCTCGCTGGATGAGATGGTGCACGTGGCTCGGGAAATGCAGCGACTGGACTTCAGCATTCCACTGATGATCGGCGGCGCCACCACCTCCAAAGCCCATACTGCAGTGAAAATCGAGCCGCAGTACAAGAATGATATCGCGCTGTATGTATCGGATGCGTCCCGCTGTGTGAATGTTGCGTCGCAACTGCTGAGTAAAACCGCCAAGCCGGGGCTTGTTGAAGCCTCAAGAAACGAATACGACGAAATCCGCGAGCGCAGGAAAAACCGGGGAGACCGGACCAAGCTGGTTTCTTTGAAAGAAGCACGTGCACGTGCCCCGGAAATCGATTTCGCGGGCTACCAGCCCCCGCAGCCGGAATTTACCGGTGTCCGGGTGTTCGAGGACTACGATCTGCAGGAGCTGGTCGAATATATAGACTGGACCCCGTTTTTTATCTCCTGGGACATCTCTGGCAAATACCCTGCAATCTTCGATGATCCCAAGCGCGGCGAAGCCGCACTGAATCTGTTCGACGATGCCCAGAGGCTCCTGAAGCAGATGATTGACGAAAAGCGGATACAGGCCCGGGGCGTCATCGGTTTCTGGCCCGCCAACCGCCGGGGCGATGACATTGTGGTTTACGCCGATGAATCCCGCACCAGTGAGCTCACCACGTTGCATCATCTGCGCCAGCAGGATGAAAAAGCGCCAGGGCGACCGATGGCGGCGCTGTCAGACTTTGTCGCCCCGGAAGACCTGCACCTGAAAGATTACGTCGGCGGTTTTGCGGTAACCACCGGGATCGGCGTGGAGGAACTGGCGGCAGAATTCAAGGAAGCCCACGACGACTACAGTGCGATTATGGTGCAGGCGCTGGCTGACCGTTTGGCAGAAGCGTTTGCCGAGCGGATGCATGAACGGGTTCGCAAAGAATTCTGGGGCTATGCAACCGATGAGCAGATGGCCAACGAGGATCTGATCAAAGAACGCTATCGCGGTATCCGCCCTGCCCCCGGCTATCCGGCCTGCCCGGACCACACAGAAAAGGCAACCCTGTTCAAGCTTCTGGATGCTACTGCCAATACCAGCCTTGATTTGACCGAACATTTTGCCATGTACCCGACGGCGGCGGTCTCCGGCTGGTACTTTGCTCACCCGGAAGCAAAATACTTTGCCGTCGGTAAAATTGGCGTTGACCAGGTTGAGGACTATGCTGAACGCAAAGATCTTTCCAAGGCCGAGGCCGAACGCTGGCTGATGCCAAGCCTGGCGTACGACCCGGCCGAATAACCGAAGGCTGGCACCATGAGCAATAACAAGAACAACACCAGCGACGAAGCGCCCCGTAGACCGGGAGTTTTGAAAATCATGCAAAGCATCCTGGCCGGCGCGCTCGGAGTACAGTCCGATAAGCGCCGCCGGGAGGATTTCTCAAATCAAAACCCACTGCCTTACATTGTCGCTGCCGTGTTGTTTACCGCAGCGTTTGTTGGCGCCCTGATTTTGGTGGTGCAACTGGTTTTGTCCGGGCAGTAATCTACTGCCCGGACACCCAAAACACGGCAAAGGCGACCGCCAGAAAAACCAACAACACCGCTGCCACGGCATCAGCCTGACTGTCCGATTGCTCAGATTTCCTCATAGCTGCCTTCCTCATGCCTGTCCTGGTTTTATTCAGCCTCGTCCCAAGTAAAGCAGGAAATTGATGTTCGTCCAGTATCACTGCCTGCGGCTTATCGCCTGAATCGATAATGTTATGTTGAAATAATCATTTTGAGAATAAAAACCAAGTGGTATCCTGCCTCGCAGGAATAAGGCGGGGTCTATGAAACCGCGTCAATCATTTGAGCTTTTCTGATGTAGCAGGCAGGACGTCCCACTATGTACGTTTATGATGAACACGACCGGCAGATTGCCGAAGAACGTGTTGCCCAGTTTCGTGATCAGACCGAGCGAGCCCTCGCCGGTGAGCTGTCCGAGGAAGAATTTCTCCCGCTCCGGCTGCAGAACGGGCTGTATGTGCAGCGTCTTGCACCCATGCTTCGAATCTGTATTCCATACGGTATGCTGCGGTCGGAACAGCTTCGCCGTCTGGCGCGCATTACCCGCGATTATGACAAGGGCTACGCGCATTTCACTACCCGCACCAACATTCAGCTGAACTGGCCGAATCTGGAAGATGTCCCCGATATTCTGGCGGAACTGGCAGAAGTAGAAATGCATGCCAACCAGACCAGCGGTAACTGCATCCGGAATACCACGACAGATCCCTTTTCCGGGGTTCAGGTTGATGAAATTGCAGACCCTCGCCCCTATTGCGAGGCTATCCGCCAGTGGTCAACCTTTCACCCCGAATTCGCTTTCCTCCCGCGCAAATTCAAGATTGCCGTGAACGCCTCCGAGCACACCGATCGCGCCGCCATCCGTGTTCACGACATCGGCTTGCAGCTGGTTCGCAACGATGAGGGTGAGCTGGGCTTTCGCGTGCACGTGGGTGGCGGTCTTGGCCGCACCCCCATGGTCGGGCCGGTTATCCGCGAATTCCTGCCGGAACTGGACCTGTTGACCTACCTGGAAGCCATCGTCCGTGTGTACAACCGCTACGGTCGCCGGGACAACAAGTTCAAAGCCCGTATCAAGATACTGGTCAAAGCACTGAGCCCGGAAGGGTTTGCCGAAAAGGTAGAAGCCGAGTGGGCCCACATCAAAGACTCACCGTCCAGGCTCACCCGGGATGTCGTCAGCAAATTCCAGGGATACTTTACCGAGCCAGCCTACGAGGCGCTGGACAACGCGACCGAGCAACTGGCCAGCCAACGGTTCGAAAACCGCGCATTCGACAATTGGCTCACTCATAACGTGAACAGCCACAAGAAGCCCGGTTACGCCATCGTCACCCTGACACTGAAGAAAACAGGCACGCCCCCGGGGGATGTCACCGATTTTCAGCTCGAGCAGATTGCCGATCTTGCCGATGAGTACAGCTTCGGGGAAGCCAGGGCCACTCATGAACAGAATGTGGTACTGGCAGACGTTCGCCAGGATCGCCTTTACGAACTCTGGCAAAAGCTCGTTCCCCTGGATTTCGCAACCGCGAATCTGAACACACTGAACGACGTCATTTGCTGCCCCGGCGGTGATTTCTGTGCGCTGGCTAATGCCAAGTCCATTCCAGTGGCTGAAGCCATTCAGCGCCGTTTTGATGACATGGACTACCTGTATGATCTGGGAGCAATAGACCTGAACATATCGGGTTGCATGAACGCCTGCGGCCATCACCACGTCGGTAATATCGGCGTACTGGGTGTCGACAAAAAGGGCGAGGAGTTTTACCAGATCAGCCTCGGCGGTTCGTCCCACCATGACGCCACCATTGGCAAAATCCTCGGGCCATCCTTTGCTCGCGAGGAAATGCCCGACGTCATCGCCAAGCTGATTAACGTCTATGTCGAAAACAGAACCGAAGAGGAAACCTTCCTGGACACCTATCGCCGGGTCGGTCTGAGCCCTTTCAAGGAGCGGGTTTATGCCTGAAGTAATTACCGCCAATGGCAGCATTCGTAAAGATGAGTGGGTCGTGGTGCCTCGCCCTCCGGTGGGCGAATCCCTGGCAATCCCCGAGACTGAGCCGGCACTGATTCCGGCAGATCTCTGGCTTGCCGGTTACGAGCATTTTGCCGGCAACGATCAGATTGGCGTATGGTTCGACAGCCACGACGAGCCGGAGCTGCTGGGAGAGAAAGCACACGAACTGCCGCTGATCGCCGTTAATTTTCCGCGTTTTGTGGATGGGCGCGGCTACAGTATCGGCCGCCTGCTGCGGGAGCGTTTTGGATACCGTGGCGAACTCCGTGCCATTGGTGACGTCTTGCTCGATCAACTTCAGTTCATGAAGCGCTGTGGGTTTGACAGCTACGTACTGCGTGCTGATAAAGACATTGCCAAGGCACCCAAGTGCCTCAATTTCTTTACGCAGACCTACCAGGCCGCCACCGATACGGACCAGCCCCTGTTCCGCCGTCGGGCCTCGTAAATCCAATCACCCGCGCACCACCTCTGGTGCGCGGGTGATTCGCCTTTCATGCCGTCATTGAATCTTCTGGTTCCGAAACGCACTCAGAACTTTCCAGACCGTGTGCTCCAGCGCCGCACTGGTGGCCAGCCCAAGTTTTTCCGGTAATGTGCGCTTGCGCTGGAAAGAAACAGAAACCACCTCTCCCCGCTCACAGGCATCAATCAGGTATTCGTCCGACGTCTTGATTTCATCAATCAGCTTAACCTCCAAAGCCCGCTTGCCAAACCAGATATCCCCGTTGGCAACGGCCTGAATATCCAGGCCCGGGCGGCGCTCACCCACGTATTCCTTGAACAGGACATGGGTATCCTCGAGATCCTCACGGAACTTCTCGCGCCCCTTCTCCGTGTTTTCACCGAAGATGGTCAGCGTGCGCTTGTGTTCGCCGGCGGTGAGCACCTCAAAGTCCACATCATTCTTTTTCAGGAACCGATGGAAATTGGGCAACTGGGCCACAACTCCGATGGACCCCAGAATAGCAAAGGGCGAGGCGACAATGTGATCGGCCACGCAGGCCATCATGTAGCCACCGCTGGCGGCCACCTTATCGACGCAGGCGGTCAGCCGGATTCCCTTGCTGCGGATACGGTCAAGCTGAGCAGCCGCAAGCCCATAGGCGTGAACAAGGCCGCCACCGCTCTCGAGGCGCACCACCACTTCATCAGTCTCGGGATTGGCGACGCTGAGTACGGCCGAGACAGAGCGTCTCAGGGTGTCGGTGTCACTGGCTTTGATATCACCGTCAAAGTCGAGCACATAGATCCTCGCTTTGCACTCGGCAGACTCTGGCTCTGGCTGCTTCTTGGCGACTTTTTTCTCTTCTTTCGCTTCCTTCTTCTTTTTTTTCTGCCAGGCCTTGCGCTCCTGATCTGTCATCAAGCGGGCCTGAATCGATTCTTTGAGCCTGCGGAACTGATCATTCAGCTTGCGTATTTTCAGCTCGCCCTCACCCTCGTGGTCGTCTCTCTCCCGTTGCGTTGCCGACACGATAATGGAGACGAGCACAATCGCCGCCACCACGAATGTCGCCACTTTGGCAAGGAACAGGCCGTATTCGGTCAGAAATTCCAAAATGCAGTCTCCATGTGTATTTTCAGACCCGGAAGTGTAACGTCTCCGCAAAGGCCTGATAAGCCCGCAACAAAATTAAAACAAGCGTTCGATCAAGCTTGACACGAACCCGCTCTAACCATAAAGTCGGATTGCGAGGTTGGCGCTACCCGGGCCGCTCAAACGGCTGACTTTGCCAGGGATCACTAGTCGTCACCATGACAAGACAACCATCAAAAAGGGTAAAACAATGTCTGTAGCTCAGGTATTTGAAAAACTCGAACAGAACTTCAACGCAGACGCGGCACAGGGCCTTGATCTGGTGTTCCAGTTCGACATTGAAGACGACAAGACTTACCACCTCGTGATCAACGATGGCACCTGCAAACTGCACGAAGGCACTCACGACGATCCTTCGGTTACCCTGATCATGAATTCTGAAACCCTGCAAGGAATCGTCTCCGGCGAAACCGACGGTATGCAGGCGTTCATGGCTGGTCAGCTGCGCGCCGAAGGCGACATGATGCTGGCAACCAAGCTGGGCGAGCTGTTCAACATGGGCTAAGCCCTGCGTCCGGCACCAGCCACAAAAAAACCTGCGTTAAACGCAGGTTTTTTTTGTGCACGGAAATACTCTGGCAGTAAATGCCGCTGCACCTACAACCCCACATCATCCAGTGAGGTCTGGGCCAGCTTGAGCAAGTCCACGTTCCGGTCTTCGCGACGGCCAACACCCTCGATATAGTACTCAAGCGACGTCAAGGCATCGGCCAGGGCCTCAAGAACCTGCAACGCCGGGGCCTCCCGGGCATCCAGCAAACGCTCCTGAATGGAGGTCGCCACCCTCGCGATGACATCGGCCGCCATGGGATCATCCACCATTTGCAAGCCCCCCCAAATGCTGCGGAGGGTTCCCGGCAGGTTGGCCAGGTGCAACTTGTCGTAATCGGATTCGATAAACGCAGTAATCGCCCGTTTTGCGAGCGTCAGGGCGCTTTTGGCCTCGTCTGCCACCACCCAGATGGCTTCCTGCAAATACATAGACTCGTTCCGGCCGCGCTCTGCGCCAGCAAGCGCATCGGTCTCGGAGGTAATGCCACGGGTCACAATCTGCATGACCGCATCCTCAACCCCGAGTACCGAGTCCGCCAGGCGATAGAGCTCTTCCTCGGCGGGCAAACGGTTTTCCGCCTCCCATTGACGCAGCTTCGCTGCCTCATCCCGGGAAATCTCTGCCAGACGATTCAAATCCAGCATCACCAGCGTGTTGGCCAAACGCTCCAGCGTGTCGGCAATTGACGCCAGCTCTGCCAGATCCGGTTCTATTCCCCGTTCAATGATGTCCAGCTTGTCCTTCAGCTGGTTCAGCTCTTCCTGAAGCGCCTCCGACAATGACTTGAGCACATCCGCCCCGGGCCCGTAAAGACGCCGTGAGTGCGCCACAAGAATGGCATCGGGAAACTCGGTGGGCGCCAGATTATATGCCGCCAGAACGTTGGTGACTTCCGGGTTGGCAGAACCGCTGCGGTAAAGCAGGTAAACCAGGTCTTTGATCAGGGACTCGGGAGCATCCTTGGCTGTTGCCACCTTGCCTACGTAAACCACTTCCCGGGCGTACTTTTCGATGCGCATCAGCAGGCGCTTACGGGCTTTATTGAAGCCCATGGCGCGGTCCAGCATGGTGTCAGAGACTGTTGCCAGAAGGCACCACATCTGCCCCATCGGCGCACCCTGACACAGGCGGGCAAAGCCTCTGGCCGACCGGGCAATTAATTTTTTGCTGACCGCTTCGTTGCGCTCGCGCAAAATGCCGAGCAGCGCAACCTGAAAAGTCAGGCGCATACGGCGGGCGAGAATATCGTACTCGGAATCGGCACCTTCCAGCGGCTTCAGCCCCAGATCGCCACAAAAATCCGGGTGCTCCCCGGCGTCGATATCGAAAAAGCAGGATTCAGGATAGGGCTTTTCGCGCCGCGCTTCCCGAAGGTCGTTGATGACCGGCAGCAGGAGCTCCGGATGATCCTCTCGCTGGCGGTGGTAATACTCAACGTAGCGTCTGAGAATGAACAGCGCGCTGTTTAATGCCGTCAGCAGGATATTCTTGTCGTCATTAGCACCTACGGGGACATCATTGGCGAGATTCACCGCTTCCTGGCAGAGCAGCGTTCCTCCCCGGAGTTCCACGAGGATAAAAATGCCCCTGAGCTGGTTCAGATAATCCACGCAGTTCTGCAAATCTTCACCGCTTTCGCGATTTTCCTGAAAGCGCTCAAGGCTGGATTCTGCCTGCTTGATGGTCTGCTCTATTTCACTTTTGACCAGATCAAACGACTGCGATTTCGTCGCCAAAGACGATTGAACCATAAACGCTTCCTGTTAATTTGCGGAGACTACCGCATCCTGTTCGTGAACTGCAGCCTGCGTGGGGCAGGACGTTTTGTCTTTCGGCCGGACAACCCTTGCCCGATAAGCTCGCAAAAAACTGGCGAACTTATCATTACTTATAACACAAAACTCAAGTAGCTCAACAAAGCCTGTATGTAACAAATGGTACAACAGAACCTGGTTCTCATTCTGCCGCAGACAGCTTCGACCAGACCGTCTCGCCTGCCTGTTTTTCCATCATGGCCATGAACTCATCGTGAGCCGCGGCTTCATCGTCACTGGCCCGGGGTACCGCCAGCGGAGCCCGGTCAGCTGATATCCTGCGAATGCCATCCGCACCGCCTTCATCGCCCGAGCCCGCATCAAGTGATAGCGCCGTTTGGCCACCGGTCATCAACAGATAGACGTCGGCAAGAATCTCGGCGTCCAGCAAGGCGCCATGCAGGTCACGGCTGGAATTATCTATGCCGTAGCGCTTGCACAGGGCATCAAGGTTATTCTTCTGGCCGGGGTGCTTCTTTCGGGCAATCGCCAGTGAATCAACAATCCCGCAATGGTCCGCAGTCTTGCGGGATGACTTCAGGCGCGCAAATTCGGAATCCATGAAGCCAACGTCAAACGCGGCGTTATGGATAACCAGCTCGGCACCTTTGATAAATTCGAAAAACTCATCGGCAATATCGGCAAACCTGGGCTTGTCTGCGAGAAACTCATTGGTTATGCCGTGAACAGTTATGGCTTCGGCCTCCACCTCCCGCTCGGGGTTGATGTAGACATGGTAGTTGCGGCCGGTCAGCTCGCGCTCAACCACTTCAACGCAGCCGATCTCAATGATCCGATGCCCCTCGTTGGGGTCGATACCGGTGGTTTCGGTATCCAGTACGATTTGTCTCATGACAACTCTGCCCTCGTTACATTGCGCGTTTCTGGAAACAGCGCAGGCGCGCCCAATCCTCAGGAACCTTTCAGCTCATCCACACCACGATTGGCAAGCTCGTCAGCCAGCTCATTACCGGGGTGGCCCGAATGCCCCTTTACCCAGTGCCAATTTACCGAGTGCCGATGGGTTTCAGTATCAAGCTCCTTCCACAGATCTGCATTTTTCACCGGTTTTTTTGCCGACGTTTTCCAGCCATTGCGCTTCCAGCCACTCATCCATTCCGTAATGCCCTTGCGCACATACTGGGAATCGGTATACAGCTCCACCTGGCAGGCCCGCTTCAGCGCCCTCAGCCCCTGAATGGCAGCCATCAGCTCCATTCGGTTGTTCGTGGTTTGCAGCTCGCCGCCATGCAGGGTCTTGGAGGCGTCTCCGTACTGCAGCACAACACCCCAGCCGCCACGCCCGGGATTACCCTTGCAGGCTCCATCGGTGTACATCACAACTTTTCCGGCCATTATTGCTCCTGATCTGCTCTTTCCCGGCCTACTCTGCCGGAACCCCTGCTGGCACAACCGTTGGATACGCCCACGGTACCCGGCATCGAAATCACCTTGTTCTTGCGCCACGATGCTCTGGGCCTGATAGGGGCGTATTCTCGTTTGCGCGCAAGGATACAGTAATACGCGCCCGTGGGAAGCAGATGGGGGCGGCTGCGGCCCGCCAGCCGGTCCCGGCTCAGGGCAGTGCCGTTTCTTCGCTGCAGCGGCAGCGTGCAGAAGTAGGTCGCGCTGGCCTCGAGCTCAAACCCGAGCAAGCGCAACCAATCCTCCATTCTTGAACGCATCAGAAACCGACCACCCCAGGGACCCACGCGATGCCGGGAAACCAGCCGTCTGAGCCCCCAAAAACTGAGCGGGTTAAAGCCGATCAGCGCAATCCGGCCTTCACCACGCAGCACCCGGGCAGATTCCCGGAGCACCTGGTGTGGGTCCGGAGAAAAATCCGCGGCATGGTGCAGGATCACAAGATCCATGGAAGAGCCGGGGAATGGCAGCTCATCGGCATCACAGACGGCCACGCCATCGGGCATATGAGTATGCCAAACCGGACAGGTGATAATTTTCTGGGCGAAATCCGTGCCGCTGGCCAGGGGCAGACGATGGCTCAGGCCTACCTGCAGTTGCCGTGCGCCAGTAAGCGCCTGTAGCTTGCTGTCCAGTACAGCCCGCTGGCTGGCCAGCAACGCCCTGCCAAGCGGAGTCTGGACCCAGCGTTCAAAGCTCTCGTGCCGTGCCGGGTAATCAATCTCGTCGCTGGCTGTCACGTTGGACCCTCGCCGATCAGGTGAAAGGTGATCCTCATTTAATCCGCCGTTTCTTGGGCTGATGCGCCTGTTGCTTTATCATAACAGGCACATTCATAGAACACATGGGGTGGCCACGTTGCGCATTCATCCGGTTCCGGCATTTTCCGACAACTATATCTGGTGTCTATCCGAACCCGAATCCGGACGGACTCTGATTGTCGATCCCGGCCAGGCCAGGCCGGTTCAGGAATATCTCGAAGCCAATTCCCTGGTGGCCGACGCCATTCTGATCACCCATCATCACCCGGACCATACCGGCGGTGTCAAAGAACTCCAGCAACAATGGCCGGATATTCGTATCGTCGGCCCGGCAGAATCGCCTTTCAAAGGGAACACCAACCCTGTTCACCCCGGCGATGAAGTGGTTTGGGGTGGTCTCACATTCAGCGTCATGGCAGTGCCCGGCCACACCCTGGACCACATTGCGTATTACAGCGACACCCGGGTGCAAGATAAACCGGTGCTGTTCTGTGGCGACACGCTTTTCGTTTGCGGTTGCGGTCGCCTGTTTGAAGGTTCGCCAGAGCAAATGCAGACGTCCCTGCAGTCCTTGCGAGACCTACCCGGAGATACTGCCGTTTATTGTGCCCATGAATACACTCTGGCCAATCTGAGGTTCGCCCGGCACTGGCTCCCGAATGACGAGGCGCTGGAGGCGTTCGAAACGCACTGCCAGGCGCTCAGAGAGCGGGGAGAGCCGACGGTGCCGACCACCATTAGTCAGGAGCGGCAACTCAACCCTTTCCTTCGCTGGGACGATCCGGCGGTCGTCAGAGCTGCCGAACAATACGGCGCCCGGCACCACCTGGCCACGGAAACCGCGTGTGGCGTTTTTGCGGCGGTGCGTCACGGCAAAGACCATTTCTGAGCGAACGGGTGGTCCGGCAGCGTTACGATTCATCTCAAAGCCGTAACCTGTTACAGCTTGACCACCCTGAAAACGCTCCCATAGAATTTCACGTACGTTTCAAACCTATCCCGTTAAATCTGGCGGCTGTAATAACCAACAGCCGCCGGCGCCACCCGGAACCCTCTGTTTATGCCGGCCAAACGACTGCCCATTCTTATTCTTACTTCCACCCTGTTCAGCGGCTGCAGCACCGGCCCATTGGCGGAGAACTGGCACTCCCCCACCGCCTGGTTCAGCTCTGATGAGGCGCAGCAGCAGGCAGACCCTGTAGACTCACAACAGGTGGTGGTTGCAACCGGCGACGAGCACCTGAAAGCAGACGTTGCAGCAGGAGAAGACAACGGCGCGGACAACGGAGCACCGCTTGATGAAGCGATTTCTCCCGAACTGCAGGCGAAGGCCCAGGAGGCGAGAGAAAAGCTTGATAACCCCTCCCGGGACACCGAGGCCAGCGCCAACAATGATGACCTGTGGTCCCGGCTTCGCACCGGTTTTGCCATGGATCACTCTGTCGACAACGCGCGGGTACAGGCGCAACTCGACTGGTATGCTCGTCACCCCCGCTACATCGACCGGGTTGTGGAGCGCGGAGCCCGCTATCTGCATTACATTATTAACGAGACCGAGAAGCGAGGCCTGCCGGGCGAACTGGCCCTGCTCCCCGTGGTTGAAAGCGCGTTTGACCCGTTTGCATACTCCCACGGCCGTGCTGCCGGTTTGTGGCAGTTTATCCCGTCAACCGGGAAGTATTTCGGGCTGACCCAAAGCTGGTGGCATGACGACCGCCGGGACGTGATTGCAGCAACCGATGCGGCCCTCACCTACCTCCAGCGCCTTGCCAACCGGTTCGACGACGATTACACCCTCGCGCTGGCCGCCTACAACTCCGGAGGCGGCACGGTTTCCAGCGCCATGCGGCGCAACCGCAACGCCGGAAAATCTACCGATTACTGGTCTCTATCCCTGCCGAGAGAGACCCGTCATTACGTGCCCAAGCTGATTGCGCTGGCCAAGATTTTTGATGATCCCGCAGCCTACAACATAGAGCTGCCGCCGCTGAAAGACGAACCCTACTTTGAAGTTGTGGATACAGGCTCGCAACTGGATCTGGCTCAGGCCGCCGAGCTGGCAGGCGTCGACATCGACGAGATTTATTTGCTGAACCCCTCCTATAATCGCTGGGCCACCAACCCTGATGGCCCACACCGTTTGCTGGTGCCCCGGGAAAAGGCCGGGGCGTTTCGTACCGCTCTGGCCGAATTTCCGAAAGAGCAGCGCGTTTCCTGGCAAAACTATAAAGTCCTGAAGGGTGACAGCCTGAACACCATTGCCCGGCGGTTTTCAACCACGCCATCAGTGATTCAGCAGGTGAACAAGCTGAACAGCGATCTGATACGAATTGGCCAACAATTGCTCATTCCTTCTGCCACCAAGGGCTCGGATACCTATGCACTCAGTCAGGCCCAGCGCCTGGAACGCAAGCAGGATCGCAAGCGCAGTGGTAACAAGGTGCGCTACACCGTCCGCCGCGGGGATACGTTCTGGGACATTGCCCGTGAACACCGGGTTTCGGTGCGCGAAGTGGCAGCCTGGAACGGCATGGCGCCCGGCGACCCGCTGATTCCCGGCAAAAATCTGGTGATCTGGTCAAAAACGTCAAAACCAACGGTGGTGGCCTCGAACGCGCGCAGCAAAGCCATGGTGCGCAAGGTCGGGTATCGGGTCCGCAGCGGCGACTCGCTGTCTGCCATTGCCAGCCGGTTTTCGGTGAATGTGCGGGACATCGCATCATGGAACGATCTTAATATGAAGCGTTATCTCCAACCCGGCCAAAGTCTGGTACTCTACGTTGACATAAGGAACAGTCCGTAACGTGCGAGAATCATGATAAAAACCTGCAAAGCACCCCTACTGACCAGAATTGCCACCTCCCTGGCCGTGGTGGCATCTGCCTCTGTTGCAGTGGCAGATGAAGCCGTGACAGAACAGCTCTCTCCGGCGCACGGCATTGCCATGCACGGTGAGCTCAAGTACCCGGAAGGGTTCAGCCACTTCGACTACGTCAATCCCGAAGCACCGAAAGGTGGCCAGCTGAAGCTGTCGGTGGTAGCGAACGGCTTCGACAGCTTCAACCCTTTCGTGATCCGCGGTATTTCTGCGGCGGGGATTAACGCCTACGTCTACGACACCCTGCTGGAATCCTCTGCCGACGAGCCTTTTTCCGAATACGGCCTGATAGCAGAGTCCGTGGAAGTCCCGGAAGACCGCAGCTTCGTGATTTTCAACCTGAACGAGCGCGCGCGCTTTCAGGACGGCGAACCCATCACCGCTGATGACGTTGCGTTTTCATACCGGATACTGACCACCGAAGGCCACCCGTTCTACCGTAATTATTACGCCGATGTCGCCGAAGTAACCGTAGAAAACCGCCATCGTATCCGCTTCGACTTTGTTCAGACCAACAATCGTGAACTTCCCCTGATTCTCGGGCAGATGCCGATTCTGCCCGAGCATTTCTGGCAAGACCGCGAGTTCGAAAGTAGCGGGCTGACCATACCCGTGGGCAGTGGCCCTTATCGTATTACATCCTTTGATGCCGGCCGCTCCGTCACCTATGAGCGGGTGGAGGATTATTGGGCAGAGAACCTGGCCGTGCGCGAGGGCCGGTTCAACTTCGACACCATTTCTTACGAATATTACAACGACGATACCGTTGCACTGGAAGCATTCAAGGCGGGCAACTTCCATTTCCGCCAGGAGACCTCCGCCAAAAACTGGGCGACGGCTTACACCGGCCGGCAGTTCGAGAGCGGGAGCATCGAGAAAGAAGCCATCGAACACCATCGCCCTACCGGAATGCAGGGGTTCATCTTCAACACCCGCAAACCGGTGTTCCAGGATCCCCGGGTGCGTCGGGCACTGGCCTACGGCTTTGATTTCCGGTGGGCCAACCAGAACCTTTTCTTCGGCCAATACACCCGCACCACCAGCTACTATGAAAACAGCGATCTGGCCTCCTCCGGGCTGCCTGACGGCCGGGAACTGGCGATCCTTGACTCGTTCCGGGATCAACTGCCCCCGGAGGTGTTCACCCAAACCTACGTACCGCCGGATACCGGTAAGGACTCCAGTCTCCGCGACAATCTCCGGACGGCACTGAAACTTCTGACTGAGGCCGGTTATCAGATCAAAGATGGCAAAATGGTACACCAGACCTCTGGCAAGCCACTGGCCTTCGAGATCTTGTTGTTTCAGAAGAGTTTTGAACGGGTGGTCCTACCCTTCAAGCAGAACCTGGAGAAACTGGGCATTGATGTATCTGTGCGGCTAGTGGACAGCAATCAATATGTGCAGCGCGTTCGGAATTTCGATTTCGACATGATTACCCAGGTGTTGCCACAATCCGATTCACCGGGTAACGAGCAGAGGGATTACTGGCATTCCAGCACCGCCAACGTAACCGGCTCCCGCAATTTTATGGGCATCAGTGACCCGGTCATCGACGAACTGGTTAGCCTGGTGATTCAAGCCCCGGACCGGGATGAACTGGTTCATCGCGTCCATGCCCTGGACCGCGTGCTGCTGCATGGCCATTACGTCATTCCGCACTGGCACCTGCGCAAAGACCGGGTGGCCTTCTGGAATCACCTCAAACGCCCGGCCAACACGCCCAAAAATGGCATCGACCTCAACAACTGGTGGATTGAACGCTGATGCCGTTCACTGTCACAGCGCTGCAGTAAGGACGGGTTTCTGAATGGGCATTTACGTACTCCGCCGGCTCGCCTTGATCATCCCCACGCTCGTGGGGATCATGCTGTTGAACTTTGTGATTGTGCAGGCGGCGCCGGGTGGCCCGATCGAGCAGATTCTCGTCGAGATGGAGGGGCATGGCAGCAGTGCCCTGGCCCGTGCCGGTGGCGGTGATACGGGCAGTGAAGTGGCCAGCAGTTCCGGCGACAGCCGCGCCTCCCGGGGCCTGCCGCCCGAGCTGCTGGAAGAACTCGAGGCCATGTACGGCTTCGACAAGCCCGCCCATGAGCGATTCCTGCAAATGCTCGGCGATTACGCCACGTTCGATTTCGGCGATTCCTTCTTCCGGGACCGGAGCGTGGTCGAGCTGATCCTCGACAAAATGCCGGTTTCGATCTCGCTCGGGCTCTGGTCAACACTGATTATCTATCTGGTCTCCATTCCCCTGGGTATTCGCAAGGCGGTAACTGATGGCTCCCGCTTTGATGTCTGGACCAGCTCAGCCATTGTGGTCGGCTACGCCATTCCCGGTTTTCTGTTTGCGATTCTGCTGATTGTCTTGTTCGCCGGTGGCAGCTATTTCGACCTTTTCCCTCTCAGAGGCCTGACCTCTCCGGACTTTGACCAGATGACCTGGTACCAGCAAGTCGCCGATTATTTCTGGCATCTTGCCCTGCCGGTAACGGCAAACGTTATCGGCGGTTTTGCCACGCTCACGCTGCTGACCAAAAACTCCTTTCTGGATGAAATCAGCAAGCAATACGTGGTAACAGCCCGGGCCAAGGGACTGGAAGAAAAGCAGGTGCTGTATGGCCACGTGTTCCGCAATGCCATGCTGATCGTGATTGCCAGTATGCCAGGCGTTCTGGTGGCGCTGTTCTTTACCGGTTCGCTGTTGATCGAGGTAATCTTTTCGCTGGACGGCCTGGGTCTGCTGGGTTTCGAAGCTGCGCTCAACCGGGATTATCCGGTCATTTTCGGCACCCTGTATATCCTGACGCTGATGGGCCTGGTGATGAAACTGATCAGTGATCTGACCTACGTTGCGGTCGACCCCCGCATCGACTTTGAAAGCCGGGAGGGTGCTTAGTCATGGCCGCACTTTCGCCGATCCAGCGACGCCGGCTCGACAACTTTACCGCCAATCGGCGAGGCTTCTGGAGCCTCTGGATTTTTCTGGTGCTGTTCGGTCTGTCACTGTGCGCCGAGCTGATTGCCAACGATAAACCCCTGGTCGTCTCCTACAACAGCGAGCTGTATTTCCCGGTATTTCAGCAGGTTCCTGAGGAAACCTTTGGTGGCTTCCTGCCGACTGAGGCGGACTACCGGGATGAGTTCATCGCCGGTGAAATCGAAAGCAACGGCTGGATGGTTTGGCCCCCCATCCGTTTCACCTACAACACCATCAATTACAATCTCACCGTGCCCTCGCCCGCCCCGCCCAGCCCCGAAAACTGGCTGGGCACCGATGATCAGGGCCGGGATGTTGCCGCACGTGTCATCTACGGGTTCCGGATTTCCGTCCTCTTTGGCCTGACACTTACCATCGCCAGCTCTATTGTCGGGGTTGCCGTTGGCGCGCTCCAGGGCTACTACGGAGGCAAGGTTGATCTGTTCGGCCAACGGTTCATCGAGATCTGGTCCGGCTTGCCCATGCTGTACCTGCTGATCATTCTGTCCTCAATTGTGCAGCCCAATTTCTGGTGGCTGCTGGGTATCATGCTGCTGTTTAGCTGGATGGGGCTGGTGGATGTGGTTCGTGCGGAATTTCTCAGGGCCCGCAACTTCGAGTATGTGAAAGCCGCCCGGGCACTGGGTCTGGATAACCGGAGCATCATGTTCCGGCATATTCTGCCCAATGCCATGGTGGCGACCCTCACCTTCATGCCCTTTATTCTGACTGGCGCTATTACCGGGCTCACTTCACTGGATTTCCTGGGGTTCGGCCTGCCATCGGGCTCGCCATCACTGGGAGAGCTGATTGCCCAGGGCAAAGCCAACCTTCATGCACCCTGGCTGGGCATCTCTGCATTCGCGTCACTGGCGGTCATGTTAACGCTGCTGGTCTTCGTGGGCGAAGCCGTGCGCGATGCCTTTGACCCGAGAAAGAACTGATATGAGTACGTTGTTGTCCATCAACAATCTGTCCATCACCTTCGATAACGGCCCCCGGGTGGTTGACGGGCTGTCATTCAGTATCGACAAAGGCCAGACTCTGGCACTGGTTGGCGAGAGCGGCTCGGGTAAGTCCGTGTCGGCACTGTCTGTCCTGCGGCTGCTGGACGAGCGTCACGCCAGCTACCCCGGCGGGCAGATCCTCTACAAAGGCGAAGATTTGCTGAAGGCGCCGGAAAAACGCCTGCGGCAGATACGCGGCAGGCACATAAGCATGATTTTCCAGGAGCCGATGACCTCGCTGAATCCGTTGCACACGGTTGAAAAACAGATTGGCGAGACGCTTGAGCTGCATAAAGGTATGCGCGGCCCCCAGGCCCGGAAACGCTGCCTCGAATTGCTCGAACTGGTAGGGATTCCAGCCGCCGAAACGCGCCTCGGGAGCTACCCCCATCAATTATCAGGCGGTCAGAAACAGCGGGTCATGATTGCCATGGCGCTGGCGAACGAGCCCGATCTGCTGATTGCCGACGAGCCCACCACAGCCCTTGATGTCACAGTGCAGAAGCAGGTCCTTGAGCTTTTGAAGTCGCTGCAGGCAAAGCTGGGGATGGCCGTCTTGTTGATTACCCACGATCTTAGCATCGTCCGGCGCTATGCGGATCATGTGGTGGTGATGGAGCGGGGGAAAATGGTCGAGCACGGCGCTACCGATTCGCTGTTCGATGCACCCGGCCATGCCTATACCCGGAAACTGCTGGAAGCCGAGCCCCCGGAGCACCCTCTGCCGGCAACCGTGGGCGCCGATGCCCTGATGACGGTGGATGACCTGAATGTGCATTTCACCATCCGGAAGACCCTTCTGGGCAAGGTCCGGGAAAGCTTTCATGCGGTCCAGAATGTCAGTTTCCAGCTGCAGGCCGGAGAAACTCTGGGCGTGGTCGGCGAAAGCGGAAGCGGCAAAACCACGCTCGGCCATGCCCTGTTGAAGCTTACCCCGAGCACCGGTCGGTTCAGCCTGTTGGATACCGACCTGTCCGGGCTGTCCCAAAAAGCGTTCCGGCCATGGCGGCGGCGTGTCCAGATTGTGTTCCAGGATCCTTTCGGCAGCCTTAGCCCCCGGATGTCGGTTGAGGAAATCATTCGTGAGGGTCTGGAAATCCACGAACCCGGCCATTCGGACCAGCATCGGGCCAAGGTGATCCAGGCCCTTCAGGATGTCGGTCTGGACCCAGAGGCCCGGCATCGATATCCGCACGAGTTTTCCGGCGGGCAACGGCAACGAATCGCCATTGCCCGGGCGCTGGTGCTGCAGCCGGATCTTATGATTCTGGACGAACCCACCTCCGCGCTCGACCGCACCGTGCAGAAGCAAGTGATTGAGCTTTTACGAGAAATTCAGGCCCGTTATGGGCTAAGCTACATCTTTATCAGCCATGACCTGGCTGTTGTCCGGGCACTCAGCCATAAACTCCTGGTGCTCAGACAGGGCCAGATTGTGGAATACGGCGATGCAGAAGCCATATTCCGGGACCCCCAACAGCCGTATACCCGGGAACTTCTGAACGCCGCGTTTTTCTATCAGTCTACGACCAATTGAGCGTTACCCGGCCCCGACGGGTCAGGGATAATGCGCCGAAACCACGGAATACAGGGAGCACAAACCCATGGGAATCCTCAGTGGCAAGAAAGCACTGATTGTTGGCGTAGCCAGCAAACATTCCATCGCCTATGGCATTGCCGAGTCGTTTGCTCGTGAAGGTGCCGAAATGGCCTTCACCTATCAGAACGAAAAGCTGCAATCCCGCGTTGAAAAATTCGCGGCACAATGGGGCAGCGAACTCACCTTCCCCTGCGATGTTGCCAGCGACGAGCAGATTGACCAGGTGTTCGAAGAGCTGGGCAAGCACTGGGACAACATCGACATCATCATCCACGCGGTAGGCTACGCCCCGGCCCACGAGCTGGACGGCAATTACGTGGATGTGACCACCCGTGAAGGGTTCCGCACCGCCCATGACATCAGCTCTTACAGTTTTGTGGCCCTGGCCAAGGGCGCCCGCAAGATGATGCATGAAGGCAGCAGCTTGCTGACACTGAGCTACCTGGGGGCTGAGCGCGTCCTTCAGAATTACAACGTCATGGGGCTGGCCAAGGCATCGCTTGAAGCCAACGTTCGCTACATGGCGGCAAGCCTCGGCAAGGAAGGCATTCGGGTGAACGGAATTTCCGCCGGCCCGATCAAGACACTGGCGGCCTCTGGCATCAAGAGCTTCCGACGTATGCTCTCGGAAAATGCCCGGCAGGCGCCACTGCGCCGGAACGTAACCACCGAGGAAGTCGGAAATGCGGCGGCGTTTTTGAGTTCTGATATGGCATCAGGCATCACCGGCGAAATTCTGTACGTCGATGGCGGCTTCAATATCACCGGAATGGCGGAAATGGAGGTCTGACACCTCCGGAGCCACCCGTTGAAAAAAAGAGCCGGCAGGTATTGCCGGCTCTTTGCGTTTACGTATCAGCGAGCGCTGTCGCGACGGCTTCTATCCAGTCAAGATAATCCGTGTCATCAGACTCCAGAACCCGGACACCGATCAGATATTCCCAATCGGCCTGGCGGCACCAGACAACTTCAACGCTGAGGCTAAACGGGCGAGAATGCTCACCCAGCCTTACTTCAGCGGCCACGATAGCGCCCATCGCCAGTCCAGTTTCACACAACAGGCTAATGCCCCGGGCAGAAATGTCCCGCACCTGGCATTCCAGTCTGACCGTTTCCGAGTCGGCCATCAGAGGCTCCCTGTCGGGTTCGGGAGACTCCAGAGTCACCCAGGCCCGTGCCCGGGCGGTTAACCGGTAGTCCTCGCGAAGCTCCCTTCCCGAGGGCAATTCGCTTTCTGTACCGAACGCATAGTCTTCATCGCTCATCATGCACCTCAGCTCCGGCCAACCCGAATACGCCCGACAACCCGGCTCAACGTATCATCAAACTCGGCCGAGCTCCCTAACACCCGAATGCGACCTTCAACGATACCGGTCACCAGGTCGTCTTGCAGGAACTCCCGACGATTCAGGCCCAGCCTGTCCACAAATACAAACTTCCGTGAAGCCGATATCTTGACCGCAAGCTTGAGACGCACAGGGTCTTCATCCCGGGATTCGCCCGTCAGCACAATCCAGCCGCCCAGGGCGATACTCTCTACTTGCCTGCCCGCCACAAGTTCTGCCTCTTTTCTGAGGCGCTCCTGCTCTGCCTTCTCGTCTGCCAGGCGCTGGCGTTCAGCTTCCTCACGCTCACGCGCCAGTGCCTGCTGGCGCGCGTCTTCTTCTTCCCGTCGCCGCTGTTCGGCGGCCTCCTTTTCCTTACGTAGCGTCTCGGCCCGGGCACGTACTTCCTGCGCGGCCCGCTCCCGCTGTTCCACCTGCCGCGCACAAACCCTGGCCAACACATCCAGGGTTTCTGACAACACCTGGCCAAAGGGAGTCGGCTCTGGCAGCGTTCGCAATGCCCCGGAATCGATATCCGACTGAAACCCGGACCAGGGCTGAAGGCCCAGCTTTACTCCGGCGCCGTTGGTCCAGAGGATCTCGCCACTATCGGGCAATAAGGCAAAAAAGAACCTGCGCCGCTCACTGGCGCCCTCTCCTTCTACAAACCATTGACCCGCGAAATGTTCAAAACGATCTGTGGGGACTTTTCCAGCCGCCAGCCAGGCACTGTCCCAGACGAACTCCCCGTGAGAGGGCAACGCGTTATCCAGATCCGGAATCTCACCGCGGATCCGCTCGACGATAACAGCCTGTATTTCGCTCAACGCCTGTTCCGGAACCCGATCCCCGAGTGCCCGGAACCAGACATCGCGGATACGATCACCAAGTTGCTCACCGACGTGGTAGAGCCGATTCCGATCCTTGTCGGAAAGCTCGGGATCTCCAACCCAAACGAGCCATTCCAATAATTTGTTGGCATGGCGATAAACCTCGCTCTCGTTGCCTCCGGCCAATACGCTCTGCTTGAGCACGCGATACCAGTCACTGAGGACGAACCGGCTGATTGCCCGTGGTAGCTGACGGCCAGTCAGAGCGCGGCCAATCAGCGCCCGGGCGGTCTGGTCAGCAAAGCGCTGCCGGGCCGCGCCCTGCTCGGTTTCCAGCAGACGCTCTCTCAGCCGTACCACCTGATCATCCCGTTTCCGGGTGTCGGCGAGCCACTGCTGACAGTATTGCTCCAGCGCTTCAAGGCTACCGGCCTCGAAACTGCCCGACACTGCGATGATCAGGCTATCTAGCTGATCAAGCAGCACTCGGGAGGAACGGCCTCCGGTATCGCTCCATCCCCGCCATTCCTGAAGGTTGTCCAGCCAATCGAGAAGCGCTCCGCTGAAAACGTCCGCACCACACAGGTCCAGCTGCCAGGCTAACCAGAATCTCAACCGGGCAACGCGCCCCACCAACGATGAATGCAGGCCTGAGGTTTTCAGAAATACGTCCATGATGCGGTCAGCCAGATAGGCCGCGTTAACCTGCCGGACAGTCCATTCAATCTGAACCGAGCGCAGCACTCGCGTCACCCGCTCGTCGCGTTGTTCGGTCCAGCAGGACCACAACAAGGGGCGCCAGTCTGGCTCGGGCTCCGACGACGAACGGCTGACCGGGTATGGGAGGTCCGGCACGCGGATTCCGGACAATACCTGAGCAATCCTTTGTGAAACCACCTTTCGGGAGGAAGCGACTGCCTGTGGTTTCTGTGGTGAGGGCGACATCCTTTACCTGTTGTCCTGGAGCGTTTAGAAGCGTTGAAAAGGGCCTTTAAATAAAGCAGTATAACCAACTCGCCGGGGTTTATCGCAACCGTATAACGGCACCATTCGCAATTATCTTTAATCGCCCGAATAAAAGAATGAATACCATCGGGTGAGGTAACGACAAGATTCGGGGAAGCACAACAAGATGTCGGGCAAGAAACTGGAAAACCTGAACGTGGCCAGCCAGGAACCATTGATAACTCCTGAAGCGCTCAAGCAAGAGATGCCACTGTCAGACAAGGCAGCCGAAACCGTGGCCAACGGCCGGCAGGCCATTTACGACATTATGGACGGCAAGGACCACCGGTTGTTTGTGGTGGTTGGTCCCTGCTCCATTCACGATGTTGAGGCTGCCCGCGACTACGCCGCCCGCCTTAAAAAGCTGGCCGATGAAGTCAGCGATACCCTGCTTCTGGTCATGCGGGTGTACTTCGAGAAGCCCCGCACGACGGTGGGCTGGAAAGGCCTGATCAACGATCCGCACCTGAACGACACCTTCGACATTGAGCAGGGCCTCCATATTGGTCGGCGCCTGTTGCTGGACATCAACGAAATGGGCCTGCCGGCGGCTACCGAAGCACTCGACCCGATCTCACCGCAGTATCTCCAGGACACCATCGCCTGGTCTGCAATCGGCGCCCGCACAACGGAATCCCAAACTCATCGTGAGATGAGCAGTGGCCTGTCCATGGCGATCGGCTTCAAAAACGGCACCGATGGCAGCCTTGATGTTGCGGTCAACGCCATGAAGTCCGTATCTCACCCGCACAGTTTCCTGGGCATTGATCAACAGGGCAAAGTCGCCATCATTCGCACCAAGGGGAACCATTACGGACACGCGGTGCTTCGCGGAGGCGGTGGCAAACCCAACTATGATTCCGTGAGTGTCGCACTGTGTGAGCAGGCGCTCGACAAAGCGAACCTGCGCAAATCCATCATGGTGGACTGTAGCCACGCCAACTCCAGCAAAGACCCGGCCATTCAGCCCCTGGTCATGCAGGATGTGGCCCATCAGATTCTCGAGGGCAACCAGTCAATCCAGAGCCTGATGGTGGAAAGCCACATCAATTGGGGAAATCAGTCGATTCCCGAGAACCTGGCAGACCTGGAATACGGGGTTTCGGTAACGGACGCCTGCATTGACTGGGAGACCACGGAAAAAGCCATTCGCACGATGCGCGACAAGCTGAAAGACGCGCTGCCCCAGCGGGCAGCCTCTGCCTGAATGAGCGGCCGGGCCTCAGCGCCCGGCTTCAACGCCCAGCCAGTCCAGGCGGTTACGCAGCGACACCACATCACCAATAATCACCAGCGTTGGCGCTGCGGCCCCCTTTTCCTCCACCCGCTCGACGATGTTCTCCAGGGTTCCGGTAATTACGCCCTGCTCAGGTGTCGTGCCTTTGGACACCAGCGCCACCGGCATATCCCGCCGCATTCCGTGGTCGATCAGCTCACGACTGATGATCGGCAGCCCGACCAGCCCCATATAGAACACCAGAGTCTGGCTATTCTGGACAAATTCACGCCAGGGTAAATCGCAGGTGTTATTTTTGAGATGGCCGGTAATGAATCGGACCGATTGGGCGTAATCCCGATGTGTCAGTGGAATGCCGGCATAAGCCGAGCAACCAGACGCCGCCGTGATTCCGGGCACCACCTGAAAGCGCACCCCGGCAGTGGCCAGAGTTTCAATTTCCTCCCCGCCACGACCAAAAATGAAGGGATCGCCTCCTTTCAGGCGAACCACCCGGTATCCCTCACGGGCCAGGTCCACCAGACGCTGATTAATCTGATCCTGCGGCAGCGAATGATTCGAACGCTGTTTCCCAACATGGATTTTTGTCGCGCTCTCCGGAATCAACGCCATGATTTCCGGCGACACCAGGCGATCGTACAACACAATTTCGGCCGACTGGATCAGGCGCCAGGCTTTCAGAGTCAGCAACTCGGGGTCGCCGGGGCCGGCGCCGACCAGGGCGACTTCGCCAGCTGAGTTATTGGGGTTGTCGGTTACCGGGTTAACCCGGTAACGCGCCGGTGCCGAACCAATGGGCACACCGCTCTCCAGCGTATCATAGGGCTGATCGTTCATTGGATGCGCTCGGCGCCGCCCATATAGGGTTTAAGAGCCTCGGGCACCAGAATGCTGCCATCGGCTTGTTGATAATTCTCCATAACCGCAATCATGGCACGACCAACCGCCAACCCGGACCCATTGAGCGTATGGACCGGCTCAGGCCTGCCTGTTTCCGGGTTACGCCAGCGAGCCTGCATACGCCGGGCCTGGAAATCCCGGGTATTGGAGCAGGAGGAAATTTCACGGTATCGGCTCTGGCCCGGCAACCAGACTTCCAGATCATAGGTCTTGGCCGCAGAGAATCCCATGTCTCCACCGCAAAGCGTCACTACCCGATACGGCAGCTCCAGCAGCTGGAGTATTTTTTCCGCATGGCCGGTCAGCTGTTCAAGAGCCTCCGTAGACTCTTCGGGCCGCACAATGTGCACCAGCTCCACCTTGTCGAACTGATGCTGGCGAATCATCCCGCGGACATCCCGGCCGTAGGACCCCGCTTCGCTTCGGAAACAAGGCGTGTGACAAACCAGCCGCAAGGGCAGCTCGGCATCTTCGAGAATGGTATCCGCAACCAGATTGGTCGCCGGCACTTCTGCGGTGGGGATCAGGTACAGCGGATTGTCACCAGAGGTCCTAAACAAGTCTTCTTCGAACTTCGGCAGTTGCCCGGTACCAAAGAGCGCATTCGCGTTCACAAGATAGGGCACGTAGGCTTCGGTATAGCCGTGCTGCAGGGTGTGCTGGTCCAGCATGAACTGGGCCAGCGCACGATGCAGCCGGGCCAGCTGCCCACGCATGACCGCAAAGCGTGAATGAGCAAGATGAGTCGCTTTTTCGAAATCGAGGCCCTTGAGCTGTTCGCCGAGAGTAACGTGATCTTTGGGCTCAAAGTCGAACTTCCTCGGTGACCCCCACAGCCGCGTTTCCACGTTGTCATCTTCACTCTCGCCTGCCGGTACATCTTCATCGGGAAGATTGGGTATGCCGGCAAAAAAGGCATTCAGTGACTCCTGGACAGAGCGCAATTCATCCTCGGCATCGCCGCGCTGCTGCTTCAGGTTGTCGACCTCATCCAGCAAGGGTTTGATATCCTCACCGGCAGCCTTGGCCTTGCCAATGGACTTCGAACGCTTGTTCTGCTCGCTCTGCAAGTTTTCCGTACGAACCTGTATGGCCCGGCGGCGTTCCTCAAGCTGCTCGAAGGTGGCAATATCAAACTCGAAATTTTTGATAGCCAGCCGACGGGCGATCTCTTCAGTCTGTGTACGGACACGTTTCGGATCGAGCATGTTGTTCCTGATTTTCCGGTTAGCGGGTGAATGGATATAGAAGCATTATACCTGCCGTGAATACGCTGGCCACTACTGGCCCGGGACAAGCATCAAAATATGACAAGAGCGTGGTTCAGTAGCGCTTGTTCGAGCTACGGGTATCCAGTGCATCCAGCCTGCTCTGCTTTTCAGCCAGCTTAATTTCAAGGCCTCTCTGAACCGGCAGGTAATACCTGCGCTCGTGGATGGCCTCAGGCAAATAGGCTTCGCCGGCGGCAAAGGCGTCCGGCTCATCGTGTGCGTAGCGGTATTCCTGACCATGGCCGAGGCTCTTGAGCAATTTGGTCGGCGCATTTCGAAGGTGTACCGGCACCTCGTAGTCCGGGTCGTTTCTGATATCGGCCATGCACTGATTGTAGGCCTTGTAGACTGCATTGCTCTTGGGTGCCAGGGCAAGGTAAGTGACAGCCTGCGCCAGCGCCAACTCACCCTCCGGGGACCCCAGGCGTTCCTGTGCGTCCCAGGCCTGAAGGCTTATCTGCAACCCTCGCGGATCCGCATTGCCGATGTCTTCGCTGGCGATACGAACGAGGCGGCGGGCAACGTACAAAGGGTCGCAACCGCCGTCGAGCATCCGGCACAACCAGTAAAGCGCGCCGTCCGGGCTCGATCCCCGCACAGACTTGTGCAGTGCGGAAATCTGATCGTAGAAGACGTCTCCGCCTTTATCGAACCGCCGAAGGCTGGTTTGCAGCACCTGCTCCAGTGTCGCCGGCAGGATACGATTTACACCGTCACCATCCGGCTCCGCGAGATCCGCAGCCACTTCCAGTATGTTCAGGGCCCGCCGGGCATCCCCTCCGGAGGCCTCTGCCATCGACGCTAATACCGGGTCCTCCACGCGCAACTGCCCGGCAAACCCCTGCTCACTTTCCAGAGCGCTTTGCAGCAGCCGTCTCACATCGGCTGCTTCCAGATTCTTCAAAACGTAAACCCGGGTACGCGACAGCAAAGCGCTGTTTAACTCGAAGGAAGGATTTTCGGTGGTGGCACCTACAAAAATAAACGTGCCGTCTTCAATATGAGGGAGAAAGGCATCCTGCTGGCTTTTATTGAACCGGTGTACTTCGTCCACGAATAGCAGCGTGTCTGTACCCTGGGAGTGCTTGCGGTTACGGGCACGCTCGACCACATCGCGAATTTCCTTCACCCCACTGAGCACGGCGGAGATCGTTTCAAAGGACAAGTCGCCAACATTGGCTAGCAGCCGGGCAAACGTTGTTTTGCCGACACCGGGTGGCCCCCAGAGGATCATGGAATGCAACTGCCCCTGCTCCACGGCTCTCCGCAGGGGCTTGCCAGGGCCAACCAGGTGGGCCTGGCCAACATAACCCTCAAGGGACGTTGGCCGCATACGGGCGGCCAGGGGCTGGAAGCCGGTCTCAGACTGAAACAGGCTGTCCTGCATCAGACACCGTCCCGAATCACATCAACGCTTTCCGGGTAATCCAGGCGAAACGCACTGCTATCAACGGACTGGTTCAGCTCAACATGGTCGAAGCTCAGGATACTGATCTGGGCCAGCGAATCCTGCATACGCATCTCCTGCAGCTCACCGTCAAAGAAACTGAGCCTCAACGAGGTAAACAAAGAGTCCGGGCTGCGCGGCACCAGGGTAAATTCGTGGGTGCTTTCGCCAAGATGACGCACGCTCACCTCGTAGCTCTCATCCAGATTCTCCACTTCGCCACTCAGCAGCAGCGCCGGAGTACTTTGCACTCGCTCATCCAGAGAATGAATCGTAACCTGTTCAAGATCGGGGTCATACACTTCAACTTTCGCCCCATCACTGACAATAAACTGCGACAAAGGTGCTTCGGTCTCCCAATAGAACAGGCCGGGGCGCTTGGCCTTCAGGGACCCCCGGATTTCCTGAACCTGACTGCCGTTTTCGTTGACAACAATCTGGATGAAGTCCGCCTGGTATGTCTCATAACTTTTCAATATCGCGGTCAATTGCCCGGCCGCACCGCCGGGTTCCTCTGCCTGAACCAGGCCGGACCCGAGCGTGGAAATGGCCAGTAGAATGACGGAAAACAGTCTGATCATGATTACTACTCCTAGTCTCTGGGAGGCGGAGGTGCGAGAACTTCTCTGGCACCGTTGTGGCCCGCCGGACTGACTACCCCCGACGCTTCCATGGCATCCACCAGATTGGCGGCACGGTTGTAGCCTATTTTGAATTTGCGTTGCACCGACGAGATGGACACACGCCGGTTTTCGGTCACAAACGCGACCGCCTCATCGTAAAGTGCGTCGCCGTCTTCGCCTCCGCCAGCGCCACCTTCACTGAGCGAGGGTACTCCCGGCAAGTGCTCACCTTCGGCACCGTTCAGCACATCGTCCACATACTCCGGCTCTCCACGGGCCTTCCAGGCGCTGACCACCCGATGTACTTCATCGTCATCCACGAAAGCCCCGTGAACCCTTACCGGCAGACCTGAACCGGGCGGCAGGTACAGCATATCGCCGTGGCCCAGCAACTGCTCCGCGCCGCCCTGATCCAGCACGGTACGGGAATCGATTTTGGAAGACACCTGGAAAGACATCCGGGTAGGAATATTGGCCTTGATCAAGCCGGTGATTACATCCACCGATGGGCGCTGGGTAGCCAGCACCAGGTGGATACCAGCCGCCCGGGCCTTCTGGGCGATTCGTGCAATCAGTTCCTCGACCTTTTTACCGACGATCATCATCATGTCGGCAAATTCGTCAATGACCACCACAATGAACGGTAAGGTATCCAGTTCAGGACGCTCCTGCTCATCATTGGCGAGGTATTCGTCCGGTTTCCAGATCGGGTCCAGCAACGGTTCCCCCTGGGCCCGGGCGTCTTTGACCTTTTTGTTGTAGCCCGCAATGTTACGCACGCCCAGGCTGGCCATCAGGCGATACCGGCGTTCCATTTCAGCCACACACCATCGCAGTGCATTGGCGGCCTCTTTCATGTCGGTGACCACCGGTGCCAACAGGTGCGGAATGCCATCATAGATGCTCAATTCAAGCATCTTCGGGTCCACCATGATAAAGCGGACCTCATCCGGCGTGGCTTTCAGTAGCATACTGAGCAGCATCGCATTCACCCCCACCGACTTACCGGACCCGGTGGTACCGGCGACCAGCAAATGGGGCATCTTGGCGAGATTGGCGACCATTGGATTGCCGCCAATGTCGTTGCCCAGGGCCAGTGTTAATGCCGAAGAGGACTCGGTAAACACCTTGGCACTGAGCACCTCACTTAACCGGACAATCTCCCGTTCCTCATTGGGTATCTCGATACCAACCACGGATTTCCCGGGAATCACCTCAACCACCCGCACACTGAGAACCGCCAGTGAGCGCGCCAGGTCTTTTGCCAGATTAGAAATTTTACTGACCTTGACGCCCGGCGCCGGTTTTATCTCGAAGCGGGTAATAACCGGCCCCGGGTTAACCTCAACCACTTCTACCGACACGCCGAAATCGCTGAGCTTTTCCTCAAGCAGCCGGGACATATGTTCCAGAGACTCTTCGGAATAGCCTCGTTCTTTATGCTCCTCAGGTGGATCCAGCAATGAGATGGGAGGAATCGTGCTCTCGACGTCTTCAAGCAGGGAGCCTTGACGTTCATTTTTCTTTTTCGCTGTGCCGCCCTGATCCTCCTTCTTGAATGGAGAGATTTTCAGCGAACGCGGTTTAGGCTGCTCGGCTGGTGGCGCGGACGAAGTTGGATCTGGATCTGGCTCTGGCTTTGTTTCCCGGGCGCTGAAATTCTCGAGCTGTTCGGGTTCCTGTGCGGGGGCGGCCAGCCCCTCCATTGCCGGCTCTTTGCGCTCACGCGGACTGCCCGGTTTTTTCCCGGGCTTTTCCGACTGTGTACGCCTGCCAAACAACCGACGCCACCAGGGCGTTTTCCGGGCGCTGCCGTCTTGAGCCTGCGCTCGCTGTACCGGGATCTTGTCCTTCACAACCGGCGGCTCGGGTTCCGGCTCCGGTGCCTTGGCCCGGCCCGGGGCGCGCTCCCCATTAACCGGTTTGCCGACTTTTCCGGACGCTCCTGCGAAGGCTGATTTTAGCGCCAGCCCGAGTCTCAGCGTCAGCCCGCCGACCTGATCCATTAACCGGAACCAGGACAGGCCCGTGGTCACGGTGAGTGCAAACAGGAAGATGGCGATCAGCAGGAGGGTGGTTGCCGGGAGATTAAAAAACCGGACCATCGCCTCAGAAACCGCAGTGCCCATGACACCACCGGATGAGGCTCCCAGACCGAATACGGAATACAGTGAAAGCAGGCTGGTTGCAGACAGAAGGATCAGAACAAAGCCGCCAAAACGAACCATGAACAGCGGCCAATGCAAATCCAGCGGCTGATTCCGCCGGCGGATCAGCATTATCGCGTAGCCGGCAACCATCACCGGGAATAGCCAGGACACGTGGCCGAAGAAATCCATAAACAGGCTGGCCAGCCACGCGCCGGTTCGGCCTGCGTAATTCTGAACCCGGATATCATGGCCGATACTGGCCCAGCCCGGGTCTGACGGGCTGAAGGTAAACAGAGCCATCGCAAGGTAGATGCATAGCACGATCATGGCCATGACCGCGCCTTCCCTGGCCCCCTGGCTCATCAGGCGACGAAATCGCTTCTGCTTGTCGGTCAGCTCTGTGGCTACTGCTTTCTTCGCTTTCGCGGTTTCCGCCATGAATGCTCAAGCCATCTGTTTGTTAGTCTTTCAATGCCTGAAAACCTCTGTCCAGGTCGTTTTTCAGATCCTCAACAGATTCGATACCAACCGACAAACGAATCAGGTTTTCGGTAATACCGGCTTTTTCTTTATCTTCTGGCGCAAGCCGCCCGTGTGTCGTTGTCGCTGGATGGGTAATGGTTGTTTTCACATCCCCAAGGTTGGCAGTAATCGAAATCATCCGGGTCGCGTCGATAAACTGCCACGCCTGCTCTCTTCCGCCTCGCACCAGGAAGGACAGCACACCGCCAAAGCCGTCTTGCTGCTTTTTTGCCAATTCGTGCTGGGGATGACTTTCGAGCCCGGCGTAGTAAACCTTTTCCACACCTTCCTGCTGCTCCAGCCACAAGGCCAACTCTAACGCATTGTCGCAGTGGGCTCGCATACGAATCGGTAAGGTTTCCAGCCCTTTCTGGAACACCCAGGCATTGAACGGGCTCATGGTGGGCCCCGCTGAGCGAATAAAGCCGTAGATTTCATCGAGGTATTTAGCCGGGCCGACCACAACACCGCCAACACAGCGGCCCTGGCCGTCCAGATATTTGGTTGCGGAGTGGATAACAATATCCGCGCCCTGCCCCAGCGGGCGCTGCAGCACGGGCGTGCAGAAGCAGTTGTCCACGACCAGCAGCGCGTTGTTTACGCGGGCCAGGTCCGCCAGGCTGGCGATATCCGCCACCTCGCACAATGGGTTAGACGGCGTTTCCAGAAACAGCATCCGTGTGGAAGGCCGGATAGCGGCTTTCCACTCATCGGCATCGGTGACACTGACAAAACTGGTTTCCACGCCAAAACGCGCCATGTACTTCTGAAACAGCACATTGGTCGTTCCAAACACACCTCTGGAGCAAATCACGTGGTCACCGGATTTCAACAGCGACATACAGGTACTTAGAATGGCCGCCATACCAGATGCGGTAGCCACGCCACGCTCACCACCCTCCATGGCGGCAATTCTTGCTTCAAACGCCTGCACGGTGGGATTGGTAAATCGCGAGTAGATGTTACCCGGTTCCTCACCACCAAACCTGGCGGCTGCCTGGGCAGCACTGCCGTAAACGAAGCTCGAGGTCGGAAAGATGGCATCGCTGTGCTCCAGCTGCCCTGTGCGGATCTGCCCTGCCCTCACGGCGAGAGTGTCGATCGACATACCATCCAGTTCAGATTCGGGAATCCAGACGTTCTCGTCTCGGCCGAAAGTCATGTCAATCTCCTGCCAGTCTCAGTAATGTCAGTCTTCGTCATTGTGCAGATCTATGATCGCATTATCATCGTTGGCCACCTGGCTGCCCGATCGTTTCTCATCATTACGAAGGTCTTCGAGCTTCGCAAGGTAGGCCGTGTCGACGTCCCCGGTGATGTAGTCCCCCGTAAACACCGAACACTCCCAGCCGTTGATGTCGTCGTTAACGTCACTGACGCAGGTAATCAGATCATCCAGCTCCTGGTAGATCAGCCAATCGGCCCCAATCAGGTCCCGCACCTCGTCAACGCTCCGGTCATGCGCAATCAGTTCACTGGCCGAGGGCATATCGATGCCATACACATTGGGGTAGCGCACGGGGGGCGCCGCCGAGGCAAAGTAGACGTTGCGCGCTCCGGCATCCCGGGCCATCTGAACGATTTCTTTGCAGGTGGTGCCGCGCACAATGGAATCATCAACCAGCATGACGTTCTTGCCACGGAACTCCAGATCAATCGGATTGAGTTTCTGGCGAACGGATTTCTTGCGCATCTTCTGGCCCGGCATAATAAAGGTTCGGCCGATGTACCGGTTCTTGATGAACCCTTCGCGGTATTTAACACCAAGCTGATGCGCCATCTGCATCGCAGACGTCCGGCTGGTATCCGGAATGGGGATAACCACATCAATATCGTGGTCCGGGCGCTCCCGCAACACTTTATCGGCCAGCACTTCACCCATGCGCAGGCGAGCTTTGTACACGGACACTCCGTCCATGATCGAATCCGGCCGCGCAAAATAGACATGCTCGAAAATACAGGGATACAGCTTGGGCGCTTCGGCACACTGCTCTGAATACAAGGTGCCATCGGTTTCAATATAAACCGCTTCACCCGGAGCGATATCGCGGACAATTGAAAATCCCGCCGCGTTCAGCGCAACCGTTTCCGACGCTATCATGTATTCCTTGTGGCCTTCCTCGTTCTCCCGCACCCCGTAACAGACCGGCCGAATGCCGTTGGGGTCCCGGAAACCCACGATGCCATAACCGGTGATCATCGCGATCACGGCATACGCACCCTTGCAGCGTTTGTGCACGGCCCGCACAGCCGCAAAGATCTCGTCTTTCGTAGGATTCAGCTTGCCCAGCTTTTGCAACTCGTGGGCAAACACGTTCAGCAGAACCTCGGAATCGGAGTTGGTGTTAATGTGGCGCAGATCTGTACGGAACAGGTCCTGGCTCAGCTCGTCGGCGTTGGTCAGGTTGCCGTTATGGGCCAGGGTAATGCCATAAGGGCTGTTTACGTAGAATGGCTGGGCTTCAGCGGAACTGGAGCTGCCCGCCGTGGGGTAGCGCACGTGCCCGATGCCCACATTGCCCACCAGCCGGCGCATATGCCGGGTATGGAAAACATCCCTGACCAGGCCATTATCCTTACGCAAGAAAAAGCGTTCGTCCTGAAAGGTAACAATACCCGCCGCATCCTGGCCACGGTGCTGAAGAACAGTCAGTGCATCATAAAGAAGCTGATTGACGTTGGAAGTACTGACGATACCGACAATGCCGCACATGGCTGGGAGTTTCTCCGAGTGTTAGAACTGAATGTTAACGGGATGCAGACGCGGGTTCCGCGCCTTCGGCCTGAACGGATGCATCAGGCACGGCCTGCGTTTCCTGCCCGGGGCCCAGGAAACGGGCAAATTCATCGCCCAGGGTGCGCCGGGACCAATCTTCAACGACCGCAAGACGATCAATCATAACCGATGTTCTCCACCAGGTATCCTCCGCCAGAGGCGTATAGCGGGAAAACGCAATGGCAACAATCACCACAACCACCCCCCTGAGCAGACCAAAACCCATACCCAGCACTCTGTCCGTTGCCGAGAGTCCCGTGGCACGAACCAGGTGGCCAATCATGTTATTAATAATGGCTCCGACAATGAGCGTGCCAAAAAACAGGATGGCGAAAGCGGCAATCAACCGCACCAGCGGAGTTTCCACGGTGGATTCCAGAAGCGACTGCATCTGGGGATGGAATGTGCGGGCAATAATGAATGCACCGACCCACGTCACCAGCGACAGGGCTTCGCGAACGAACCCTCGTTTCAGGCTAATAAGTGTGGAGACGGTAATCAGGGCAATGATGACCCAGTCGATCCAGATCAGCGCTTCCATGTAAAACCCGGTGGAGAAAACGAATGGCGGATTCTATCAGGAAACCGGATCACACCAAACTGCCAGTGGCATTTTAATCGGACAAGCGACCACTATTTGTCACCGGTCGTGACCAGACTGGACAGGCCAAACGCTTTATCCAGGGCTTCTTTGGCGGCCTGCGCATCGCTTTTCTCGACAAAGGGGCCGCTGAATACCCGGGTAAGGGTACTCTCGCCTCGCTGCACCTGCTGAAGGTGTGCACCATAGCCCATCTCGATCACGTTATTACGGAGGCGTCGGGCATTGTCCTCGTTGCCAAAGCTGCCAAGCTGGACAACCCACGCGCCGTCAAGCGACCCGCTGAATTCGGCTTTTGCAGAGCCTTCGCTGGCATCAGCCGTAAGCGCCACCCCATCATCCGGAGAGGGCTCCGGTTCCGGCTGTTCAGCAGGTTGAGCCGAAGCATCGGGTTCCGGGTCTGAGGCAGACGGTTCCGCATCCACGACAGCCGACTCTTCCTCGACAATACGGAACCCGCCCGAGGGCTCATTACTGGGGTCTGCGGAGCCATCAGCCTCGCTCTCCGGATACCCGGCATCCGGCATATCGACTTCGGGAAACGGAGGTTCTTCAGGAATGGTAATGGGCGTGGACTGTCTCTGCGTATGCGGCTCGTCGAAAATCATGGGCACAAAAATAACCGCCAGTGAAACCAGCACAAGCGCGCCTATGATCCGCTGTTTCAGTCCATCCACCAGTGAGGGCTCCCGTTAACAACCTGTTTCTTCACGATACTAACCGGCCCCTGATCATAACTCAAAGGCTGCCGCCGGCCCATGGACAAACTTTAAGGCGAGGATGAATCCAGCAAAAGCTCAGACCGGGCCTGAGCCACAGTAAAGAAGGAGCCGAACACAACAATAATATCGTCAGGCGTGGCCTGATTCATGGCCAATGTCAGTGCCTCGGCGACGCTTCCGGACAACCGCGGCTCACCCTGCAAGGCAACAGAGCCGATACGTTCGGCAAGCTGGCATTCATCAAGCCCCCTGGGTATATCAAGGCCCGCCAGGTACCAGCGGTCAACCACCGTTGATACAGCACTGACCACCCCTTCAATGTCTTTATCTGCCAACGCCGCATAGACCGCCAGAATCCGCTTGCGCTGACCGGCTTTCAACGCATCCAGTTTGCCAGCCAGCCATTCGGCCGCATGGGGGTTATGGCCAACATCCACTATCACATCGGGAGCCGTATGGAGTGTTTCAAAGCGGCCCGGCACCTGCACATCGCCGACGGCCGCCTGGAGATCCTCCAGGGGAAGATCGGGCACCAATGCCCGGGAGAGAACCGCGGCGGCCGCAATACTCTGAACCGGTAACGGGCCAGCCGGCAGGCGGATGCGCTCCCCACCTGAGTCGAGCCACACGTGACCGGCGTCCGCCGGAGAGAGATGATAATCCCGCCCGGTAAGCTTCAGATCAACCTTCTGTGCCGCGGCTTGCTGCAGAACCGAAGACGGCGGCCGGGTATCCGCGCACACGGCGACAATGCCGGGCCGAAGGATTCCCGCCTTTTCAAAACCAATAACCTCCCGGTTATCGCCAAGAAAGCCGATATGATCAATATCAACCGACGATATCACCGCAAAATCCGGGTCGAGCACATTAACCGCGTCAAGACGGCCGCCCAGCCCCACTTCCAGTACCCAATCCTGGACACCGGCGTCGGCAAACGCAACGAAGGCAGCAAGCGTGCCGAACTCAAAGTAGGTCAGGGACACGCTGCGCCGGGCTGCCTCCACCTTCTCAAACGCCGACACCAGGGCGGCATCTGAAATGTCCTGGCCGTTGAGCCGAACACGTTCGTTATACTGAAGAAGATGGGGCGATGTGTAAGCCCCAACCGCCCTGCCCGACTTGAGCAAGATCGATTCCAGTGCGGTTACCGTGGTCCCTTTGCCGTTAGTTCCGGCCACGGTGACAATCCGCGCGTCCGGCCTGCGGGGAAACAGGCGACGCAAGACAACGAGCACCCGGTCCAGCCCCAGGTCAATATCGGTGGGATGAATGGCCTCCAGCCAGCCCAGCCATTGCTCGACGGACGCCCCGCTGACCGGCGGGCCGGCGGGAGTGGCGGGCCCGTCAGTGCCCTGCTGGTTCATCGACATCGGGCTTTTCTGTCACTTCAAACTCAATGGGGGCTTCGGTACCGGGTTTTTCCTGGGCAGTAAACTTGGCCAGCAGGTGGGCAATGCGTTCACGCATCTGGTGGCGATGCAGAATCATATCGATGGCGCCGTGCTCCAGCAAAAACTCACTGCGCTGAAACCCTTCCGGCAGCTTCTCCCGAACAGTCTGCTCGATCACCCGGGGCCCGGCAAAACCAATCAGGGCGTATGGCTCAGCAATATTGAGATCGCCCAGCATGGCCAAACTTGCAGAGACGCCGCCAAATACGGGATCCGTCATCACCGACACGTAAGGAATCCCCTCCTGTTTCATCTTTTCCAGAACCGCTGCGGTTTTCGCCATTTGCATCAGCGACAGAATCGCCTCCTGCATACGGGCGCCGCCACTGGCTGAAAAACACACCAGGGGGATACGATGTTCGAGCGCGACATTCGCCGCCTGGACGAACTTTTCCCCTACAACCCGGCCCATCGAACCGCCAAGAAAGTTGAACTCGAAGGCGCAGGCGACAAGTGGAACTCCCATGGTGGTGCCCCTGATCGCAACCAGGGCATCTTTTTCCCCCGTTGCTTTCTGGGCTGCCGACAAGCGATCCTTGTAACGCTTGCTGTCTTTAAACTTCAGTCGATCAGAAGGCTCGAGATGATCAGCCAGCTCTTCACGACCGTCTTTATCCAGGAAAATATCGAGCCTGCGTCGGGCAGACACCCGCAAGTGGTGATTGCATTTAGGGCACACGTCCAGGTTTTTTTCGAGCTCAGGCTTATACAGGAAAGCGCCACACTTCGGGCACTTTTTCCATAAACCTTCCGGAACTCCGGTACGTTGCCGCGATTCCGAGCGGATCTTGCTCGGCATGATTTTGTCCAGCCAGTTACTCATGCTCTCATCCTGTCCTTTGATGCCTGGAACCCGCCTGGTCAGTCCGCCAGGCTATCCAGCGCTTTGCGCATCGGGTGCAGCAGATCCGTCAGGGCCTTTTGCAGGCTATCCGGATCTGTCTGATTTCGGGCTATTGTATCGACCAACACGCTGCCAACAATTACACCATCGGATACTCTGCCAACAGCCGCCGCCGTGTCGGCATCCCGGATACCGAAGCCGACACCCACCGGCAAGGCGGTCAGCTCGTGCACATGAGCAACCTTTTTCGCCACTTCGTCGACATCGATGGTCGCAGAACCGGTCACGCCCTTGATAGAAACATAGTACACATAGCCGGATGAGTGCTCGCTGATCGCCCGGATGCGGTCGTCTGTAGTGGTCGGCGAAAGCAGAAAAATCGGATCCAGGTGCCGTTCAGCAAACAGCGGCGCCACCTGATCAGCTTCCTCCGGCGGCAGATCCACGGTCAAAACACCATCCAGACCTGCATCAGCAGCAGCGTTCGCAAACGCCTCATACCCCATCGCTTCCATCGGGTTGAGGTAGCCCATCAGCACGACCGGCGTATCCGGGTCCGTTTTGCGGAACTCCTTGACCATAGCGAGAACCTGGCGCAGAGACGTACCATGCTTGAGAGCGCGCTCGCAGGCTAACTGGATAACCGGCCCGTCTGCCATGGGATCAGAAAACGGAACGCCCAGCTCGATGATATCTGCACCGGCAGACACCAGGGTATGCATCAGCCTGACCGTTTGATCCGGATGAGGGTCGCCGGCCGTGATATAGGGAATCAGGGCCTTGCGGCCCTGCGTTTTCAACCTTTTCAGTACACCTTCAATTCGGCTCATGCCTGCTCCTGATACCTTCAGATCTCAATGCCATCCAACTGGGCAATAGTATGAATATCCTTGTCGCCCCGACCGGAAATGTTGATGACCAGCATCTTGTCCTTGTCCATCGTCGCAGCAAGCTTGAGAGCATAAGCAACGGCATGAGCGGTTTCCAGTGCCGGCATGATACCCTCAACCCGCGTCAGCTTGCGGAAGCCGTCAAGAGCCTCATCGTCAGTGACCGATACATAATTCGCCCGACCGATGTCTTTCAACCAGGAGTGCTCGGGACCCACGCCGGGGTAATCCAGGCCGGCACTTACCGAATGTGTGCCTGCAATCTGGCCATTTTCATCTTCCATCAGATAGGTTCTGTTGCCGTGCAACACTCCAGGACGACCGGCACACAAGGGCGCGGCGTGCTGACCGGTTTCAATACCCAGACCACCGGCTTCCACCCCATACAATTCAACAGACTCATCGGCAAGGAACGGGTAGAACATGCCAATAGCGTTGGAACCACCACCAACACACGCCACCAGCGCGTCTGGCAACTTACCCGTTTTCTCCATGGACTGCTTGCGGATTTCCCGCCCGATCACAGACTGGAAATCACGAACCAGTAACGGGTACGGATGCGGCCCGGCAACGGTGCCAATGATGTAAAACGTGTCATCGACATGAGCGACCCAATCACGCATGGCATCGTTCATCGCATCTTTCAACGTTTTGGTACCGCTTTGTACCGCGTGGACTGTCGCACCCAGAAGCTTCATCCGATAGACGTTCAGAGACTGACGCTTAACGTCCTCGGCCCCCATGAACACGTGGCACTCCAGCCCCAAGCGTGCACAAACCGTCGCCGTTGCAACGCCATGCTGGCCGGCACCGGTTTCCGCAATAATGCGCTTTTTGCCAAGAAAGCTCGCCAGCAGCGCCTGGCCGATGGTGTTGTTTACTTTGTGGGCACCCGTGTGATTGAGGTCTTCGCGCTTGAGCCAGATTTGCGCGCCACCGGTTTCCCGGGTCAGACGTTCCGCAAAATACAGCGGGCTCGGGCGGCCGACATAATCAGCCAGATCCTGATCAAACGTGGCCTGAAACTCAGGATCTTCCTTCAGACGCAAATACTCTTTCTCAAGCGTCATCAGCGAATCCATCAGGGTTTCAGAAACAAACCGACCACCGAAGGCACCGAAGTGACCTCTTGCATCGGGAAACGCCTTCAACATTTCTTCAGTCAGTTTTACAGACACGGTGAACCTCTTTGAAAAATTGAGACAATTTGGTGGCGTCTTTTTTACCCTTGCACTCTTCTACGCCGCCGCTGACGTCAACCGCCCAGGGGCGAACCTGCTCGATGGCGCGGGCTACGTTAGCAGATGACAGCCCACCGGCCAATATCAGGGGCAAGGGTCTTTGTTCGGGTATCAACGACCAGTTAAACGATTGACCGGTTCCCCCGTAATGATTCGGGTCCCAGGCATCTACCAGCAAGCCCGATGCCTGATGATAATCAGCACAGGCCTGCTCAATCTGCCCCGCCTCCCGCACTCTCACAGCCTTGATCCAGCGCCGGCCAAAGGATCGGCAAAAATCGGGAGACTCATCCCCGTGAAACTGGAGCAGGTCCAGCGGAACCGTCTTTAAAACATCTTCCACGAACTCGCGCTCCGGATTCACGAAAAGCCCTGTAACCGTTACGAAAGCGGGTATCATTGAGCCCAGCTCCCGGGCCACCTCCATAGAAACTGAGCGCGGGCTGGGAGGGTAAAACACCAGGCCAATGGCGTGCGCTCCGCAGTCAATCGCTGCCTGAACATCTTGCCGGCGGGTCAGGCCACATATTTTCACACGAACCGTCATGATTGAGCGGGTACCTGTTTGCGATGTATGTGAGTGGGGGTGATCGGCGCATTCGCCTCCGGGCGGAACCAGGGCGACACAAACGCCGGGCCACAGGAAGCCGCGGGTATGCCGAGTGAGTCCGGATATCCCACATCGACCAGGTACAGGCCGTGCGGTGGCGCGGTTACCCCCGCACGCTTGCGATCGCGAGACTCCAGAATATCACCAATCCACCCCTCGGGTTGCTTGCTATTACCCACCGCCATCAGGGCGCCGGCAATATTTCGCACCATATGGTGGAGAAACGCATTGGCCTGCACATCTATTACGATGAATGCCCCGCATCGGGTTACCGAAATTTGTTCAAGAAAACGGATCGGTGTTCTCGACTGGCAACCGGCGGCCCGGAATGCCGAGAAATCGTGCTCGCCAACCAGCACCTGGGCTGCCCGGTGCATACGTTCCGCATCCAGCGGCCTGAAGGTCCAGGTTACCTGATTCCGCTGAATACCGGGGCGCACCGGATGATTATAGATTACGTACCGGTAGCGACGGTAAATCGCAGAAAACCGGGCATGGAAGTCCCCCTGGCCATTGCCGGCCCAATGCACGGAAATATCGTCCGGTAATGCCGTATTCATCCCCATCACCCATGAACGAACGGTGCGGATAGAGGGCGTATCGAAATGGGCTACCTGAAAACTGGCGTGCACACCGGCGTCGGTTCGGCCGGCACAGACGAGATCGACCGGATGGTCGGCAACCCGGGCTGCTGCCTGCGACAACTCTCCCTGCACTGAACGCACACCGCTTTTCTGAAACTGCCAACCGTGAAAGTTTTGGCCGTCATACTCGAATATGATGGCAACCCGTCCATTACCGACGGCGTTATCTGTAGTGAGGGGCTGAGGCGTGAGAAACAAAGGGAGACCTAATTGCTGTCCACTAGAAAAGCAAAACGCCGGCTCTTGAGCCGGCGCTTGCCGCGGTAGCACTGATTATAACGAATCAGGACAGATTTTTAAGAAGCTCCTGCGCTTCCGTTTTCTGTTCCTCGTTTCCTTCAAGCGCAACTTCTTCGAGAATATCACGGGCGCCATCGCTGTCACCCATCTCGATATAGGCTCTGGCGAGGTCCAGCTTGGTAGCTGCTTCGTCCGTACCAGCGAGGAAATCGAAATCGTCCTCGTCGCCCAGATCACTCTCGTCGATATCCAGTGCGTCATCGGTGCTGCGTGCGTCGGCATCCAGAGAATCCGAAGCTACCGGCACCAATTCATCATCAGCGTCGTCACTTACATCCGCAGCGTCCAGCTCCTCTGCCTGCTCTGCAAGCTCTTCCGGGTCCTGAAGATCAACCCCCGACTCGTCTGATGCAGATTCATCAAGAGCATCTTCGAGCTCAAGCTCCTCATCCAGAGAAGCCTCCTCTTCCTGAGGTCCCGCCGGCTCTCCGTTATCCGAGAACTCTTCCATCAGAGCCAGGTCTTCGTCGGACACATCCAGCTCAAGGTCATCAAGCTCCGATTCGCCCAACTCAAGTTCCGATGGCTGATCTTCTTCACCGGCCACCTTGTCCAGCTCTGCGTCCAGCTCGTCAAGGAAGGACTCATCAAGAGCATCCGTCTCCAGGTCAAAGTCCGCCTGATCTGTCTTGTCGGATACATCGGTTTCGTTACCGGTCGACTCCAGATCTCCATCGAATTCGAGATCCAGCTCAAGATCGTCGTCGGCATCAGAAATCGCAGGCGTCTCTCCGGCCGCTTCGGCATTTTCAGCACTTTGCGGCGAGGCCTTGGTGTCTTCAGACAGCGCATCATCTTCAAATGCAGACTCGAAATCCAGACTCAGATCGTCTTCGTCGGACGGACCCCGATCTTTATCGCTCTCCAGATCAGCGTCCAGCTCGAGCGACGCGTAATCCAGTTCAGAGGCAGGCTCCTCAGCCTCCCCGCTCTCGGAACCCGACTCAATGCCCGACAGATCGTACTCAATCAGGTCGTCGCGAGTATCCGTCTCCTTGCTCACATCCGAGGCCAGTTCACCGAACTCATTTTCATCAGTGAGTTCAGAGCTTGCCTCGAATTCATCGGCCTTCAACTCGTCGGAAATATCCCAGTCCCCGGCAGCCAGACTGTCCGCGGCCTCCGACTCCGGCTCGTTACCAAACGAGTCCGAGCGAAGCTGGGATTCGAGGTCGTCAATGCTGGGCATGGCCTCTGCTTCGGCCAAACGCTCCCGCAAAGACTCCGCTTCGGTGATCGCCGTTTCGTCCTCAAGCGCCTCAACTTCACGGTATTGCTTCTCGAACGCGTCCCGATCCTGGTTGTCTGCATAAACAGACAGCAGCTTCAGGCGCAAATCGGTGCGACTGGGCTCTCGGGAAATAGCAGTTTCCAACACCTGGGCAGCCTGGTCATGCCGACCATAAGCCACATAGGTATCAGCCTCGGTCATGGCATCGTCGCCCTCGGCCTGAGGTTCGGCATCCTCTTCAAGGCTGAGGTCGAAAGAATCACCACCTTCGCCTTCCTCACTGTTCAACTGCTCATAAAACTCTTTTTCCCGATTCGCATTCCGACGCGCAACGAGCAGCAGCAAGAGCAGCAAGACAACCAGCCCGCCACCCAGGGCAATCTGATACACCGGGTTATTCAGAATGCCATCGATAATATTGCCCGGAAATGCTTTCTCGGGAGCCGCAGCAGGCTCCTGTGGCTGCTGGGCCTCAGACTCTTGAGTTGTCGGGGCCTGTTCAGGCTCTCGAGTTGCCGGAACCTGTTCAGGCTCTGCCGGCATCTCTTCAGCAACCGTAGACTGCCCCTCAGAAACGTCGCCTGCCTCGGTTTCCGTCGCGGCCATTTCGGCCGCGTCATCCTGCGGAGTGGCAGCAGTCGCGTCTGCTGTTCCTTCTGTTTCTTCTGTTACGGCAGCGCTATCTGCAGCGGAATCCGCAATTTCAGCGTCGCCTGCGCCATTTTCCGGCGCATCGCCCGCCGGCTCGCCGCCGGCATCAGCATCCACTTCGCCGTCAGCCGGCGCCATGGAACCTTCCGCGCCAGCATCAGCCGCTTCTTCAGGAACGCCAGCTTCATCTTCCGTGACCATGCCCTGCACATCGGCTAATTGACTATTCTTAAGCTCTATCAGCCGCTGTAATGTTTCAACTTGATCCTGCAAATCCTGGACACGGGTGTTGAGCTCTTCGTTTTCGCGCTTTGCAGCCTCCAGCTCTTCCATGGCGACCGCCGAACCGGCATCGACACCGCCCGGCAGATCACCGTCTCCGCCGGCCGACCCGCCGTCCTCGGCGGTTCGGGTATCAGCTTCATCAGCCACCAGAAGCTGCAGTTCATCTCCGGCCGGCTGGCTTGAGGCCTCACCGGGTGAGCTCTGGGCCGTGTCCGTTGCATCCACTGTTCTGGGAGACTGGAAGGCCTCGTTTTGCTGAGCAACCAGACGATTCGCTTCTGCACGACCACGACTCTGGATCTGATCCAGCGAAGGAACCCGCAACACTTCTCCGCGCTTCAAGCGGTTGATATTGCCGTCCATAAAGGCATCGGGATTCTGGTCCTGAATGGCGAGCATGACCTGCTGCATGGACACGGAGCGGTTCGGGCGAACCTGCTGGGCAATCGTCCAGAGAGTATCTGAGGGGCCTGTCGGCCCAAACGTCTCTGCTCCATAGCCGCGGGACAGCGAACTCTCAGCGGCGGCCTGCCGGCGTACGGATTCCTCACTGCGCGCTGGCTGCTGACGGGCCTCGCGTACCGCGGGAGCGCTAACCTGCTCATCAATGCCAGATTCCTCAGCGTATACCGGCGGATCAACCAATACCGCGTACTCGCGCATCAGACGGCCATTTGGCCAGGTCAGCTCGAGCAGGAAGTTCAGATACGGCTCACGCACCGGCCCGCGCGACGACACGCTGATCGCCAAATTGCCATCCGGGCCGGTAACCACTTCAAATCGTAATTGACTCAGAAACTGGTGGCGATCCAGGCCGACACGCTCATACGCGCTCTCCGGTGCCACGTTGACGAACACTTCACCGGGATCAACGCCACGACTCTGGTTCAATGATATTTCTGCATCCAGCGGCTCATTGAGCCAGGACTGGAGTTCAATTTCTCCCAGTCCGAGCGCGTGAGCCATTCCAGAGCCGAGCCCTCCCGCCAGCGCCAGGGCAACCGCAAGCTTGCGTACCTTCATGCTTATTCCTTTCCAGTCTCCGTTATTCTTTACTGCCGTATTTCAACAGAATCGGACGAGGTTGGATGACTTTCGCCTTGTTATTTCTCGTTTTTATATCGCAGTAATACCCATCAATCCGGCAAGTATTGTTGATAAAGCCCGCTTTATCAATCAATCAGCTGCAATCCTTGCACCGTTTTTTATCTATAGGGCGGAACTCCTTAGCGCCCCTGAAAATAACAGGGGCGGACGCTGAAATCAGCCTCCGCCCCGAACCGGCTTGCAAAAAACCGGACACAGTTGGCATTAATTACCACTGCGTAACAATTCTTAACGTTCCTGGAGGATCCGGAGCATCCTACGCAGAGGCTCTGCGGCCCCCCAGAGCAGCTGGTCGCCCACGGTAAAGGCAGAAATGTATTCCGGCCCCATGGACAGCTTGCGGATACGACCGATCGGGATACTCAGCGTGCCGGTGACTTTCGCCGGAGTGAGCTCCTCCATGGTGGCATCGCGATCGTTGGGAATCACTTTCACCCAATCGTTTGCCCTGGCCAGGATACCCTCGATCTCGTCTACCGACAGATCCTTCTTCAGCTTGATGGTCATTGCCTGACTGTGCGAGCGCATGGCGCCAATCCGCACGCAGATGCCATCAATCGGAATCGGGTTATCACTGCGCCCCAGAATCTTGTTGGTCTCGACTCCCGCTTTCCATTCTTCCTTGCTCATGCCGTTATCGAGCTGCTTGTCGATAAACGGAATCAAGCTGCCTGCCAGGGGCACACCGAAGTGTTCGGTGGGGAAGTCGGCAGAGCGCATGGTATCTGTTACCTTGCGGTCAATTTCCAGAATCGCGGACGCGGTATCTTCAAGCTCTGGTTTAACGCTCTCCTGCAGGGCACCCATCTGATTCAGCAGTTCCCGCATATTCTGGGCACCGGAGCCGGATGCAGCCTGGTACGTCATCGGAGATACCCACTCAATCAGGTCCTGCTCAAGCAGCCCCCCCAGAGCCAGCATCATCAGGCTGACAGTACAGTTGCCGCCCACGTAGTCTTTTACGCCTTTTTCCAGCGCCGCATCAATCACGTTGCGGTTAACCGGGTCCAGCACAATGACCGAGTGGTCCACCATCCTCAGCGTGGACGCTGCATCAATCCAGTAACCCTGCCAGCCGGCATCACGCAGTTTCTGATAGACCTCGGTGGTGTAGTCGCCACCCTGGCAGGTTACGATCACATCCATACCCTTGAGGATGTCGATATCAAAGGCGTTCTGTAGTGGCGGAACGCCCTCTTTGCCTACATCCGGGGCCGGCTTGCCTGCCTGGGAAGTGGTAAAAAACACCGGATCGATATCGGCAAAGTCATTTTCTTCACGCATGCGCTGCATGAGGACAGACCCCACCATGCCACGCCAACCTACAAGTCCAACTCGCTTCATGCGACCTTTGAACCTCGTTTTATGCCCGCCCTCTACCGTTATCGCTGGCAGGGACAGGATGGATGATCCCGCAGCGGCTGCATCCTGCCGCTGTCGGGTCTGAATTGCATATAACGGGGCCGCTTCACAGCGCGTTCAGAACCGCCTCGCCCATATCGCGGGTCGACACTTTCCGGCCCGTTTCCGACATAATGTCGGCTGTTCGCAGCCCCTGATCCAGCACCTTGCTGACTGCGGCCTCGATAGCCTGAGCCGCTGCTTCCTCATTCAGACTGTAACGCAACATCATTGCTGCGCTGAGAATGGTTGCCAGAGGATTGGCAATGCCTTGGCCGGCAATATCCGGCGCCGAGCCGTGGCACGGCTCGTACATACCCTGCTTGTCTGAATTCAGGGATGCCGAGGGCAACATACCAATGGAACCTGTCAGCATGGCTGCTTCGTCTGACAGAATATCACCAAACATGTTACCAGTCACAATCACATCGAACTGCTTCGGCGCCCGGACCAATTGCATGGCGGCGTTATCCACGTACATATGCGACAGCTCCACATCGGGAAACTCCCGCTTCAGGTCTTCCATGATCTCGCGCCAGAGCACCGTGACTTCCAGGACATTCGCCTTGTCGACCGAGCAGAGCTTCTTGCCCCGTTGTTGAGCGGCTTCAAATGCCACCCGGCCGATCCGACGGATCTCGGATTCGGTGTACTGGTACGTGTTGTAGCCCTGGCGCTCACCGCTTTCCAGCTGACGAACGCCCCGGGGCTGACCAAAATAGATACCACCGGTCAATTCCCGGACAATCAGGATATCGAGCCCGGAAACCACTTCCGGTTTCAACGAAGACGCTGAGGCCAACTGCGGGTACAGAATGGCCGGGCGCAGATTGGCAAACAACTCCAGATTCGAGCGCAATCCCAACAACCCTTTTTCCGGGCGCTTCGCCATGGGCAGACTGTCCCACTTCGGGCCACCGACCGCGCCCAGAAGAATGGCATCGGCATTCCGGGCTTTTTCCAGCGTCTCATCCGGCAGCGGTGTGTCGGCCTCATCAATAGCCGCACCGCCCACCAGAGCGGTGTCAAAAGACAACCCCAGACTGAACCGTTCGTTTACCTTGTGTAGAACTTTCTCCGCTTCCGCCACGATTTCCGGCCCAATGCCATCACCCGGCAACAGCAATACATTACGGGACATATTCCAAATCCTTGTTAGTCAGTTTCCGGCGTTGAAAAGCCAGGGAGCAGTCTCACGACGCGACTGCTCATAAGCTTGAATAGCCTCTGCATCTTCCAGCGTGACACCGATATCGTCCAGACCATTCAGCAGACAATGGCGACGAAAATCATCCACCTCAAAACTGAACGATTCACCATCCGGCGTATTCACCGTTTTAGCTTCCAGATCGACCGTCAGCTTATAGCCTTCATTCTCTTCGGTTTCCTGAAAAAGCTTATCTACTATATTTTCTTCCAAAACAATGGGTAACAACCCATTCTTAAAGCAGTTGTTATAGAAAATATCAGCAAAACTCGGAGCAATAATGACCCGAAACCCATAGTCATCCAGCGCCCAGGGTGCGTGCTCACGGCTCGAACCGCAGCCAAAATTAGAGCGGGCCAGCAACACACTGGCGTTTTTGTAACGATCCTGGTTCAGCACAAAGTCGGGGTTCAAAGGACGATTGGAACAGTCCTGATCCGGTTTGCCTTCGTCCATGTAACGCAGTTCATCGAACAGGTTCGGGCCAAAGCCCGTACGCTTGATGGACTTCAAAAACTGCTTGGGAATAATCATGTCCGTGTCCACATTGGAACGGTCCATGGGGGCTACAATGCCCTGGTGTTGCGTAAATGCGCGCATGGTGTCTCTCCTGTGGCTCAGTTGATCAATTCACGGACATCAACGAAATGACCGGTGACCGCGGCGGCCGCAGCCATGGCCGGGCTCACCAGATGAGTGCGCCCACCAAAGCCCTGGCGCCCCTCGAAGTTCCGGTTTGAGGTAGAGGCACAATGCTCGCCCTGCCCCAGTTTGTCGGCGTTCATGGCCAGACACATGGAACAACCCGGGTCACGCCATTCAAGGCCAGCTTCAACAAAGATCCTGTCCAGACCCTCTTGCTCCGCCTGGGCTTTTACCAGACCGGAACCCGGCACCACCATCGCCTGCTTGAGGCTGGGAGAAACCTGGCGCCCCTTGACCACTGCCGCAGCTTCGCGCAAATCTTCGATCCTGCTGTTGGTGCAGGAACCAATAAAGACCCGGTCCAGCTTGATCTCGGTTATCTTCTGGTTAGGCTGCAATCCCATGTATTTCAGCGCCCGAACAATCCCCTCGCGCTTGATGGGATCCTCTTCCTTCGCCGGATCCGGCACTGCACCTTCAACGCCCACCACCATCTCCGGAGACGTACCCCAGCTCACCTGGGGCTGAATGGCAGAACCGTCCAGCTCAACCACTTTATCGAACACCGCATCGTCGTCGCTGTGAAGCGTGCGCCAGTACTCAACCGCCTTCTCCCAGGTCTCACCCCTGGGCGAAAATGGACGACCTTTGACATACTCGATGGTGGTATCGTCTACGCCAACCATGCCCACCCGGGCGCCAGCTTCGATGGACATATTACAAATGGTCATCCGGCCTTCCATGCTCAGCCCACGAATGGCTTCGCCGCCAAACTCAATGGCGTAGCCGGTGCCCCCCGCTGTACCAATCTTGCTGATAATTGCGAGCACCACATCCTTGCCGGTAACACCCGCACCGAGCTTGCCATTCACCTGCACCAGCATATTCTTCATCTTCTGCTGAACCAGGCACTGGGTCGCCAGAACGTGCTCAACTTCCGAGGTGCCGATACCATGGGCCAGGCACCCAAAGGCGCCGTGAGTGGAGGTATGGGAATCGCCACAGACAATGCTCATTCCCGGCAGAGTCGCGCCCTGCTCGGGCCCAATCACGTGCACGATACCCTGGCGCTGATCCTTGATCTTGAACTCCAGAATCCCGAACTCGTCGCAGTTTTTGTCCAGCGTCTCCACCTGGGTGCGGGAGACCGGATCGACAATACCGTCGATGCCTTTGTCACGATCCGTGGTCGGCACGTTGTGATCCGGTGTGGCAATGTTGGCATCAATCCGCCAAGGCTTGCGGCCAGCCAGACGAAGGCCTTCAAAGGCCTGGGGGGATGTCACTTCGTGCAGCAATTGACGATCAATGTAAATTAATGCGGAGCCATCGTCCCGCTGTTTGACCAGATGGTCGTCCCACAATTTGTCGTATAAGGTCTTGCCCGCCATGATTCTCTCTCACTCTCTGGGGGTTTCTGTTTCTGCTTCGAATAGTGACATCATACCCCTGCGCCACGAATAACCTCAATTCATGTTTTTTATTCTTTGCATTCCCCTTAGGAATCAACATAGACTTCCACGTTGGCGCAGGGCGCAACCAGAAGGATGTGGCTTTTCAAAACACGCCTACAAGCACATCCCTGTGGGCTCGTTTCGGGCCGTCCATGGCCCTCAACGGTTTTGAAAGGCTCTTCCCACCCGTTTGCGCCCCTGACGCCTTTCGTGGAGTCTTTCAAACACACGCACCACGGCTTGACGAGTAGCTTCAGGGGCCCCTCCCAAAAATGTCGGAGGCCATGGATGGCCGGAGAGAAGCGCACATGGAAGTGCTTGTAGCGGTTTTTGGGAGGGGCCCCTGAAGCTACTCAGGCACCAACGTTAAAATCACAACCAGAGGGAAACCATGGACTCAAACTCCCTGAAAGCATTCCTGACAATCGTCGACCAGGGCTCCTTCTCGGAAGCCGCAGAAACCCTGCACCTGACACAGCCAGCCATCAGCAAACGCCTGGCCGCCCTGGAAACCCAACTGGGCACCCGACTGATCGACCGCAGCAACCGGGAAATCCGCCTGACCGAAGCCGGCGCCCGACTCCTCCCCCATGCCCGCAAAATCCTCGACGAAATCCACAATGCCCGCATGGCCCTGATCACCAGCGCCGACAGCATCGACGGCGAACTTCACGCCATCGCCAGCCACCACATCGGCCTGCACCACCTGCCCAACTGGCTACGTCGCTATCGCCGGGAATACCCTCAAGTGGACCTGCACCTGCAATTCATGGAATCCGATGCCGCCTACCACCAGATGAACAAACGCAATGCTGAACTTGCCTTCGTTACCCTCAGCGACAGCATGAATCCGGAATTCTCCATCCTCGCCCAGTGGCCGGACCCCATGGCCTTTGTGGTTGGCAATGATCACCCACTGGCTTCCCTGAACAATCCCACACTGGCAGATCTTGCCCTGCATCCAGCGCTGCTGCCAGACACCAGCACAGCCACCTACCGGGTCGTCAGCCGCCTGTTTCTGGAAGCCAATCTCACGCTCAGACCGCTGATGCCCACCAACTACCTTGAAACCATCAAAATGATGACCAGCGTTGGTTTGGGATGGAGCGTACTACCACTGAGTATGCTGGACAGCAGCCTGGCAGTACTGCCAGTGCCACACCCTGTTACGCGAGTGCTCGGTGCCGTAGCGTTATCGCGCAGACATCTTGGCAGTGCCGCGCAGGCGTTGTTGCAGATTGTCGAAGAAGAGGAATCCCGCCCGGGAGGGTGATCAGGGATCGTGCCGGGGCTCCGGTGGGGGCTGCAAACCCCGCCAGGTGATGAGAATCGCCAAAGCCATGGCTGCAGCGCCGCCCCAGAAAGCGGCCGAGGTGCTAAAGCCATCCACAAGGAAGCCGGACAGCCAGGCACCCAGTGCTCCGCCGGCACCAAATGTCAGCCCGCTATACAAAGCCTGCCCCTGGCCATGATGGTGCTTACCGAAAAAGCCCTGGATGTACTGAACCGACACTGCGTGCAAGGCACCATACGAGGCCGCGTGGAGAAGTTGCGCAAAGATCAGCACCGGTAACACGGAGGTCAGCTCGGCAATCAGGCTCCAGCGAATCATCGTTAACACCAGAGCGCCCAGAACGACTTGCCTTACCGTGAACCGCCGCGAGAGCTTGTGCATAACCAGAAACATCCCGATTTCGGCGAGAACCCCCAGAGACCAGAGCAACCCGATCGCCAGCTTGCCGTAACCGTGCTGTTCCAGATGAATACTGAAAAACGTGTAGTAAGCGCCATGGGAGACTTGCAGCAGGAAATTCATGGCAAAGAAAGCCACCACGGCAGGGTGCGTCATAATGGCCTTCAGGCTGCCCGCTGGCGCCGCCTGCCTCCGCTCTCCTCGCTCGGAGGGCACAAGAAACGCCGATACCGCGATACCGGCAAACACCGGCAACAACAACCAGGGCAAGTACTGGATGTCCACCAGTTCAAGCAGGCCTCCCACAAGGGCGACCGCCCCGATGAAACCGACGGAGCCCCACAGCCGGATTTTGCCGTATCGGTCACGCTGCTTACCCAGCACACTCAGGGTAATCACCTCGTACATCGGCAAAATCGCATTCCAGAAGAATGTGAACACCAGCATGACCAACAGAAGGCCGTAAAATCCCGGTTCGAGGAACACCCCCGCGAAGAACAGCGAGCCGAAGACCGAGCCGAATCGCACCAGGCGAACCCGCTGTCCGGTGCGGTCCCCAATGTAGCCCCAAAGGCTTGGGGCGACGATTTTGGTGAGCTGGATGGTCGCCATCAGCGTGGCGATCTGAAGGTAGGAGAAGCCCTGGCCCTCAAGGTAGAGGGACCAATAGGGCAACAGCCCTCCGAGGAGGGCAAAAAACCAGAAATAGAGGTTCGACAGCCGCCAGTAGATGGTAGCGCCTCCCGAAATCAGCGCTGGCCGAGAACCGGCGTAGAGACCTCTACATCGCCGTTCTGGCCGCGATGGCGCAGGTAGTGGTCCATCAACACAATGGCCATCATGGCCTCGGCTATCGGTGTTGCACGGATCCCCACGCACGGATCATGTCGGCCCGTTGTGACCACTTCCACTGGATTGCCGTCTATATCGATACCCTGGCCAGGCAGGCGCAGGCTCGAAGTCGGCTTCAGGGCCATGCTGGCAATAATCGGCTGGCCGGATGAAATGCCACCGAGTACACCGCCGGCATGGTTCGATAGAAAGCCTTCCGGAGTCATCTCGTCCCGGTGGTCCGTGCCTTTCTGCTCGATACAGCCGAAACCGGCCCCCACCTCAACGCCCTTCACCGCATTGATACTCATCAGGGCGTGGGCAAGATCTGCATCAAGACGATCGAACACAGGCTCCCCCAACCCCGGCGGTACACCATCGGCAATCACATTGATGCGGGCGCCGATGGAATCCCCTTCTTTACGCAGAGCATCCATGTAGGCTTCCATTTCTGGAACCTTGTCGGCGTCCGGGCAGAAAAACGGGTTCTGGTGAACCTGGTCCCAGTCCAGTTTTTCCGCCTTGATCGGCCCTAACTGAGAGAGATAGCCGCGAACCTGAATCCCCAGGCGCTGCTCCAGAAACTTCCGGGCCACGGCACCGGCGGCCACACGCATCGCCGTTTCCCGCGCAGACGAGCGCCCACCACCGCGATAGTCCCGAACCCCGTATTTATGATGGTAGGTATAATCAGCGTGGGCCGGGCGGAACTGCGCCGCAATCTTGGAGTAGTCCTTGGACCGCTGGTCAGTATTCTCGATGATCAGCCCGATGGGCGTCCCCGTGGTTTTGCCCTCGAACACGCCAGAGAGAATCCGGACCTCGTCGGCCTCTCGACGCTGGGTTGTATGCCGGGATGTGCCCGGTTTCCGGCGATCCAGGTCCCGCTGCATATCCTCTTCCGACAGCTCCAGACCTGGAGGACAACCGTCGATAATGCAGCCCAGGGCCGCGCCGTGGCTCTCACCAAAAGTGGTGACCGTGAACAGCTTTCCGAATGTATTTCCCGACATAATTCAGCACTTTATACAGGTTTTATAATTTAGAATCTCAGATTTTTCGAGCCTGCCATTCACGCAGATCCCCGGCAGTAACCAGGAAAACGCCGTCGCCCCCGTTCTCGAACTCCAGCCAGGTCAGCGGTAAATCCGGATAGGCATCATCCAGCGCCCCCCACGAATTACCAACCTCCACAATCAGAAGCCCGTTTTCGGTGAGGTGGTCCGCGGCCGTCGCCAGAATCCGGTGAGCGATATCCAGGCCGTCATTTCCTGCAGCCAGGCCCAGCTCAGGTTCATGGTGATACTCGGCCGGCATATCTGCCAGATCTTCCGCATCCACATAAGGCGGGTTGCTTACAATCACATCGTATCGGCCTTCAATGTTGTCGAAAACATCCGACTGAATCGCTCGCACCCGGCCCTTCAGCCCATGGAGCTCAATGTTGGACTCAGCTACCGCGAGGGCATCCGCGGAAATATCAGACAGATCCACTTCCGCCTCACCAAAAACAGCCGCCGCACCAATACCGATACAGCCGCTGCCGGTGCACAGATCGAGAATTCGCTCAACCTGCATCGCACCCAACCAGGGTTGCAGGCCGTTCTCCAGCAGTTCACCAATCGGCGATCTGGGGACCAGAACGCGCTCATCAACGTTGAACGGCATCCCCATGAACCAGGCCTCGCCAAGCAGGTAAGCAATCGGAATACGCTCACTGACCCGGCGCTCTAAACGCCCAAGAATCAGTTCACGCTCGGCACGGGTCAGTCGCGCATCCAGAAACAGATTGTTGTTTTCCAGCGGAAGATGCACGCTCCGCAAGACCAGCTGAACGGCTTCGTCCCAGACATTATCGGTGCCATGGCCAAAATACAGTGGCGAAGCGGCAAAACGGGAAACCGCAAACCGGAGTAAATCGCGAATGGTAAGCAGGTCGTCGGCTGGACTCGTCAAAATATTACTTCCTGATCTGAACAATAGAGCGCCGGATTATACGCGCATTGCGGCACCCTCTGCAGCCTTTGTCCATCAAAGCGATAAGGGGCCGGAGCTGCTTCGACGCTGTTCAAAGCGATCAAGCGCGGCGGCCATACGCTCGCGGCCAAGCTGAATCAGCTCCGGCGCTTTATGGTAGTCGTAACTTCTGCAGGCGTTTTTGGGCACGTTGATAAGCAGATCCGGCGGGTACCCGGCAATTTTGTATTGCACCAGGGCACTCTGCATGGTTTCGATGGTCAGGTTCATCACATCAAATTTGCCAATGCCAAGCTTGTCCCAATCAATGGTTTCGTGGTCTTCGCGATGCTTGCTGCGGCCAGGGCTTTCTTCCTGGCTTTTGGCGGGCTCTACTTTCCTGGCGATTTCCCGGCTGATCTTCTGCTCCGGAGATTCCGCGCTGTTATCGGGCTTGCGCGACGCCAGGGCCTTCAGCGTGTCCCAGTCAAACCAGCGGGATGCCTTTTCGCGAACGGCGTCCACCCATTCTTCCATATCGCTGCCACTGTCGTCTGGCATAAACGCCGCATCCGGAATACGCCGCGGTTGTTCGTCTTCGCCACTGAGGTTTACGGCCATCACCAAATCGGCGTGGGCCGAGATGGTGGGGATGATCGGCAGGGGATTTAACAGCGCGCCATCCACCAGAACCCGGCCGTTCAGTACCAGAGGCGTAACCACACTGGGGATGGCGATTGACGCACGGATCGCCTGGTCCAGAGGCCCTTCCTGAAACCAGATTTCTTTGTGGGCAAGTAAATCGGTCGCCACGGCGGTGTAGGCGATCTGCAAATCCTCTATCCGGGTATCGCCAAGGATGTCTTTGACCACCGAGAACACTTTCTCGCCACGAATAGCTCCCACCGATGTAAAGGTCACATCCAGCAATTTGAGCACATCAAACTGCCCGAGACCGGTTACCCAGTCTTTGTAATCCTGCATTTTTCCGGCGCCATACATACCGCCGATCAAGGCGCCCATCGAGCATCCCGAAATAGCCACGATCTCGTACCCGCGCTCCTGTAAAACCTCTATCGCACCGATATGGGCATAGCCACGGGCACCGCCACTGCCCAGTGTCAGGGCCACTGTTTTACCTTTGCCCGGCAACTCCCCCACACGTTCTGCGCTGGCTGGCGCGCCCGCAGGCGAAATGTCTGAACTGCTGACCACCGTACTGACACCATCCCGCGCCGAATCCGAACCCGCTGATTCGTCCTTTTCCGGCTTATCCCTGTTCGCCATTTCCCCTACCTCTTGATGACCACGATCTCAACCCGGTTGCCCTGACGCGCCGGGTCGTTCAGTTTAACCGCTGGCCCCACCGGGACAATGCGTATCTGGCTGCCAGAAACGCCGGTTTTACCCAGTAAGGACGCCAGACTTTCGGCGGCCTCCCGGGAGCGCGCCAGGGCTTTCTCCAGCGTTTCACCCGCTTCCGGCTCGGTGAACGAGGCCAGAACAACCTGGGCGTCGCCCTTGGCCCACTCGTTCAATGTGCGACGGTCGTCCGCCGACCAGTCAAACTGAAACGTGATGCCGCCGCTCCAGGGCACGATAATCGGCCCCTGCAATGGCCCGTCGCCAACGGTGTAACCGGGAATAGCTGCACCAAAACCGACCGCAAGATGTTCAACCCACACATATTCCCTAAGATTGCCCCGCGTGACGGTGTACACCAGCGTTAACCATTGCTGCCCGTCGTCATCCGTGGTGGCTGCCACCAGGTAATCCTGGGTTGCATCCCGGCCAAGAAGACGGGATTGCTGGAAAATCTGGTTGGCCCAGACGTTGCTGCGGCCACAGGCCATGCCCGAGCATTCAAAAAGAATGCTCGCACCGCCGGACGATAACCGCTGATAATAATGAGCGCGGGCTTCCTCGAGGGATGCATCCCGGGCGATTTCAAACAACTGGCCTTTGCCTTGCACCGGTAGTCGCGCCATATTCTCCGAGCGGATTTCATCGCGAATTTCGCGCACCGGGCTGAACAGTACAAGGTGTCCTGCGGATTGAATATCAACAGTAGACTCAAGGGCAGACTGATCGAATGGTTCAGGAGGGGTCTGCGGGAATGCCGCATTCGCCGTTGTTGCGAAGGAAAAGAATAACCCGGCCAGCAAACCGGTTTTCAGAGAACTCAAACAATCAGCCATAGGAAAGAAACCTGTTTATCGCTTCCGCAACGGGAGTGATCTCACCGTCCAGATGACAATGGTGCCCGCCAGGCACATCAACCGTCTGAAGCCCCGGAACCAGATCGGCTCTGCTATCGAGCCCGCCCCGGGACGCCAACAGCCCCTCCTTTGCCCTTACGAACAGCGTCGGTGTCTGGATGGCAGACAGGGACGCCTTAACCTGCTCTTCGGTCATCATCAAGGGCGTGGGATGGCGCAACCGGGCGTCGGTGCGCCAGACGAAACCACCGGGAACCGCACGCATATTGCGCGGCACCAGGCTCTTTGCCGCCTCAGGGCTCAGGGGGCTCAGGCCACCTTCGCGTATCCGGGCAGCACTTTGCAGATCAGGATAGAGAGCCGGTGCCGCTGAACCCAGCCTGCGCTTGTGAAGTGCCCGGCGCAATTGCGGAATGGTCTCCCGGGCCGGGCGACTGAGCGCACCCAGACTGTCGATCATGACCAGTCGGCGCACCCGCTCGGGAAAAGCCGCAGCATAAAGCGCACAGACGATACCACCCAGTGAGTGCCCCACCAGATCCAGCGGGAAACGCTCGCTTTCGGGAAAATGCCGTTCAACCAGTTCCGAGAGATCACCCACATAATCCATCAGCCAGTAGCTCTGGCCCGGAGGTCGATGGCCCGAGTGGCCATGGCCCGCCATATCGATGGCATGCATGGTGGTGTTTGTCGCCAGCCTCGGGGCCAGGCGGGCAAACGACATGGCGTTGTCCAGCCAGCCGTGCAAAAAGATGGCCGGCGGGCGGGACGGGTCTATCGCCTTGTTCGGCCAGGTCAATCCAGAGAGGGTGAGATTCTCCAGTGGCCAGTGCATTTCATGGCAACCGGCCTCAGGATCAGGAACGCTACCGGGTAATGCGCTTTCCGTCATGGACCAACGGCCTTACATGGTATGAGTGGGTCGATCCGAACTCAGTGAGCCCGCCAGGTAGGATTCAATCTTGGTGCGGGCCGTCTCATCGTCGCCGTTGAACTGCACGCCGATACCGGCAGCCCTGTTGCCCTGGGCACCTTTAGGGGTAATCCAGATAACTTTGCCGGCCACCGGAATTTTCTCGGGCTCATCCATCAGGTTCAGCAGCAAAAACACTTCATCGCCCAATTGGTATTGCTTCTGGGTAGGGATGAAAAGCCCCCCCTGGCGGATATAGGGCATATACGCCGCGTAGAGAACCGCCTTGTCCTTTATAGTCAGGGTTAGAATGCCGCTGCGCGCTCCGAATCCGGGCCCCATATCGAATACCTTCCAAGCAAATTTACTGATATTTCACAATGATAGCAGTTGAGCCTGAACAACGCTCACGTTGTCTGTCGTTTCCTGGGCATCAACTCCCGCCATGCCAGCAAGAGTTGACTGGCCTCCAGTTCCGGGCTGACATTGTAGACCCCGGCGCTTCGGCTTTCGCGCACCCGCTCCAGCAACAGATGGGCCTGCCATGGAGGATTCGAGCGGGCCAGATACGCCAGCATATCCCCGGCCTCGGCATCCTGAACCTCACCGCCGGCGCAGCAGCGAGCCAGATCGGCTGCCCAGTTCTCAAAAAGCCATAAAGTGGCATCAAGCCCCAGAGCCTTGAACGGCCGGCTCGCGTCCCCGACCGTTATCTGGCCTTTCATGAATTGTCGAAAAGCCTCGAATGCCTGATCCCGCTGCGCCAGAAATCCTCCGGTGGCAAACTCCAGCGCCAGCCTGGGCGCGTTGCCCGCCAACATCAGACCCTTCGCCAGATCCTCCGCCGATGGCCGGGCCGAGGGTTCCAGCTCTGCCACCCGGGCCGCCAGCCATTTCCCGGCATCATCCGCATTCGGCAAAGGGATGGTCATTGTCTGGCACCGGGACCGGATTGTCGGCAACACCGGCCGGCCGCTCTCCTGCAGTAACAACAGTGTTACGTCTGCCAACGGCTCTTCCAGCGTCTTCAGCAAGGCATTGGCGGCATTGATATTGAGCTGGTCCGCCCGGTCGACGATCGCAACCTTGCGGTGAGCCACTTGTGGCGAAGCTACCGCGAACGACGAAAGCGCCCGAATCTGATCCACCTTCACCATGCGGGATTTTTCGGGCGCATACACCCGCACATCCGGATGGCTACCCGCCGCCATCAACTGGCACTGCCGGCACTGGCCGCAGGCCACCGGCGCATTGCCATCCATACCGGAAGGTCGGTCACACAGCAGTAAACCGGCAACGGTTTCTGCCCACAGCCGTTTGCCTACACCGCGCTCCCCCACAACCAGCAGAGCATGAGCCAGACGATCCTGGGCCAGCCCGTGTTGCACGGTGGCCCAGGCTCGCTCAAGCCAGGGCATATCCTGGGCAATATCAATCATCGTGGTGCACTCGTGAGGTCATTTCAGTATTGCGACGAAGTTGCCGTTTCATGGTTTTCAATAAGCGCGCCAGCCTGCGTGCCTCTTGCGACGTTGGCTCCGATGTCGGCCCGGTATAGTAATGGCTGTTGACTGCCCGGGCAAAGAGATGCGCAGATGAACTCACTTCCGGTCGCGCTTCAGATAAACGCTGCGCCAATGTCGACGGCGTTTCTCCGGTGCGCACAGGAACCCCCGCTCGTTCGCAGACACGGTGCCATGACGAGACCACACGACGGAAAGCGTCCTGCCTTGCCCCTCGCCGAACCGAAAGCGCAGAAAACAATCCCGCCACCAGCAACGCAACGCCAACCACGCCCGCCGTCAGATAGCCCAGTTCCCGCAACCCGAAACCTCCGGGTAGCCGTGACATCAGGTCCATCTGGCTCTGCCCCTGATAACCCACCACCCAACGCTGCCACTGGTAGTTAATCCTGTCCATCTGCAGCGAGGCCCACTGGAGCACCGCAATGTCACCATAGCGCTGGGGTGAAATCAGATCGTTTTCGAGAAACGACCCTTCATCGGCCACCGCTTCCCGCAAGCCGGACTCAATTCGACTGGGAGCAATCGCTGCCGTCGGGTCTACTCTCACCCAGCCCTGCCCCTCCAGCCAGACTTCGACCCAGGCATGGGCATCGTACTGGCGAACAATGAGGTACTCGCCTCCGGCCCCGGCATCGCCCCCCTGGTAACCCACCACAATTCGGGATGGAATACCGGCGGCGCGAAACACAAAGGTTGCCGCTCCGGCATAGTGGGCACAGAAGCCGCGCTTTTCTTCGAACAATAGGGCATCAATACCATCATCCGGCATCCTTGGAGGGCGGAGAGTATAAAAATAAGCCTCTTCCCGAAAACGCCGAAGTAGCGTCGTGACGACCTCATCCGGTGCCAACTGCCCTGCAAGACGGCCCGCCATGGCCCGTGCTCTGGGATTGCCAGTCGCAGGCAACTGCAGATAGCGACGCAATTCCGCAGGCGTTAAATCGTCGGCCGGGCCCGGGGCAGCGGGCACTTGCGCCAGGCGATAACGCACGGGACTGTCAGCGGGCCGCTGGAACCGGAAAAGCGACTCGGGAGTTTTGGAAACGTTGCCTGAAACCGCCACCGAGTCGGTCAGGGCGAACGCCCACCTCTGATCCGTCGGCTCCATCAGAATGTCATATTCGTTGCTCTGCAGCGGCCCTACACCGCCGTCATTATCGACCCTGGCCGGCCGCCGGAATCCATCAGCGTCTCGCTGGCGCCAGGTTTCGCCGTCGAGATAATCCAGTATCAAGCCGCGCCAATAGCGATCGCGATAAGGCGGCGACTCACCACCGAACGTCACCCGGAACGCTCTTTCACTGCTTTGGGCCAGACTGGAAATGTCACCCGGGCGCATGGTGTCAGAAATCCCGCTACGAGCTTCGCCGGACACCAGAGGCACGCTCCAGAGCGGCGCCATACGGGGGAAAAACACGAACAACAGAACCACCACCGGCAGCGTCTTCAGCAACAACAGGCCCAGGCGTTTCCAACCCGCCCTGAGACTTTCCGGAAGATCCGGTGCATTCAGAATTTGCAGGCCCACCAACAGGCAACCGATGGCGGCAAAGGTCAGCAACGCCCAGGCGATGTCCTGCTTGAACAGGAAGTTGACAGCCGCCAGATAAACCTGAATAAAAAACAGCACATAGAAATCTCTGGCAGACCGTGTTTCCAGCCATTTCAGCCCCACCGCCAGCACAAAGAAAGAGGCGGCGGTATCCACGGTAAACCGGCCCTGAACCGTGGCCACATACACGCCAACCAGCGCCACCATGATCCCGGTGCGCAATAGCCGCCCCGGGAGCTTCACCCGGCCGCGCTGTGCCAGCCAGCGCCACCCGGCCAACACCCCACAGGCGGCAATCAGCCACCAGGGCAGCCGGTCCCACTGGGGGATCAACAACAAGCCAAAGCTGGCGATCAGCCACATCAAGGCATTGGCGGGAATCGTCTCGACCGGCGCCTGGTCAGCCCTTTTCGACGCAAACAACTGCCTCAGCCGCCCGTTCATGACGCCACCTCCGAGGCTGGCACATCCTGGGCCTGGCGGGTGCCAAACGCCTGCCCGTCAGGATCTCGTGGGGGCTGTTCACCCCACACAGCAAGCGCACGCAGGCACCGTTCGCCGTGCAGGGCGCCGGCATCCGGTTCAATGATGTCTCCTGGCAAATTCAGACCAAATTTTGAATTCTTTTGCACGCGGTCCGCTACCATCCAGGCCAGGTAGCTTAGCCGCAGCTCGGTATCGACACCGGGAAATGCATGGAAGTCCAGCCAGTGCGGGCTGCCCTGCTCACCTTGCCAATCGGCTACGACCATCTGGCCTGTGCGGGCAAATCGTTTCCACATCACACGCTGGCTCATATCGCCTTCACGCCAGGGACGAAGATCGGCGTTGTCCTGGCCGGCGACGGGCGCTTCAGACACCGCGTCCGTGCCGTCGTTCACGTTGCCGGTGGCCTCCGGCGCGGGTATTGGCCGCGGGAAGGCAACACCGGCGCCGGCCGGGCGCAACCAGGACCAGGCTTTCAACAAGCCGAACGGAAAGCGGGTCTCAATCCGGATCCGGTCCGGGCGAAGGTACCCCCGGTATGCTGACGGCACCGGCAGTACCACATCCCGGGACTGTCCGGATGAGATATGCACGCCTTCCACAACAGAATCCGGCACCGACAACACCAGCCCAAGCCCTGCGTCCTTGCCCGCAGTGATGCGCAGCAGAAACGGGATATCGTCTCCGGCCTGGCCATCTCCCGGGCGAACCAGGGCAATAGACAGCCCGGTAAGGTTTCTGTGAGTCTGATGCATAGCGCCCACAAACACGGTTCCCAACAAAAAGGTGAGAAGGTAAATAAGACTGTTCTGATAATTGATACCGGTAATGAGCATGATCAGCAACAGCAGCCCAAAGACGACCCCGGCCGCCGTTGGCAGAATAAAAATGTTCTTCTGGCTGAGTACCTGATTGTCCGTTCTTGGCAGGCGACGATGGATCCATCGTCGCCAACGGGTACTGAGATAGTTTCGCATCATGCTCCTGCGACGGGTGTCCGGCTTATAAGTTCACCGGCTGAAGATCAAAAAGGTCCGGACATAAAACCATAATTTCCGGAGCCTATTAAACATTTACCGTCAGACAACAGATTCTGATCACACGCCGGGCACTTTACGGTTGAAAAACTGTCCGACAAACCGAATACTGAAAGTTGGGTAATGAAGCGTATTGACTGAAGCCGTACACTCAGCAGCGCCTCTTTTGAACCGGTTCAGCATGAGGCAAATGACAATGCGTCGCAAACTGCTTGTAGCCGCCATTACGGCAACCGCATTCACACCAGCGTGGGCTGGTGTACAGACCATGACCTCCGACGAAATGGTCGAAACCTACGTCGAAGATTCTGCCGTTATTGTCGTACCACGACAACAGCAAACTACCTCAGCCGACCGTGAAAAGATCATCCGGGCACTTACCATCTCTCCGGGTGAGCCGGTATTGAGCGAAGCGGAAGAAGAAGCCTATCGGGAAGCACTCCAGCGGTATGTGGATGCCGGGAAGAAAGACGCCCTGTCGGACGCCGAAGAGGAATTTCTCCGCCGCGCACTGTTACTGCCCGTGGACGAACTGGCGCGGGCACAGCCGCCGGCAGACTTCACGCCACGAACTCTCCCGCTGATCTTCGGCCAGCAGCCGGAGATACCGGACCAGCCGTTCACACAAACGTTCCTGAACGACCAACTGGGTATCGGTTTTGACGGTCAAAACCTGAACTTCAGCATTGGCAACCCGCCCGGTATTGACCAGATCCAGATTCCGGAAGCCATCAACGAGGGCCCGATTAACCTGACACCCCGCCCGGGCGGTGGGTTCGACCTTTCCATTCAGGTGCCCGATCAGTAACCCCCTCCCCTGAAACGAAAAGCGGCGACCAGAACGGTCGCCGTTTTTTTGCCTGCTGATTCGGTCAGACAAAAAAACGCCCCGCAATGCGGGGCGCTATCACCACTTTAAGGAGTCAGGTCAACTTACTGGTGACCGTAAACCTTCATAGTGGTGTTGGTGACAGCCAGGTTGTCCATACGGAAAGAACCGATGGACTCACCACCAATTTCAACCGCGCCCACACCGATGTCAGCTACGAACGCAGGAATGCTGATTTCCAGAGCGTCGTTACCGGTAGCACCAGACACTCCCTTGCCAACGGTAATCGTTGCCCCAGCAAATAGAGCAGCCTTAGCGTCGCCACCAGCAGCATTCGTCCAAGTAGTCGGGTCATTCGGGTCAAAGCCGGCATCCATAGACTCAAACGCCGTCGCGCCGAATACAGTCAGATCGCGGACGTTCACACCCAGGAAGTCCACATCCATATCCATGTCAGTCACGTTGAAGCCAACGTCCAAGATCAGGTTATCAGTGGCAGTATCCACACGAATGTTCAGCTTGCCGAGGTTACCCTCGATACCGATGTTGCTGGCCAGCAGAGTGGAATCGCCCCCGGCGGCCTTGGCGTTCAGTGAGGCAGATCCAACTGCAACTGCAAAGTCGATCGGATTTTTGTTCGCCTCACCAGTAACGGGGTTTGCGCTGATGCTGTGGACATCAATCACGGCATCACCGTCGGCTTCGACGTCGATGTCGATCAGCAGGTCGTCCAGCTTCCCGTCAACGCCGGTGACCTTACCGCTTTGATCACGGGTCACAGAACCGCCACCGATGGAGATGTCGTTGACTGCCAGGTAACCTTCGTCAGTGTAGCGGAACTCACCGATGGAAACTTCGGTTTCCAGCTCGATGGTCACACCGGCCTGACCGGTCACGTTACCCATGGTGGTGTCGTCAAGCGCCTTCAGGTCGGCTTGAGCGGCGAAGGGAGCTGCGGCAACGGCTGTTGCCAGTGCGATTTTTTTCAGGCCTTTCATAACGTTCTCCTAATTGGAACAGTTTTTTGTTATTTCCATGTCATGCAGACTGTTTGGTGTACTTTTGTATCTGCACGGATACAGAGTACTGCAGAGGTAACTGAACGTTCCGTGATCACCTTCACGTAATCGATACTTGGATTGTCTTACAACTCAGCCCGCTGATTCTTCGCCGACATTGATGTTGAAGATCTTCTTTTCCGTCTCCACTACCACTTGTTCACCGAAACGCGCCTTACCATCCACAATGGTGTAGGGCACCAGCTGGGCCAGCGTCGGCCCGAAGATGTGCTCCATCTCTACGACCAGCACGCGATCCGCTTCGGATTCTTTATTGGGGTTGGCGGTGGTGTAGAAGACCGCGGTGGCACCCACCTTGCCTTTCTTGACCAGGGCAATCAGCGAACGGCGAAGCACCTCAAGCGCGATATCGGCCGGCATTTCCTCAATCTGCCTGATGCGAAGGGTAGTGTTCTTGTCGCCGGTGTCCGTCACCACCGCAAAGGGCTTCACGCCACCGGTTACTACAATCCGACCCCGGATACTCTCCACGCCCTTTTTGTACATCCGTTCGAACTGCTCCTGGATCATCTCCTTGATTTCGGCCTCTGATGGCTGTTGGGCATGGGCGTAACCAGAAGTCATCAGCACGAGAATCAGCGGCATCAGTACAAGCGTCAAACCAGATTTTAGCTTTGTCATATCTACTCCACTTTCCTTGCAAAGCTCGCGCAACCAACAACCGCGCGGCTCTCGAATTGTTTTTATACTGGGGGCGCCCTGTGATCTCGGTTAGAATAGCCATCGGCTTTTTCTCCCCGTCCGTACAAGACGTTTTTCATTAGATCAGTGCCGCCGCAAACGCGACAACGCTGTTTTTGTGGCCTGCTTATCATTTCAGCAAGATTCCGGAGGACCCTTGGGGCTGGCAACAACACGGGAACTAACCCGGGAAACGTATCAACAGCTGCTGGCGCACGCCTGTGATGCACCGGATTTTGTGTATCTCGGGAGTCCCGGCGATGGCCCCGAGAGAGGCGGTCTAACGGGATTTTCAGCCATGGCTGTCCATGCCCTGACGTTACCGGGAGACGGTTCGGCGTCTATCGATACCGTCGCCCTAGCCGCGGAAATGGAATCCCTGGCGGCGCCCTATCAACTGGACCGTCACTCTGAAGCACAAACCCTCACCGGCGGGTGGATCGGGTATCTGGGCTATGAGCTGGGGTATGCCCGGGAACGGCGGCTTACACACCTCAGTCACGGGTCGGCCGCGCCAATGATGTCTGCCGGGCTGTACCTGTGGAGTGCCAGCTACCACCGCCCCACGGGGCGTTACTGGCTCTGGATTCACCCGCAATGCCCTGCTGCTATTCATGAACAGCTTGGGCAGTGGCTGTCATCCAGTGTAAACACCCCGTCTCATTGGAACATGCCACGCCCGTTCACCCCGGAACAGACGCCAGACCAGTTTCGCGCCAGAGTTCAAACCATCAAACGTTACATTGAGGCGGGCGACTGCTATCAAGCCAACCTGTCGCAGGCTTTTTCGGGGCAGTTCAGTGGCAGTCCATGGCTCGCTTTTACAGCGCTCGCTGAAGCAAACCCGACGCCCTACAGCGCTTTCCTGAACATTGGCGACCTCGCGGTACTGTCGGTGTCGCCCGAGCGATTCCTGGAGATTGATCGGGGCGTCGTCAAGACCAGCCCGATCAAAGGCACGCGGCCCCGCGGCACGTCGCCGGACAAAGATAATGCGCTGGCAGACGAACTGCAGGCTTCGGAAAAAGATCGCGCGGAAAACCTGATGATCGTGGATCTGTTGCGGAATGACCTCAGCCTTCATGCCGAGCCCGGCAGCGTAACCGTGGAACAGCTGTTTGCCCTGGAGTCCTACGCCAACGTGCACCACCTGGTCAGCCATATCAAAGCGGGACTGAAGCCAGGCATCAGTCCGCTGCAGGCGTTGTTCGATGCTTTTCCCGGCGGTTCCATTACTGGCGCTCCGAAAATCCGGGCGATGGAAATTATCCGGGAGCTGGAGCCACACTGGCGCGGGCCCTATTGCGGGTCGGTTTTTTACTACGGGCTGAATGGCCGGCTGGACAGCAACATAGCAATACGAACCCTGCTGTGCGAGTCCAACGGCACGATTCGTTGTTGGGGGGGCGGAGGCATTGTGACGGATTCAGACCCGGAAGCGGAGTATCAGGAAACACTTACCAAGGTCAAACCACTGATGGACTTTCTGGAAAAACTGAAGCTCTGATCTGCACCACCGCCTTGCAGCTGCGGCACAGATCAGCGATCCAGAAGATCAGGCGCTGTGAACAGCGCTTGCCTTCAGGAATTCCTGTTTCAGGTCGTCAAAATGGTGCACCGCCGGGAACTGCGGGAACTCATCAATGACGTTCTGGGGCGCGTGGAACAGAATGCCGGCTTCTGCCTGGCTCAGCATGGTGGTGTCGTTGTAGGAATCGCCAGCAGCAATCACACGGTAGTTCAACAACTGGAACGCACGCACAGACTGGCGTTTGGGGTCGCGCTGGCGCAGCAGGTAGTCGGTGATCTGGCCGCTCTCGGCTACTTCCAGCTTATGGCACAGCAACGCCGGATAGCCAAGCTTCTTCATCAGCGGCATGGCGAATTCATAGAAAGTATCAGACAGAATCACCACCTGGAACCGTTCACGCAACCAGTCCAGGAATTCCCGGGCGCCGGGTAGCGGGTCCAGCGTCCCGATCACTTCCTGGATCTCCGGCAGGCCATAGCCGTGCTGGTCGAGAATGCGCAGACGCTGTTGCATCAGCACATCGTAATCAGGAATGTCCCGGGTGGTTGCCTTGAGTTCTTCAATGCCGGTTTTTTCTGCAAAGGCAATCCAGATTTCCGGGATGAGTACGCCCTCAAGGTCAAGACATGCGAGTTCCACAACGGTCTCCTGAATAATAGCTGAAGGTGCGGAGCGATTGTGCCCCGATGAGTGGGCGTATGATATGAAAAAGCACGGCCAAATGCATCGTGTATCCGCACACAGGTCTCACTAAAGATATAAAGATATAGATCCTCATTCCTTCAGGGCATTAAAGGTTTGCTGCTAAGCTAGCCGCACAAGCGATTGATACAGACTGGATGATTATGACCGAGATCGATTCTCTCCGGGCAGAACTGGATGGCCAGAGCCCCAGGGCAATTCTGAAAGCCGCCCTCGCCCACTATGGCAATCTTGCTATCTCCTTTAGTGGCGCCGAGGATGTCGTCCTGATCGAGATGGCCCATAAACTGACCGACAACCTCCGGGTGTTTACCCTGGATACCGGCCGACTACACCCGGAAACCTACGAATTTGTCGATCGGGTGCGCAAACACTACGACATCGATATTGAAGTCCTGTTCCCGGATGCCAACGAAGTTCAGGCCATGGTCAACCGCAAAGGCCTGTTCAGTTTTTATGAGGAAGGTCATTCCGAATGTTGCGGCATCCGCAAGGTCAACCCGCTGCGCCGGAAGCTCGCCACCCTGGATGCCTGGGTGACGGGACAACGCCGCGACCAGAGCCCGGGCACCCGTAACGACGTGCCGGTCGTTCAGATTGATAGCGCTTTTTCCACCGACGACAAGCCGCTGATCAAGTTCAATCCGCTGGCAAACTGGAGTTCGAAGGAAGTCTGGGACTACATCCGTATGTCGGAAGCGCCTTACAACCGGCTGCATGAACAAGGCTTTGTCAGCATCGGCTGCCAGCCCTGCACCCGCCCGGTGCTGCCCGGCCAGCACGAGCGGGAAGGCCGCTGGTGGTGGGAGGAAGCCACGCACAAGGAATGCGGCCTGCACGCCGGCAACCTGATCGGCAAGTCTGGCTAAAACCGCTCTCAGCGACGACAAAAAAGCCCGCATGGTGTCGACACCATGCGGGCTTTTCTTGACGCGACATTTAATAGGTCGGCAGTTCAATACCTTTGAACAGTTCCTGAATCTCCGACCGGCTGCCCTGATGGGCCACGGCTTCGTCGACTTTTTCTTTGGTGAGGTGAGGCGCAAACCGCTCCATGAAATCGTACATATAGCCTCGCAGGAATGTGCCCTTGCGGAAGCCGATGCGAGTAATTGACGGACGGAACAGTTTGCTGGCGTCCAGCGCGACGAGATCGGTATCCACCTCGGGATCAAACGCCATACTTGCGATGATGCCTACTCCAAGACCCAAACGTACGTAGGTTTTGATGACGTCGGCATCTGCCGCGGTGAAAACCACTTTGGGCGTCAGCCCACGGGTCTGGAACGCTTCATCAAGTTTGGAGCGGCCGGTAAAACCGAACACATAGGTTACCAGGGAGTATTCCGACAACTCTTCCAGCGTCAACTCCTGGCCTTTTGCCAGCGGGTGGTCCCTGGGTACGATGACACACCGGTTCCATCGATAGCACGGCATCATGATCAGGTCGTTGAACAGGTCCATACCCTCGGTAGCAATGGCAAAGTCCACCGCGCCATTCGCCGCCATCTCCGAAATCTGCATGGGCGTACCCTGATGCATATGCAGTGAGACGTCCGGGTACTCTTCAATGAAGCCACTGATAACCGGCGGCAGCGCATAGCGTGCCTGGGTGTGGGTGGTGGCAATACTCAGATCACCTTTGCGCTGATTGCTGAACTCCTGGGCAATTTTCTTGATGCCCTCCACCCGACGCAGGATTTCTCCGGCTTCGCGGATGATAATCTCACCCCCCGGGGTGATGCGCGTGAGATGCTTGCCGCTGCGTGCAAACACTTCAAGCCCCAGCTCATCTTCCAGTAAACGAATTTGCTTGGAAATGCCCGGCTGAGAGGTAAACAGACTCTGGGCTGTCGCAGACACGTTCAAATCGTGATGTGCAACTTCCCAGATATAACGCAGCTGCTGTAGTTTCATTAATACGGTCGCTCCCTGGATTTCCGGCCCGGAGTCGGTGCTTCAAGCACTGCTCGTGAACCCTGGCAAATTCATAACCAGATAATACGCATAAAAGATCTTTTTTTCATTCTTTTTTGATATACAAGATGATCTGTATTCAGTGTAGACCAAATATCCCGTTTCGCTGTCATGCCAACACCTTGCGTCGTCGCAGCCCTTGACTTGTGTGCGGCAAAGCACACAATCTTCTAATCAAACTTTCCCAACTCCGGGACGCTATGCTGCTGACCACCAAATTTCTCAGGCCAACTCCGGATGCCCGGGCCGTTCAGCGGCAGCGGCTGTCGGCATTGCTACAACCCGAATCAGGAAAACGACTGAACCTGGTTGTTGCCCCCGCGGGTTACGGCAAGACCACCCTGATCAGCCAGTGGTGTGCCAGCAATGGCCGCACCACGGCCTGGCTGTCTCTCGACGAACAAGACGACAAACCCGGTCAATTCTGGCAATACGTCATCGGTGCTTTCGAACACGCCGGCCTGATGGGGCTGGAGGAATGCAAAAAACTGCTGGCGCGGCAAGACAACGGCGAACTCACACCTGCCATCACCGCGCTACTGAACACCCTGGCAAAAGATGGCCACGGCTGGTCACTGGTTGTCGATGATTATCATGTTATTCAAGACGACGCGCTTCACAGGCAACTGGCCTGGTTTCTGGACTACCTGCCCCCGGGGATGCTGGTAACACTGGCATCCCGAACCGAACCACCGTTACCGCTGGCGCGCTGGCGTGTCCGAAGACAGGTGCAGGACATACACCCGGGGCTGCTGGCTTTCTCAGAACAGGAATGCGGAGAATTTTTCCGTAGCACCATGGCCATGTCGTTTTCCGAGGAAGACATCCGGGCCATTTGCCGCAAAACGGAGGGCTGGGTTGCGGCGATGCAACTCTCGGCACTCTCGGGCAAAAGCGATGCCGTTACCCCCGGCCATTCATCCCATACTCCCTCCGGGGCTGCGGATAACCGGCTGATTTCTGATTACGTGCTGACCGAAGTACTGGAACAGCTTCCGGAGGAGCTCAAGAACTTCTTGCTGGAGACCGCCTGCTGCACGCGCCTGTGCGCACCGCTGTGCAATGCCGTGAGACAGCGCCAGGACGGTCAGGAGATGCTGTCGACCCTACTTTCGCAAAACCTTTTCCTGATTCCACTGGACAACCATAACAAATGGTTCCGATACCACGACCTCTTCCGCGAAGCGTTACTGCACAGAATTCGCAACAACGCCCCCGTGCAGGCGTCGGAACTTCAATCCCGTGCGATTGACTGGCTGCTTCGCCATGGCCATGTGCAGGAGGGCATCGCCCAGATCGTCCGCACCAATAACACCGAGCGACTGGCTGACGTTCTCGCCGAGCATGGCAACAACCTCATTCACGGTGGCTACCACCTGCCGGTGCTGGAGTGGCTGGATGCTATCCCGGCGGTGAGAATGCAGCACAGCCCGCAACTGCAAATGCTGCGGATCTGGGGGCTGTTTTTCGCAAATCGGGTGGATGGTCTCGACCCCCTGCTGCTGGCGGTGGAGGATCTGCTGGACCGCCAGGTGGCAGACTCACATCCTGACGCAGAGGGGGCCCTGGCGCTCCACAGCGAGATTTCGCTGGTTCGTTCCTATCTGGCGCGCACCCGCAATGACGAGAAGAATGCCTCAGACCTTACGCAGCAGGTGTTGAAAGATATCGATCAGATCAGCATCCCCCTGAAATCGGTCACCTACTACGGTCTGGGACTGGATTATTTTGGCAAGGGAGAACTGAACGATGCTGAAGAGGCCCTGGCATCGGCCGTTCACTATGGACAGGTTGAGCGGAAGGCCAGCACCGTTCTGTCATCCGGCGGTCTTCTGGCCTGGATTCAGTATCATCGTGGCGATACCGACCTGGCGCTGGCGACCACCAGCCAGGTTCGGCAGTGGGTGGATGAGCACTATGCCGACCCCAGCCAGCCCCGGCTGATTTCCTGCTGGCAGAACAGCGCACTGACAGAAATCTACCGGGAGCGAAACCAGACCACCGCAGCCGAGAGCTACCTCGCGCCCCTGAAGGAACACATCCAGACAGGCACGGAACCCGGCCAGCACGTGGTGATCCAGTATGTTCGCGGCCACCTGGCGTTCAGTCATGGGGACCTTGAAACCGCGATTGAAGCGCTTGAAGACGCTGTTGCCACCGGCAAGCGACGCGAACAACACATTGTGTTCGAGCCGCCTGCGGCCTCTGCCCTGCTCGCCCGTTGCTACCTGGCCTGCGGCCGTGCAGAAAAAGCGTTGGCCTGCCTGCAACCGGCTCTGGACAGTCCGGCAACCAATCCACTCAACCGTGAGCAGAACCAGATTGCTCTGGCCAGGGTACAGAATGCGCTCGGGCAATACCGTCAGGCACAGGAAACACTGTCTGCACTCATCCCCACCGCAGAGCGTAACGCCCACAACCGGCATCTTGTGGAGATCCTGCTGGTTTATGCCGAAGCCCTGGCCTATGAAGGACGGGAGAGCGAGTCCGAAGCAATGTTGAGTCGAGCCCTGGACCGGGCGGAGAGCGCCGGTTTTCTACGCCTGTTCGCGGAAGAAAATCAGGTACTCCGGGACAGACTGCTGGATTGCCCCCGCCTGCGCACACCCGGGCGTTGGAACCGCGAGCTGCTGGCCATGCTCAGAGAGCTGGCAGCCGCACAACAGGCCCGCCAGCCCGAACCAACGGCTCCGGTAACGACAGAAAGCGCCCCGGAAGAAAAGCCCGGAGCGGATGCACTGCTGGAACCCTTGAGCCAGCGTGAGCAAGAGGTACTGGTGCTCATTCATCAGGGGCTGGCCAACAAAGAGATTGCCGAGCGGATGTCGGTCGCCCCGGCTACCGTCAAAGCACATATACGCAACCTGTACGGCAAGCTGGGTGTGGGCCGGCGCACCGAGGCACTGGCAAAAGCCCGCGAAATCGGGTTGCTCCGGGATACTAGCAAAGCGTGACGGACGTCACACTTTCTCGACATTAAACCCTCCCACTACGCCCTTTGGACGATCCGCTTACGCCCCCTTAAGCCCTATCATTTAACCATGGTGAGGTTAACGCCTTACCTCGAAATCTGAAATTCAGGCCTTCAGACTTCTTGTTCCGCGTTGTTTCGACGCCCGGGTTCGATAAGAACCCCTTCTATAAGAGCCACCCCTCGGGGATGGCTCTTTTTTTATGGGTAACCCGCGGGTCAGTGCTCAATAATCCGGCGAAAAGGCGGAAGGGCATCCAGCAGCAACTGGCCATAACGTCGCGCCACGATTCGCCGGTCCAGAATGGTTACCCGGCCGGTGTCCTGCTCTGTTCGCAGCAGGCGCCCCACCGCCTGGACCAGCTTTATCGACGCGTCCGGAACGGTAATTTCCATGAACGGATTGCCGCCGCGCTGCGTAACCCACTCCGCCAGACTGGCCTCAATGGGGTCGTCGGGCACGGAGAATGGCAGCCGCGTGATGATGACATGGTGCAGGTAACAACCCGGCAGGTCGATGCCCTCTGCAAAACTCGCAACCCCGAAGAGAACGCTGGGTTTACCCTCGTCAATGCGGTTACGGTGCAGGCGCAACACTTCGTTTTTGGCCATATCATCCTGAGTCAGGATCAAATCCGGATGCTCCGGTGCCAGCGCATCGCGAACCTGCTGCATCTGCCGCCGGGACGTAAACAGCACCAGGGTGGCCTTTTCCCCCGCCCAAAGCTCCGGCAGCCGCCGGATAAGCGCGTCGGCAAAGCCATCGTCAGTTGGCATCGCCATCATCGCCGGCACTTCAACCGTGGCCATTTCCGCGTACCGGAAGGAACTGGGCACCACCAGATAGCGGCTGGCTTCGGGCAGCCCCGCGCGCGAGCGCAGGCGATCAAAACGCCCCAGCGCCGTCAGGGTTGCGCTCGTCAGTACCGCGCCGTAGGCGCGTGACCAAAGCCGCGAATACAGCAGATTATCGGCCAGCACCGGAGAACTGAACAGGGTAATATCTTCGGCATGGTCCCAGCGCTGGCGAACCGCCCAACGCGCGGCAGGCGGCCCTTTACGGGCCGGAGCCTCAACCACGGCTTCCTTGTCTTCACTGACGGTGGTCACGCCCTCGCTCCAGGCGATCCATAGCCGAAGCTGGTCTTCAGCGCGGGCATGGAACGCGCCGATCACCGGATACCAGGAATCCGCAGTATCCCGGTCCAGCTCAGGGTCTTTGCGATCGTCAAACGCGCTTTGCAGTTCATCCGCCAGCGTTCCGAGATGGCGACACAACCCCGCGGTGGCAATGCGAGTCTCGCCCGCCAGCTCGGCAAGCCCCTCCGGCAGCGCCCCTTCCGGATACCGCCACTGGGCACTACGTCGCTCCTCGTTGAAATCCCACCCGGTATTCTGCTCAACCTCTTCGTAGACACGGTTCAGCGCCAAATCGAGATCCCGGCCAGCGGTACTGATTTTTTCCACGGCTTTGGCGGCCTGCGAACCTGCCGGTAACCACGGCTGGATTTTTACCAGGGCCTGAGACAACTGCTTCAGCCACTGGCGAGTCGCACCCAAAGGCACAGAGGCGGCAAAATGGTTCAACGCTTTGTCTGGAAGATGGTGCGCCTCATCAAAAATAAACAGGGCGTTTTCCGGCTCTGGCAGGATAGCCCCTCCTCCCAGTGCCAGATCCGCCAGAACCAGATCGTGATTCGCCACCACAACATCCGCATCGTCCAGATCCTTGCGGGCATCAAAAAACGCGCAACTATCAAAATACGCGCAGTGCCGGTTGGTGCACTGCCGATGATCCGTGGTCACCTGGCGCCAGATTTCATCGGGGATCTGCTCCGGCCAATGGTCCCGGTCCCCGTCCCATTCTCTCGAGCCGTAGCTGGCCAGCATATTCTCGAACGTGGCTTTGCTGCGGGCCTCATCATCTATCGGCTGGTCCAGCAAAAACAGCGGCATGGTATCGCTGTCGCCATGGCCTTCGTCGTGCAACCGGGCCTCTAGCCGGGACATACACAAATACCGCCCCCGCCCCTTGGCCAGCGTCCAGTTGAAATCCAGTTTGCTGTGTTTGCGCAGGTCTGGCAGATCCTTCAGGACAATCTGGTCCTGAAGCGCCACCGTGGCCGTGGAGATCACCAGGGTTTTCCCCAGTGCTTTGGCCACCGGTATGGCGGCGATAAGATAAGCCAGGGTTTTACCGGTACCGGTGCCCGCTTCCACCACGCAGGTGGCCGGTGGTGAGGTACGCTGGCCATCGTTGTCGGTAATCTCACCCATATAGCGCGCAATTTCGGCAATCATCAATCGCTGGCCATAACGGGCACGAATATCCTTGCCGGCCAACACGTCACGATAGGCTTGCTGGATCTGCTGTTTTACCGCATCGGTCAGTGCCATTATTGCGGGCTCAACCAGTCGCGCACCGTGCCAACGCGAAACGGCCGTCCGTCCATGCTTAACACCACACCATCATCGGTAATACGCTCAACCGACAGCGATCCGAAGCGATCTCCGGCTTTTAAGTAGTGGCCATTAATCATCACCCGGCTGGCTGACGGGTCCGAAGAAACAATATGGCTGTTGAAGGTCAAATCAGGAACACTCTTCTGAAACGAAAGGGGCAACTCGACAAGATGAGGCACCCTGCCTTGCGGTACCCGTTCCGTCAAGACGATTTTTTGCTCCGGCGGCTCATCAGCCCGGCTGGGAACGATAACCATCGGCGCTTCATAGGCCTCTGCGCGCTCTTGCTCGCCGGGTGCGGGGGCTGTGGGCGCGACCTCGGCCACAGGCTCCGCAGTGGGTACTTCCTCAGGTTGTGCGGGCCCTGAGTATCCGTCTGGGTCGGCCAGCTTGCCCTGGCTGACCGGCACTTCCAACACTGTTTCTGGCCAGAACAGATAAGCCAGCACCCCGGCATTGACGAAAAGCGCCAGCGCAATCCACACCACTGCCGATATCGGCTTGCGTTTGGCCCGGTACACCATCTGTACCGGCTGGCCAAGGTCGGGCGCCTTGCCCTGCCGACGCTCTGCTTCGGATTTTCTGAGTGCATCGAGAATGTACGACATACCCTACCCGTTCCCGGCCATCGTTGAGGGCACCAGTCTTGGAACCCGGTCGGACAGGTCATTATTCATCTGGATAATCGTCATGGCGCCGGCAATGCCATCCACTGTCAGCCCGCGCTCTTCCTGATACCAGCGTACCTGTTCCGTCATTTCCATCCGCTTGATGCGGGCGGCTTCGCTCTCGCCATTGCTCAAACGCTCCGCCAACTCCATCATGCGAGCGCCAATCCAGAGCTGTTCGCCGGAGTCGTCACGGTAAAAGCCATCGCCGCTCATATATTCCGGAATGCGCCAGAGTACCCGGAAATCACCATACCAGTAGCGCTCGAGCTCCCGGAACGGAACCCGCCGAGAGCCCTCGGCCGTGGCAATCTCCGCAACCTCACCGTCCAGGCTCTGGAGTACCACCTGGCTAATGCGCCCTTGCTCATCTCGCAACTGCAGTATTGCCGGCCGATTGATGAATTCCAGGCTTCGGCGGCTGCCCTGGCGCTCCAGACAGGCAAGCCCGGCTGTGGCGGCGTAATCACACGCGATGGGATGTGCCGAGCGCTCGTAGTTCTTTCCCCACAGCCCGAACAGGGCAGCAAACGCCTCAGGTAACGGCCGGGTATGCTGGCTGAACACGAAGGGCAAGGCAGACTCTGCAGGCCCGGCAGCCTTGCTCTCGGGCTCGGGCGCGCTGTCGGTTTTCGTGTCTGCGGCACGCTCGATAACACCAGCGCCTGAAGAGGCATCCTGCGTGCCAGCCAGCAATGAGGCCGGCAGACCATCCTCATCCAGCAGCCACAAGGTGCCGATGACTGCAATCATCACCGAAGCGAGCACAAGCCCTAACTGACTGGAACGGGCGCCTGAGGTTCGCCGGCCGGGAGCCTGTGACGGTCCACCATTGACCTCTTTCGCCGCTCTGCGAATGTGGGTTGCGGAGATCAGATGGTCACCCTCCGCGTAAGCTCCAAGCAGCGCCCGGTCACTGATCAGATTGATCAGCCGCGGAACGCCCTGACTTTCCCGATACAACCGGCGGATCGCCCCGGGCATAAAGATGTCACCGCGCAAACCGGCCACACCGAGCCGGTATTGAAGATAGGCGGGCAGTTCGTCGCGGCTTATGGCGTCAAGATGATAGCGCGCCGTGACCCGCTGGTTGAGCTGGCGAAGTTCAGGCAGGGCCAGAATATCCTGAAGCTCCGGCTGACCCAGCAACACTATCTGCAGCAGCTTCTTTTCCGAGGTTTCCAGATTGGTCAACAGACGCAGCTGCTCCAGCACCTCGGCGGAAAGATTCTGGGCCTCATCAATAATCAACACCTTATGCCGGCCCGCGGCATGAGCGTTCAGCAGGTCCCGATTGATACTGTCCACCAGGGTCTTGATGGAGGTATCCGGTTGGTGCGGGATTTCCAGCTCGTCGCAAACCGAAGACAACAGCTCACGGGCGGAAAGCCGCGGATTCAACACCAGTGCAATGTCTACGTGCTCTGGTGCATTTTCGATAAAACATCGGCATACCGTGGTCTTACCCGTGCCGACTTCACCAGTAATAACAATGAAGCCACCCTGCCCCTGCACACCGTACATCAGATGCGCCAGGGCCTCTTTATGGCGATCGCTGAGGTAAAGGTACCGGGGGTCCGGAGCGATGGAGAACGGCGGCTCGCGAAAGCCAAAGAAATCGTAGTACATGAGTCCTCAGAGCCTGGCCGGGGCGTTACCGCTTACCAGTTTGAGTTCCGCTGCGCGCCGGTTTTGCTGTTTCAGCCGGCGGACACAACGTTCCAGCGTTTTGGAGATTCGCGCATGGGAACGAATCATCGATATCTTCGGCCAGGTGGCGCGCTCCCCTTCCAGAATCATTTCCCGCACGTACTCCGGGCTGGGATTGGCTAACATACGGCGGTAATGCCGGAGGGAATAATGCGGCGCAATCGTAACATCCCCGGAATACCGCTGGGCCATGATGGTGTGCATCTGGCCCGAGAACTGGCGCAATAATTCAGGCCGGAGACGTTTTCTCAAATAATCAAAAATACCCTGGCCATGGAACTGTATCTCGGCCTTGAGCAAGTGTGACGGCAGATTCGCCAGAGACAGCTTCTCATCGTGACCACGGTTGTTCAGAAACGGCACCACATGGGGATTGGTCTGGCTCACAATCGTGAAATTCACATCGTACAGATGCATCAGGCGTTCGATTGGCAGGTCGCTTACCACCGAACCATCCACGAATTTCAGCCGGGGCATATAAGGCAGGGAGTGACCGTTCAGATCTTTTTTCATCAGCGTCACCGGCGGAAACACCCCGGGCACTGCGGCGCTTGCCAGCGCAGCGCTCCACACCTGCAGATACGGTGAGGTGTAACCGCAGAGCAAGCGGGCCTTCTGATGTGCCTGAACCGGAGAAACACTGATGTTAATGCTGCGCCCGGTACGCTGATAGGCTTCCTCGAAGGTGTAGTCGCCGATATTTTCCTGCAGACACCGGCGCAGTGTCCCCTGGTCCATTAAACCGTCACCACGCATGGCGCTCAACAACCCGCGCCATTTCCAGGCCTTCAGGTTGTGGTTCTCGGGTACCAGCATTCCCGGAATCTCGGCATCGGTGTGCACACCCAGAATGCCGGCAATAATGGCCCCGATACTGGAGCCCGCTATCACCTGGGGCAACAGGCCTTTTTCCCAAAGCGCCTTGATCACGCCAAAGTGAAACATACCCAGGCTGGCGCCACCGCTCAGCAGAAGCGTCGGCCGGCCATAGCTGGTGAGTGTGTCCCGGAAAAACTGAAGCTTGTCGTAAACCGGAAAGCCGGGAACGGGATGGTCGCACAGGTAATCCAGCGACTCACACACCTGGGTAATGTACTCTTCAATCAGGTGTTTGGTGCCCACCCGGGAGCGGGTGTATAGCGCCGGATTACCCATATTGCCCAGGTCGTGATGGAGCCCCTCCCTGAGCGCCCGCTTCAGGCGTTCGAAATCATTCTGCTGACGGTATTGTTTAAGATTGCTCAGGCGATCGTAAACCAGCTCGTAATGGTACAGGTCGGAACCGAAATCCTCTTTCCATTCGGCATTGCCTTCGAGAAAATCCAGCTCCAGTGCCGCCGCCTTCCATTGCTCATAGTTGTTGGCCTCGGCCAACATCTTGCGGAAACGGGCTATCCTCGGGTCCTTGATCACCTGTTGCCTCCCGGCATCAATACTCAGAAATCGTCGAGCATCAGATCTTCGTCGTCACTCGCGAAAGGATCTTCAGTGATCTTACCATCGTTGATCAGGAATTCACGACGCTGCATGAAGGCATTGCGCATAAACGTGTACCGGTCGCCGGAAATAAAGTTCTCCGCGGGTATCAGGTCTGCGCGCTTGTCCACAATCTGCAGCATCCGGAGATAGTACCACTCAGGACTCTCCACCGAGTCCCAGGCGGACGGCAGCATGAACCCGTCGGACGCCATCCCGGTGAAATAACGCGGCGTGGAGGGGCCCAGCAGTGGCAGCATCAGGTACGGCCCCGAGCCCACGCCCCAGGTCGCCAGGGTCTGGCCAAAATCTTCCGGCCTTTCGGGTAGCTCGAAAGCATTCGCCACGTCAAAAAACCCGCCAAGACCAAACACCGTGTTGTAGGTAAACCGGCCCGCGGCGACAACCGCCGATTCGCCCTTGAGCTGGAGAATGCTGTTGGTGAAATTGCGAATTTCAGTCAGATTGTTGAAAAAATTGGTAATGCCGCGGTCTACCAGGTCGGGGGTCACGGCGCGGTAACCCTGGGCCACAGGCCTCAGAAACCAACGATCAATGGCATCATTGAAGGCAAAGACCTTGCGGTTCCAGCTCTCGTAGGGGTCGCTACTGTCGACCGGCATTGCCGGATCCACCGGTGGCTCCTGGAGGTTCTGGGCCATGGCCGGTTTGAGGAATACCGGGATCATAAACACTGCGATGGCCACCAGGAGTGGCCAGCGCCGGAACTTACGCTCGTTCATGTCGTTCTCTTGGGTTGTTTAACCTGTTCAGTTTCGTCAACAATACCGGCGCTTTATTATTTTTTTCATTTTCCGGAGGAAAATCCGATGTCAGTACCGGGTAATCGAGTCAGCAGCCTCACCATGACGCTGCGCTGGGGCGACATGGACGCATACGGCCACGCCAATAACACAGTGTACTTTCGTTTCTTTGAAGAAGCCCGAATTGTCTGGCTTGCCTCACTGGAACTTGGTGGTACAGGCGACGACACCGGGCCAGTCATTATAAAGACCAGCGCCACCTTTCTGAAAGAGCTGACCCACCCGGCCAACGTGGTGGTGGAAACATACGCGGACAAGGCAGGAAACACCAGCCTGGAAACCTACCACCTGCTGAAGGACGAGCACACCGGCGATATCTATGCGGAAGGGTACGCGAAAATTGTGTGGATGGACCGTCACTCGCGGAAATCCACCGCACTGCCAGACACTCTCAGAGCACTGGCAGCGCAGTAGAACGGCTTAGCGGTGGCGCACGACAACGCTTCCGATGGAGTAGCCGGCACCAAAGGAGCAAATAACCCCGAGGTCGCCGGCTTTCAGGTCGTCTTTGTGCTTGTGGAAGGCAATGATCGAGCCTGCGGAGCTGGTGTTGGCGTATTCGTCCAGAATCACCGGCGCTTCGGTAACCGTGGCATCGCGCCCCAGCACTTTGCGGGCAATCAACTGGTTCATATTCAGATTGGCCTGGTGCAACCACATACGAGTCAGGTTGTCCGGGCTCAGTGAAAGCGCGTCGAGATGACTCTGGATGGTGTCCGCCACCAGGGGTGATACTTCTTTGAAGACTTTCCGGCCCTGCTGAATAAACAGCTTGTCCGGCTTGCCAATGCCCGACTCATCCGCCCGGTTAAGAAAGCCAAAGTTGTTCCGGATGTTGTTGGAAAACTTGGTTTTAAGGCGCGTGCCCAGAATTTCGAAGCCCTGACCGGCCCGGGTGTCTTCTTCCCGTTCAACCAGGATGGCAGTGCAGGCATCACCAAAAATAAAGTGGCTGTCGCGATCCCGGAAGTTCAGGTGCCCCGAGCAGATTTCCGGGCTGACCACCAGCACAGAGCGTGCGGCGCCATTTTCAACCGAGTTCACGGCCGCCTGCAGGCCGAACGTCGCAGAGCTACACGCCACGTTCATGTCGTAAGCAAAGCCGTCAATACCGAGGGCGTCCTGTACTTCAATGGCAATGGCCGGATAGCCCCGCTGCAGGTTGGAACAGGCCACAATAACAGCGTCCACATCCGCCGCTGTTTTACCAGCCTGCTCAAGTGCTTCTTTGCTCGCCGCCACGGCCATATCACATTGCACCGAGGGTTCATCGTTACTGCGCTCGGGAATGGACGGGGTCATTCTCTCGGGGTCGAGAATGCCTTCACGGTCTATCACATGGCGCCGCTTGATGCCGGAAGCCTTCTCGATAAATGCCGAGGACGAGGGCTGCAGTGCCGCGATTTCGCCTCGGGCAATCTGGTCTGCGTGCTCGCTGTTGAACAACTCCACATACTGGTTGAAGGCCTCAACCAGCTCATCATTCTCGATAGTGGCGGGCGGCGTATAGAGGCCGGTTCCGCTAATGACGGCTTTAATCACAATAACCCCACGTCAACATGGTAAGAACAGTTTCTGACAATACAATGTCAGAAATACTAACACAGTCCTGCAGAATTGCCCGTGGGACTATCGTCCAGTGGCCCCAATCTGGTGCATGGTACAGACCTAAATCCGGGTCTTTTCCCATTGTTTGTCCAGTCGCTTGACCGAAACAGTCATGACCGTGCCCAATTGCTGGGCAAAAAAGGACACCCGGTATTCCTCCAGCATCCATCGGTAGCTGTCCAGTTCCGGATCTCTGACACCCTGGCGTTTATGTTGTTCGAGTTTCGCAGCATACCGGCTCCACAAAGGTTCGATGGTGTGCAGAAACTCCCGCTCCCGGCCCATCTCCCGGGGCATTTTCTCCAGCCGGATATCCGCAGCCTCGAAGTAGACACCAAATCGCTCAAGCCAGGGTGCCGGGGTACTCACCAGAAATCCGGGATACACCAGCTGCTGCATCTGGAATTTGAGATCTGCCATACTGGCAGCCAGCGCCAGACTGATCTTGCCTTTAAGCTGTTTCGCCACTTTCTGATACCCCTTCATGGCCTGAAACAACCGCTCATCGGCCGCCTCCAGCGCCGGTATGAAGTCGCCACGATAACGGTCGAACAGAGTTACAAAGGCCTGCTCGCTGCGGGGCAACTCCTCTGCCAGAAAGTGCTGCATAACCGTTGACAGCACCAGATCATCCAGCAAAACCTTCGCCCGACCGACAGGGGCAAACATCAGCGCCGACTGCTTGAATCGCGGTAATTTGCGCTCGAGGTCCGCCAGGGTGTTACCAAACCGGTTTACGATGAGCCGGGCAATACCCCTGCGCAAAGTGTCTTCCGCCGTCAATCGATCGAGGTAGCGCACCTCCCGAACCTTGTTGCCCAGATCCTCCAGGGCGGGATAGACCGTTACCTGCATACCGCCTTTTTCGGTCTGGACCTGCGCCGGCAGCGTGCCGAATTGCCACTCGGCAGACTCATCAGCAGGTTTGTGCCCGCCTTCATTCTGCGTCGCCGATGCCAGGGCTTCTTCCGCGCGCCCTTCCAGCTCGCCCTGGAGCTCATCGGCATCCCGGCCCTCGGCGATCACCCTGCCTTTGTCGCCCGTTACCCGGAGATTCATCCTGAGGTGGCGAGGTAATTCCTCCTCAGGCCAGGCATCCGGCGCAATCTGAACACCGGTCATGCGGCGCAGTTGCTCACCCAGTTTGATGGCAAGGGGCTGGTTATCCGGTTGTAAATTCGCAAGAGCTGCATCCACAAAGTCCGGAACCGGAACAAAATTGCGACGCAACGCCTTGGGCAGGCCTTTAACAAGCGCAATGCACTTTTCACGGAGCAGACCGGGCACCAGCCACTCCAGGCGCCGGGCAGGTATCTGGCGCAAAGCCATCAAAGGCACGTTAAGCGTCACGCCGTCACGCTCGCTGGTGGGCTCAAACTCATAACTCAGCGGGTAATTGACGCCCTCCCATTCCAGATAGTCCGGGTACAGCTGCTCCGCGGACTGATCCAGCGGGCGCTGCAGAACATCACTCTCTGTCAGTTCCAGCCCTTTTAATTCCTGAGCCGACAAGCCCTGCCACCAGGTTTCAAAATACCGCCCACTGACAATCTCTGCGGGCATTCGCTGGTCGTAGAACGCCACCAGCACTTCATCATCCACCAGAAGATCCCGGCGGCGGGTTTTCTTTTCAAGGTTTTCGACCGTATCCAGCATTTCCCGGTTCCGGGCAATGAACGGCGCCTTCGATCGGTATTCGCCCTCCACCAGAGCACGGCGGATAAACAGGTTACGGCATTCCTCCGGATCTACTTTCGCGTAAGGAATGCGGCGTTTAGGCACCACATCCAGGCCATACAGAGTCACTTTTTCATAGCCCATCACCTGGGCACGCTTCTGCTCCCAGTGAGGCTCGAAATAGTGGTGCTTCACCACGTGGCCCGCCAGGGGCTCCACCCACTCCGGCTGAATGGCTGCCACCATACGCGCGAACACTTTGCTGGTTTCAACAATCTCGGCTGCCACAATCCACTTGGGCGCGGTCTTGCCTACCTTGGAACCCGGAAAAATCAGCACTTTACGATTTCGGGTAGCCAGGTACTCGCGCTTTTCGACTTTCACGGCAACCTGCCCAAGCAAACCCGCAAGGATGGCTTTATGGACTGCATCGTAGTTCGCCGGCTGCTTGTTGAATGACAGCTTTTGCTCCCGGCAAATCAGGGTCAGCTGGCGATGAATGTCCCGCCACTCCCGCATCCGCATCCAGCTCAGAAACGTTTTCTGACACAGTTTCTTGAGCTGGTTCTGGGACAACTCCTGCCGCTGCTCTTCAAACCAGTTCCAGACGTTGAGCAGCGTTACAAAATCCGATTCCTTGTCGTTGAAGGGCGCGTGCGCCTGGTCGGCTGCCTGCTGTTTGTCCTGAGGGCGCTCTCTGGGGTCCTGAACACTCAGGCCGGCAATCACAATCAGCACCTCGGCCAGGCTGCCCTGCTCCGCCGAGGTAACCAGCATCCGCGCCAGTCTTGGATCAAGGGGCAGGCGTGCCATGGTGCGCCCCAGCCTGGTTACCCGCCGGTTGTCATCAACCGCGCTGAGTTCCTCCAGCAGCTTGTAACCATCGTTTATCTGGCGGCGGTCCGGGGCTTCGAGAAACGGAAAGTGGCGGATCTCGCCCAGGCCGGAAGTCGCCATTTGCAGAATAACCGAGGCCAGGTTGGTTCTCAGTATTTCCGGATCGGTATATTCCGGCCGATTGAGAAAGTCCGTCTCGTCGTACAGGCGGAAACAAATGCCCGGCGCCACACGCCCACATCGTCCCGCACGCTGGTTGGCACTGGCCTGGGAAATGGGTTCAACAGGCAGGCGCTGAATCTTCGAGCGAACGCTGTACCGGCTGATTCGGGCCACACCGGTGTCAATCACATAGCGGATTCCGGGAACCGTCAGCGACGTTTCCGCTACGTTGGTGGAAAGCACTATCCGACGCCCCCGATGGCTCTGGAAAACCCGGTTCTGCTCCTGGTTACTCAAACGGGAATACAGTGGCAACACCTCTGTGTGGCGCAGGTCGGCATGGCGCAGCACCTTGCTCAAGGCACGGATTTCGCGCTCACCGGGCAGGAATACCAGAACATCGCCCGGCGGCTGTTTTTCCTGCCGTTCATGCTGTTCAATTTCCTCGAGCGCCGACAGTACACCGTCGGTCCAGCCCTGGTCCCGGTCGTCTTCATCGCCCGCCAGAGGTCGATAGCGAATGTCCACCGGGAAGGTGCGGCCACTAACCTCAATTACCGGCGCTTCATTGAAAAACTCGCTGAAACGCTCCACTTCGATGGTGGCCGATGTGATGATAACTTTCAGGTCTGGCCGCTTGGGCAGCAGCTGCCTCAGATAACCCAGCAGGAAGTCGATATTCAGACTGCGTTCATGGGCCTCGTCGATAATCAGGGTGTCATAACCATCCAGGAACCGGTCGTGCTGGACCTCTGCCAGCAGAATGCCATCGGTCATCACCTTTACACGGGACGATTCGGAGGTATTGTCGGTAAACCGAACCTGATACCCCACCTGCTGGCCCACCGATTCCCCGAGCTCTTCGGCAATCCGGCTGGACACGCTGCGCGCGGCAATACGCCGTGGCTGAGTATGGCCAATCAGGCCACGAATACCGCGCCCGAGGTTCAGACAGATTTTCGGGATTTGCGTGGTTTTGCCGGAGCCGGTTTCACCGGCGATGATAACCACCTGATGGCTCTGGATCGCCTCACTGATGTCCTCTACCCGGTCGCTGACCGGCAATCCATCCGGAAAGGTGGCTGGCTTGTGCAGAGCCTGGCGCTTGCGCACCTTGTCCAGCCCACATTCCAGCCATTGCCCCATCTTCTCGATATCTTTTTCGCCAGGCTTGCCCTTGCAGCGGCTAACCCGGCGAATGATGCGGGCCGCCTCCTGCTGATTACAGGCATCCAGCTGGCTCATCATGGCTTTGACAGCGACCTTGGGATCAACGGGGGTGTCGGAACGGGTGTTGTCAGTCATTAACAGCTGCAGGCTCATCAAGAGGTGGATGGAACATCGGGCGGAACAGTCTAACGAAATCCGGAGCCAAGAAACACAAAGACCCCGCCGAAGCAGGGTCTTTGAAAGGGCAACAAGGTTCGCCGGTTAACTGGCGTTCGCCTCATCCCGCAACTCACGGCGGAGGATTTTGCCGACGTTGCTCTTGGGCAGTTCATCGCGAAATTCAAAGTGCTTCGGCACTTTGTAGGCCGTCAGCCGTTCGCGACAGAATTCCTTGAGCTCATTGGCGGTCACACCCTCCTGGGTGGGCACCACATAAACCTTGACCGCCTCGCCACTCTTGGCGTCTGGAATGCCCACTGCGGCGCATTCAACTACTTTCGGGTGAGTGGTGATGACGTCTTCGATCTCGTTCGGGAAGACGTTGAAGCCAGAGACGATAATCATGTCTTTTTTGCGATCGACAATCCGGATGTAGCCGTCTTCCTGGATCAGCGCCACATCGCCGGTTTTGAGGAAACCGTCTTCGGTGAAGGACTTCTGGGTATCATCCGGACGCTGCCAGTAGCCGCGCATAACCTGCGGGCCTTTCACGCACAGCTCACCGGGCTCGCCCACGGGTGTTTCGTTGCCGTCGTCATCGATGGTTTTCACCACAGTCGACGGAATTGGCAGGCCGATGGTGCCGATCTGTATCGCACTGCGAGGGTTGAAGGTCACGACCGGAGAGGTTTCAGTCATGCCGTAGCCTTCGCTGATTTCACAGCCGGTCACACGCTGCCACATCTTGGCCGTGTCGCTGGTCAGCGCCATACCGCCAGACGCCGTCAGTTTAAGGCCGGAGAAATCCAGATCCTGGAAGTCTTCATTATTGCAAAGCGCCACGAACAAGGTATTCAGGCCAATAAAGGCCGAAAACTTCTGCTTCTGCAGCTCTTTGACAAACCCAGGGATATCACGCGGGTTCGGAATCAGCACGTTGTGTGCACCGGCTTCCATCATGATGCCGCAGTTCAGTGTGAAGGAATAAATGTGATACAGGGGCAGCGGCGCGATGACGACCTCTTTGCCTTCTTCCACCTGATCTTCCAGCATCGGCCGCACCTGTGTAAGGTTCGCAACCAGATTGGCGTGGGTCAGCATGGCGCCTTTGGCAACGCCTGTGGTGCCGCCTGTGTACTGCAACACGGCCAGGTCGTCTAGCTTGACATCCACCGGTGAGAACTTCTCGCGGGCACCGGCACTGAGTACTGCCGGCAGCTTGTGTGCCCCAGGCAAGTTGAACGCCGGCACCATTTTCTTAAGGTGCTTCACGGCGGCGTTCATCAGGGTCCGCTTGATGGGCGAATGCATATCGGCCAGCTCGGTCACAATTACGTGCTCAATACCGGTATGCGGCAGAACCTTTTCCGCGTTGTCCGCCATATTGGCCAGTACCACCAGAGCCTTGGCACCGGAGTCATTGAACTGGTGCTCCATCTCACGTGTGGTGTAAAGCGGATTGGTGTTGACCACAATCAGCCCCGCGCGCATGGCGCCGAACACCACAACGGGATACTGGGTAATGTTCGGCATTTGCACCGCAATCCGATCACCAGGCTTCAGGTCGGTTTTGTTCTGCAGCCAGGCGGCGAAGTTACGGCTTTGAGTATCAAGATCCCGATAAGTCAGGGTTACACCAACCGCGCTAAACGCAGGCTTGTCGGCATATTTCTGAACCGCCTGCTCGAACACATCCACCATGTTCTTGTACTTGTTGAGATCAATTTCCCGGGGGATGCCAGCTGGGTATTTGTCTTGATAGAACTGCTCAAAATCCATCACCATCTCCTGTCTGATTGGCGCTTTGGGGTACTGCCGGATGGGTTCAGAAGCCCCCTGATTGTAATGTTTTGCCAAGACTGAGCGCATCGGAAAATCAACCCGACAAAAGTATCAGCCTCAAAAAAGTGGGGAGAGAATAGCAGTTTTGTTAACGATGAGGTAGCTTTCAGATAAGCAAGCGGTACCGTTGTACCCGAACACTGAATCACCGGAGCCTGTGATGAGCGATACCCTGGATACGCTGGAAAACATTACCTACAACGAGTTGAACGAAGGCGACTCCGCCACCTTTACCCGCACACTGACCGAAGACGAACTGGTGCTGTTTGCCGCCGTTTCCGGGGATGTAAACCCGGTGCACCTGGATTCGGAATTTGCGGCCGAATCCATGTTCCGTGAGCGCATCGCCCACGGTATGTGGAGCGGGTCACTGATTTCTGCGGCGCTGGCCACCGTCATGCCAGGGCCGGGCACCATTTATCTGGAGCAAAGCCTGTCGTTCAAAAGGCCGGTCAAGCTTGATGACACACTCACCGTTACCCTGAGCGTTGTTCGTAAAGACCCGAAGAATCGGGTTGTTTTCGACTGCGATGTGCGTAATCAGAACAACGACCAGGTAGTTTCAGGCGAGGCCAAAGTGATTGCGCCTACAGAAAAAATGTCTCTGCAAAAGCCCCGCTTGCCCAGAATCACCATCGAGAACTGAGGCCCAACGCGCCTAGCCCGGAAGGAAATCGATGGGGAATCGTACCTTCCGGGTTTCCACCTCGGCGGCACCGAAATCGAACATTCGCACGCGCAGTGCAATGCGTTGCTCCAGCGACGGATGATCCAGTTCAGAGCCGACAACATTACAGGCCGATACGCTGCCGTCCGGTTCAATAACCAGCTCCAGGGTGACCTTGCCCTCCAGCGTCGGATCCTTTCTCAACTCGCGCTGGTACAGCGAATAAAGCACGCTTTTCTGGCCATCAAACACGTTCCGGATATTGCTCATGGCGCGCTCGCCTACCGATGGTCTGGCGGGCTCAGGCTGCGCCGCCACTTGCGGTTCCGATGCCTGGGGCGCGACGACCTCACTCGTTTCGTGCCGCGCCAGTTGTACTTCCCGCACCGGTCCTTCGCGGTTCTCAACACCGCCACTGCCTTCCAGCACCTGCGGGCTCACCGATTCAGGCTTTGATGCAACGGCACTTTCAGTACTGACATTGGCCCGCCGCTGCACCTGTGGCTCACTGGCCTCCACGGCGGTTAGCGCACTGAGCCGGTCTTTCATGGCAAACAGACCAGAGCGGGCGGCGGTTTCCCTGGCTTGTTCTGCGGTTTGCTGCACCGGCCGTGGCTCGGGGCTGGTCGGTTCCGGCTTGGGTGGCAACGCCACCGGCTCTGGCTCGGGCTCAGGCTCAGGTTTGGGCTCAGGTTTGGGCTCAGGCTCGGGCTCAGGTTTGGGCTCAGGCTCGGGCTCAGGTTCAGGCTCAGGCGGCTCTGGCTCATCAACGGGCTGAATCGGCTCGACGGGTTCCGGCGGCTGCACCAGCTTGGCCAGGCGGGGCGGTAACTGTTCCGATGTTTCGCGTTCCGGTTCCGGCACCTGCAATCCGGGAATCATCAGTGCAGGGACTAAAAACACAGCCAGCGTCAGCCCTGCAATCAACCCGAAACGGACGTTTTCGGCTTTATCCCGGGACCAGGGCAGCCGGGAAGATGACAACGGATTCCTGGGGTCAGCCATTCCGAACCTCCGACTCCACGGCAAGGCGCACCTGGCGGAACTCCTCGTCGACACAGGTCTGCATAATTTTTCGCAGCAGTCGGTAATCGGTATCCTTCCCCGCCATGATGGTGACGGCCAGCCCTTGCTCCGGCACCTGCTCCCAGCGGTTCCTGCGATACGCCAGCTCCTCTGACAGCCCGGCAATGCGGGTGTCGGTGGCTTCTATTCCGTCCAGCCTGGCCACTTCCCGCCCCTGCACCAGGATAGACCGGCCCACCACCTGAACAGTGAGGTTCTCTACCGCCTCCTGCTTTGCCGTGGATTGGGGAAGCGGCACATCCGCCGTATTCTGCATAACCTTTACATCAGAGGAGTTTACCATCAGGAAAAATACCAGAATGGTAAATATGTCCATCAGCGACACCAGGTTCAGGCCGCCAGCCTTGTGCATTCGGCCATAATGTCGCTGGCGCAAGCGGGCTCGTCTGGAAAGCTTCATGCGCCCTCTCCTTTCCCGTCTGCCGGATGGGCAGCAAGATCCCGCTCGTCGCCGGCATCCATCAGTGAGACATCCGGAAACAACTCCGCCTCCACCACGCTCGCTGCCACCACGGCGGGATAGGAACGCACCGTATCCATCACGGAGACGAGGGTCTGGTAATCAACGTCGGGACCTACCTCCAGGATTACATCGGTTTTTTCCGGCACATGGGATTTGATTTGCTGCAGTCGCTCACTCAAGCCGGAATAATTGTGGCCCTGCTGGCCTGCAGGCAACACATCAATTAACCCACGGTCGCTGTCTGCCACTTCAATACCTGCCGGCAATACGGTTACAACCAACCGGAACGACTCGGCATCCGGGGCCTGCCCGGCTTCCATCCCGGGAAAGTTAAGCTCGATCATTCTGATCTGGCTGAACACCATACCCAGCAGTAATACCGGAACCAGCACAATCATCAGGTTGAGAAAAGCCGTAATGTCCAGGTCAGCCGAGGCGTGCAGCCGGCGATGTCGACGTCTCATGATCTGCGACTCCTGATCAGATCCAGGTTTACCGGTACCATCACGCCGCGACTTGCCGGCCGGCCGGCTCGGAAACCATGTTCAACAATTTGACGCCCGCCATTTCAAAACTGTCGACAATTTCATTGGTGCGCGTTTGCAGGACAGCGTGAAACAGCAACAGCGGGATAGCTGACATCAACCCAAACGCCGTGGTGTTCATCGCCACTGAAATACTCTCGGACAACAACGAAGCCTTCTGCGCCGGGTCTGCCGCCGCCACAGCAGTAAAGGCGGCAATCAGACCAATAATCGTACCCAACAAGCCCAGGAGCGTTGCAATGTTTGCCAGTGTCGCCAGATATTGCGTGCGCTTTTCCAGCCGTGGCAATACCTCCATCAACCCTTCTTCCATGGCGTATTCAATGTCTTCGCGCCGGCTGTTATTGATCAACCGGGCAATTCCGGCTCCCAGTACCGCAGCAATGGCGCTGTCAGAGCTGGAGGCTGCTTTCATGGCTCGCGGGTAATCGCGTTTTTGCAGTGCGGGCAATATTCCCCGCTCAAATGCCCTGCGGTTGCGCCGGCGAACGGCACCGAGATACAGGAAGCGCTCCAGTGAAATTGCCAACCCCAGCGCCAACACGATGGCAATCGGATACATGAAGGGCCCACCCTCCTGGAAAAAACGGATTACGGTATCAAGCATGGTGTCTGTCTCCATCGACTGCTGGGTTACGGTTGTGAGTCATCGGCTGTGGCCGGCCTTGCTACAGGGACTGGCCCCAGTACAAGCGGGTTCAGGGTCTCGCGGAACTGTCGGTGATTCTCCAGTACCGGTTGAGGCACCGCCTGCAGGAGCTGCGGTGCCTGTTGATTGAGTTCCGTTCTGGGGCGCCGCGGCAACGTTGGCGTTTGCCAGGGCAATATGTAGAGAATTCTCGGATCATCTTCTCCCGGCCCGGCCGACAATCCACGCACCTCGAACATGGATTGGTCGATATCAGCGGGCGAACCGCCCCGCTCTTCGGCATAGGCCCCGAGGGGCAACATGGCAAGGATTACCAGCAGGTTTCGGCAGCGGCAGAGCGTTGCGGGTGTCATTGCAATCTCCTCTCGAGATCGGCAATCCAGCCGGCTACATTCTGGCTGTCATCATCTGCCAGAGCCTGATATTGCCGGTAATGCTCAAGGGCCGTATCCAGATCCAGCAGGTACAGTTCCGAGATCACAGCCAGGTTATAGTGCAAGTCCGGAACCTCTGGGGTAACCGCAAGCCCGGCCTGCAGCAACCGTGCAGCCTCATCAAAACGTTTCTGTTCTTTCAGCAGCAATGCCAGATTATTGCGCACGGTTGCATTGGCGGGGTTCGCCGCCAACGACTTTTGCCAGGCTGTCAAAGCCACCTCCCGATGGCCGGCCTCCAGAGCCTGCCGACCTTCCTGCGCCCATTGCTTTGACTGTTCGGGCCGATAAACCGGAGCCGTCTCTTCGGGCGCCGGCGCGTTCGATGCGCAGCCGGCCAGCCCCGCCATCAGCAACAACACCAACAGGCGGGAAGCCAGCAATACCGGATAACGGTCCATCACGATCCTCCCTGGCTGACATCGGTCGACCAGCTCATCCAGCGAAGCTGCCGGTCGTAACGGCCGGGATGCATGGTGGCCAAAGCATCCAGGCTGCGCTGAATCCAGTCATCAAAACCGACGTCGGTAATACGTGCATGGTTGCGGGCGTGCAAGGCCATCGCCTCTTCCTCGAGGGGGAAGGCTTGTTCTTCAAGTAACATCTGATACTGCATGGTTTCCATGTCGTTGAGCTCTGCGGGCATTTCGGACGCCATCAAATCAGAGGCCAGCGTGCGATACAGTTCAGCGCGACGATACAAAACTTCGGAACGGACACGCTCTCCGGCAAACGACTCCGCTTGCTGCAGGTAATCCTGAGCCTGTTTCATGGCGGCCTGTTTTTTTGCCAGGGAACGTTCAAGCGGATGTACCAGAGCAATTCCGGTAAATCGATCAACAGCCCGAACCCCGAAATAAAGTGCAGAATCTGCCGCCCAGCGGAGTGTTTCTTCGGAATGCCACTGACTGTCGCTTTCCTGAATCAGAAGCTGATTGCGCATGGCATCCACAGACTCACCCGAGGTAATCAGGCGCCAGCGCATTGTTTGATGTTGCAGGTGCTCCTGAGCAGAGGCCGGCTGTGAGGCCACCGCAAGCCAGCGTTTGTACAGAGCGTTTCTGGACGCATCGTCGCCTTCGTCATGGTAAATCGACGCGGCACGCAACCGTTCCGGCCATGGGGCAGCCAGTGTCTCGGCCCGATCCAGCAATTCCTCTGCGGCTTTCGGACCCTGGCCGGATTCCTGGTAAGCAAGGACCAGTTTCTCACTGATGTCAGGGGTCAAATCGTGTTTCGGATAATCGGAACGGAACCGGTTGAGCTCGTTAATGGCGGACAGCCAGTCGGAGGCGCGGAGCAGCGTATTGGCCGCATCGTAACGGGCCCTGACGGCAATCTCAGAGCCGGGCAGAACGCCCTCGACTCGCTGAAAATGTGCCACAGCGAGGGTTGTGTCACTCTTGAGCGCGGCCTCTTCACCTTGTTTATAAATGGCCGTGGCAAGCTGCTCGAGCAGCGTATGCTTTTCGGCACGGGATTCCTGGCTAACCACCTCGGCCAGGCGGATTGCTTGCCGCCAGCCCCTTTCGGCCAGCCCGTATTCTCCGTTGTTTTGCCGAATACGTGCCGTTACCAACCAGGCCGCGTACTGCTCGGAAGGCTTCGCCTGGCCCCACTCCAGGGTACTTCGGGCATATTCGAGAGCCCGGTCATATTCGCCGGTTTCATACCACCGGTTGGCAAGATCGGCGCGCAAGCCCGACAAACGTGCATCCGGCCCAAACGACTTGCCATAACGCTGCTCGGCCTGACTCAGAGCGCCCAGCAATTCGGCCCGGCTTGCAGCTGGAGTTGCCTCAAGATTCTGCCGGGCAATCCGGATGGCTGCCCAGGCGGAATCATCAGAGCCCTGGTGGACATGGTCATACGCTGCAGAACGAAAGTTCTGAACAGCCTCTGGGCGATTACCCGCCAGTAACCGCGCATCACCCGCCAGATGGAGAAACTCGCCGGTTTGCGGTGAGCGGGGTGCCAGTTGTTCGTAATAACCCGCAGCCCGGGCCCATGAAGCCCTGGCGGCCAGCGTTTCATTCCGCCCGGCAAGCTCAGAGCCCATCGCATAATGATGCTCTGCCAGAAAGCGGGCGTACTGTGACCATAGGGCTTGCTGTTGTATGGCCAGCACACGAAACCGGGCGTCATCCCCCAAACGCTGCACATAGCGCTCTCTTGCCGCCAGTGCCTGGGCCGGGTCGCCGGCAAGTTGCCAATACGTCACGCTCTGGGCAAGAAAGTCCGGGCTTGCAGGATGCCCGGGGTACTCCGAAATATAGACGTCGTTGACGGCGACCGCCTGTTCGTATCGACGCTCTACCGAATGCAGGTCTGCGAGACGATCGTAAAGAAGATGCACCCATGGCGACGATTCCCGGTCGGCCAGCCAGGTGCTGAGGGTCTGAGCGTTGTTTTTACGGGAAGCCATCAGTGCCAGCACCCGAAACGTGTCTTCAAGCATATCCATCGCTGACGCGGGCGGACTGTTCAGCGAAGCTGAATCCGGTAGCTGCCGGTCGAGAACGGTCATGAACGTTTGTGCGGCACGGTTCCAGGCGGCCTGGCCCTGTTTGAACTGACTCCAGCCCAGCATATATCGGGCTTTGTCCGCCAGCTCAGGACGACTGCTATCGTCCAGTAACTGGCGATAACCGGTCTCCGCCTCGGCATAGCGGTTTGCCGAGAAAGCAGCCTCGGCAATGCGAAAGCGCGCTTCCGGTACCAGCTCGGACCGTGGATACAGGCCAACCAGCTGCTTTAGTCGGGCAATAGACTGTTCGGGTTGACCAGTCAGCGCGTGAGCCTTGGCCATCTGGTAAAGCAACTCATCCAGACGCCCGGAGAAAGAGCCTTTGGCCAGGATATTTTCATAGCTACCCAGCACCTCCTGGTAGATTGCCGTTTCCTGCTCCTGGGAAAAACCGACGTTTTCGCCGGAGCGATCACGAATATTATTCAGTCGATTCAGGGCATCAACCCGAACTTCCGGCTCATCTGAGGATTCAAACAATTTCTGGTAACGGCGGGCCACCTCGCGCGGTGAAATCGCGGGTAATGGCCGGCTCTCGAACTTGAGAAAGACCGGCCGCATATCCCCGAGGGTTTCACCATCCCGACCCAACTCAACACGAAAGGATTCCTGTGCAGCAGCGGGTATCGGAGCCAAAATCAGAACCAGGGCAAGCAGACCAACAGGGATCTTCGGCGAAAAAACCAGGATCACGGCGTGCCCTCCCCGAGATTTTCCAGCGCCAGATATTCGTAAAGATGCGCAATCTGCTGTTCTGTTTTATCCAGGGCGTGCGTCATCCGCCGGGATTGCCCCTCCACAAACGCCAGGGCCTGCGCATCCAGCTCGCGAGCGGCCTGCTGCCTGAGCGTGAGCGCCCTTTGCTGTAGACCCTCCGTGGAATCTCTCACGGCAGAGGCTTCACGCAAAATACTGTTCAAACGCTCCGGCTGCCTCGCGATACGCTGAGTGAGCGCGGCCAGCCGATCGCCCGATACAGAGAGCGTCTCTTGGAGCCGATCCAGTGCCGCCCCCTGAACAGACGCAGGTGCTTTTGCCAGGAGCTGATCCAGGCGAGCCTCAAGGCTTGCCTGCTGCCTGATGAGTTCGCTCTTTTCCGTATCGCGGGTTTCTTTGCGGGATGAGTGCAACACCCGTTCCAGTGCCTGGATAAACACGGTGAGATTCGCTTTGTTTTCATCAAGGACAGCCAGCATTTCATCCAGCTGTGCCACCCGGCGCACAGCGTTCTGGGCATCAGGCGCTTCCATGAAGCGCATCAGATAGGCCAACCGGGGTTGTGTGAGCGTTCGACTGTCTGCCAGAAACCATTGCAGATCGTTATTTCGGGCATCCTGTACCAGCGTTTTATAAGCACCCTGCTCTCTGATCCGCTTTGCAAGACTGCCCAGGGTGACACGTTCGCTCTCATAAGCAGCGTTGGCCGCAAGCCAGGATTCCCCGGCCTGCCCGGCATACCCGGATAAATCATAGCCCCGCCCCATCCCGATCCAGGCATCAGCTACGCCGGGGAAGGCCAGGGGAAATTTCTTGGCACGATGCCAGCTCTGCATGGCAGCCCGATGGTTACCTTTCTCTGACAGGGCCAGGCCATGAAGGTACAGAGCCTGTGGCGTATGATAACTGTCGAGGGAGACCCTCTCCAGAAAATCAATCGCCTTGTCGTACTGCTCATCGCCAAGCGCGAGGTAACCGGCCCGAAGGTTGAGTTGGTCGAGAAGTGCCCGGCTTCGCTCCGGTGCCTGGTCTTTCGCCGCCATCGCCATGGCAACTCGCAAAGCTACCAGACCTCGAGATGCATTAACGTCATCCCGGGCGAAATCCGCAGCCAGATTCATGTACCCGACAGCAGCCCAGTAGCCATCGTCCATGCGGGCAAGGTACTGCCCTGCTGCATCGGTCTTGCCCTGATTCCGCGCCTGTTCAGCCAGGCCAAGCAAGGCCTTCTGAACGACCTCGCCATAACCGGTTTGGCGAGCCTGTTGATACCATTTTTCGGCACCCGCAGCGTCGGCGTCGTGCAGAGCCATTTCCGCCAGAGCCAATGCCGCTTCGCCACGATGGGTCGTTCCGGCGAACACACCCCTGAAAACCTCACGCGCCTTCTCCTTCTGACCTGAAGACAGCAACCATCTGGCCCGGAGGTAATCTGCAGATTCGCCCTCAAGTGCCGCAGCCAGGCCGGCAACCCTGGCGGGCTCACCGGTATCAAGGGAAAAGCGGACAACACCGGTAGCCAACTGGCCATCCAGAGCGCTGGCCGCTGGCGCGGCCAATCCTGCGCCGAATAAAGCCATAACAATCATGCACTTGTGCAATAACGGATACGTTCGCCCGTTCATGGCCGGTTATTTCCACTCGACAAATGAAACGTCCGGTTCGTAATCCGGGGCCTGGGCACTCAGCGTCATCTGCAGGCGCAAGGCTCCGGGCTCTTTCCGGAACTGGTGGGTGATTTCCCGACGGACGAAACGATTGTTTGAAGCGCGGGCGTTAATGACCGCTTTGAGGCTATGTTGGCCGTCTGCCAGATTACCAAGGAACAGTTGATGTACGCCGCCCTGGGCCAGAGAATTGCGCTCATTCTCACCGTACAGATGGGCTGTTACCGGTTGGTCATCGACAAAAAGCTCTACCGAATCCAGTTCCAGAGCTTGCCTGTTCGCCAGAGAGAGAAAAACGGCCACTCGGGTATTCACCGGATGAAGCAATCTCTGCTCCACGGCATTCACGCGTGCCGAGTGCCTCATAATGTCGGCGCTCAGACGCTCTATCTGCTCCTCCAGCGAGGAGGCATGGGACGTTGCCGAAAATATGGCTACGATAACTCCGGATATAAACAGCCCCCTGATCCCTGGGGCAATCCGGCACTTTTGTGTTTTTTGTCTGCCGAACATCACTTTTCTGCCTTGCCGGGCCGCGTGACTGCGCGGCTCAGGTAACATTTCGAAATAAAGGGTAACACCCGCTCACAACCAAGAACGGTATCCAATTCACCAAATTGGCATTTGAGGGAAGGTTACATCGAAAAAGTGTCGACTAATTTGACAGACGCGCACAGAGGGGGCCATTGGGAACAATCAGCTGCGCTCCCAATTGAAGGATAAAGCTTTGAAATATATAAATTAACAGGAAAGGTGGCCCCGGCCTTGCTAGACCGGGGTTGGCGGGCGGCCTGATCAGGCACAACCCGCTTGAATATGCCGAGCTTTGCCGATGCTCTCAACCGCATCGGCTTTTTTTATTTACTCAGCTGCCTCATGGCGGACTCAAGGCCTTCAATGGTCAGCGGATACATATGATTATTGACCAATTGCTGGGTAATGCCCAGTGAACCACCCGAGCCCCAGTAACTCTCGGGCAACGGATTGAGCCACACCACTTTTCTGAAATGCTCGCTTACGCGCTGGAACCAGGTCGCCCCGGCTTCTTCATTCCAGTGCTCAATAGACCCGCCCGGATGGGTAATTTCGTAGGGTGCCATGGTGGCATCGCCCACAAAAATCACTTTGTAGTCCGGAGTGTACTTATGGAGGATGTCCCAGGTACTCATGGTCTCGTTCATGCGCCGGATATTGTTCTTCCAGACACTTTCGTAGAGAAAGTTGTGGAAGTAGAAATACTCCATGTGCTTGAACTCAAGACGAGCGGCCGAAAACAACTCCTCGCAAACCCGCACGTGAGGATCCATTGACCCACCCACGTCAAAGAAAATGAGTACTTTGACGGCATTATGCCGCTCGGGCACCATCTTCAGGTCGAGATAGCCGGCGTTGCGCGCGGTGGAACGAATTGTGTCGTCCATATCGAGTTGGTCTGCGGCACCCTGTCGCGCAAATTTTCGCAAACGGCGCAAGGCCACCTTGATGTTGCGTAACCCCAGAGTAATGCTGTCGTCCAGATCCCGGTATTCGCGCTTTTCCCATACCTTCACAGCCCGACCGTGCCGGCCTTTATTCTGGCCAATACGAAAACCCTCGGGGTTATAGCCGTTGGCGCCAAACGGTGACGTTCCGCCAGTGCCAATCCATTTGTTGCCGCCGGCGTGGCGCTCTTGCTGCTCTTCCATGCGCTTCTTGAAGGTCTCGATCAGCTCTTCCAGGCCACCGAGGGATTCAATTTTCGCTTTCTCTTCGTCGGTCAGATGTTTTTCAAACTCAGCCCGCAACCAGTCGTCCGGAATCAACGCTTCGAGCAGGTCATCGAGATTTTCAATGCCTTCAAAGTAGGCCTGGAAAGCTCGGTCAAATTTGTCAAAGTGCCGCTCATCCTTGACCAGGCAGACCCTGGCCAGGTAATAGAACTCCTCCATGTCTGCAAAAGCCAGGCGCTGCTGGATGGCCTCCAGCAGATCCAGAAATTCCCGCAGACTGGCTGGCACCCTGGCCCGCCGTACTTCGAGGAAAAAATCGATCAACATAAAGCAGAGCTCTTTTCAGTGATCAGTTTCGGCGACGCGCCATGAAAGCCAGCTTCTGCAGCAGGTGTACATCCTGCTCGTTCTTCACCAGAGCACCGTAGAGTGGCGGTAGAGCCGAGCTGGAGTCCTTCTCCTGCAGCGCCTTCGCAGACAATTCGTCAGCCATCAACAGCTTGAGCCAGTCGATCAGCTCGGAGGTCGACGGTTTTTTCTTCAGGCCCGGTACCTTGCGTACGTCGAAAAATACTTCGAGTGCGTCACGTACCACTTGTTGCTGAATATCCGGGAAATGCACATCCACGATGTTCTTCATGGTGTCGTGATCCGGGAAACTGATGTAATGGAAGAAGCAGCGGCGAAGAAACGCGTCCGGCAGTTCCTTCTCATTGTTACTGGTAATCACCACAATCGGCCGCTTTTTCGCTCTGACAAACTGCTGGGTTTCGTAGACAAAGAACTCCATGCGGTCCAGTTCGAGCAACAGATCGTTCGGGAATTCGATATCCGCCTTGTCGATCTCATCGATTAACAGAACAACCTGCTCATCTGCTTCGAAAGCGTCCCAGAGCTTGCCCTTCACGATGTAGTTACTGATGTCTTTGACCTTCTCGTCGCCAAGCTGGGAGTCACGAAGGCGGGATACGGCATCGTATTCGTACAGGCCCTGCTGGGCTTTGGTGGTCGACTTGATGTGCCAGGGGATCAGTGTCATTCCCAGCGACGCGGCCATTTCTTCGGCCAGCAGGGTTTTACCGGTGCCGGGCTCGCCCTTGATCAACAACGGACGTTGCAGCGCGATCGCTGCATTCACTGCCATTTGCAGGTCATCGGTGGCTACGTACTTATCGGTGCCGGTAAACTTCATGTGTCTGGTTCCTGTTGGTTACTTTTTTGGCTTCTCTTCGTCGTTTTCTGTCGACCCGGGCTTTTCCGGGTCCGAGGACGGATCGTCATAATCGGGCAAATCATCGAACTCTGACAGGTCAAAATCTTCCAGACCAAACTCGTCATCATCAATGTCGAATTCGGATTCGCCAATATCATCGGCCTCTGATGCGTCAGGCTCTGCCTCAGAGGGCACAAGGTCTTCTGCCAGCGGAATATCTGTCTCGTCCGCTTTGACTTCCTCTGAGACCAGTTCATCGGTGACTTCCGGTATGGCTTCCCCGGCGCTGTCACTGGTTATTTCGTCGTCTGCGGGCAACTCCGGTACCGATTCAGGCTCGGGCTCCTGTAATTCCGGCGGCTCCTGCTCTGTTTCTGGTTCCGGCTCCGGTTCTGGTTCCGGCTCAAGAGCGGCTTCTGGCTCCGGTTCCGGTTCTTCTATAGCCGGCGCTTCTTCAGGTTCCGCCTCCGGCTCTACCACAGGCGGTTCCTCCGCTACAGCAGCCAGATCATCCAGAGTTTCCCGTTCAGCCGCTGCCGCCTGCTCCTGCTCGGCCCTCGCTTTTTTCTGCCGCCAGGCAAACAGGCCAAGACCAACAACGGCGACCAGGCCCGCCGCGCCTGCACCCCAGGCCCAGACCGGCACCCCCCACAGCATTCCCTTTTCCGGCTCCGGCTGGTCAGACGCCGGCTCCGCTGCCGCCTCACTGACCGGCTCCGGTGCGGGTGCGGGTACTGGCTCGGCGGCCGGCTCCGGCTCCGACACCTCAGGCGTTTCATTGTCTTCACCGGCAGAGGGCGGCGATGTCTCCTCGGACCCGGGCTCATTATCAAAATCCGGCAGTGGCTCAACCTGTTCCGAGAGGTCCGGAACCATGGGCTCGGTAACAACCTCCAGCGGCGGCTCTTCACCCGGCACCACAAAACTGCTCATTGCACTGAACTTGCGCGAGAAAGTACCCCCGTCCGCAACGACATCAATCTGGTAACGCCCCGGTGCCGGCAATTTCGGTACCGAATCGCGATACACCCCGTCCTCGGGCGGCGCCTCTGGCGACAGCGACTTGGTGCCCTGCCGGCCATCGCTGGCGGTAATCGATAAAGTTACGTCCATTACCGAGAGGAAGTCAGAGCCGGTGATTTTTTCTGCATCCTCGAAAAAAGCCACCTCGATGGACAACGGCTCATCTTCAGAGAACTCTGCCGGAATCGGATTCACCGCCATACGCAAATCGCTGACCACCGTCACCCGGCTACCCTGGCCGAGGTCGCCAACAATACGCCAGCGGCCGGCTGCCGGTTCAGTTACGGTGATCAGGTCATAACCTGGCTCAGACGCCCAGCGGACGTTCTCCGGCGTATTGTTACGAGTAAACGGCTCTCCACCAGGCTCTGACAACGCCAAAGGCTCGGTGTCTGAAGCGCCCTGCCCGGCAAAAATCAGCGCGGTAAATTCACTGACACCCTCATCGACGGCAAAGCCATTTCCTTCAATCGGGACCTGTTCCTGCGGCACAGCCGTGTTCAAGGCATTGGCAAACGCCAGATTCAGCGCTTCCGCCGACTGCGCCAGCTGAAAGCTGCCTCCGGTTTCACTGGCAAGTTCCCGAAGAAACTGTATATCGGCCCGTTCAGAGAGCCCCACGGTATGAATGGTAGCGCCTTTAACCTTGAGCGCCGGCAGGAGCGACCCGAGAATGCGGCGCTCCTCTGCCAGACTGACCTCCGCACTGCCCGGCACATCGACTTTGCCATCGCTGAGGACAATCACATGAGTGTTTTCCAGCGTGCCGCCAGACAACCAGTCATCAGCGGCCTTTTCCATGGCAAGCCCAAGATTGGTGTACAGGGCAACGGAATTGATCTGTTCAGAGCGCTCTATCGCGGTGTCCCGCCAGGCCGGGTCGACCACACCATAGGGAACCAACATATTCACGTATTGCCCGAAGGTCCACAGGCCTGCACTCGCCCCCTCGGGCAGGATTCGCGCCAGCAGCCGGACAGCTGGCCGGCGAAGGTTCCGGGGATCGGTCTCTTTCATGGACCCCGAGATATCCACCACAATGCGGACGTCTGCAGTGCCGGGCATCGACAGCGTTGGCTCCTGTGCCGATATCTGCGATGAAACCAGCAGGAAAACTGCAGCCACCCAGGCGTGTTTGAACCGTTCCATTAAAATGCGCCCTTATCTTTTGTTTTTTTCAGAATCCAATTATTTGCGCACCAATCGGTACCGAACAAGATCGAGTATCCAGACCAGTAACATGACAATAGCGGCAAGACTGAAATTGACCAGCGCGAGACTGGCTGCCTCGGTATTGTCGAGAATCAGTTCATAGCCTGCGAACAGCCAGCCGGGAATCCACCAACCCATAACGTCGGGCGATTCAACGGGCGTGAGCAACAGCACAACCAACGCGGACAAAAGCAGTGTCCGCAGGCCATAAAACGGCACTATTCGAAACAGCGATTTCATCATGTAAAAAAACACAACAAAGGCAACCGCGTAGGCTGCCCAGAAAATCCCGTAGGCTAAAGATGCATCCGAATCGATCATTACAGAATCCAGTGAATGATATGTTCTTCCCAATCCTCTTCCGGAACGCCCTCCTCGGAGCGCGCTTTTCCGTGCACAGACACACCCGCCTTGTGAACGGTTTCAGGGTCGCCGCTGCGCAATGGGTGCCAGTCCGGCAGAGGCCTTCCTTCGGCGAGGGTACGATACGCACAGGTGTACGGTAACCAATGGTAGTGATTGATCGTGCCCGGCGTGATGACTGTGCACCCCGGCACTTTTTCCAATCTCTGTTCGTAGACCGAGCAGCCACAGGTCTCGAGGTTCATGTAACGACACGCCAGGTTGGTATGGTAAACCTCCCCGGTGTCCTCATCTTCCAGTTTCTGAAGACAGCACTTACCACAACCGTCACACAGGGATTCCCATTCCGGCCCGGTCATTTCCGCCAACCGTTTGCGCTGCCAGAAGGGAATCTGGGCAATCATTTGCGGTTTTGCTCAATCTTGCGTTTAAAGTCCACGATGTAGGTGTCCTGCTCTTCCGGCATCTGCAAATAGAAATCTTTTTCCGCGATGGCTGCCAGAACTTCCTCGCCACTGGTGCGCGCCAGCTTCTTGTCTGGCGTGAGCAACAGATCCATCGAGTGGACGGGCTGGCCGAAGATGCTCCTCAAGGCGTCCGGCAACTCCTGCCAGTTCTGCCCTCGGCGAACATAAAGGTATGTGTCGTTTTTTTTGCTACTGCGAAACACCGATACGAATTCGCGGTCAGTCATTGGCTGAGAAGTTCCTCTATATCTTGCCTTACCGGCGCGATGATCGCTGCGCGCCAGCCCTCAAAAAATTCCTGCCCCTTGCAAGTACCGTCCTGGATCAGCTTTTCTATGCGCTTTCTCGGCGCCAGTAATTCCATTGGAATATCATGCTGTTCGGCAGCGTTACTAAAGTAACGCTTTACTTGCTTGTACAGTGCCTGCTGATCTCGGCTCAGGGGCCGGGGGATTAGTTCAAGCCCGGCATGATCCGCATCCCGGGCGCTCTGCACCAGCTCGGCCAGATGTTCGCCGTAACGTTTGACGAAACCACCAGGCACACCCTGCACATCCCGAATCATCGCGGCAGAGGTTGGTAACTGTTCCGCAATAGCAATCAGTAAGCCGTCATTGAGCACCCGGTTTCTGGGCCTGTCCTTTCTTCGGCACTCGTGTTCACGCCAGGCAACCAACGCCTTGAGTACGGCCTGTTGCTCCGGATTCAGGGCCCAGCCGCCGCGAAGCTTGAGGTAGTGCTGCCCGGCATCTTCCTGGGTTGCTGCTTCGTTGGCAAATCGACGGGACTCATCCGCCAGGGCCTGCTCCAGCTTACGCTGCCGAAGATTGGTTTTAACCCATTCATAAAGCGGTTCCAGAAAGCGGATATCGTCGAGGGCGTAGCGTTCCTGACTTGGACTTAGCGGCCGCGACACCCAGTCAGAACGTGTGCAGGACTTATCAAGGGTTTCGCCAAACAGGGTCTCGACCAACCGCGCATAGCCAACGGAGAAACCGGCACCCGCCAGTGCCGCGCCAATCTGCAAATCCAGGATGCCGGCCGGCTCTAACTGCAACCAGTGACGAAACAGTTCCAGGTCCTCACTCATTGCGTACAGGAGCTTTACCCGTGCGTCATCCGCCAGCATGGCGCGGAACGCCTCTGACGCTTCGGCAACCTCCGGATCGACCAGCCAGAACTCACCGTTCGCGCCTAACTGAACCAGGCCGGGGATCGGGTAAAAGGTGGAGACCCGTTCAAACTCGGTGTCCAGGGCTACAGGCAGACCTGGCTCAAGACTTTCCAGCCATTGATTCAACTGTTGTGGCGTTTTCAGCCAGTGAACGCTGTCCGGCGCCGGGGGAATTGATACAGCCGGGGAGGTTTGGGTCATAAACAGAACCTGGAAGCTTATTCAGACAGGGGTTTTCGACCCCGGAATGCATGGGTAAGTGTAAAGCCATCGACATATCCCAGCTCGCCACCCACGGGAATGCCGTGAGCCAGACGGGTAATCAGAATGTTCTGGCCATCCAGGCGATCCGCGATGTAGTGAGCCGTTGCCTCACCTTCCACCGTGGGATTGGTCGCCAAAATCATTTCCGTGACACCTTCCTGGCGCACGCGGCTCAGCAGGCGCTCGATGCCGATTTCTTCCGGCCCCACGCCATCGATGGGCGACAGATGCCCCATCAAGACAAAATAACTGCCTTTGTAATCGCCGGCCTGCTCAATGGCGAGCAAGTCTGAGGGGCTCTCGACCACACATAAGGTGCCGTTGAGGCGCTCCGGCTTTTCACAAATCTGGCAGATCTCGGTGTCCGAAAAGTTCTGGCAACTGTCACAACGGCGCACGCCATCCATCGCATGATTCAGCGCTGCGGCCAGCCGGGTGCCACCCGAGCGCCCGCGCTCCAGCAACTGGAAGGCCATGCGTTGTGCCGTTTTCTGGCCAACGCCCGGTAAACACCGGAGCGATTCCACCAATTCATCAACCAGAGGGCTGAAGGCCATGACTACTCCTTAAAAATCAATGGCAGGCCCGCTCAGAACGGCATTTTGAAGCCGGGCGGCACGCCCATGCCAGACATCATGCCGGACATCTTGTCTTTCTGGTTCGCCTCAACCCGACGTACCGCATCGTTCACCGCCGCCGCCAACAGGTCCTCGAGAATCTCTTTATCCTCAGACAACAAAGACGGATCGATGTCGACCTTGCGCACATCATGCCGGCCATTCATGGTGACTTTTACCAGGCCTGCGCCGGCTTCTCCGGTCACCTCCGCCTTGGCGATCTCTTCCTGGGCCTTTTGCATCTGCTCCTGCATTTGCTGGGCCTTTTTCATCAGGTCGCCCATATTATTCATCATCTACTTATCTCCTGGCTGTGTCTGCGGGACGGATACTCTCTTCGACGACCCGCCCTTCAAATCGTTCCACGATGCTTTTTACCAGAGGGTCATGCCGGATAGATTCCTCTGCCGCTTTCTGCCGGGCCGCGCGTTGGCGCTCTTCATAGGCCGCCGGCGTATGATCCCCTGGCACACCCTGCTCTATTCTCAACTGTGTGGCGTCACCAAAGCGTGATCTCAAGGCCGCGAGGATTTTTTCTTCATGCCGGGTGTTCAGCAGCCGGGCGTGGCCATCATCCAGCGTCAATACGATGGCATCGCCGTCTCTGTGCATACAGGCATAACTGGCAAGATTCCCCGGCATTCCGGTGATACCGAGAGAGCGGAAATCGCGCTCCCAGACAAATCCCTCTTCGGATACTGGCGGCTGAGATTCAGGGCTGGCCTGCGGCGCTGCATCCGCCGTAACAGGCGTTTCCGGCGGCTGCTCCGCAGGTAATGGCTCAGGTTCAGCCGGAGCCTCATCAACCGGGGACTCATCAGACGGTGCCAACTCCGGAATCCTGTCGGCCTGCGGTTGCAAGCCATCATCCTCAGGCTCCCAGGGCGGCGGTTCATCAGCGACCGGCGGTTGTGGTGCGGGTTCGGGTTCGGGTTCGGCCTCCGCGACCGCGGCAGTGTCAGTGTCAGTGGCCGGAACGGTAGCGTTTTCCGGCGCAGGGCCGGGCTCGGGCTCTGACTCGGCCTGGCCCGTTTTACCTCCGCCCGAGGCCAGTGCCGGTGGCTCACGCCGATCGGCACCCGGCCGGAAGGCCAGCATTCTCAGCAGCGTCATCTCAAAGCCCATGCGGGCATCCGGAGTGACCGACAGATCTTTGCGGCCGATCAGCGCGGTCTGGTAGAACAGCTGTGCGTCTTCAGCGCTGAGCCGGCGGGCAAGCTCCTGCACCTGCGCGGCATCCCCCATGGCATTATCTGCACTACCCGGCACAACCTGCTCCATGGTCACCCGATGGAACAAGGAGAGCATATCGGACAGAATCACACCGTAATCCGGAGCAAAATCGGAAATGCGATTCACTTCAGAGAGCAACCCCGGGCCGTCGCGCTCGACCAGTGCGTTCACGATGCGCTGAATATCACGCTGGTCTATGGTGCCAAGCATCTTGCTGACATCACTGGCCGCCAGGTTCTCATTGCCAAAGGCAATCGCCTGGTCAGTCAGGCTCAAGGCATCCCGCATACTGCCGTCGGCAGCCCGCGAGAGCAGCCACAATGCCGGCTCTTCAAAAGGTATCTTTTCTTCCGTCAGCACGTGCTTCAGATGTCCGACGATGTGCTCCGGAGTCATGCGCTTCAGGTTAAACTGCAGACAACGGGAAAGCACCGTTACCGGGAGCTTCTGGGGGTCTGTTGTGGCCAACAGGAACTTGACGTGCTCGGGAGGCTCTTCAAGGGTTTTCAGGAAGGCATTGAACGACTGATTGGTCAGCATGTGCACCTCGTCAATGAGGTACACCTTGTAGCGACCGCGAGTCGGCGCATACTGCACGTTATCCGTCAGTTCCCGCATATCGTCGACGCCGGTGCGGGATGCCGCATCAATTTCGATCAGATCGACAAAGCGGTTTTCAAGTATCTCCCGGCAGCTGTCACACTCACCACAAGGCTTCGCAGTGATGCCCGTTTCACAGTTAAGACACCGGGCCAGCAAACGACCAATCGTGGTTTTGCCCACCCCCCGTGTGCCTGTAAACAGATAAGCATGATGCAGTCGCTGGTGCTCAAGGGCATGAATCAGCGCCTGCAACACGTGCTCCTGTCCCACCATATCTTCAAAGGTGTGGGGGCGCCATTTTCGGGCTAAAACCTGATAGCTCATGATCCGTCAACTGCTCTGAAAAATGATGGTAACTCTAGCATGGACGCGGAATGAGAAGAAGCCGCTATCACCCTCTCCAAGGGAGCGTCGTGAAGACACGAAAACACAGCAAAGCCGCCAGGCATCACATAGCGTCGAAGATATGGGAGAGCAACAGAAAAGGGGGAGAGAAATCTGGGGGTGACCCCACCAGCGATCCTCCGGCACACACATCCACCGCTTCGGCTGCTCCCTTCCGGGCCTGACCGGGTTCACGGTTTCATGTTGCGGAGGCACCAATGGGGCCACCATAACGGCGCTTCGAGGCAATTCCCTCGAAAGCGGCGCGCATAGTAACAGAAGGATTTGAGGACTACAACGGCAACGGAACCTCATCCCGACGGAACCAGCAGGCTATGCTGTAACGGGTGCGGTTGGCTGGCAACACCTCATGAGGTATATCTTCACTCAGAAACAGCACCGCACGCCCGGCCTCCGGCCGAACCATCCCGATAACCTGCTCCTCATTGTCGGGGCTGAAGACACGTAAATCGCCGCCATCTTCCAACCCCCAGTTTTCATTAAGGTACAGCACCAGGCTGATCACGCGGGATGCCCTGCCCCGGAAACTGTCCAGATGTCGCTTGTAAAAATCACCGGAGTGATACGTTGCGTAATGGGCCTCGAAGCGCTTCAGGCCCAGGAACAAGCGTTGATTCATCCCCAGCCGGAGCACTTCGAAAAACCGGAACAGTTCGGCCTGGGCCATGGTGTAACCGTCGAGCCAGGCAATTTTGTCGCGCCGCACACTGCGATCACGGATCAGATCGGTACCGCGACCAACCCCGGCGCGCCCCATGGCTTCGGTTCGGTCGAGGATCGCCACCTCATGGCGCAGGGCCGCGACTAAACCGGCCGGCAAATGCGCTGTCAGATCCAGATCAACCCAGGCGTTGCCACACAACCTGTCGGCCAACTCATCCAACCAGCCTTCGTCAACCGGCTGCGCACCGCGAACCCCGGCCACACCGGCTCCTGCAGCATCACCGGCCAGCCGATCCAGCTGCCCCGAAGCCTCCTCAAGCCGCGGTTCCGGCAAGGGAAGCACTGCAGCCCTGGTCTTTTCGGATTCCATATTCAGACCCTCTCAATTTCGGGTTATTGTAGTCTGAAACTCGCCGAACACACGGTTTTAATTTACTCTGCAAATACGAAGTTTTACCTAAGGATGCAGTCTCTGAATATGTCGGACAGCAGTAGCAAGCCGCCAGCCACCGGAGCTCCCGGCAACTGGTCATTCACCCGCTGGAATACCATCGGGCAACTGGAAGCCCTGGAGGTTCATCACCCTCTGTTTCAGGCAACACTGTTTCTGCAGGGCGCACACCTCACTCATTTTGCCCCGAAAGATGAAAGCAACTGGCTTTGGCTGAGTGAATTCGCCCGCTTCCAGCCGGGACGAGCCATTCGGGGTGGCATCCCGGTTTGCTGGCCCTGGTTTGGGGACCCTGCGCGTAACCCGCCCGAAATTCGTAAACGCATTGCCGCGACATCGGCCCATGGCTTCGCGCGAACCTCACTTTGGCGACTCGAAGATGTTCGCGAAAGCGCCCATGAAGTCGAAATCAGCCTGTCTCTAAGCGCAAACGATGACTTCAAGGAACACTGGGACGGCCACGCACTGGTGCTGATCACCTTCAGCTTTTCGGTGCGGGGCTGCCAGATAGCCCTGACAACCACGAATTTATCGAAGGCGCCGTTGGCATTCAGCCAGGCTTTGCACACCTACCTCCCCACAAACGACATCCAGCGAACCCGGATACTGGGGCTGGGCAACAGCCAATACATCAATGCCATCAAAGATTGGGAATACACCCATCAGGAAGGGCCCGTCTATTTCGAGGGCGAGGTAGATCGCATTTACGAATCAGGCGAGACACTGACGGTGGTCACGCCTTCGAGCAGGTGCAAACTCAGCTCCGTGGGCAGCGACTCTACCGTTGTGTGGAACCCGGGGCCTAACAAAGCACGTCGCCTTTCCGACTTTCCGGATTCGGCATGGCAAAAAATGCTGTGCGTCGAAACAGCCAATGCGGCGTCGGATTATCGCGTGTTAAATGAGGGGCAGAGCCATACTTTGGGTGTCTTTATCGGTCGCGCGTGAGCACCCCATGATCACAACAGGGAGCGGGCATGGGCCTGGCATCGTATCTGAAAACAAAATTGATACCGGCAGAACTGGACGAACAGGTAAACCGGATTCGCAAACCGATAGGCTCGCTCGGGTACGATCCCTGGGGTTACAACAACGAGGCCGTAAAATACGGTTTTTCGATTGCCCGCCAGATCTACGAAAAATACTTTCGAGTCAGTGCTTCCGGCGTGGAGAATGTCCCCGCTGAAGGACCGGTTCTGATTATTGCCAACCACTCCGGCCAACTGCCCATTGATGGCCTGCTCATTGGCTATGCGCTTGCCTCCAGAAAACAGAGCCCGAGAATTCCCAGAGCCATGATCGAGCGCTTCTTCCCCACGGTGCCCTGGCTTGGCAACCTGCTGAACGAGGTTGGCGCCGTGCTCGGAGACCCGGTTAACTGCGCAAAGATGCTGGCCAATGATGAAGCGGTGATCGTGTTTCCCGAGGGCATTCGGGGCTCTGGCAAGCTTTACCGCGACCGATACCAGCTAAAGCGCTTTGGTAATGGGTTTATGCACCTGGCCATGAAGTACAAGGCCCCTATCGTGCCGGTGGGCGTGGTCGGTTGCGAGGAAACCATCCCCGCCATCGCCAACATCAAACCGTTGGCCCGAACCCTGGGCGTCCCCTACGTGCCTGTAGCCATGCCCATAGTTCTGCCCGCCAAAGTACACCTGAATTTTGGCGAGCCCATGTACTTTGATGATGCCGAAATTCCCGAAGAACAGGTAACCGAGCGGGTGGAAGCCGTAAAGGCGGCAATCAGCCGGCTGATCGACAAGGGACTGAGCGAACGGAAAAGGCTGTTCTGATGACCGAGCAACAACGCCCCCGCATTCTGATTACGGGCGCCGCCGGCGCCCTCGCCCAACAGGTAATCCGGCGTTTACGCGACACCTGCGATCTCGTTGCCGTCGATTTCCGCGAACAGGTTTACCTGGGCGACGATATCCCGAGCTACTGCATCGATTTCAACAAACGGGTTTTCGAGGATCTGTTCCGCCGATACCGCTTTGACGGAGTCATTCACCTGGGGCGAATACTTTCCAGCCAGCTAACCCGTATGCGCAGGTACAATGCCAATGTACTGGGTACCCAAAAGCTGCTGGACTTGTCCCACAAGTACGGCATTCGCCGGGTAATTGTGCTTTCCACTTACCACGTATACGGCGCTGTGGCCTATAACCCGGCCCTGATTGACGAATCCGCTCCCCTGAAAAGCGCGGGACTGAGTGCCGACCTGGTGGATTCGGTGGAGCTGGAGAATCTGGCCAATATCTATCTTTGGCGGTACCCGGAACTCAACATTACCCTTCTTCGCCCCTGCAATATTGTGGGTCCCGGTGTCCGGAACACCATGAGCCTGCTGCTGGGCAGCGAGCGGGCACCGGTGCTGGCCGGTTTTTCACCCATGATGCAGTTCATTCACATTGATGACATGGCCGACGCCATCGTCGCAACCTGGCGCAAACCCGTTAAGGGCGTATTCAACGTTGCACCACAGGATTGGGTGGCCTACCAACACGCACTGAAACTCTGCGGCTGTAAAACCGTACCGATTCCCTCCGTGCCGCCGGGCGTCCCCAAAGCCATTGCCCGCTTCCTGAATCTCAGGCGCTTCCCCCCTTACCTGATGGCTTTCTTCAAATATCCGGTCGTTATTGACGGGCGCGCCTTCGCCCGCGAATTCAGTTTCGAACCGAAACGGCCACTTAAAGAGATCTTCAGTTACTATCGCGGCAATAAAAAGCCGGTGTGACTTCCGTCGTCTATTTGGGTTTCGAAATAGACGCGCCCGTATTTTCAAGGCTACTCTGTAGGGGTTAAGTACAGTCCCCGGGCATCGAGAGCCACGGGAGTCCCCGAGGGGTCAAGGAAAGGACGAATGTTCAGGGATCTCAGCGTGATCAGTCACGGTGCAGCCGCCGCCTTATTTGCGGTTCTGGCTGTATTGGTGGCCACCCGTTATCTGCGGCGCGACATTGATCGTGCCCTTTTTCTGGCGGCTACCGTTACGTCCCTGTGGGCCGCCATTATGGTCACCCAGAGTCTTTGGGGCGCGCCGGGGTTTTTTGTCCGCTATCTCCTGGAGCTGCTCCGGGATACCACCTGGATACTTCTGCTGTTCGCGATGTTGCGGGACGGGTTCCGGCAGGGTCCATTCGGCAGGCAAAGTAAAAAGGTGTTGGGTGGCGCAACGGCGGTGCTCATCCTCACTCTGCTCAGCCTTGGCCTCCTGGAATTCGCACTGGATATCGATCTGGTGCACGGCAAAAGCAAAGTAGTGGGCCAGATTGCCCTTTCGCTCCTGGGGCTGTCGCTGGTCGAGCAAATCTGGCGCAACTCGACTGCTTTCGGTCGCTCCAGCATGAAATATCTTTGCATTGGCGTGGCAACCATTTTTGCGTTCGATTTCTTTATGTATGCCGATGCACTGCTGTTCGGGCAGGTCGCGGATTCATTCTGGAATGCCCGGGGGTTTGTAAACGCGGCGCTGATGCCACTATTCGCCATTAACGTGGTAAACACCCGGAAACAGCCTGTCGATTTCCAGCTGTCTCGCTCGGCCGTCTTCCATGCCGGCACGCTGCTCTTCGCCGGTGGCTACCTCTTGCTGCTGGCGGCCGGCGGCTATTATGTCAGGGCGCTTGGCGGGCAGTGGGGCGAAGCCCTTCAGGTTTTGCTGATCACCATTTCACTGGCATTTCTCGCAGCGCTCTTGTTGTCTCGCCGGATCCGCGGCCGACTGATGGTCTTTATCAGCCAGAACTTCTTCGACTACAAGTATGATTATCGTGAGGAGTGGCTGAAACTCACCAAAGAACTCGCCGACCTGAGCAACGAGCCGCCGCTTCCGGAAAGGGTTGTGCGCATTCTCTCGGGACTGGTCGAAAGCAATGCCGGCGCACTCTGGATAAAAGGAGAACAGAAAGATTTCTACCTCAAGGCGAGCGTCAATATCGCCACGCCCAAGTACACAGTCATTGACGAAGATTCAGACCTGATTCGCTTCTTCCAACAAAGGGAGTGGATTATCGACCTCAGGGAATACCGGGAAGACCCCGTGAGCTATAACCTTCTGGAAATACCGGATTCCATCACCAAAACGCCAGAAGCCTGGTTGATTATCCCCCTGTATCTGGATTTTGAACTCTACGGCATTGCCATGGTGGGCACCCCTTACGCGAAAGTTGAACTGAACTGGGAGAACTTTGATCTGATCAAAGTCGTGGCGCGCCAAACCTGCAACCTCATCGCCCAGAACGATGCACAGAATCGTTTGTCGCGAGCCATGCAGTTCGAGGCGGTCAGCAAAGCCAGCGCCTTCATGGTGCACGACCTCAAGACACTGATCGCCCAGTTATCTCTGCTGGTAAAAAACGCGCCCAAACACCGGGACAATCCCGCCTTTATCGACGACATGATTGCCACCACCGACCACGCCGTGAGAAAAATGTCCAACCTGGTCGATCACATCCGCAAACCCTCCTCAAGCACCGGAGAACGACGGGAGCCGATCAACCTTACCCGGCTGGTGCAAGAGTTGATTGAGGAAAACAGCCGCCGCAGCCCTGCACCGGCTCTGCTCGGAACGCCCCCGGTCATCCGTGTCTGCGCAGATGAAGAGCAACTGCGGAGCGTACTGGGACATCTGATCAAAAATGCTCAGGATGCCACACCGCCAGACGGCGAAATCACGCTGAACCTGAAAACCGCCAAGGGGAACGTGGTGCTGTTTATTCAGGATTCCGGCAGCGGCATGACCGAAGACTTCATTAGCACCCGCCTGTTCAAGCCGTTCGAGAGCACCAAGGGGCTCACCGGTATGGGCATTGGCGCACACCAGGCCAGAGAGTACATCCAGGAGCTCGGCGGGTTGATCGACGTCACCAGCGAACCCGGGGTGGGCTCCTGTTTTTCGGTACGGATTCCACTGGCCAGTGCGGAATCGGTTAATCAAAGAGGTAATCCTCCGGATTCGCCAGATTCTGACGCACAAGAGAGCGCCAAAGCCGTCAATTAACCGACGCGTGATGCAATTTTTCGAGGCCAGCATTGCAAACTGTCAATGTTCAGTTAAGAATCATAGACAGGGAATCGCCATTCGCCTCAGAGGCGTCTATCCAATACGAACACGGAACAAAGGACTGGTTGCTGTGGTGAAGCAGTTATTGATAGTTGAGGATGATCCAGGCCTCCAGAGCCAAATGCGATGGTGCTTCAGTGAAGATATCGAAGTGTCCGTTGCCGCTGACCGGGAGTCGGCACTGACAGCGCTCCGGCGGCTCGAGCCGGAAGTTGTGACGCTCGATCTTGGCTTGCCGCCGGACCCGGGCGGAGCCACCGAGGGTTTTGCCCTGCTCGAAGATATTCTCCGGCTGGCCCCGATGACCAAAGTTATTGTGGTAACCGGCCGGGAAGACAAAGAGAACGCCGTCAAGGCTATTGGCATGGGCGCGTGCGACTTTTACCAGAAGCCGCTGGATGCAGACATTCTCACCTTTGTCGTTAACCGGGCATTCCGACTGGCCGAACTGGAAAAAGATAACCGCGAACTGTCCACGCAGAACCACGGCACCAACATCAAGGGTATCGTGGCCGCCAGCTCCGAAATGCTCGCCATCTGCCGCACCATCGAGAAAGTTGCGCCCACCGATGTCACAACTCTGATCACCGGCGAAACCGGCACGGGTAAAGAGCTGCTGGCCCGGGCCCTGCACGATCTCAGTCATCGCGCAGACAAACCCTTTGCGGCCATCAATTGCGCCGCCATTCCCGAAAACCTGCTGGAAAGCGAGTTATTCGGGTTTGAAAAAGGCTCATTCACCGGAGCGACGCAATCCAAAAAAGGCAAAATTGAAAACGCGAACGGTGGCACGCTGTTTCTGGATGAAATAGGCGATATGCCCATGGCGCTGCAAGCCAAATTGCTTCGTTTTCTGCAAGAGCGGGTGGTCGACCGTGTCGGTTCGATCAAGCCCGTTTCCGTTGATGTTCGAGTGGTGTGCGCCACCCACCGGAATGTCCAGGATCTCATTACCCAGGGCGAGTTCCGCGAGGATCTGTACTACCGGATCAGTGAAATTACGCTGGATGTGCCGGCGTTGCGGGAACGCGATGGCGACCCACTCGTGGTTGCCCAATCGCTGCTGAAAACCCTGGGCAAGCAAATGGACCGCCCCAACCTCACCTTTTCTGACGATGCCGTGCAGGCTATCAATGGCTACAGCTGGCCGGGCAATGTGCGAGAAATGATCAACAAGGTAAAGCGAGCCATCATCATGGCAGACGGCAAGCGCATCTCAGCAGAAGATCTGGTGCTGCCTCAGGAAGGCTGCGACACCGGTTTCCTGCTGAATCTTCGCCAGGTAAGAGAGGACGCCGAGCGCAAAGCCATCATGCAGGCGCTGACCACCAGTAATTTCAATATGGCTCAGGCCTCACGCCTGCTGGGCGTTACCCGCCCGACACTTTACAACCTGACAGACAAGTACCGGATCGAAACCAGCACGGCCACGAATGAGGCCTGAGATACCCGATGCCGGATCAGGACCAGAACAAGACCCGACGAAGGAAGGAACAGGGCATGAAGATCAAAACCATCGCGCGTGCATCACTGCTCTCTGCCGCTATTGCATTAACCGTGACGGGATGCAACAACGAGCCCGATATGTCGCAGGACGACATTCAATACATCAGCCATGTCGACCAGGCGCGCTTTTTCCAGCGCCAGGGGGAGCTCAAAGCCAGTACCATCGAGGCTCGGAGCGCCATTGATATCCAGCCAGAACGCCCGGCACCCTACTTTGTCATCATTAATAACCTGCTGACTGCCGGCGATGCGGCCAATGCCGAGCGACAGCTCGACAAACTCCTCGAGAACACTAACGTAAGCGAACTCAGCCAGTCCGAGCGCAATCAGGCCGCGATCATCAGAGCCGAGGCACAGATTCTACAAGGCCAGAGCCAGCAAGCCCTTGAGGCACTGAACCAGATAGCCTCGCCCTCACCGGACCAGCAACTTCAGGCAGATAACCTCCGGGGCCGTGCCTGGCTGACCAGCGGCGACTTCGCGAAAGCTGAGCAGGCCTACCAGGCGGCCTTCGACACCCACAACAACAACGTGGTTGCAATGGTTGGGCTTTCCCGGGTGGCCATGGCCCGTGGCGATGTTGATACCGCCCAGGAACGCCTTGAGCAAGCGACAACCATTGACGCCGAGCACGAGGAACTCTGGCTGTGGAAAGCCCAGTTCGCCCATGCCCGGCAACAATGGGCCGAGGCCGAGCGAGCTTACATCAGGGCACTGGAAACCATCGGTCAGTTCGATGTCATGACCTTCAGAAAATACCAGACCATCTCTGCGCTGGTGACGGTCTTACGCGAGCAAGGCAAATCGGCCGAGGCATTTGTGTACGAAGAAATACTGGCCAAGTCCGGCCCGGGCACCATCAAGAGTAATCTTGAAGCGGCCTCCGCCGCCTATAACGAGGGAGATCTGGATGAAGCTGCCAGATTCTTGCAGGAGGTTCTCAACCAGGTTCCCAATCATCAGCAGAGCGCGCTGATGCTAGGTGTTATCCGCTTCCGGCAAGGCCGCTCTGCGGAAGCCGAAAAGCTCCTCGAGCCACTGACGGATATGGAAAATGCCGAAGATGTGCGCAAACTGCTTGCGGCTACCCGTATTTCCATGCGCGACCCCGAAGGCGCCAAGTCGCTTCTGGAAGGCCTGGAAGGTAAGGACGCAGATCCGCAAACTCTGGCACTGGTCGGCATTGCCAGCCTCGCGTCCGGCGACGACCAAAGTGGTCGTCGGCTACTCGAGAAATCTCTCGAGCTGGCACCCGACAATCACAACCTCCGATTGCGTTACGCAGCGTACCTGACCCAGACCGGCGATTACACCAGCGCCATCGATCAGGCCCGTAAGATTCCCGACGACGCAACGGAGGCCCTGCAGGCCACCATTCTGACCTCCCGGGCCCAGGCACTATCAGGCAATGCCGAGGCCTCCAAAAATACACTCGATACGTGGCTGCAGGCCAACCCGGACAGTCTGGCCGTGCTTATTGCCCGGGGTAATCTGGCCGCCAGCCTGAACAACCTGCAACAGGCCGCCAGCTACTTTGAACGGGCCCGCAAACAACATCCAGAAGCCGCCGCACCACTGGTGGCTCTGGGCAACCTGGCACGGAACCAGGGTCAAACAGAGGAAGCCGTCGCTTTTTACAAGCAGGCGATAGACGCGCAACCGGATAATCTTCCTGCGATTCAGGCCATTGCCGGCGTTATGGAGCGGGAGGCGCTGACCGGCTTCATGCGGGAGATAAACGCGGCCCATCCGGACGCAAACGGGCCCCGGCTGATACTTCTGGAATCGGCTCTGATCAGTGGCGACACCGTCAAAGCCGACGAATTGACCGCCCAGCTGATGGAGCGCCAGCGTGAGGATCAGCCCTCGGCAGCAGAGCCGATGGTAGCGGCGGTCTATGAGGGCATTGCTACCCAGATGGCGCAGCGCGACAGTACAGAGCGTGCCCTGACGATTCTCAGCCGCGGCCGTGCGCTCTTCCCTGAGAGCGAGCCGATTGCCTTGAAAGTCGCCGCTATCGAATTCAACAACGGTAATGCCACAGCCGCACGCAATGCCTTGCAAGATGCCAAGCAGCACCACCCGAACTCACCGGCGCCCTATCAGGTTGAGGCCAGCTACTACGAAAACCAGGGCGAATATCAACAAGCGGCCGAACTGTATCAGCTGGCGATTGCCAAACGACACACGCCCGAACTGGCGGTGGCCTATGCGAGAGCGCTCGTGAATGCAGGCCGAACCCAAAGCGCCCTTGAATCACTGCAGAAAGCCAAAACGCAGTTTCCGAATCATCCGGCCATTCTGCTGAATCTTGCACTCCAACTGCAGCAAGCCGGGCAAACGGAACCGGCCATCAGCCATTATCAGCAAGCGCTTGCGCGCAATCCCGACAATCCCCTGGCGCTGAACAATCTGGCCTGGCTGTATTACGAGGCCGGTAACGCTGAGGCGGTTGACTTGGCAAAACGCGCCTATGAGCTGGCACCTGAGAACGCCGCAATTGCCGATACCTATGGCTGGATCCTGTTTGAGTCCGGCGAGCGGGAGCAAAGCCTTGCCGTTCTGGAGAAAGCTCACGCCCTGGCGCCGGAGTCCCAGGAAATAGCCATGCACCTGGCGGAAGCCTACCGCGCAGCAGGCCGCACAACTGCCGCCCAGCAGCTGATGGATAAATTCAGTTCCGGCACCAATGGTTAACGCACACAAGGCATAACGATAACGGGAACATAACGAAACGTTCCTAGCCGCCAGTGGCAGCCCTGACACACTGCAACAATACTTTACGTATTGTTTCCAATCGCAAGGAAGGTGGGTTATGGCTGCTCTTAAAGTGCTGGGCGCGGGAACGCTGGCGGTTCTGGTCAGTGGTTGTCAGAGCTGGCAGTTCCGGGACCTGGATGATTTGCCGCCAACGGCGGCGCTCCCGGAGACCAGCGAACCCGGCAAGGTAGACGTATGGTATTTTGACAATGTGTCCGGCAATTACGTGCAAAATCTGCTGGACGCAGAGAAGTACCCGGACTCCCCCGATGAAATCAGTGAACTGACGCAACTCCGCCAGCCTGCCAGCCGCGCCAACAATTACGGCACACTCATTCGGGGCTTTGTTGAACCGCCCCAAACCGGTGAATATACCTTCTACATCAGCGGCGACGATCAAACCCAGCTGTGGCTGTCTGAATCCCAGGACCCGGAAGCCGCCATTCAGATTGCCGCGACCATGTCCACGCCGCTGGATAACTTCACCCGGTACGCATCCCAGACATCCGGGGTGAAGTATCTGGAAGCCGGCAAGAAATACTATTTCGAACTCAGACACAAAGAAGGCGGCTGGGACGACCATTTCACAGTGGCCTGGTCTGGCCCCGGCATCACTCAGCAAGTGATCAGCGGCAGCGCGCTGCACAGCTACGCCCTTGCCTCCCCCGATACCGCTCCTGAAATGACCCCCGAAGACGCCTATCATCTGGGCTACAGGATTGGCCATTTCGATGCCGAGCAAGGATTGTCCTTCAACAACCAGTACCCGCCACTTGATGCCGATGCAGACGGCCTTTACGACAACTGGGAAATCGTTTTCGGGCTGGACCCGTCCAATGCCGGCGATGCAACATCCGATACCGACAATGATCTGCTAACCGCCCTGGACGAATTCTGGGCTCGCACCAACCCCGGCACTGAAGATACCGATAACGACGGCCTGCCCGACGGTTACGAATACGCGTATGGCCTTGACCCCACCAATCCCGCCGATGCAAACAACGATTCCGACGGCGATGGCTATACCGAACTTCAGGAATACCAGGCGGGCACCAACCCGGCTGATGCCAGCGACTTCCCCGCCCCACAGGAAGTATACGCAAGCGGATTTGTCGGCCAGTATTTCACCGGGACCGAGTTCGACAGCTTTGTTTACAGCCAGCGGGATACCGCCATCAACTTCAGCTGGAACAGCGGCAGCCCCTCCGCAGAATTACCGCGGGATCGGTTCAGTGTGCGCTGGCAGGGATGGTTTACTCCGCCCCATAGCGAAGGCAGCCGTGAATACACCTTCACAACCACCACAGACGATGGTGTGCGCCTGTTAGTGAATGGCTCGGTTCTGATTGACCAGTGGAAAAACCAATCCCCCACCAGCTACACCGCAACAGCCAGCCTGGACGCCGAAACCCCGGTTGCGGTGACCATGGAGTACTTTGAATTCGGCTGGGGCGCCACCGCACAACTGGCTATTACCGACGCTGCCACCGGGGATGCCATTTCTGCGGCCAATACAGTCCAGCATCTGGCGCTGGACAGTGAGTTCGCTGAAAGCACTCTGAACGACGGCGTCGATGACCTTTACAAGTTGCGGTACGGGCTGCCCCTGATGCAACCCTCCGCCAGCAAGGTTCTGAACGACAGTGGGGTAACGGTGCTTGAAGCTTATCAATCCGGATTACACCCCTACACCCTTGAAACCGTATCGCAGCCAGAATCCCCCGAAACCAGCCTGCCGGATAGCGGCGGCGATGCCACCCGCAGCGTAACGCTGTCCTGGACGCCACCCGGTACACGGGTAGACGGCAGCAGCATCTCTCTGAGTGAAATTGACGGCTACCGCATTAACTACGGACAAGACCCCAACAACCTGACCGAGGTACGGGAAGTCCCTGCCGGCACAACGACCACGACAATCAGCGACCTCGCGACTGGTGCCTGGTACTTCACCATTCAGGTGATTGATATCAACGGCTTGAGCAGTGAACCCTCGGATTCCGTGGAACACGATGTGAAATAACAGGCACCTGGGCTTGTCGATTTATTTTACAGCTCCAAATCGACAAGCCATTTTAATGCTTAACTTTCAGTGAGTTACACATTGGCACGATGCCTGCTTAAATTACAGCGTGAAGAACGAAGACCACTCACTGGAGGAGTGACTCAAATGAAAAAATTTACTCAAGGCTTGGCGTTGGCCGCAGCTGTTGGTTTTGCCGGGGTGGCTCAGGCTGCTTACATTGGCGCTGTTGCAAACGGTAATTCCCCAGGACCGGTTAGTGAACAAAGTGTTCCGGGCGATAACGACTATGCCACTCGCCTAAATGGTAACTGGACAGCCGATGCTCCGCTCTACAGTGTTGGCGACACCGTTTTGTTCGGTAACAACCTGGAGTCCACCAGTTCCGATCCTTTCAAGCTTACCTTTACCTACCTTGGTAAAGAGGCGAACGACAACAACCAGTTTTACTGGGATAACACCCTGGTGTTTGATACAAACACGGCTGTTGATACTCAGTACAGCACCGTTTTCACCGGCGGCCTTAATGCCCTGCTCGACTTCAAGTTCATTAATGGGAGTGGCGTCACTATTAATAATGACGCCAACAATGGCAGCCAGTTGAACAACTCAAACCCAAACTCCACCACTAACTTCAACCTGTTCTACGTTGCAGACGATTACTTCCTGATCAGTCTGGATGACGGTTACGTGGGTGACGACAACCATGACGACATGGTTATTGCCGTTCGTGCCTCCAAGGTTCCAGAGCCTGGCACCCTGGCTTTGCTCGGTCTCGGCTTGGCCGGTATCGCAGTTCGCATGAAGGGCCGTAAAAAAGCCTGACATAGAGTTCTATGCTACGCTTTAAAAGCCCTGCACTTGCAGGGCTTTTTCTTTCCGGGTCAGGTTCATGGATGTACTGATTGTTTATGCCAATAGCGGCAGAGGGCTGCAAAAAGATGCCAGGATAATGGAAGCAGCCCTGCAACGGCTTGGGCACCAGGCCAGGCAGGTTCAACTGCCCCCTACTCCCTTATGGCGTTCCCGCCTTTCAGCTTATCGTTTCAAGGCATTAGAACGACTTTGTCCCGGATTTCTCAGCAAACTCTTCTATCGAACTCAAATTGCTTTACTCCGGCTGCTGCATACGGGTCAACGGGCAGATCTCGTCATTCACCTTGAGAATCTCTGGATATCTCAATTGGCTGCTGGCCGACGCCACTGGCTCATCCCTAACCAGGAATGGTTCATTGAATCGAGAGGTCCCTACCTCAGCTTTATCAACCGTATACTCTGCAAAACACACCACGCGGTCTCGATTTTTTCCGCCTTACACTCAGATACTCGGTACCTAGGGTTTACCGGTGGTGAAATCGGTGCCCGGACCGGCTTAGAAAGGAAAGACTACTGTTTGGCTTTGCATGTAGCCGGCAACAGCCAGTTCAAGGGCACGCAACGTGTTATTGAATGTTGGCAGAAACATCCTGACTGGCCAGAGCTGGTCATTGTCTCCCAGCACCAGGACACCTCCTCCGCCGCCAATATCAGAATTGAGAAGAGCCTCACGAACACTGAACTAAACACACTCTGGGCCCAGGCCGGTTTTGCGGTACTGCCTTCCGAAGTGGAGGGTTATGGCCAGGTGCTGGCAGAGTCAATGGCCAATGGCTGCATCACAATTACAACTGATGCACCGCCGATGAACGAGTTGGTTGGGGAGGATAGAGGCATTCTGGCAGAGGTGGAAAGAAAGCTGACGTTCCGCCTCGGTACCCGTTACCTTGTCTCAGAGCAAGCTCTGGAGCAGAGCATTCAAGCTGCGATAGACCAGCCACCAGCCACGCTGGCCCACATGTCCAGGCTGGCAATCGAATGGTATTCAATCAATCACGAACAGTTTCTGTCCCGATTAGAGAGCCAACTCAAGGATCTGGTCGCTCCACCTCTTGATCAATCTGCTCAAGAATCACCGGAAAGGTAGACTCAATAAACTCAGCAAGCGTTGCAGCCACCTCACAGCCATCGCACGCCACTGCAGAGATGAGTAAAGAGGCATCATCACGGCCACTGAAGAACCCGCCCACCTGAGCAAGCTTCGCGCGCCACTGATCGGTTTCCCACTGCCCCTGAACAAAGTAGCTATACCCCAGATGCACACGTTGTCCGGAAACACGATGTTTCAGGGTGACTCCCTGCACCGGGATATTCAGGCTGTTTTCAACATCAAAGAAGCCTTCCGGAATCCAGAAATCACGGTCATAAAGGCGGTTACTGTACTGGATGAGTTCCGCACGATGCCTTTGATAGTCATAGGTAAACGCGCCCAGATAGTAGGTTGTGCCCAAACCTTGCCCGGCGCGGGCCTGCAAACGGTCAAACAGGGTCTGCGCATACACCCTGTCTGGATTAAGAACGTTGGGGCGCCAGCCTTCCAATGCTGATCCGAACACCGGGGAGTACCTTTCACTCAAATCAATGGCGTACCCCTCGGGTTCAGAAGCAATGTTGCCGTGCTTGTCCGGCAAAGCGATCCAGGTAACCAGCCCCAACAGCGCGACAACCGCAACAGCAACGGTAGCTTTCCCGGCAGGTTTAGCGTGATCCTGCGTCTCGTCATTCTCCTGGCTGGCAACAGCCTGATCGTCCCGTTTCTCAAGCTGACGAGCCAGAAAATAGAGGGGAACAAGCGTGCCCGCAAACACCCACCAACCAAAGTTTTCATGATCCTCAATCAGGCTGGACTGCATATTCGTTTCATATCCCATGTAGATGATGACGAACACCCGAACCCAGTTGGCGAGCAGAGCGAAGGCCACCCCGAGGAAGAACAAGCTGATTCGGGAACGCACCCGCGACAGGTATAGCTCCCCATAAATCAGGGCCAGCGCCTGCCCCACCAGAAGATACCGGAGTCCAGAGCATCCATGGGCAACTTCAAAGGTACCGACACCGATGAGGTAAACGAAAACGCCCTCTACCTCAAAATCAATATCGAAAAAACCCAACAGAAATTTATTAATGGCAACGGTAATTACCTGTAGCGTCCAGGCCAGGAAATCCCACACAGGAATGGTCAGAAACAGCAAACCCAGCGGAACCAGGAACCAGCGTACCTGGCGCCAACCCATCAGCGTGGCGCAGGCGCTCAATAGCATAGGTACCAATGCCAGGTGTTGTAATGCCTGGAGCCGGATGAGGCCCCCCACCCAATACGCACCAAAGCAGGCCAGCAACGGTAAAAGCCACAGCGGATAAAACCCGGGAACGACTGGATGAGCCTTTGCTGCACGTGCTGTCAAATACACAGACACCGCCGCAAGGAGTATGCCGTGGGAGTACGATTCATCTAGCTTGAGCCATCGGTTCACAATACCGTCGATCGAGGGAAACGTAACCAGTGCCAGCAAACATAGCAAAGCAAGAAATGGCCATAGACGACTCATCATACTCATAGACGGCATCCTTTCCTCGGTCATCACAACACCTGACTAAAGACGAAAAAAACGGTTGATCGACGATACCAAGCGAGAAGGCAGGCAACCTCTTGCACTGTACGCCAGCTTCAAAACCGGGGAACGCACATACTCCACGGTTGTAAACAGCACGTCCTCGCCCCGGAAATGGCTTTTATAAAAGGTGTTCTTTCCCGCCCCGGCCAATAAATCGTAACTGAAAACCTCAGTATCCCGGAACGCACGCTCAACGGCATAGCCCAGGTGCAAGGTTCCCAACGACACTTTGTTGTTCAAATTCTCCATAAAACCCGCCTGCAAGTTGTATACCCGGTTACCCGCTTGCACATCATAAAGCACAGAGACCACCTCTCCGCTGGCTGTCAGCACGGACAAGCTGGGCCTCTGATTGCGAGAAAGACGGCCGAGCATAGCTTGATGAAAGCGAACAGCGTTCTCGTCAAAACACGGTTTTCCCCAACGCTCCCAATGAAAGTGGTTCAGTTGCTCCAGAAACTTCTGGGGATCATTAAATTCCTCGTATCGCCCCTGTAACGAGTTCTCAAACCAGTTACGGCGGTTATAGACTTTCAATCGGGTATTCTTACCAAGGCGCGCCAACCAATCTTCAAACAACCCCTGCACCGGAATAACTACCCCCCCCGATTCACTCCGGACCAGGCGAGATAAGTCCAAGCGATCACACAGACTGGACTCAACCATACTCATAGACCGAGCGGAAGCATCAGCAAAGATCATTTCGTCCCAATCAAGACGCGCAAGATAATCGGAAAGCGCCTCCATCACCGATTGCTGTTGGCGGCGCTCCACGATCACGCCCACGTATTCTGTCCTAACTGTGGGGCCAAGCTTCCAGGCATTACCCACCACGTGCAGCCTGCGAACCTTCCATCCCAGCGGTGTGGTGACCGAGCTCAAGTAGAGTGGCGCAATTCCTACAAGGTTTTCATCGCGGTCGAAAACACCAAGAAGTAATAGCTCTAGATCGAGTTTATTGCCCCAGATTTCCCACCAGGACACCTGCCAAGCCCAACTCATAAATAATGGGTCTGCATTGCTTGTTTTGAGGAGAGCGTCCCACTGGTCCTGCAGGTTGAAAAAATCCCTCTCAAATAAACGGCGAACGGTATAGCTCATGTTCGCCTCCCTGCCCCGGGTACAAACCCGAATTTGAAGGCGAATCTCCATGGCCCGGGCCAAAATGGATCCTGTCTAAGGGCGCGGAGAAGGCATTGAAAAGCCTGCTTACGACGGCCTACCGAAAGCTCATACCGACCTTTCCGGATATGGAAATAGCTCAACCCCCTACGGGCTTCCCTTCGGGTGACCGCCTCAGGAAAGGCTTGCAGAAAACTGCGGACAATCTGCTCGTTGGCCCGAAAGCGACTGTCTTTGTCCGAAGAGATCTGGTTCTCCATTACCCGGTAATACCCCAATATTTCCGGAATGTAGAGAAACCGATAACGAGTAGAGAAGCGCAGCCAAAGCCCGTAATCTTCTGCCAGCCGGTCTGCATTATCGAAACCACCCATCTCGTCAAAACAGCGCCTTCGAGTCACGGTAGTGTTCATACTGACAAAATTGTCTCGCAGCAAATGAGGAGTTATGCGACCGGAATAGCGCTTCATTCGGTTAACGCCACGTTCCTGCCCTTCCCCGTCTATGACCATATAATCGCCATAGACTATGTCCGCCTGAGGATCTGCCTCGAAAGCCTTGAGCGTGCGTTCTAACTTGGCTCTGACCCAGGCATTATCGGAGTCAAGAAAACAAATGAACTGACCTCGTGCTTCATCAATGCCCCGATTCCTGGCCACACTCTGGCCCTGGTTCTTCTGATGCAGATACCGCACACGAGGATCTGAAACATATTTTTCCATCACCTCAGCTGTGCCATCAGTGGAGCCATCGTCAACGACAATCAACTCCAGATCATCGAAGGTCTGTGACAGCACACTCTCAACTGCGAATGGCAGATAATCCGCTCGGTTGAATGTTGGCGTAATGACTGACACCAAAGGACTCAAAGACATGACCACTTTACTTCCCTGTCTTGTTCAGCATTGTTGTTATTTCAGCGCTACCGCAAAGAGTGCGCGCCAGACATTCGACTCCGCAGGCGCGTACTTGAGTGCTTTCACAATCTCCTTTAGACCGGCGGCCTTCTCGCCAGTTGCTCCGAGGTAGCGGCCCTTCCGGATATAGAAATGAGCAAATCCTTTATCAAAATCCCTGGTACTCAGCGCCTCGGGATACTCACGCCGGAAATCGTGAATAATGGCTTCGTTAACTTTAAAGCGTTGGGTTTTATCTGAAGAAATCTGATCTTCCATCACACGGTACCAGGCCCAGTATTCCGGTTCATATCGGAATTCATACCGGGCAGAAAACCGCAGCCAGAGGTCATAGTCGTCCGCCACTCTTCGCTTACCACTCATACCGCCCATTTCTTCGAAGCAGCGCCGCCTGGCCATGGTCGTATTCATCGCAACACAGTTATCCTGAATCATTCTGGCTGCAATTCGGCCGGAATAGCGGGACATGTTTTTCCGGCTGATTTCCTTACCCTGCTCATTGATAATCACATTATCGCCGTAGAGCACATCCACTTCCGGATGCTTTTCAAAAATACGAATCTGGTTTTCCAGTTTATCCAGGGGCCAGTAATTATCGGAATCCAGAAAACAGATAAACTCCCCAGCCGCCTCTGCGAGAGCAACATTCCTGGCCACACTTTGCCCCCGGTTTTCCTGTTGGAACAAACGTACTCTCTCGTCCTTGAGATAGGGCTGAAGCAACTCGACCGTGTTGTCCGTTGAGCCATCATCAACGATGAGGAACTCAAAGTGCGGATAACTCTGTTTTATGACACTCTCAACTGCTTCCAGGATGAATTCCGAACGGTTGTATGTCGGAGTGATAATAGTGACTAAAGGGTTTTCAACCGACATTCGCCGCCTTCCTTGTTCGTATCTTTTTCGTTCCAGTTTTCTCGAGCAGACTGCAGTAATTCACCATCGGAATCCCCCCCCATGACGAACCAACCTTGTATGCACTGCTGGGTCTCGGCTACAGACTCACGTTCCGGGGAGGCCCACACAAAAAACCTGGGTTGCTCGCGCCCCTGATAGAAACCGGCAGCTTTCATTACTTGCTTTAATTCCAGATCAGATGTCATTGCGGAATAAGACGACGCACCAGGCCAATTACTGAGTATTGCTTCAATAACCGCTGCTTTTATCCCCTTCGATTTGGCCGGCCCGAGGTAATCCACCAGGCGCACCTGTCTACCATACTCTCGTACCACTCCAAGAGCTTTCAGAGTGCGGCCTCGGTCTCTCAATTCTATAAACTGATAACTTGCAAACGGATGTTGCTGATATCGCCAATCCAGATAGCTCCAATTCCGCACTACTGCCTTGTCGTAGCCTTTTGCTATCGAATTCCACAGCGCGTCGATCTCATCTTTGGCCGGAAGCTGCTTTGTTACCGATATGGAATCCGCCATTGGAGGTGTTCTGCGGGTTATCAACTTTGTCCCGAATTGAAAAACCATCAATGCCCAGTCACGGAATGAACGGGGCTCTCGAATTCGCCTGAGAAAATGCACCTCGTTATTGGCTTGCCATCCCATCCGCTCCAGAACAATGGCGGCCACAGGACTGATACCAAACGACATTAGAATGGGGGAACGCTGCGCAAGCTCCACCTTGATCAGCCTACCAATGCCCTTTCCTCGCAGGCCTTGGTTAACCTTGAAATCGCAGCTCCACATCGCAGAAGTAGGCCTGCCCTCCCACAATATGGACACGGGAACCACAGCATTGAACCCGACAACGGAGCCTTCTTCTTCTGCCACCACGGGGGCAAAGCCCCGAGCCCGAGCCCCGGGATTATCCAGAAACTGGTAATCCCAGATATCACGCTTGAACGCTACATCAGAGAAAAGATTGAGTACCTGCTCCCTGTGTCGGTGCTCTTCGTAGGGTTTAATGTCAACCACCGGTACGCTCCAGCCAGGCAAGAAACATCAGAATGCCCCATAATTCTGCGGAATAATCTTCCCGTCCTTTAAGATGTTCTTGCCAATAGGCATGAACGACCAAACGATCAAGGTAATCCTGCTTATCGAACACCGAGGGCTGCAACAATGACTCGGCCCAAGGACGTAATGGACCTCTAAGCCATTGTCCCACCGGCACTGCAAAACCCTGTTTCGGCCTGTCAACCATCGACTGAGGCACATGTCGGTAGAGCACACTTCGCAGTACCTGTTTGCCAATGCCGCCTTTCAGGTTATAGCTCAACGGCAAAGATAGCGCGAAGGCAACCACGCTGGGATCCAACATCGGTATCCGGGTCTCAAGGCTGCAAGCCATGGCCGCCCTATCCACCTTAACCAGAATGTCATCTGGCAGGTACCAATTCAGATCGCGCCACATGAGAGTTATAAGGCTGTCTTGAGGAATGACATTCGGAAGATTCCCGCTCAAACCGTAGAGCGGCTCATTAACATTGCTCAGGAAACATTCTGGCTCGGTCCAGAAAGACACCGATTGGCGGTAGAATTCCGAGAGACTGGCAGACGAGGCCAACGCTCGCTCCGCTTTCAGTCGATGGCGAATCGCCAGAGCCGAGCGCCCACGCTGCGAAGGTATTAGTGACCGAATGACATGCGCAGTTAGGCCCTCTGGCAAACGAGTGAGCAAACGTCGGGCAGCACCGCCAACACCGTTTCGCACCTGCCAACGTTTATGAACCGACGGATATCGGGAGTAACCGCAAAAAAGCTCATCGCCGCCGTCGCCAGACAGCGCCACCGTGACATGTTTTCGGGTCATCTCGCTGACAAGAAAAGTAGGCAGCTGCGAGGAATCCGCGAAAGGCTCGTCGTATAGATCTGGCAACCGTGGCACGAGGTCAAGCGCATCCTCGGGAGTTACGTACAACTCCGTGTGTTCGGTTCCCAGATGACGGGCAACCTCTGCAGCATGCTCTGCCTCATTGAAGCCCGGCTCATCAAAGCCAATACTGAACGTTCTCACGTTCTGGCTTGCACGGGCTTGCATAAGTGCAACCACGGTGGAAGAGTCGATACCGCCGGAGAGAAAAGCACCTAAAGGAACGTCCGATACCATCTGGTCTTCGATCACGTTCCCGAGTAAAGCCTCCAACTGGTCACTGGCAGCCTCAAAGCTTTCCGGCGCCCGGCTCTCTGTAAAGCAATCCTCAAGGCACCAGTAGCGTTGCGGTTCCGGTAACGTACCCGGTGAGGATCCATCAAGAGGAAAACGAACCAGCGAGGCAGGCGGTAGTTTTAAAATCCCTTTGTGAATACTGATCGGTGCTGGTATCACGTTGTGCCGGAGCAACAGCGCCAGCGCCCCAGGCTCTACACCGCCTTGCCATGCAGGATGTACCCGAAGCGCCTTGAGCTCCGAACCAAACAACAGAGTGTTGCCTTGCCATCCATAATACAGTGGCTTTTCACCCATTCGATCTCGGGCCAGAATCAGATCCCGGCTTTTCAGATCCACCAGCGCAAAAGCAAACATTCCCGAAAACTTCGGCAGACTCTCTTCCAACCCCCAACGCTCAATTGCGTGGAGCATCACTTCCGTGTCTGAGTGGCCCCGAAAGGTGCATCCCTCCTTTTCAAGCTCTGCTCGCAGCTGCCGAAAGTTATAGATTTCCCCATTGAAGGCAATAACAAAGCGCCCGCTCGCTGACGCCATCGGCTGCGCACCCGCCGGTGACAGATCCTGAATGGCCAGCCGCCTGTGCACCAGACCAACACCAAGCTCGGCCCTCACCCAAACTCCGGCGTCGTCTGGGCCCCGGTGAATGATAGCCTCACCCATACGTTCCAGCGTCGTTTCGGGCCCTCGACCCACATCCCTGTTTACGAATCCTGCAAAACCGCACATGGATTAGTTCCTTCCTGCAATGCGAGTCAATCGAGCGCCCACGTAGTCTCGCTCTTCCCGATTCAACACCAGCAACCAGAAGGCCGCTAACCAACCCACACTTCCCAATATAGCGCCTAGCAAAATATGACCATACGAGTCGTACACCAGATATTCGCCAAGTCCCAGGATAATCAAAGCCATCAAACCGGCCGGTACAAACGCCGGCAGCACAGACGCCCGGAGATATTGCCTAACCGGCAAATCCAGGTGCCGACAGGTGTACCGAAGATACAGCGGCACAAAAATCAGCCCCGGGACGACGGAGGCAAAGGCAACTCCCTCAAGTCCAAATGGATGGACCAGCACAAGGCTTAGCCCGATATTAAGCAATGCTGCCAATGGCGTAAGGCGAGCAAAAATTCCATGCTTATTAATAGCCGTGAGGTAACGGCTGGCAAAAGGATTTATGAACGGCAATATCGTAAAAAAGACCAGAAACAAGATGAGCCACTTAGCTTTTTCACCAAACTCGGGGCCTAGCCAAACTGAAATAAATGGCGCGCCAAGTAGTAAAGCGCCGGTCCCCATAGCAAAAAGCACACAGACGACGTAACGGGATGAAATAAGAAAAACTTGCCGAATTGTCTCATACTCATCCTTAGCACTGAGGCCACTAAACAAAGGCATAAAGGCATGGGTTAACGTCCATCCCAAACCTCGTATATGCTGCGTCAGGTTTGCGGGTATGCTGTAGAATGGCACAGCTGCCGGCCCCAGAATTAAGCCGATGACCAGAACGTCTGTCGCATTCTCAACACGTGTTGCTATACCCTGAACAAACGACTTAAAGCCGAAGACGATAAGCTCCTTCAGCCTCGTCCAAGAAAACGTCTTCCACTGGGCGCGAATGGCACCGTAGGCTGGGCGCGAAAGAATCCACATAAACAGCAGATACTTCACAGTAAGACCGATCGCATTAATACCCGCGAGAAGCACCAACCCATTTTCCGGTGTAATCAGGGTATACAACAAAACACCTCCGATTACGGAATTCACGATAGTAATGTTGTTTTTCAGGTAGTACTTCTGAAAACCCTCAAGGTAACTTTCTGCCACATATCCGGGGAAGGCAATCAATAGATAAGCGCCAATAATTATCAAAAATAACTGGTACTTTTGATGAGGCGCACCCTCGGGCGCCAACGCCCCCCCGAACCAATATCCCCAGGAGAAAAAGAACAAAAACAGTAGCAAACCAACCAAGGCCATGAAGACAAGCGCCGACATGTATACAGCCTGAAGCGCGGTTTCATTTCTCTCTGCCAGATGCTTGGCGGCATAACGGCTGATAGCGGGGCGAAGGCCAAGATCAAGTATACCCATGTAGCCGATAACCGCTCCGATCATTTCCCAAAGGCCGTAATCGTATTCGCCCAGATTATGGACAAATATTGGGGTCATAATGAAAGTAATGACCAATTTAACGATCATCACCAAGATATTTGAGCCGGTATTGACCAATAAAGTCCGAATCACCTATCGGACTCCGGCTTCATCAAAACCCCTTTATAAAGGTGCGCCAATTCACCTGCGGTTTGGCTGACATCAAATCTCGAAGCGGCTTCTTGTCTGAATCTATCCGACTCAAGCTGAAAGAAGTTCTGATCCGCTACAAATAAGCGGATCTTATCAAGAAGTCCGTCCAGTGATCCGACCTCGAATACGAGTGCAGGAGAATCGGCGACCACTTCCTTCATTCCGATACAGTTGGATGCAATGAATGGTCGACCAGATACCATCACTTCCATCGGTAAAAGCGGGCACGCCTCCCATTTTGACGGCATCACAACAACATCTACACCTCGTATGGCCTCCGACATCAAATCTGTCGCTGGGAAGAAATGGAAGAATGGCTCCAAATCCCGGGACCGAATGTCGGCCTGCTCCTCTCTAATAAAACCACCCCAACCAAAACAGCATACGTGAACTGGCTTTCCAATACCCTCGCGATTCAAACTCTCGACAGCATTGACCAATAGGCCAAACCCCTTTTGAGCCATGAACCGCCCAAAAAAACCGATAACAAGAGCATCGGGAGGAATACCGGCCTCGTTGCGGAGATTCCTGACACTATTCCCTATAAAAGCCTCAGCTTTAATTCCATTCCGAATCTCCTTCACGCGTCCGCGGGAACCCAAAATGGGAAAGGTATCTATAAAATTCAAAGCCGCGTCCTCACCCACCGGATTTATGACATCTGCTAAGGAGAACAGGCTAGCCATTATCCGTTTCTTCAACTTTCCCACCAGACCTTGGAACTGTCCCGGCATAAATACATCGTGAGTCGTTATGACATGAGGTATACGGAGTATACGAAGCGGCAAAGCCGCAATCAGTCCCGCTGTAAACCCGTGGGAGTGGACTATTGCCGGCCTGACCTTTACTACCTGTTTCAAGAGCGCGAGGAATAACATAACCAGGTTATCTGAAGGCTGAGCAGATACTTTAACATTAGCTAATGGCCCTACAAGTGTTCGAAGCGCCTCGGACTCAGGTGTTACTAGGTTAAAGCTGTTATCTCGCAGAGATTTATCGCCATATACGTAAGAAAAATACGTCCTAATTCCACCGCTCGGATGCCTGGCAAAAACTAAAACTCTCATCAATAAATCCTTTTATAAAACAAAATTCAGTGCTGGTGTGGTACGTTCACACTGTAATAGTCCGTAATTTCATGAAGTCTTTCATAATCTAGCATCACATCAGCTGAAATAGTGCCGACCATTACGAAGTTTTTCTGCTAGAGTGAAACGCCCATTTTCACTGATTTCTTCAATGGCACCAGCCTCTCTCATAGGGATCGACTTTTGTAACATCGCTAAACGGCCCAATGCGATAGTCAGACCGCCGAACAAGTACCAGTAGTACTGAGACAAACCCCAATAGTTAATGCTGTAGACTGCGTACATCCAAAACAAACAGATAAGTACTTTATTAAGGTTTTCATAGAAGGAAACTTTTGTCCTAGCGGTTCGGCCAAACTCTATTTGAAGACATTTCAGCTGCCTGAAGGCACGAAATAAAAAGACCATGAATATTGCAAACCCGATAAACCCGATCTCAATTAACAGCTCAGCATATAGATTGTGACTTGCCTGGCGTCGACCCAGTTTATGTGCTTTCGCCTCACCCGTTGTGCCAAGTCCATGCCCCACAACAGGCCGACTCAGCCCAAGCCGGAACTCCTGGATCATCCCTTGAATACGACCTTCGGCGGATGCGCCGCCTTCAACATCACGGTCAATAATCGAAAGATAGCGTTCCTTCTGGACGGGCGTCATTACGGAAAACGCTGTCACAATCGCCATTACGGCCACTCCAACAAGAGCAGTCTTGTGTCGTGATTCCTTGAAAATAAAAAAGCTGACGACCATCAAAGCAAGAAACGCACCACGCGACATAGTCAAAATCAGGGCATATAACAATAACGGCATCAAAATCAGGTAAAAAACTTTAAGCCTCCACCTTCCGGTCCATAGGAGATAGTGTAAAAACGGAATTACCGTAACGATCACAAACCCGAGCTCGTTAGGATTGATCACATCAGTCGGAGCGCCGGCAAGTCGGTTAGCAAACTCGTTGGTACTTAAATAGGTTGAGCTACCCCAGTATCCCTGGGTCAAATTCAAATATAGCGGCTCAAGTACCCGAACTACCTGACAAAAAACGAATATAACAATAAACCAGACCAGCCTTTTCCGAGTATCTACAATCAGCGCAGTAAAAAATAAAAAGACAATAGCTTTAACAAAAGGATCCAAGTTATTCCGGATAACGCTACCTGGCCACTCCACAAGAGGCAGGCTTATCACTATGTAGGCAAGCAAGACAAATATAGGCTTGAAAATAGGATGCTGAAACTTCTCAACCAGTTTTTCACGCTGTAAGAATAGAGATAGCGCCAGAACAACCACAGCCACCAATGTAGGGCGGAGACTTGAATAGCCTGGTATCCGAACTGAAAAGCGAAGGAAAAAATCCAAAGTAAAATATAGAAAAAAGACAAACGTAAAGGAGCTGACCACCTGATCAGATACTTTTGCCTGCTGCGGTGTAGTTACCACCTTACCCGGCATAACCAGACACCGCACCACTCAACCCCATACGAACTTCTTTCCGAAGCCTCAACCCTATTAACTCGACGCCAGAAACAGACTTGAAAAACTGAAACATGTCATCACCACTAACATGGCGTCGCATGAGCATAGGCTCACGGGTTCCGAATGCATCCGGAAAGGCAGTTACAGCACCAAGAAACCCTGCTTCTTGGACAAGGCCAGGCAAAAAATCCCGGAAATCGGAGGGCTGCCCATTTGGATAGCAAAACGTTCGACATCGACCTCCCAGTCTAGCATTCAAGGCGTCTCGGCAACCAAATATTTCCTCTCTCGCCTGAGATTTGGTTACTCGCCCAAGCGACGGATGAGTAACAGTGTGTCCGCCAATCTCAATGCCATTATCCTGCATTTCTGAAAGCTCAAGCCAGTTCACTGGTTCGAATTCAGGGGGAATGGAATCAGGGAAAGTTTTTCCTAGCCCAGAAGCAAGCTGGTCAATAAAAAAATGCTTTTCAACGTCAGGTAAGGACAGTGCGTGATGGATCCATTGTTTCCAGTATAACGGACGAGTTTCGAAATTAACTTCTCCAGCTCCACTCCGAAAAGAGCCAATCTTTATTGCTTCCGGAATACGATCGACCTGGCTCAAGAGCCAAGTAATCTTGTCTGGCCAGAGCCAAAGTCTACGGTCTATAAAGCCGGTGGTAACAAACAGTGTAGCGGGAACCTGATATTTTCTGAGGATTGGGTACGCATAATGATAGAAATCGCGATATCCGTCATCAACAGTGATGACAACGGCGTGACGTGGCATGTGCCCATGCTCACGTTTGTACTGCATCAAGCCCACCAAGGAAAAGGAGTTATAGTTCTCCTTGATGTGTCGAACCTGCTGCTCAAAGTACTTTGGGCTTGCCCAATCTTTAACTGGCGGATTGGAGAACCGGTGATACATTAAAATGCGTGGCTGCGTCCGGCAGATCTGCCTGGCTAATTGATAACCACCCCAAGGTCCCAGCGTGCGAATGGTTTTGGAGAACAAGCCCATACTGCATTACTCCTTGTTCAGCAGGGAGTCATAAAGTTCCTGATGCTGCTGAACCATCGTTTCCATACTGAAGCGTTGTCTTGCGGTAGATTTCGCATTTTTCCCTAAACGTTCACGGAGCTCACCATCCGTTACCAGTTTTTCAAGGCAAAAAGCCAATTCATCCAAATTACCACACGTATACAAAAGCCCGGTTTCTCCGTGAGTTATCGCTTCCGGGTTACCTCCCACCGCGCTGCATACAACCGCTAAGCCAGCCTGCATATACTCCACCAATGAATTAGAAAAACCTTCGGAATCGGAACATAACAAGCCTATATCAAGCCCGGTAAGACACTCCTTTACATCACGTCTCGCTCCCAAAAAGTGAACGCGCCCCTCAACGCCCAGCTCTTTTGATGTCGCCTTGAGTGCCTTTGGATCTCCATCTCCAATAATGACCAGATGTAAAGCCGGAATTTCCCCTGGCAACGCCCCCAAAGCTCGCACTGCGTCTTCCAACCGTTTTATAGGCCGGATGTTAGCAACGATTACGGCAAATACTGCTTCTGGATACATCCGACGCAATTCCTTTAGATCAACAGGTATCTCCGGCTGCCTCTCCTCAAATACATAGCCGTTATAAATCACATGAGTGCTTGTCAGATCAAATGGCTCATGTTCGACAGTAACTTTCCTCACCGCTTGGCTATTAGTGATAGCCAAAGCAGCAAATCGTCCACTAAGATTCAACATCGCCAGATATTTTCGTGTGTACCAATAACCCATGTCCCGGCGGGAGATAATGGTTTGGATGCCCAGCATTCCGAAAACCGGAGGACAGATTACCGATGGATCATTAAAAAAAACATGGGCTACCCGACCTCCTTCCGAACGGAATTTTTTGGCAGCCACCCACAAACTTAACCAAGTTTTAATAGATAGCAAACGACTATGCCCAAGCACCTTCACCGCACACGGGAACTCGGCCGAATCTAGGTATTCGGAGGGCTTGAACACTAGAAGAGTTGGTTCAAACCGTCGCCTATCAAGCCCAGTGATTAATTGGTATAACTGCCCTTCCGTGCCAGCATGGGGATTACGAAAAAAATCAATTACAAATAGAATAGGTGTTGGTGGCGTAGAGCTACTCATGAATAGTCGAAACGCTCATCTCGGGGCGCTTAGCACCTTTTAGCCCTACATCGATTGCTCTTCTTGGGTCCAATAGTGAACAAGTCAGGAAGGAGAAAATTGCCTTTACGTACATCCGTTTTTCAAAGTAAACCTGCCCTAATCGGAAATACAATACGGCTCGGCGCCTCCGCAGCGTAGAACGTGGATATGGATACCGAGCCGCCGCCCGCTCAAGGATTTTGAATCCATTCTGCCAGCGAGTCAGCTTTCCATTTGCGCTAATCGTTCCACCGTGCTTTCTGTAATAAAAACATTCAACGCCGGAATATGCGATCTGGGATACCTCTGCGATCCGCAGCACAAAGTCGTGATCCTGAGCCGCCCTAAAGGTCTCTTCTAGTTGTCCAACCTTGGAAATCACGCTTTTTCGGAACATGCAAAGCCCGGGGGACACTATGTAGCAATCGAGTAAAAGTCGATTGGGGTCACTTTCCTCCTGATGGGTCGAGGGAAAAAGCTGATAGAGCCTCGCCGCCCCCTCGTCAACAGCGTACCCCTGACCATAAACCATACCAACCGACGGGTTTTTATCCAGCACTTCAACGTGGCCTGCAAGCGCTCCTTGGGCAAGAAGGTCATCGCTGTCAAGGATTACAACATATCGCCCACTGGCATGGCGTAATCCTAGATTGATTGACGCTGACTGCCCGCGGTTCTTCCTATTTGTATGAGTGAAGACCTTCACTCGCGGATCGTCGATGCGGTTGAGCCACTCCCAAGTTCCATCGGTAGACCCGTCGTCAACGACTATGTACTCAAACTGCCGGTAACTTTGAGAAAGTACAGAATCTAACGTGGCGGGGAGCAAATCAACTCGGTTGAATGATGGAGTTATAACCGAAACTACGGGAAGCGAATCCTGATCCATGGAAAATACCTTGATGTTCGTAGGTCGCAAACTGATAGGAGCTCAATTGATACCGAGTAATCAATGACCCAAAGTTACATTCTGATACAACCTGAACCACTCTGCAAACGATGTATAGACAAAGTGCGCCAATTGAATGGCGTCAGGAGTGCCTCGGAAATCCAATACCTAGCTCAGACAGATACTTATAGTCGTTTACGAGACGATCACAGCTTTCATCACTAAAGTAATAAAAGTCCAGTCGCTGACTGTAGAATGGTTCTACGCCAACCGACCAGGCCTTGCCATTGCTGTTTGACCAGTCCCGGAGCATGCTGTTAAGTTTACGAGAATTAGCCTGTCCACTGATATTCTCTATAGCAATCTGACGAACCTGATCGTGCCCTTCAAAGTTCCTGTACTCCAATATTTTCTTCCGCAACTCTCTGACAGACTTCACCAGCGCACCAGTCCTTTCATTGATGAGACTCTTTGTACCGATATGTGCCTTGCGAAACATGAGAACAGGCGTGCCAGACATCAAAGACTCCGCAACAGCAATAAACGAGCCTTCGCGGTAAGACATTGCGCAAAACATTTTTGCCCTTCGAAAATATCGCCTCAGTTCCTCCTGGCTAGGATCCTCGACAATTGTTACCTGACCTAATACTCCGTATTCCGCTGCCTCCTGGCGGATGCTCTCGGCTGTTCGGGAACCCAAAGGAACGCCAACACAAGTTACCCGAATATCCTCGGGCAACTCCTTTAATGCCTTGAATAACAGCCAGTGCCTTTTGAAACTGGCGAAGTTGGCAACCATCAGGCAATCAATATCTCTTTCTTGAGCCGGCCTTTCAAAAAAATCAGAATTAACCCAACTGGCTGCGTTAAACGGAAGCGAGTGGCAATTACTACCAAGCGTCGTAACCAACTCTCGCTCATGACTATGAACTGGCAAGACGAAAACAGGTTCTTGGCCTGCAGCAGCGACTAATCTGAATAATTCTTTAGAGTACAGACCACTCCAAGAAGGGATAAAAACCAGATGATAGCGAGCAAGAACGTCATCAATACGACCGGAGTCGAGCAACTTCGCCAACTGGTTCTCGAACGAAACCAACAATATGCCCTTTTCAGACTCCGAGATAAAGGGCTTCAATACCGCGCAGTAACTAAGCGATACTGGTTTCGCTTCCTTAACAGAACGATTGACTGAGCAGGCAATATCCAGCGCTTCAGATAGCTGACGTTTATGGCGGCGGTTCCCAGGAAAGTAACCTAAAGAGCCCGCAAGCTGATTAAGCCTGAAACTACCTCCCGCCCGCGAAACGCTAGCAACACGACTCCAGATCATACGAACCAGAAATAGCCAACCGGCGAGATCTGATTCGCGAGCGAGGTTAAACAACTCCCGCTTTAATTTATTTATCATTTCAAGTTCTCCTGAACGAACATGCGTCGAAAGGCGGGAAGATTACAACTCAGTTTACCTACAAATTAATAAAATTACGTCGCGAAGGGCAATCGAAACTTTCACACAACGCAAAGCGTTCCTGGCTTGGACTACCATTTTCATCAAATACGTAAAGATAAAGGTAAAATGTACGATCCTATACCCAAAAGTCTACAGAGAGCTAAGTTGGATTCTCGTTCCAGCCGACTAAACGCTGTATTTCATAGTAACTAAGAGCTTCATAATTCGGTACGTCACTGATAACAATCCACTGAATAGTATTATTCATATAAATTTCTGATAAATATATGTTCTGAAGCGTTTCTTGGCCTGCGTTATTTCCTATCGACGCAATCGAGTCTAGGAAAACTATGAATAAATCTCAAAATCAGGAATAACACGGCCACTGTCAACCGCATAGAATTCAGTGGCGCCATGGATCAGACCATCTTCTCCGAAGTCCAGTACCAGACCAAGAAACGCAAAACCCGCTGCAAGATTTTTTTTTGGAACGGATGGACAAGCTGATCCCCGGGAAACAGGTGAGGTAAAAGGTAGCCCACCATTAACCGCTGCCTACGATGCTCCGCGTTCACTGCATGCAGTTGTGCTAATACCTCAGCGACCCGGCTATGGAAGATGCCCCGTAAGAGATCGTATCTATGCGTAAGTCCGCCGACCGGAACTTGGACCGGTTTCCGTGCGAAGCCACGCCCCTCAAGTTCCGTCATTTCCTAGAGCGCCGCGGGGTTGGATACACTCGTCTACCATACTCTAATCAATTAATTTCAATGCTTTCAATTGGGCTAGGCGGAACGTTTTTGGCCCCAATTAATACGCCCTTCTGATTAAAATGACCAAGTTTATCAAAAATATAAATATAATAATTGTCATTACCATCCAAAGCACCAAGATACTTTTCAAAAACTACTTCAGTATCAGTCCAGCGAGTTGTTCTTTGAACTTCGCAAGTACCTTTGCCTTGACGATAAAGAGTGTAATCACTAACGTTACAAATTTTTACGCGATGCAAAGATTTATCTAAGTATATATCGTCAACCTCAACGGAAAAGGGAACGGACATAAAGTCATTAATCCCCAAAAGAGCAATTGTTAGCCCTGAACTATCATCAAAATTGACATTTAAAATTTCTTGCTCCCATTTATCATCAGACCTTACGAAAGTTTGGCCGTTCATGTATACCGCTAGCCGCGGAGGAATCGTTCCTTCACTATTTCCCAAGCTAATCTCAACTTCAACCAGATTCCATCGTCCGGGTTCTGCAGAGACGCTCCCGTACTCATTAGACCACAACGACAATCCATGACCGGCCCAGCTGATATTACCTAAAGCGAAGCCATACCCTTTTCCGCTTGAGTCACTCCAGAATCTTGCATACTTGCCCCTAGGCGGTATATACCCAAAATCATCAAACTTATTATTCGATGGCGATGACGGGAATATGGTAGATGCACCTGACTCCAGGCCAACTATTTGCTGGCCTAGCATGTCGTGCGTGCTGACACCTTCGGGCGGCTCAAAAAACAGCCAGCCGTATTCTTGATTACCTAAGTCGGACTTGTAGCGTATGATTTTTCCTGTACCGTCGAGTCCTGATATCTTTATACCCTCCCCATAACTGCCATCACCTCCGTCTATAAACCGGTATGACTCTCGAGAACCCGGAATAGCATAGTAACGAGCCATGTCGTACGGGAGTTTTATCCAAAATGAAGCATACATACTGCGGGAACTGTAATTTATAGTTTCTCCCCCACTCGCCATCGGCCATCCGAGGTAATTATCACCACCTTTACCGAAATAATGAGCAACGCCGTTGGATGTCCGGTGTGCTTTCGACTTAACTACCAACATCCCCGTATTGTCATCGTTAGGAAGTGAAGGCTTCGCCCAAATCGTATTCGGATCTAAGTCCTGTCTTTGCACCACCTGGCCATCTTTAAACTGGGACTGATGAAAATTTGGTTTACCGTTCTCCCAAGTGACGTCAACATGATCGTAGAGAACCGGGTTGCCATCTGTTTTCTCAGTGAAGCCCGCCCCTTGAACCCTGACGCGAAAGACGTCATCTGATACTCTCTCAGCTACAACTGAACCTATACTTGGCGCCGCGTAGACGGCAGTACCAAGGCATCCAAGAGAAATTACAGTTAGCCCAGCAACTAGAGCACTAACACGTTTTGATACCGAACTAGCCATTTCGAATCCTCCTATCGTGGTTGAATAATTATAGTAGAGGCTCATTGCTTTAGTCCGGAAGCTTTATCACAATTATCTATAGTCAAAAATTCTTTATATAGAACCATACTAATGATGAATAAGACTCATCAGATCATCTTTCTTGGACTGCCAATCTTTATCAATCTCTTTTCTTCGCTCCACTATATTACTTTTCATGACATCCAAAGAAGACAATGCTTCGTTTATACCGCCCAAGATATCCAATCTAGAATTATTTACATAAATTATTCCTGGACCTCCAAAGTAGGACTTGAGGGTTTTGGTATTGCTTAGTATTAACGGCTTATTTAGCGATAAAGCTTCGTAAGCACCACAATTCAAAATTAGATCTTTGTCAGTAAGAACAACCACCAAATCCGACTCACAAAGCAACGTTTCATAAACCGAATTTGGAACAAATCCTGTGAAAATTATGTCATGCCTTTTGAACTCAATTACTTCAGATTCAGAAAACTTTTTTTTGTAGTTTCCGGTAAGATAAACGCTAACCGAATCTAAGCTTTTCGCCGCTTCTAGCATCTCATTTATTGGCTCATCATCATCAAATGTAGTGACAAAAAGAACCTTTTTTTTCTCGGCGACATCAACTTCAAACTTTTCAGAGCAAGCCTTACATTCGATCCTGGGAATTCGGTCCGGTAAAATGGCAACGCTTCTCGCTAATGATGAAATATAATCTTTTGCGTAGTCATTTGTCACTATTGTAATATCTGCATTAGACAACGAGTAGTTGCTCAAGTAGTGAAAAATTCTCCATTTAAGGCTTCCATCATCCAATTTATCAATCTTAAAATTTGAATGCCTATCAACAATTGCTTTATAGCGAAAGAATTTTTTCATTAAAACAACAACATAGGCAAGCATTACCGACGGGTTCTGACAAAAAACATTATCAGGCCTCTTTCGAGCGATCAGATATAATGTAAGAACAGTTGAATAAATATATTTTGCCAATCGGTTTTTTGGAGATTTTACAAAGATATATTCTGCATCAAAAGACTCTGCCAACTCTCGTGAGCGCCGATGATCTTCCCAAGTTATCCATATATTCTTCATTATTTGTATCAACTCATAAATTATTGCTTAGAATAAAATTATTGTAATCTTAATATAAAAAATCTAAGATTTTATCTCTTGTACAAAGTAGGTGAATTTTTCACGCCCAGCTTTGGTATTATCGCATGAAACGACGATATTCAAATCTTGCTGTAATTCGAGTTTGGTTATTAGCTCTGAACTTATCCAGCTTCTAAAATGCCTCATTCCAAGCAATGGCTGTTCAGATAGATAAAAATAAAACGAGTTATATTCCTTTTGCCTGATTGTAAATCTAAAACAATCATTGAAATTCCGCATATAAGAGTCAAGGACTCTTCCAAATACGACAGCGTGAAATTTTTGCTTCGGATTGATATAAGCAAACTGCTGAGCTGTACGTCCACGCAGCTCTTCGATCGAGCACATCGAACCCAACTCACTACAATCAGCCTTGGCAAGGCTAACTGCATCTCCCAGCTGATAACGAACGACACTTTGAGATTTGCGAGAGACATCCGTGATCAACACCGTGTCTTCTTCCTCAACCCAAAGCCAGGGATTTACCAAGTGCAAATGTCCTCTTGAGCATTCAAAGGCGATGACATCAAACTCGGTGGACCCATATTCCTCAAAAACCGGAGCTCCAAACACCTCTGCGATAAACTTCTTCTGCGCGGGCAGGATCGACTCCGCCGTGCAGATCACGGCTTTTACGCCCCTTGGCTTAAGTCCCTTCTTTTGCGCAATCTGCGCGGCCTCAAGGATGAGCGACGTATATCCATACAGATACTCAGGGCTCCACTTGACCAGTTTTTCAACCGTTTCTGCAGCACCATCCTCCGCCGGGTAGAACACCTTACGGTTCAACAAAAAATCGCGGATCTTTGCCGTTAGGGAATTGGCTGCCCTACCCCATACTCGCGCTTCTCTCTGACCCAGTTTCAGACCGTGCTTGTTATAGCAATACGCCCTGACGGCAAGCATCTGCGCCAGCTCAGTTCTGGACAGAGAAATATGTGTTGGCTCTCCGGTAGTACCCGCCGTGTGCCGGGAAAAACTCGATGCCACAGTGCTGCTGGCAGCGGACATTGCCCTGAGATCAGCCTTGCTCATTGGCGGTCTATCCGGCAATTCCGACAGAGAATGCACTGCCACACCCTGGGCATCTTTAGGCTGATTCTTGTTGAGTATACAAGACAGCCGCTGCAGTCTTTCGTTTGGCTCTAATCCCCAAAGCTCCTCTACTTCAGCCTGAAACCTGGAAACAGGAAGCCGCAGAACCAGGTAGGTTAAGCGCGCCAAGACATACCGAAAAAAGAACAAAGCCTTCAAGATGCCACCACCCCGTTATATACGCGCAGATACTGTTCGGCCATTGATCTTGCAGACAACTCTCCGGAGACTTTATGAAAAGCGTGCTCAGTTTTCCGATGAGTGGCCTCTGTCTCGTTGAGCACGAGTTCTATGGCATCAACCAACTCTGAAGCAGGATCCGTTACCAGAACGCCGCTATCCCCTTCATCCAGAACAAACGGGATCTCGCCAACATCGGTAGATACAACGGGCAGGCGGACAGCCATCGCTTCGAGCAAGGTGATCGGCAAGCCCTCGGTAGACGAGGAAATAACCAATGCAGACGAGCGCGCCATCAAAGCAGGCACATTGTCGCAATACCCGGGCAAGCAGACATCGCTGCCAAGACCGAGACGTGCAACCTGGTCTTCCAGATCCTTACGCAGCATTCCATCGCCAACAATCAGCAATCCAGCTTTAGTAGCAGATTGTTTGATCACACGGAAGCTATCAATAAGATGACTGAAGCCCTTTTCGTTCGATAGACGACCAACCCCCAGAATCACCTGCTCATGGGTGCTAAAAAACTCTTCCAGCGCCTCTGGCAAGGGTTCAGATGCCTTGCGCTGAGTGTCGTCTACCGGCAGTCCGTTTCTTATTGTCGTGAGGCGACGGGGGCGAATCAGGCCCGTTGATAGTTCCTTCTTCATCGCCGCGCCAACCATGACCACTCCATCCAATCGACTGATAGCCAGTCGATCAAGCAATTCATATACCCACATCCTTGAAAAGCGACGCGCGTGAACGTACCCGTGTAAGGTACTCACAACGGGAACCTTCCGACTAAACCGACCAAAGAGAGACATCAGAATATTGAACTTGTACCCGTGGGAATGCACCAGGTCGACACCCCAATGCTCAGCCCACTCACAGATTTTCCGAGTTTCCGAGTAGTTCAAGCCCGGAGTCATTCGCCAAACTACAAACGGCAATCCCAGTTTCTCAGCCTCGATCTCAAGCGGCTTTTGGTGAATCCCTTGCTCACCGGCACTGAGAATCATGGGCTCCAGCCCCTGTTTGATTTGCTCTGCTACCAGAGCCAACAGCATTCGCTCTGCGCCGTACAGGCCGCCACTATCAATCAGGTGCAATACCTTCAACTGGAACGCTCCCTGGCCGCGAGGCTCTCCATTCCGGATGGATTACCCGCCTTCGGTGAGCGTCCAGGCTTTGCTCCCACTACCTCATAGCGGTGCTTTAATCGCAGGAATCGTTTTTCGAGAAAATGGTAAGACGCTGAGGCAAGCACACCACTGAGAATCACGCCAGCCAGGAGCTGTAACCACTCGGGGAGAAAATTCAGTTTGCCGCCGGCCTGCAGGCCCCATACATGCCACAGATAGATCGGGTAGGATATAACTCCGAGATAGACCGACACAGGGTGATTCATCCAGCCCCAGAAAGCCCCTGAGCTGAGCCTGATCAATTGCAGCAATAGAATCGCGAGTAACAACGCATCAACCGTAAACGCCGGGCCGTAGGCATAATCGCCGCTGCCGTACTCTTTTGACAGGAACAACAGGCCCAGGGGGATAAAAGGCATCCAGAACCGGCTGCTGATGCTATTGAACACAGACAGCCAACGCGGCTTTTGCGCCAGAAACGCCAAAAGGCATCCCAGAGCCAGGTTATCAAATCGCGTATCAAACGCGTTGTAGGCGTAGGATGGTCCGTAGTCGAGGTAGGTGTAGGAATAGGAGCGCCAGGCCAATACAACCAAACTGGCAATAATCAGGAAAGCAACCGCGTACTCTCGGCCGCGCCTCATCAGAAATACGAAAAGCATCGGCCAGATCAGATAGAACTGCTCTTCAATGGCCAGAGACCACACATGCGCAATGGACGACGACGAATGTCCCTCCAGCGCGTTGTGGTAGTTCATAAAATAGAACAAGCCGGGGACTATGGTTTCTTTGATGTCGTCATTTCCGCGGAACAAATCCCACGAAATCGATACCAGTAAGAAGGCGTAGTAAGCCGGGAAGATGCGAAGAGACCGACGCATATAAAACTTTCTGAATGAAACGGTTCCCGTTTTGGCATGCTCCTTTAGCAAGAGCCAGGTAATCAAAAACCCACTCAGAACGAAGAAGCCAGCCACGCCATGGCGTGCCGAAAAGAACAGCGTGCCTACCCCTGAGTGAGCCAGTACCACGGCCATCACGGCAACCATTCGAAATCCATCAAGCCCGGGGAGTTTTTTCTCCTCCAGCAAGGCTTCCAGGTTGGGCAATGCCATTATCCCTTCCTTGGGTTCCAGACAACCTTCTTCTCGCCCTTGGAGAAGGCGACAAATGCCTTAAAGGACGCAAGGTTTAACAACACGAAGTAGTAAGGCAGGGCATACACGGTAGAAAGCGATTGCCCCCGGCTCTCTTTTTGATAGCCCGCCCACGCGAAGTAAAGAAACAGGCCGTACCCTATCGCGGCTAACGCATACAACCCTTTCACCGGCGCCAGGTAAAGGGCAGCAATCGCAAGGGTTATCATGGGTGCAAAGGCCGCGTAGCGCAGCAGCTTGTGGGAGATAAGCTGCCAGGCAAACACTGGATCGTTGGCCGGGCTCATGAGCTGTTTCATGTCTTTGAGCGCCCACAGTGCACGCAGGCTTACCCGCACCCGCATGCTGAATTCACTGCCCCCATCGCTTAACGCTTCTTCCTTGAGCAGCGCCCCAGGTTCATAAACAACGCGGTACCCCTGCTCAACCACTTTGAGTGGCTGAACAAAATCCGGCAACTGATCGGCATTCAGCTCGGAATGCAGTTCTTTACGCATGGCGTCAATGCCACCATCAACGCCTACCACGGAGCCTACCAGAGTCTCCTGTGCCCTGAGCCAGTTCTCGTACTTCATGTAAGCGCTGCAGCCGTCGCCTATCAACGCGCCCTCAGGGTTCACATAGACCATTTTTCCGGTTACGTAACCCACCGACGGGTCGTTGAAGTTACTCACCAGTGCTTTCAGGGCTTGATGATCCCATTCGGAGTTGGCATCCGAAAACGCCAGGATCTCCCCTTCCGCATGCTGTTTGAGCATGTTGAGCCCCGCGGTCTTGCCCTGACGGGGTACCTGACGAAAGAGTTTGACCGGGAAAGGCGCATCAGCGGCAACCGCCTGGACAATCTCGTCGGTCCCATCCTCCGACTCATCGGAAACCACCAGGATCTCCAATTGCTCCCTGGGATATTCCAACGCCAGCTTGTTCCTGAGTGTAGCCTCAATGTCTTTCGCCTCGTTGTAGGCGGCGATAAGAATCGAGACTTTCGGCTGGTAAGCGCCGCTTTTGTTTACGGGCAAAGGTCGTGCGGATGCCAGCAGTTTGATACAGACGGGATAGCCAAAATAGATATAAGCCAACAACAGAAAAGATATCCAGAAAACGGCGACCATCATGCCACTCCTGCCACAGAGCTGGAGCCTGGCGTGTGCAATGAAGGTTCAAGAATCCCTTCGCTCTCCAATACCTGGCTCATGGTGGTAAACCGGAAATCCGACAACAACCGGCTTAACCGCTGTTCGCACACATCCAGGTTGTTGTAATGGCGAAAACGGGAGAACCACTTCACATCCAGGCGCGGTTGGTCTGGGTCTACTTCCCACGGATGAAGGTAAAAAACGAACGGCCTTCCCAGCCGATTTATGGAGCCCAGTCCGTATCGACTGAACCAGTATGGAAACAGCCGGAAATAACCACCGCCCGCAATTGGCAGGGTGTAACCCGGGAACTTGAGCGTACTTAACGGAAATTCGGCCAGCTCATAACCTTTGTCCGTGGTCAGACGGTGCGGCCAACGCGGCGTTCCCGGCATACCGTAGCGGTCGTGGTGTACTGGAAAGATGGAGGAATCCCAGGTAAACCCCTGCTCAGCCAGGATATCCAGGGCCCATCGGGATTGGTTGGTGATAGAGTAGCTCGCCGCGCGATACCCCGTTACTGGCGCACCAAGAATGTCCTCAAGAATAGCCTTTGAACGCCGGGTTTCTTCCTCGAAAACTTCGGGGGTTTGGTTGTAAATCAATTGGTGACTGTAGCCATGGCTGGCGACTTCGTGACCTTGATCAGCTATCCGTCTCACCAGCTCCGGAGATCGCTCAGCCACCCATCCAAGGGTGAAAAACGTCGCCTTCACGCCCGCCCTTTCGAATAGCGCCAGAATGCGATCTGTATTCGCCTCAACCCGATAATCCATGGAAGACCAGTCATCGTAGCGAACGGCCTCTGCCAACGCGGCCACCTGGAAGTAATCTTCCACATCAATTGTCAGGGCGTTCTGTCTCGGTTCTTTCATGGCCATAGCCTCACACTTCCTGTGTTGATCACCTCAGTCGGTATTCCAACCCCACCAACACCCAGTTCTCATCATACTCCCGGCTGGCAAAATCGCTGGATTTGGTGTCGTGCCCTACCCTGGCCAACACGCTTAAATCCCGAGTGGCCTGGTGCTCGGCCCCGATCACAAGCCGGGCGACTTCGTCCTGGCTGTCGTCACTTTCATAGTTCAGGTGGTCGAAACCAAGCCCCAGATATCCGGTGGTAAGCTCCGAGAACTGCCGGGAGTAACGGGCGTTTATGCCGGCCTTGTCTTCCCTTTCATCGCTTTCAAGATAATCCGAGCGATAGGCATACAGGTCGAGATTGAACGATGAGGCGTCAGAAAACGTTTTTTTAAAGCCGGATGCCAGCGCACTGTTCTCAACGGTAATGCTTTCCCTAAGGTTGAATTCAAATTCGCCAAAACGCAGATCGAGCGTCGACGTTCGGTCCGTCAGTTCACGGGAGGCATTCAGGTACCATTCGGTGGTCGGATTGATCTGCCGGGTCAGGTTGAGCTCCCCGACAAACCCATCGCTTGACTGGCTGGTATTGGCGTAATCCGTTTCAACCTCGCTCACACCTACGGACCCGGAAAGCGATGTGCTGGCCCACCGGTTTTCGAAGGTGATCTGGGCGCTGCTGACATCAACTTCGGCACCGTAGTCGAACTCTGTCCGGCTATGGGAAACGCTGAGGCCGCCGGTAAAGGTGGAGCTGAACAGATGATTCCAGGCAATGGAGCCGGTGTAGCGTTCGCTATCGGTTTCCTCGGGCTCGTCGTACTCCGTATTTGCATAGCGCGCCGACAAATTGAGCCAGTTGGTGTCGTTCAGGCGCCAAAGGTACCGTGGGCCCGTGCTGAACACGTTTTTGCGGGTACGATTGTCGGGGATATCACTCTGGCGGGTGTCCTGATTGACTTCCCTGAGGTTGTTGCTCGCTTCCCAGTAGAGCTGATTGGCGAGCTTGCAATCACCCTCAAAATTCATTTCGGCGAAGCTTTCGTTATCAAAGGTTTCATCCTGCCAGAACGAGTAACCCAGGGTGCCGAGGAAGTCGGCGTTACAGCGCCCGGGCTCCGTCTGGTAACCCGCAGTCAGGTAGGTACGGGTCTCCAGATCGCTGTCTTCATTGACCTCAGCTTTACGGGCATTGTCGGTAAAGCGACTGTCCAGGCCAAACGTAATCTCGGCTTGCGCAAACGCCGGAAATGAACAGGCACCTGCTGCCAGCATCAGCGGCGTGATTGTCGCTGCAACGGCCTTTCTTACCCTCAGCTGATCAGCCATTGATCACCGCTCCCACGAATTTATCCGGGTTAAAGGCCGTTGCCGCCCGTTCCGCCGTTGCCGCCGAGATCCTGCCGTGCGGTACCACCAGCATGGCGTAGTCACATAGCTCAGTAAGGATTCGGGCATCGGGGGAATCTGATATCGGGGCCGTGTCCAGTACGATAAAACGGTCCGGATACCGGCGCCGGATGGCCTGAAGAAACTGCTTCATCCGGAACGATGTGAAGAATTCCGCCGGCGTTTCCCGGCGGCTACCGGCCGGGATTAGTCGTAGCCGAGGGATGCCCGTCGGATACAGAATCCGGGCGATGTCGTAATCCGGATCTTCCAGAAAATCGGTCAGGCCGGTTTCCGGCATAACATCGAGAGTGGAATGCAGAGACGGCTCGCGCAGGTTGCAGTCGATGATTAATGCTGTTTTCGCCTGGTCAAAGGCAAAGGCCGCCGCCAGGTTGAGGGCCACAAACGAGGAACCGGCTTCGGTACTGGCGCCGCTGACTACCAGGGTGAAGTTGTTGCCACCGGAGACCTCAAGAAGCTTGGTTCGCAAGTCACGAAAGCGGTTCACAAGCGCCCGGTTGCGGGACTCAGGATAGATGATACGCCGTTCATCAAGATCATCGGGCGTAAGCTTTCTGGGCTCCTGCATCCGCACGATCTGCTTGCTGATTACGTATTTATCAACCGCCCCGGGCCCCAATTCAAGAGAGCTGGGTACCAACATCCGTGAGTCTTCGTCATCACGGAAATCGAGTTCTTGTTTCAAACGCTCCTTCCGCTTCAGCCAGAAGGAATGCTCCTCGGTGCCAGTCTCGGTTGGCTCAGCTGAAGCATCCTGCGGCTTGGTGGAATCGTATCCGGGCTGATCATTTTGGTGTTCCGGCATCAGATCACTCCCATTTGAGCTAGCACAACGATGGTCACGTACGCCGCGATGGTGAGCACCGCAAAAAAACCAATCAGAGCAGTGACCTTCCGATCCCTGCGTTTCTCATAGGGCGTTCGCACCTGGGGAATTTCAACCAGCACAGGCAGGCCAATATCTTCTTCCAGCTGTTTTCTCGCGCGAATTCGCGGATCAACCTGCAGCAGCCCTGCCACCGCGCCAAAAGGGGCGGCTAGCCCGAGAAACAAGCCGGCGGCCGCAAACATGGAAAACTGTGGGCCTGATGGGGTGCGGGGAAACTGCGCGACTTCATTGATGCGGTAATTCAAGCCCTGGCCCTCGATATCAAGATGCATAGATACCCGCGCCTTCTCCCGGCGCTTCAGCAGGTCATCATAGATCTCGCGATTGACCTCCATATCCCGGGTGAGCTCGGAATATTGGGCTTTGTTGGCCTGAATGCGTTCCATTCGCTTGGCCTGCTGCTCCAGCAGGCGGGACAGGGATTGTATCCGGGTCTCAACGGTGGCCATGTCTGCCCGGGTGGTTGAAAGGTTGGCCTGCAATTCCTGGTAAAGCGGATTGACGGTCTCTTCACCTTCAAGCGAGCTCCTGTCTGCCGGTCTTTCCACCGCCTGATCCCGTTGCTTTCGGAGCTCTGCCAATTGTTCCCGGAGTATTACGATGTCCGGATAGGTGTCGTGATATTGCAGCCGCAGGCTATCCAGTCGCTCTTCGAGTATGCGAATGCGTTCGCGATAGCTGTCCTGGGTCCGGCCCTGTCGAATCGTCGGCCGTATACCTGCGAGCTGGCCTTGCAGGGACGCCGCCCGGGTTTCCAGCTCTTTCTTTTCGAGCTCCGCCAGTTCCAGCTGGTTGCGCAACTGCGCCATGCGCGAATTGGCTTCCTGTTCGGTACCATCGGTATTCTCAGAGAGAAACTGCTTCAGCCGGTTTTCCGCCTGAGTCAGTTGCTGCTCGTAACTTTTCACCTGTTTATCGATGAAATCGTACGCGTTTCGGCTCTCCGCCCGCTTGCGATCCTTGGTTTCTTCGATAAAAACCTGGCCCAGGCGTTGGGCAACCCGGAACGCTTCCATCTGTGAGGTTGAAGAAAAACCGATACTGAAATAACTGTCACCGCGCGGTCGAACCGACAACCCCCCACGAATGCTGGCAATACGGTATTCGAGGGGCTCGGGGTCTGTGGGCGCATCCGGGTAGATGTTGCGGTCCAGAGCGACCTTCTCGATCAGGCTCCGGCTCATCAACAACTCCTTGGCAGCAGAGGTCCGGTCGCTTATCTCCGTGGCGACGGCCCGGCCTTCCATCAACGGTGCGATGATGTTGCGGTCGTCCACGAAGATAACGGTCTCGGAGGTATATTTGTACGGCCAGACGAAGCCGGCACCGAGAACGGCAAAACTCACGACCACGAACGCCAGGAAGGCCAACCCCTTGCGGCCCCGTACCTCACGGATGATTTCCTGCGGTAACTGGGATAATGGTAATGCCATGATCTAACCCACCTGTTGGTCAGTACACTCAATGACCATTCAGAAGCTGCGCTCCGGGATGGTGAGAATATCGCCGGGCCGCATACCATAATTGGTTTCTACCCGGCCTTTATTGAGAATGTCGTCCAGCTTTACCGGTATGGCAACGATCTCGCCCTCAAACTTGCGATAAAGCATCGCATTGTTCAGCGCCGCAAATTCGTTGGCACCGCCGGCGTTCAGAAAAATATCCAGTACCGTCATACCGCTCCGGTGCGGCACCGAAATTGACTGGCGCACAGCGCCGGTTACCCGCACCCGGTTTGTAAACTCATGGCTGCCCATAGAGGTAACCACAACGCTCACCTGAGGCTCCCGGATGTACTCGGTCAAAGAGGTGCGAATGGAACTGGCCAATTCTTCCGGGGTACGGCCGCTGGCCTGCACATCGCCTACCAGGGGCACTGAGATTTTGCCGTCAGGCCGGACCGGCACGGCAATACTGAGGTCTTCGTTGCGCCACACCGACACCCGGACGACGTCGGTTGCTCCCAATACGTATTGGTCAACGCTGTCTCGGGAATCCACGGCCAGGGCGCGCTGGATCTGGTCTGATGAGGATGCGGAAGGGCCGGCACAACCTGTGGCCAACGCTACCGCCATGAGGGATACAATGAACCCTTGGATGAGATACTTCCGTGACATTTTTATTCCTCGCTGTTGAGGTCCGTGCTGCATTCCATGTTCCGGGAACAGCTGACTTCCGGAACTACCTTGATCCTTTTTTGAACAATACCACTTCCACTGTTTGAATTATAACCAACAGATCAAGAAGTAAACTCTGATTCTTGATGTAGTAGAGGTCGTACCGCAGTTTTTCCCGGGTGTCTTCTTCGTTGTCTGCGTATGCAAAGCAAAGTTGCGCCCAGCCGGTCAGGCCCGGCTTGACCCGGTGCCTTTCCGCATAAAACGGAATCTTTTCAGACAGCTGCTCAACAAAAACCGGCCGTTCCGGCCTCGGCCCGACAAAAGCCATGGTGCCGTTGAGCACATTGAAAATCTGTGGCAGCTCATCAATGCGAACCTTGCGGATAAACTCACCAACCCGGGTTACCCGCGTGTCGTTTTTCTGCGCCCAGACCGCGCCATTTTTTTCAGCGTCGGTGATCATGGAGCGGAATTTGTGCACCCTGAACACCCGGTTGTTCAATCCCACCCGCTCCTGGCTGTATACCACCGGTGCTTTAAAGCCATCTTCCAGTTTGATGGCGATGGCCGTAAGAATCATGATCGGGAATGTCGCCAGCAAAAGAGCCCCGGAAGCCAGAATATCCAGCGCCCGCTTACCGGCCCCGTACACAGACGAGACAGTAAAGCCGTCCGAGAACACCAGCCAGCCATGGGTGATCATCTCCAGCGCAACCTTGCGGGATTCCCGCTCGTAGAAATTGGCGCCATCGATAATCTGCACGCCTTCCATCTTGCACTCGAGGAGATCCTCCATGGGCAGCCCCCGGCGGCGATCATCCACCGCCACGACAATCTCTCGCACCGGATGACGGAGGACATACTGGTGCAGCGAGACCGGCAGATTGATGAGGTATTGCTCGTCCACCTCAACGGTGTCTTCAGGCATGGGGACAAAGCCATCCAGGCTGAAGCCTTTCCGGTTGAAGGGGGTGGTCAGGTCTTCAAACATCTGTTTTGCGCGGCGCCCGGCACCCAGCACCAGCACCCGGCGCTTGAAACGGTCTTTGCCCACCACGGCAAAGAAAACGATGCGGGCGATTCCCAGTGCGAAGATCGCCAAGACAGTGGCAGAGGTAAGCAGCCCGAAACTGCCGAGGTACCAAAGCCAGTCATCGGCAACGAAATAGGCAAAGCCGTGTAACGGAATGGCCAGAATCATCGCCATGATGGTTCGCAGCATCATTCCGGACATACCTTCCTCTACCCGGGACTGATGAACGCCCAGAGCGATCATAACAATCAGGTTGAGGAGCGCAAAAACGGTAATGGCAGGAAGAACAAAAACGAAATTATCGAGGAAGAAGCCGGGCTCGCCAAAGAAGCGGAAAAAAACCGCAAGTGCGAACGACAACCCCATAACGACCAGATCGATCAGGCCAAGAATGACAAATGGCAGGTGAATATAGTGTCTGAACAATCTGACGTGGGCCACGTCGACTCCTTGTGCGGTTTTTACTGCACTGTACTGCAAGCATCCTTTGCTACACACTGTAACAAACCGTTACACGATTGTACTGCAATTCCCTGAAACTGCAATGTGGCCTGGTTACTGATTCCGTTCGATTTTACAAATATTTTATAGTTTCGACACAAAATCGTGCACCGGCATAACTTCAAGCCGGGCAAGACTTTCACAGCAATCCATAATGGCCTCACATTGCTGGGCCGGAAACCGGGTTTTCAGATTAGCCCGGAACTTTTCCACCAACAGCGGCATCCCCTCTTCCCGCCGCCTCCGATGCCCGATGGGATACTCCACGGCGACTTTTTCAGTGCTGGTGCCATCTTCGAAGAACACCTGCACCGCATTGGCAATTGAGCGCTTGTTAGGCTCCAGGTATTCGCGGGTGTATCGTTCGTCTTCAATCACCTGCATCTTGTTGCGTAAACGGTCAATGTCCGGGTGCGCCTGGTGGAAGCTGTCCTCGTAATGCTCGGCGACCAGGTTGCCGAAGATCAGCGGCACCGCCGTCATGTATTGCAGGCAATGGTCGCGGTCGGCGGGGTTGGCGAGCTTGCCCTGCTTGGAGATGATGCGTATTGCCGATTCATGCGTGGTGATTTCAATACGGTCGATCTCATCCAGCCGGTGCCTGACTTGCGGGTGCAAGGTCACCGCAGCCTCGGCGGCGGTCTGTGCATGGAATTCTGCCGGAAACGAGATCTTGAACAGGATATTTTCCATCACGTACGAGCCGAAGGGTTGAGGCAGGGAGAAGCGGCGCGCCTGCTCCGGCTTTACCGACTGGTCGCGGTTGGTTTTCGCGAATAAAACGTCGTAAAACCCCCATTGCGGTGCGGTCAAAACACCGGGAATTCCCATTTCTCCACGCATGGCAATGTCTGCCAGCCGCACGCCGCGGGAGGTGGCATCACCCGCCGCCCAGGATTTTCGGGAGCCGGCATTGGGCGCATGGCGGTAGGTGCGCAAAGCCTGGCCATCCACCCAGGCATGAGACAGAGCTGAAAGCATCTGCTCCCTGTTGGCCCCCATCAGCTTGGCACTGACGGCGGTCGAAGCGACTTTCACCAGCACAACGTGGTCCAGCCCCACCCGGTTAAATGAGTTTTCCAGGGCCAGCACACCCTGGACTTCGTGAGCCAGAATCATCGCCTCGAGTACCGCCTTCATTGCCAGGGGCGCCTGCCCATTGGCCACCCGTTTTTGCGAAAGATGGTCGGCAACCGCCAGAATCGCACCCAGGTTATCGGAAGGATGCCCCCACTCAGCCGCCAGCCAGGTGTCGTTGTAATCCAGCCAGCGAACGGTGCAACCGATATCCCACGCGGCTTTGACCGGATCAAGACGGTAAGGTGTGCCGGGCACCCGGGCCCCATGGGGAACATGAGTGCCCTCCACCAGCGGGCCCAGATGCTTGGTGCATTCGGGAAAACGCAGCGCCAGCAAACCGCAGCCGATGGTATCCATCAGGCAGTAGCGAGCCGTTTCCCAGGCCTCGTCGCTGTCTATGCGGTAGTCGAGAACATAATCGGCGATGTCCTGCAGCAGCCCATCGTATTCCGGGCGCTCGTTGAGATCGTAATTATCAGCCATGAAAACCTCCCTTCTCTCAATATAGGTTCCACACCCCACAAGCGCCAACTCCGGTCTTCAGTGTCATGTTTTTTTACACTTCGTACTGAGAGGCAACCTGTAAAAATCACAACACACTGTTTTATTTGAAGAAAACCATGCAGGCACAAAACTTGCCTTAAAAGCGCCGCCCAGGCTCTGGGAAAACCAATACTTTCAAGGAGATGAAAGATAATGAAAGCCATGAAGTATGTTGCAGTTGGCTGTTTGATGACGGTAAGCGCGGCTAGCCAGGCGGCTCTCATCAATTTCACCGGTGAAATCGAGAACCACAATGATGTGGTTTACACCTACTTCACACTGAATCAGGACACATCGAATGTTCGGGTATGGACCGACTCATACCAGAACGGAACGAACTTTGACCCCATCACCGCACTCTGGAAAGCCGACGGCAGCCGGATCGCCGAGAATGATGACGACGACAGCATCAACCCGGGCACACAGTCCAACTATGATTCGGGCTTCAATTTGTCGTCTCTGGCGGCCGGTGATTACATCTTCACCGTGGCCACCTACAATAATTTCGCAGTTGGCACATCACTCACCGATGGTTTCAGCTTTGATTCCGAGGCTCCGATCCTGTTGGCAGACTGGGATCAGCCAGCCAATGACGTGAACATGGGGCCGAACTGGAGCGTATGGCTGGACGGCGCCGATTCAGCCTCCAATCCGGATGCCGGCAACCCGGTCTCGGTTCCGGAGCCTGGCTCTCTGGCACTGTTGGCCGCTGGGCTTCTGGGCCTCGGTGTACGCCGCAGACAGCGTGCCTGAGCAAACGCTGGTCGCCTGAAAACAAAAAGCCGGGGCAAGTTATGCTCCGGCTTTTTCAATGGTTACCCTATCGCAACATCAAAAACTGTCGCCGGGCACCCTTACCCAACCTTCCATAATAACCCGCGCACTGCGGCTCATGATCGCTTTGGTCGCAGTCCACTGACCATTCACTTCCTTCGCCTCTGCACCCACCCGAAGCGTTCCGGACGGATGCCCAAAAGTGACATGAGTACGATCCCCGCCGCCGGCCGCCAGATTCACCAGCGTACCGGGAATTGCCGACGCCGTAGCAATGGCCACCGCTGCAGTGCCCATCATGGCATGGTGCAGTTTGCCCATGGAAAGCGCCCGAACCAAAACATCGATATTCCCGGCATCGAGGTGCTTACCGCTGGATGACACGTAATCCTTTGGCTCGGCCACGAAGGCCACCTTCGGAGTGTGTTGGCGGCTTGCCGCTTCCGCAATATCGGCAATCAGGCCCATCTTTACCGCCCCGTGGGCACGAATGGTTTCAAACATCGCCAGTGCCTTGGGGTCGCTGTTGATATCGCTCTGCAACTCGGTGCCCTGATAGCCGATGTCTCCGGCATTGATGAAAATGGTTGGAATACCGGCGTTTATCATGGTGGCTTTCAGGGTGCCAACACCCGGCACATCCAGGTCGTCCACCAAATTGCCGGAGGGAAACATCGCGCCGTCACCATCGGCCGGGTCCATGAACTCGATCTTCACTTCCGCTGCCGGGAAGGTCACGCCATCCAGTTCAAAATCACCGGTTTCCTGTACTTCACCGTTGGTGATGGGCACATGGGCGACGATGGTCTTGCGGATGTTGGCCTGCCAGATACGCACCGTGCAAATGCCATTCTCAGGAATCCGCTCTTTGGCCACGAACCCGCCATTGATGGCGAAGGCGCCGACGGCCGCCGTCAGGTTGCCACAGTTGCCACTCCAGTCGACAAACGGCTTATCGATGGAAACCTGGCCGAACAGGTAGTCAACATCATGATCCGGTTGCGTAGACGCTGCCAGAATCACCGATTTGCTGGTGCTGGAGGTGGCGTTGCCCAAACCGTCAATCTGCTTTTCGTAAGGGTCCGGGCTGCCAATCACCCGCAACAAAAGCTTGTCCCGCGCTTCACCGGGTACCTGACAGGCTTCGGGCAGGTCCTGGAGGCGAAAGAACACGCCTTTACTGGTGCCACCGCGCATGTAGGTGGCGGGAATACGAACTTGAGGGGCAAAACTCATTGAACGAGCCTCACATGAATGAGTGTTTCAGGCGGGAGCCACTACCGGCTCCCGCCTGACCTTGCCATAGCCGTCAGGCTGCGTTTTCCGAAGCCAGGAAGTCCTCGGCAAAACGCTGTAAAACACCGCCTGCGGAATACACGGTCACTTCCTCCGCAGTGTCCAGACGGCAGATCACCGGTACCCGATCCACTTCACCGGTCTGCCGGTGAATGACCAGTTCCAGCCTGGCGCCCGGAGCGGGTGTGCCTTCCACATCGTAGGTTTCGGTGCCGTCCAGCTGAAGCGTGTGGCGCGTGGTGCCTTCCTCAAACTGCAGCGGCATCACACCCATGCCAATCAGATTGGTGCGGTGAATCCGCTCGAAGCCTTCGGCCACGATGGTTTCCACACCCGCCAGGGCAACACCTTTGGCGGCCCAGTCACGGGACGAGCCCTGACCGTAATCCGCGCCGGCAATGATGATCAGCGGCTGCTTGCGCTCCATGTAGGTTTCAATGGCTTCCCACATACGCATGGATTTGCCTTCCGGCTCCACACGTGCCAAGGAACCCTGCACCACGTCACCATTTTCGTCCCGAACCATTTCGTTGAACAGTTTCGGGTTGGCAAGGGTGGCACGCTGGGCCGTCAGGTGATCCCCACGGTGGGTTGCGTAGGAGTTAAAGTCTTCCTCTGGCAAACCCATTTTATGCAGGTACTCACCAGCAGCCGAGTCCATCATGATGGCGTTGGACGGCGACAGATGGTCGGTGGTGATGTTGTCCGGCAGAATCGCCAGCGGGCGCATACCCTTGAGCGGGCGCTCGGCGGCCATGGTGCCCTCCCAGTAGGGCGGGCGACGAATATACGTGGACTGGGGGCGCCATTCGTACAGCGGGCTCTTGGCCTGTTCAACTTCGTCGAGGTTGAACATCGGAATGTACACCTGCTTGAACTGTTCCGGCTTCACGAATTCGCCGACAATGCGGTCGATTTCCTCATCCGACGGCCACAGGTCTTTCAGGGTAACCGGCTTGCCGTCTTTGTCGTAACCCAGGGCGTCCTGCTCGATATCGAAACGCACGGTACCGGCAATGGCGTAGGCAACCACCAGCGGCGGCGACGCCAGGAACGCCTGCTTGGCATAGGGATGAATCCGGCCGTCGAAGTTACGGTTGCCGGAAAGTACCGCCGTGGAATACAGGTCACGATCGATGATTTCCTGCTGGATTTTCGGGTCCAGCGCACCAGACATTCCGTTACAGGTGGTGCAGGCATAAGCCACGATACCAAAACCGAGCTTTTCCAGCTCCGGCATCAGGCCGGCTTCTTCCAGATACAGGCGGGCCACTTTCGAGCCAGGCGCAAAGGAAGACTTCACCCAGGGCTTGCGAATCAGCCCCAGCTCATTGGCTTTCTTCGCTACAAGGCCGGCCGCCACCACATTGCGGGGATTCGAGGTGTTGGTGCACGAGGTGATGGCGGCGATGATCACCGCGCCATCGGGCATCAGGCCTTTTTTCTCTTCTTCCAGTGCCTTGTCGAGATTCACGGCAATGCCACGGTCGTGCAAATCCGACGTTGCCACCCGGCGGTGCGGGTTAGACGGGCCGGCCACATTGCGCACTACGGTGGAAAGATCAAACTCCAGCACGCGCTCGTACCGGGCTTCGGTCATCTCGCTGGCCCACAGGCCGATCTCTTTGGCGTAGGTTTCTACCAGCTCGACCTGCTCCGGCTCACGGCCGGTCAGTTTCAGGTAATCGATGGTCTGCTCATCGATGTAGAACATCGCAGCCGTAGCGCCATATTCCGGGGTCATGTTGGAGATAGTGGCGCGGTCGCCGATGGTCAGGCTGGACGCCCCTTCACCGAAGAATTCCAGATAGGCGCCAACCACGCGCTCTTTGCGCAGGAACTCAGTAATCGCCAGCACAATGTCGGTAGCCGTGATGCCCGGCTGGCGTCTGCCAGTGAGCTTAACGCCCACGATGTCCGGCAGGCGCATCATGGAGGGCCGGCCCAGCATCACGGTTTCGGCTTCCAGTCCACCCACGCCTACGGCAATCACGCCCAGCGCATCAATGTGCGGGGTGTGGCTGTCGGTGCCCACACAGGTGTCCGGGAAAGCGATTGGATGGCCGTCTTCGTCCGGGCGATTCTGAATCACCGGCGACATCTTCTCCAGGTTAATCTGGTGCATGATGCCGTTACCCGCCGGAATCACGTCGACGTTTTTAAACGCCGTGCGGGTCCAGTTGATGAAGTGGAAACGATCTTCGTTACGGCGATCTTCAATGGCCCGGTTCTTCTCGAAGGCGTCCGGGTCAAAGCCCGGGGCTTCCACCGCCAGAGAGTGGTCGACAATCAACTGGGTGGGCACCACCGGATTCACCTTGGCGGGGTCGCCGCCCTTCTCGGCAATGGCATCGCGCAGGCCGGCCAGGTCCACCAGGGCCGTCTGGCCCAGGATGTCGTGGCACACTACCCGCGCCGGGTACCAGGGGAAGTCCAGGTCGCGCTTGCGTTCGATCAGCTGCTTGAGGGCGTCGGTCAGCGACTCGGCATCACACTTGCGAACCAGCTGTTCCGCCAGGATTTTCGAGGTGTATGGCAACTGGGCGTAGGCACCGGGCTGAATATCTTCCACCGCCTGGCGCGTGTCGTAGTATTTCAGTTCCGTGCCCGGCAGGGCTTTACGGTATTGGGTATTCATAGTCTCTCTCAGCTCCGCTTGTCGATCGGCAACCAATCCTGATGCTCAGGGCCGGTGTACTCAGCGCTCGGGCGGATAATACGGTTATTGGCACGCTGTTCTTTAACGTGGGCGGTCCAACCGGATACCCGGGACATCACAAAGATCGGCGTGAACAGTTCCGTCGGAATGCCCATGAAGTGATAGGCCGAGGCATGGAAGAAGTCAGCGTTGCAGAACAGCTTCTTCTCACGCCACATCACCTCTTCACAGCGCACCGAAACCGGATACAACACGGTGTCACCCACTTCTTTGGACAACTTTTCGGACCATTTCTTGATGATGGTATTGCGCGGGTCAGATTCGCTGTAGATCGCATGGCCAAAGCCCATGATCTTTTCCTTGCGCTCCAGCATCCCCATCAGGCCGGCTTCGGCTTCTTCCGGCGTTTTGAATTTCTGGATCAGCTCCATCGCCGCCTCGTTGGCACCACCGTGCAGCGGGCCGCGCAGGGAACCAATGGCGCCGGTCACACAGCTGTGAATGTCAGACAGCGTGGATGCGCAAACACGGGCCGTGAAGGTGGATGCGTTAAATTCGTGCTCCGCGTACAGAATCAGGGAGACGTTCATCACCTGTTCGTGCAGTTCACTGGGCTTTTTACCATGCAGCAATTCCAGGAACACCCCACCGATGGAATCGCATTCGGTGTTGGCAGTATCGACGCGAACACCCTCGTGGGCAAAGCGGTACCAGTAGGTGATGATGGCCGGGAACACCGCCAGCAGACGGTCAATCTTGTCGTCCTGCTCGCTGAAGTCCTGCTCGGTCTCCAGGTTCCCCAGCACGGAACAGCCCGTGCGCATCACATCCATCGGGTGCGCGTTTGGCGGGATCTGTTCCAGAACCAGTTTCAGGGCATCAGGCAGATTGCGCAGGCTTTTGAGCTTGGCTTTGTAAGCGTCGAGTTCGGCCTGAGTGGGCAATTTACCCCGCAGCAGCAGGTAAGCGACTTCCTCAAACTGCGCGTTATCTGCCAAATCAGACACATCGTACCCGCGATACGTCAGGCCCGTGCCCGTTTTGCCAACGGTACACAAGGCAGTTTCACCAGCTACCTGGCCTCGCAGGCCAGCGCCACCGAGTTTCTTTGCTTCAGCCATGTTGGTCTCCCAGATCTTCTGTTTGTATTTTGTTCAGTCTAACGGAATCAGTCTTTTTTCTGAGCGAACAGCTGGTCCAGCTTCTGCTCGAAATCGTGGTAGTTAAGGAAATCGTAAAGCTCCATGCGGGTCTGCATCAGATCCACCACATCTTTCTGGTCGCCCTTGTCCAGGATGTTCTGGTACACCGTCAGGGCCGCCTTGTTCATGGCACGGAAAGCGCTCAGCGGATACAGAACCATGCCAGCGCCGGCATCCGCCAGCTCTTTTTTGTTGTAGAGCGGGGTGGCACCGAATTCGGTGATGTTGGCCAGCAGCGGCACCTCAATGGCGTCGGCAAAGGCACGATAGTCAGACAACTCATGCACGGCTTCGGCGAAGATACCGTCTGCACCTGCTTCAATGCAGGCTTTGGCGCGGTCGATGGCGGCTTCCAGGCCTTCCTTCTGGAAAGCATCAGTACGGGCCATGATGAAGAAATCTTTGTCTTCACGGGCATCGGCAGCCGCTTTGATGCGATCCACCATTTCCTCTTTGGAAACGATTTCCTTGTTTGGGCGGTGGCCACAGCGCTTTTGCGCAACCTGGTCTTCAATATGAACGGCCGCAGCGCCGGCACGCTCCATCTCGCGGATGGTGCGGGCAATGTTAAAGGCGCCGCCCCAGCCGGTATCGATATCCACCAGCAGCGGAACATCAACGGCGGCGGTAATCCGGCGCACATCTTCCACCACATCGTTCATGGTGGTCATGCCCAGATCCGGCAGGCCATAGGAAGCATTGGCAACGCCACCACCAGACAGATAAATGGCCTTATGCCCTACCCGCTCGGCCATCATGGCCGCATAAGCGTTGATGGTACCAACAATCTGCAGTGGCTGGTTTTCCTTCAGGGCTTTACGAAAACGGGCGCCCGGGGAGAGTTTGTTAGCCATGGGAGTTTCCTCTCTTATCAGATGGTGAGAACGCCTTCATCGATTTTCTTCTCGATGTTCTGGCGTGCTGCATTAATGTGTCGTTTCATCAGGAATTCGGCGAGTTCGCCATCGCGCTGGGCAATGGCCTCGACGATACGGCGGTGTTCACCCAGCGCCAGATGGGGGCGCCCGGCCGAGGTGCTTAACCGGTATCGGTACATCCGCACCATGTAGTAGAGATCACCCAGGAGCATCTGGGCCAGCTTGGTATTGCGACTGCCGGTGGCAATCCGGTGATGAAAGTCATAGTCACCCTCGGCCTGATAGTAGGCCTGGCCCTGGGCTTCCTCGATCATTTTCTCGTGGCTGTCCAGAGTGGCCAGAAGGTCGCGGATTTCCTCATCCGGCATTCGCTCTGCCGCCTGTCGAGCCGCCAGCCCCTCCATCACTTCACGAATCCGGTAAAGCTCCAGCAGTTCGGCGGCACTGACAGACACCACCTTCACGCCCGCGTGCGGGCGCCTGACCAGCAATCCCCGGGATTCAAGACGCCCCAGCGCTTCTCGCAGGGGCCCACGGGTGAGGTTGAACCGGGAACAGAGCTCCACTTCGCCAATCTTTTCACCCGGCGCCAGGTCGCCCTTCACAATGGCCGTTTGCAGACAATCAAAGGCCTCGTCGGCACGGGTTTGAGTTTGTAGTTGAGCCTGAACCATACTTTGTTAACAATCCGAAGACGATTTAGCCTGAAGCTACGCCTGGACAACCTGATTGTCAACAATTCCCTCTACGCCTTAAGTCTGATTGTTGGCACACCTTGCGCCGCGGCGAGACCGAACCTCGAGTGGCTGCAGGAAAATACTCCGGTGAGAAGGAAAGCAGGATTGAAAGTCTTCGGGAAAGAGTTATATCTGAAGGTTCATGGATACACGCACATCCGGGTGATCCGGCACTGCGATGGCGCTCGTTGTGGTGTTCAATACCCGGCCAAGACTGACATCGGCGCTGAACTGATGAGCCGTTAAGCCCCAGGATAACTCCCCAGATGTTACAAAACCGGCCTTATGCTGCTGAAAGGGCTCATCCGGCACCCAGCCCCGAAGCACGGAGAGCCGGACACTGGAGAGCAACCGGGGAAAAAGCGGTAGCGCAAAATCCGGGCTCTCGCTACCCAGTCGCAACCAGCCTCCCTCTGCCACTTTCAGCGACTGGCCGTTAAACCCTGCCATCAGCCTGCTGCCAGCCACCCGCAGGTACTGTGAATCCGGCAGGCCTGCGGTGGCAAACTGGTACCGGCCATCCAGCCCCCATCGCCAATTCAACACTTCACGATTCACCGAGGCGTTTATTTCAAAGCGCTCAAACTGATCGTCACGCCATTCGCGCTCTTGATTTGATAATCCCCGCGACTCTGTCTCAATGCCGGTAACCGCGCTGAGGCCACTGTGCAGACGGAAGCCGCCCAGCAGGGAATGTTGCCCCCGTGCTTCCAGGCCAACGGTGGAAAGCTGATAACGGGTGCGATGAATCTCGTTGCGTTGCCGTGTCCACTGCTTGCTGGTCGACGTATAGTGAGCGCGCCCGAGAAAGCGGTAACCGTGAAGAGAAAAAAGCGCACGCCGCCCGGCCAGGGTCAGATTCCGGCTCCGCCCCTCTTTCTGGAACTGTGCCCCGTCGGTTACGGACACTTCCTCGTAAGCCGTGTTTTTGAGTTCCAGATCAAAGTAATTGCTACCTAGTGGCAACGCGTAACTGAACCCGAGTACCTTCTTCTGGTCGCCCGCCCGGTAGGTTCTGGCATCGCGATAGCGCACCCCTGCACGGTGATCTTTCCAGAACAGGCCGTTGAACCCGAGGTTCAGCGCCCCATCCAGACGATCAGACTCCCGGCTGGTACGCCCGGAAAACCGCATTTTGGAACGAAGCCAGTGCTCATATCTTGCCTTCAGGGTATTCTCTGTCATGAGTGATCGGTGTGAATGAGCCGTAGACTCAACGCCCCGAACCGGGGCTGCATTAACGGTCAGGCAAGCGCCCACAGCGCACAGAAACAGTGCGGATTGGCAAATCGTTTTTACAGACCGCAGGCCGAGCAAAGAAAACACTGTCAGTAACCCGAATCCGGTTGGCAGTTGTGCGGGATTATTCAGAGAAAATACTTTAAAAGATCCTGCCGGCCCCCACCACCTCATCCATCATATCTTTACAATTTTAATGTGGCTTATAATCAGTCGGTTAACGGACTTACCAAAAGAAAATTCTAGAATTATCAGGGCGTACCCGCAAAGCGGAACCCGTCCACAGAATTACCGGTTTTCAACACTCGGAAACGAAAGCCTCCACCTCCACATACAAGTTGGTTACACTTGGCACACTTTGTGGGTAATGAAAGTAAACAAACAGATTCCAGATTAAGGACGAACATCATGATCAGAAAGTGCCTCTTCCCGGTTGCCGGATACGGCACCCGCTTCCTGCCGGCCACGAAGGCGATGCCCAAGGAAATCCTCCCGGTCGTCAACAAGCCTCTGGTTCAGTACGGGGTGGAGGAAGCCGCCGATGCAGGTATTCATGAATTCGGTTTCGTCACCGGGCGGGGTAAGCGGGCCATCGAGGACCATTTCGACATCAGTTACGAGCTGGAACACCAGATTGCTGGCACTGGCAAGGAAGGCTTGCTGACCTCCATCCGCGACCTGATCAACAACAATTCGTTCGCCTTCACCCGCCAAAACGAGATGAAAGGTCTGGGCCACGCCATTCTCACCGGCCGCAATCTGGTAGGCGACAGCCCGTTTGCCGTCGTTCTGGCCGACGATTTCTGCGTGGGGCCGGAGGATGGTGACGGCGTACTCACTCAGATGGTGAAGCTCTACAACCAGTTCCGTTGCTCCATCGTCGCGATTGAGGAAGTACCTGCCGATGAAACCCATAAATATGGGGTGATTGCCGGCGAATCGATGAAGGATGGCCTCTACCGGATTACCGATATGGTGGAAAAACCAGCTCCGGAAGATGCGCCCAGCAACCTGGCCATCATCGGCCGTTACATCCTCACCCCTGATATCTTCGACATCATTGAGCGGACGCCTCCGGGCAAGAACGGCGAAGTACAGATTACCGATGCCCTGCTGGAGCAGGCCAAGAACGGTTGCGTGCTGGCGTATCAGTTCAAGGGGCAGCGTTTCGACTGCGGCAGCATTGACGGCTTCGTGGAAGCCACCAACTTCGTTTACGAGAACATTTACAAGAAAGGTAAATAAACGCGGGTTCAAACACCCAGTAATTGCATCACCATGCGCCGGTTATCCGCACTTGCCTTGCGGAACCGGCGCAGCAATTCGCCCTCTTCATCTGAAAGCTGAATCCGGTCGATTTCGTTTTCGAGCTCATTCAGTGCCACCGACAAATCATCGCTGTTACTGAACGCCAGCCCGGGCAACTCAAGCTGCCCATCCTCGCCGTTGTCGTCCATATCCAGCAGGTGTTCCAGCGGCGTTTCGGTCTTCAGGCAGAAATCCAGTAACTCACTCACCCCGGGATAACCCCGCTGGCGCGCGTCTGTGGCCTCCCAGCTACGAACACGAACCTCGTCTACACCGCACAGCTCGGCGACATCGGCCAGGGACAGGCGGCCCTCTTCGCGAGCCCGACGTAAACGACGGTTGAAAGTTTGCAGGTACCGCATGGCTACGTGCCCCTGAAAAGTTGGCTGCACAAGTGAATTAAACCCGAAATGTATCGTACATATAGCTTTGCACACAATCTGCCTATACTGAAACGAACGCTGAACAAGCAGGTACGCTATGAAAAGCAACGAACTGGACGCTGATAACGCCTGGGCTCTGGTGCTGAGCGCGATAAACCGGAGCAATATCACGCTGCCCGCCCCCGGTTCCGACCAGCCGGCGGTGAAGATTAACGGAAAAAGCTGGGAGCTGATGCAACCCGCGACCGAGCAGGCCAGAAACCTGCTGTCTCTGTTTTTGCCGCTGTGCCAACCCGTGGCTGGCAGCATCCGGGTTATCGGGCAGCTTGGCCAAAGTCTCGACGGCCGGATAGCCACGGTGACCGGTTGTTCGCGCTTCATCAATGGCGATGACGGCATTACTCACTTACACCGGATTCGGGCATTGTGCGATGCCGTGGTAGTGGGTGCCGGCACCGCCACAACTGACAACCCACGCCTGACTGTGCGGAGGGCTTCCGGCGCCAATCCCGTGCGCGTCGTCATCGACCGCAGGCAACGGGTACCCGCCAGCCATCACCTGTTTACCGATGGCGAGGCGCCCACGTTGCACCTGATTGCCGGCAACTATCAACCTGGGCCGAAATCTCTGACCAGCGATGGGGTCACAGTCGTGCCCTGCCTCGGTGACATCGACAGCCAGAGCCCGGAATCTCCCGAGCATATTCTGCAGGTGCTGAAGGACTTCGGGCTGAAGAAGGTTTTTATCGAAGGCGGAGGCGTTACCGTGTCGTCCTTTCTCAAGGCGGGACAACTGGACCGTCTGCACGTGATGGTCGCGCCGATGATCATCGGCAGCGGCAGGCCGGCCTTGTCGCTGCCGGAAATCGATCAGCTGGACGAAGCACTCCGCCCCCGGGCCCAACTCATCAATCTGGGCAGCGATATGTTGTTTGATCTGGCTTTTGACACCGCAAATGCGTGATTATCGGCGGGCCATCAGCCCCATGGCCCCCGGCAGGGCTGCGAAAAAGACGGCCGTGCCATAGCCCACGCTCAGCGCAACGCCCTGCTCCGCCGGCAACCCCAGCAGTGGCCAGAGAATGGCTGCAACGCCTTCTCGCACCCCCCAGCCAGACACGGTAACCGGAACCACCATAGACAGAAGCAGCAACGGGCAGAGGGCAACGAACACAAGCCAGGGCATTCCATCGGCAAACAACCCCATACCCGCCGCCATCAAGGCAAACACCACCAGGTAGGTCAGCAACACCAGCACCGATGTGCCAAATTGCAGAAAGGCATTTCGCCACCCCAGGAAAGCCCGCCCAACATCACCTCCAAGCCGCCGGATGTAGCGTTTCAGGCGTGTGCCCACCCCCGTCACAAACGCCAGCAGGGTGGCAAACCCCAGCAAGACCGGCACAAACACCCAGTACCCGAGATTCAGGGATACGCCCGTGTCACCCCACTGACTGTCAAACTGACCACTCCACCACAGCCCAAGCAGGGCAAAAACCGCCACCGGAACCAGCACCAGCTGCCCGGATAAGCGCTCCAGAACCACCGCGTGAACGATGGCCAGTTGCTGTAATCGCCGGGCTGCACGGGTATGACGCCAGGCTCTGTTGACATCGCCCATGACGCCGCCGGGCAGCACCTGATTGAAAAAAACGGCCAGGTAATACTCCCGAAACGCAAAGCCAAAGCCCATAGCGACGCCCAGCCGCCCGGCGGTGTACCGCCAGCGCCAGGCCGACAACGCAACCTGAATCAGTGACACCGCGAACACCGCCAGGGCAACGAACCAGGGCACCATGGCCAAACGCTCAAGAAGCGCCCCAACATCGACAAACGCCAGCACAATGCCCAGCAACGACAAGGTGACACCCCAGCGGAACACAGCCTTTCCTACCCGTTTGGAGAGCTCCGATGCGTTCAGTTGGGCGTCGGCCATGCCAACAGGTCCGTATGGTCGACAACAATGGATAACGTCTCAGCGCCCAGCTGCTGTTGGCGTGTGTACAGCCACGACCTAATCCTTTCAGCGTCTTGCGGGCTCTGATCCCGGGCGGCTTCGGCCCAGCCTTCCAGCAGCATGGCTGCCAGGCCCGCCTGCTCCGCCGTTAACTTCCAGGGGCTGTCTGAGGTTTGAAGGGTGTAACCCTTCTCCGCCAGGGCGTGCCCCAGCGCCTCGGTTGCGCCTGGCCCCATCGCCGGGCCACTGCCTTTTTCGCTATGTTGATGCGCATTGACCAATGCCCGAAGCTTTTCATCGAATGGATGCGTGGGCGCCAGGGCAAAGCTACCGCTGTAGCTGATAACCACCAAAAGTGCCGCCTGCCGACGCGCCACCGCCGCCGACAACGCCTCCAGCCAGGGCCTGGACACCAGATCAATCAGCGCCGACGCGGTAACGAGGTCCGCCTTCGCCGGGAGAGCGCTTTCCAGGTTGTCTGCCGTCAACGCCATCGTTTTCAGGGCGACCGGGGCATCCAAGCGTTCAACTCGACTGTGCGCAGCCATCCCCAGCGACCGGTCTGGCTCTATCAGCGTCCATTGTTGGGGCACGGGCAGATGGCGGCACAGATACACAGGGTTGGAGCCCCGCCCGGTTCCCAGGTCCACCAGATGCAGCGGCTCGCCGGGCCCACCGCCGGTGTTCCGGCGGCTGTATCTGTCCGACAGCCACCGCGCGACTTGCCGGGTCAGGTTATCGGCACGGGCGGTGTGATCCGCCGCTTCGCGAAGTTCCAGCCAGTCCGCCTCAAATCGTGCAGGGTTTCGGGCACCGGCGATATCCAGCCCTTTCCGGAAGTCGGTCGCTGTTTCGGACCATCGCCGTATCAGTTGCCGGGACTGACCGGCCTGTTCTGTCAGCTTGTCGAGCGCTGAAGGCCCGGCAATCAGCTCACTCAAGTGTTCAGACAGGCCCGCCACATCACCCGCCGGGTAGAGGACAACGCCCGGTTTGTCAGACGTTGAACTCAGAGCCCCGCCATCGGAACTCAGCACAGGAAGGCCGGCCGCCAGTGCTTCATCAATGACCATGCCATAGCCTTCATACAGCGAGGGAAACACAAAAAGGTCCGCGCGCTGATACGCGGTTAAAACAGCGTCTTCATCCAGTTCGCCGGCCAGCTGCACCCGGGTTTCCAGCCCGAGTGCCCGCACCTGGCGATTGACGCTCTCGGCATATTCCGGGTCGCGCTCCATGCTCCCCACCAGGGTACAGTGCCAGTTTTGCGCGTGAACCTGCGCCAGGGCCTGAAGCAGCTGGTGTTGAGCTTTGCGAGGTGACAAGTGCCCAACGCAAAGCAGGCGAACGGGTGCATCAGGCCGGTCCGGCCTGAAAACCCGGGGCTCACCGGTAAAAAACGCTTCATCGACAGCCGGTAACGCCGTGGTGATTCGTGTCGCCTCAACCTCGAAGGCCTGCAACCGATGCGCGGTATAATCACTGGTGGTGAACACACCACCGACATTCTGCAATGCTGCCGTTTCCAGCTGCGTGAACCGGGCCCGGTCCTGATCGCTCAAGCCATTTTCATCCGCCAGCGGGTGATGCACCAACGCCATCAGATTCAGCCGGTTGCAGTGCCTCTGCAACACTTCTGGCAGGCCACCCATCGCAAGACCATCCAGAACCACCCGCGCGCCGTCAGGCAAACCGGTCAGAAATCGATTCAGAGATTGTCGTGCACGTTCATCGGCGTGGGGAAACGCCCCTTCCAGGCCGGTAAGCTGTGCTGGCGTGCCTGCGCCTCTCAGGGCCTCAACCAGGCGCCGGACGTACCGATACCCGCCGGTATTCTGCCCCGGGTCACCCGGCACCACGAACCAGACGTCAGATGCCGGCATGGTAACTGGCCCAGGCGATGTGTGATTCGCCGAGCGTTACTTTCAAACTGACCACGCCCTTGCCATCCTCGCCCAGGCGACCGGCGTGTATCGCCGCAGCCACTCGATCGAAAACCACTTTGGCCATGAATTCCGTGGTGGTGTTGCGCCCGGCGAATTGTGGCAGGTCGTCCAGATTCTTCATGTTGAATTCAGACAACACGTCCTTGAGCAACTCCGAAGCCTGGCCGATGTCGACGATCAGGTCATTGTCGTCAAGCACGTGGCGCTCGAAGGTGACGTCCACGACATAGGTCGCCCCATGAACGCCCTGCGCGGGCCCGAAGATCTCACCGTTAAAACTGTGAGCGATCATCATGTGATCACGAACGGTCAAACTGAACATAGTGTCTCCCTGGTTAATAAACGATTCTGTGGCAGAGGGCATCGGCTCCCGGTGCCAGAATGCTTTTGGCAAGGTGTGGTAAATCCTCGAACCGCGACTCCCCGCTAATCAGCACATCCAATGCCGGCTCCGAAAGCAGGGACAGCGCCAACTGCAACCGGCGGCGATGGTCCCAGCGCGGCCTGCGCTCCGGCGACAAATGCCCCACCTGGCTCGATCTGAGCGTCAGCCGGTTCGGATGAAACGCATGGCCCAGGGGAACGCTAACCGGTGCGTCACCATACCAGCTGAGCTCCACCACCCGGGCATCAGGCCCGGCCAGTGACAGGGCTTGCGCCAGGCCCGCGAAATGCCCGGACGCATGAAACACCACATCACATTGGCCCGGTTCCGGTTCCCGACTGAAAGTCAGCCCCAGCGCTTCTGCCACGGGCCCGCGGCTCTCGTTGGTGTCTACGGCCACTAACTCGACGCCAGGGATGCGGTTGACCAACCAGGCCACCAACAACCCAACCACCCCAAGGCCAATCACGGCCACCCGGTCACCCACCGTGGGTTGCCCATCCCAGACTCCATTCACGGCCGTTTCCATGTTGGCAGCTAACACCGCCCTGGCAGGCGGGACATCCGCCGGTAATAGCAGAACGGCAGACGCCGGCACCGCGTAGCGCTGTTGATGAGGGTACAGACAGAAGACGGACCGTCCTGACAAGGTATCCGGCCCTTCAACAACTTCCCCGACGTTGGCGTAGCCGTATTTGACCGGAAAGGGGAACTCGCCTTCCTGGAAAGGCGCTCGCATCCGCTGGTATTCGTTTTCGGGCACCAGGTTGTTGTACACCAGTGATTCCGTGCCCCGGCTAACACCGGAGTAAAGAGTCTGAATGATAACGTACGGGGCATCACCCTCCGCAGCGGTCCCTAGGCTCGCAGGCTGCAACGCAGACTGCTGAAAGCCGGTGATCCAGAAAGCAAGGGGGTCATCTACGTCCATGAATAGTCCATTTAAGGGTTGGCCGCGTAGGCAAAGATAGTTGTCCCAAACTATAGTTATAAAGCGGGAATTAAAAGTTTTCCCGCGCGCAGCGATGCTGACGCAAAACAGATTCAAAACATTCACAGGCTATACGGAAGCAATGGCGGATGGATTCCACCGGTACGTCGATAAGAGGCAAGCTCAGCCTGTCACTGGATCTGGCCCTGGGCTTTCTTGGCCTCGCGGCTGTGATGCTCGTTCTTACGGCCGCTTTTGGCCTGCCGGCCCAATTCTGGCTGATATCCCTGGTACTGTATGTCGGCCAGGGTCTGCTTATTGTCCGGTACTGGCCGAGGCAAACCGATTTCGGCTGGGCCAACCGGGCAACCCTGCTGCGCTCGGTGTTGGTATTGGCGTTGGTGGGCTGGGCCCCATACCTTGGTGGCCAAGCAATTCCCGCGCTCTGGGCCTATGCCATCCTGAGCCTGGTTGCCCTGCTTCTTGACGGCGTAGACGGCAAAGTAGCGCGGGCAACGGGCAGCCATAGCACCTTTGGCGCCCGTTTCGACATGGAGCTGGATGCTCTGTTTATACTCGGCCTTTGTATGGCGGTTATCGCTCTGGACAAAACGGGAAGCTGGGTACTCGCCCTCGGCCTTATGCGCTACCTGTTCCTCCTCGCCGCTGGGCTGCTCCCCTGGCTGAACGCCCCGTTGCCCGACAGTTTTCGCCGGAAAACCGTCTGCGTCTGGCAGGTGGTCACATTGATGGTCGCCGTTGTGCCTCTTACCCCTGCACTTTTCGCCAGCCTGACACTGGGGCTCGCTCTGGCATTACTTGCCTGGTCGTTCTGTGTTGATGTGCGCTGGCTTCACAAAAGGAGACAATCCCATGAAACGCTTATTTCCTGATCTGCTGGCGTCGTCCTTGCTGCTGGTAGCTGCAACGGCAGCACACGCCGAGCCGGCGACGTTTGAAGTGGACGAAGAACATTTCTCCATGAGCTTTGAAATCATGCACATCGGCTATGCCCCGGTCATCGGGATGTTCCGCGACATCGAAGGCAATTTCGAATACGACGAAGAAACCGGTGAACTGAACTCCGGCAGACTGGTGTTTCAGGCCGACAGCGTCTTTACCAATCACGACAAACGCGACGATCACCTACGCGAGCCGGATTTTCTAAACGCCCGTGAACATCCGGAAATCGTATTTTCAGTGAACGATTTCGTGAAAACCGGCGACAACACCGGCGTGGTCACCGGTGATCTGACCATGCTGGGCCAGACCCGTCCGGTCGATGTAGATGTGACCCTCAACAAGGCAGCGGAGTATCCGATTGGCCATGAAGAGTACACGCTGGGTATCAGCGCAGAGGCCATCATCAACCGCAGCGAATGGGGCATGACCTATGCCGTTGAAAACGGCCTGGTGGGCGATGAAGTGCGGCTGCGTTTCGGTTTTGAGGCCATCCGGCAAGGCGGCGGCTGGTTCTGACTTTGAGAACCAACTCGCAATTTCGCCGGAAACCGCGGATGCGCCGGCCTGATTCTTTGCCGTGTCAGGCGGTTCATTCCTATGGTTAAAGGAATACATAATCGGCAATAACAACAACAGGATCGAAGAATGCTGTATCGGGCAATGGGCCTCATTCTGGGTATTACCGCAGGTGTTGCGGGAGTGGTTTGGCTGCTTTCATCTGACAACGAAGGCAGCATTCTCAGCCATCCGCCAATTAAAGCGGCTTCGCCGGATAACGCCGGTAATGGCCAAGAAACGGCTTCCGCAACCAGGGCCCACAAGCCTGGCCAAAAACCGCCTTCCGATAACGCCATGGGGTTCATGCTGGCGAGCGTTGCGGATGAATATCAGCAAACCATCCGTTATCCCGATTATTCCGTTCCACTGACTCCGGCGCAGGCAGAGGCCTATCAGGGCAATCGTTACCACCCGGTGATTTTGCCGCTTGAGGGTGACGGCCGTTTTGTCGTCACCCTCGACAAGTTCCGCTTCAGCCGCGGTGAACCCATTCTGGTGGTGGCCTCCCTGGACGGCCGGCAGGTATTCGGCCAGTCGCTCTCGGCCACTCTCGAAACCGCCGGAAGCCAGGACCAGGTCGAAACAGCAGAGCTGGCCATGTCAGAAACCGGCTACTACCAGGGCACCCTGAGCTCGGACCACACCCCTGGCGAATACCGGCTGATTGTTCAGGCGCGGGTCGATGGTAAACCCGTTCGCCATGTGTCGTCGCTGACCATCGAGCCCGATCTGGGCAGCTTCGAGGGACTGGAAACGGCCTATGTGTCGGGTAACGATTTGATCATTCCGGTGCGTTTTGATCCCGAACAATCCGGGTATTACGCCCTCTCCGGGCAGCTTTACCTCGGCGAGACACCGCTGGCACAGCTGCAACAGGACACCGCCCTGGGCAGCAGCGCCGCCACTATCCGCCTCAAAGCTCACGGCAGCGTCCTGGCCAATCGCACCGTGGATGGCCCTTTACAGCTGCGGCACCTGCAGATACGGCGCTTGCCCGCAGCGCCCGGCGACCGTACCGATTATGCCTTTGGCCCCGAAGAGGGTTACCAATTTTCACCGCCGGACCTCAGCAACCTCCGGGACCAGCCGGCGGTGAACCCAGAATCAGAGCAGCGGGCCGCCCTGCTCCAGCAGTTGGCGGACAAGTTCTGATAACACCAAAACAATAAACCGGAAAAACGGAGCAACCAATGACAATGAGAAAAAAAGGATGCCTGACAAAAACCGCGCTGGCGACGGCGCTGGCCGGCGGGCTGTTTGCCACTGGCGCAAACGCACAGCTGGCTGGCCATAACGTGATCCTCGTTCACGGCTTCATGATGGATGATCTGTCTAATCCTCCGGCAAACTTTCAGGAAGTCCGGCAAGCCGGGGAAGATAACTGGCGAGACTACTGGCTAAGCCGGGCTGATGCCCGCATCGATTGGGGCAGCGATGGCCGGGTAGAGGGGCAGATTGCCCAACAGGCCTACCAGCAGCTGCGCCAAATCAGCCAGCAAGGCCTGTGCAATGACTTCTGTATTGTGGTGACCCACTCCACCGGTGATCTGGTTACCCGCCACCTGCTGGAAAACCAGGCGCGCTGGCTGCAAGCGGAGGGTCTGCAACCCCTGAAAATACTGGCAGTGCTGGATATGGCAGGGGCCGGTGGTGGTACAGAACTGGCCGACCTGGCAGTGAGTGTTGCCTACAACGACAGCTGGTACAACTGGCCCTTAAAGCAGGCAGTGAAGGCCTTTACCGGCATTGATCCGGAACCGGACAAACTGGGCGTGGTCAACGACCTGCAAACCAACGTTGCCCGCAACCTCGCAGTCAGCCCCAACAGCATTCCTCGCCTCCGGTTTGTGGGTGGCGGCTCGTCTTACGGTGGCATCACCAAACCTTTCATTGATGGCACGGATGACGGTGTTGTGCCCACCCACTCCGCCTGTGGCGCAACCAGTGCCAACGGCATCGACTCGTGCTCCGGCAGCATCAGCATGGCCGGCAAGGTCTCCGGGCAGAACGGACCCGCAGGCTTGTATTACAACCACTACCCGGTGCTGATGAGCGAGGGCGCCAACCATGGCGATGTGATCAACACCCAAACCGGCAACACCTCGGTACCCGTCGTCAATAACACCACGCTGAATGGATTGCGCGTGGACTTCGCCAGCCGCACCTACAACCAGCGCCCCTGGTGGCAATTCTGGGGCTCGGGCGATCAGTATGTCGAGGTACCAAATTCCGCCCAGACCAGCGTGTCTAACCTCGTCTACACCACCCTGAACAACTGACCCATTGTTATTCACGCGGCTCAGGGATGAGCCTCTCCCTCGGTTTTCGCGGCTATCTTTTTTAATTCGCAAACTATAGATTAGTCCGCCTGTTCACCCCAAACCGGCTTACTCATGTCTGACGCTCACAAATCCGATATTTATCTGGTGCTCGTTACCTTACTGGCGGCGGTCGGCTGGATGTTTTCCAAAGAGGCGGTGCTGATGATGCCGCCGCTGATGTTTATGGCGGCCCGCTTTCTCATCGCCGGCACGTTTCTGGCTATGCTTGCCCTGCCCTCCCTCTGCAAACTCGGCCGCGACCAGGTCATCCGGAGCCTGGGGGTTGGTTTTGTCTTCGGAATCGCCATGACCTGCTGGATCATGGGCCTGTACCACACAGACAGCATGGGTGAAGGCGCCTTTCTGACCAGCCTTGGGGTGGTCATCGTTCCGATCATCGCGCGGGCGGTATTTGCAGAGCAGCAACCCCTGAGTACCTGGCTTGCCATCCCGATCGCCGTGGCGGGCCTGGCGCTGCTGTCTCTGGAGAACGGCTTCCGCCCTGACCCCGGCCAACTCTACTTTGTTCTGGCCGCAACCATTTTCGCTCTTTATTTTACCCTGAACACCCGCGCGGCAAACCAGCGCACGGTCGTAGACAAACACGGTAACCATCTCGAGAAGCGAAAGGTGCCCGCACTGCCCCTGACCGCCATTGCCCTGCTTACAGTGGGTACCGTCACGTTTGCCCAATCCGCCCTCAGTGAGCACTGGACCCGAACCCTCACGAATCCGCCGCCTACGCTCTACGGTTGGGTGCTTGCCAGTGCCCTGGTGGCCACCGCCGGGCGTTTTCTGCTGCAGACCTACGCCCAAAGCCTGTCAGCAAACAGCCATGGGGTGGTTATTCTGGTATTGGAACCCGTTTGGGTCGCCCTGTTCGCCGTTGCCTGGTTTGGCGAGACTATGTCGCCTCTGCAGCTGGGCGGCTGCGCGCTGATATTCGCCGCCCTTCTGGTTAACCGCTGGAACGCTCTGCGCCGGACCATCAAGGCCATACGCAAACCAAAAAATCCCGCGCAAAGTGGTTGACCAGCGGAACCGAAATCCGTATATTTCCACCCCGTTGCAGGACAGGACCATAGCTCAGTTGGTTAGAGCGCTACCTTGACATGGTAGAGGTCCCCAGTTCGAATCTGGGTGGTCCTACCAATCTTTCAATTACTTAGATTGGCCCTGCGAAAGCCTTGGCAAAATGAAAGGCTTATACAGTATTCGAAAAAGCCGCCTGATGGGCGGCTTTTTTATTTCTGAGTAGCCCCCCCAAGAAATTGCGGCAGCACGGCCACTAGATCTACAACGCCCCTCGCGCACCACTACACAAATCTACTCGCGACGCCACTTTTGGCGAATTTAAACGGACTCCACACCGCTTCTGTTAACACCCCTAAAACGATGCGGAGTTTCTGATAGCGAAAGCGTCGGTCTATCTACCTGAATGTTCGCTTTGCGACCCTTAACGTAACGCCGATTATGCGCAGTCGTCTCAGAGAGACGCTGCTATCCGTGAACACTCTGACCGGCGCTACTTTGGATCGGCTTATGCACAACGACCATCGCTATGCTCTAGCTCTGAACGCCGTTAAAGAGGGGATCACCCTGGAAATTGACTGTTTGACTCCCAAAGCAAACTTTCGGTAAGCGATGTGTTAAAAGTTAATACTCGCATTCAGTCGGTATGATTGTTCACGCTCCCCGGAATTGGCAGAAGTGCGCGATTACCGAATCGCACACCCCTTGAGAACTCAGGCTGGCGAGCCTGTTAATTTTGATCGATAAACTGCCCGAACGCTACCACAGCTGCATTGATATATGGCTCGATTTCGAACACTTGGACCAGAGAACCAGACTGATCACTTTGAACCAGTGTTTCCTTAATTTTAACCATTGAGCAACCGCAAATAGCTGCAACTGATCCGTTTGCAATAACTTGAGAGGTATGCCGGTCGGCAAGAGCTACGTGATGAGTGGTGGCGGAAGGCTGTGAAAAAATAAGCATTGATCCTTTAATCTCCTGAAGCCTCCCGTGAATGTTTTGTGTTTGTATTACCAACGAATCAATATCGTCACGAGAAAGTATGCCTTCCTGCATGTCTTTGAAAACGTCTGAGATAGTACCAGTGTATAACCTGTAACCGTCACGCTCAATCGTGTCTAGGACGGTGGCAAGCAGCCGTTCATATTTCTCTTTTATTGCTTGTTGCCGTTTGGCAGCTTCTCGTTTAGATTCAACCATTGCCGCCAATTTTTTAGTTGTTGATTCGTAATAGGCAAGAAACTCCAAACCATCTTTGTTGAGCGCGTCGAGGATTATATCAAATTTGACGGTTAAATAGCCTTTATACCTATCTCCAGATGATCCAGGGCTTAGGTCATCATAATCTTTCGTGATCGAATATATTGAACTTCTATCAATATCAATGGTGCCGTCGTGAGAGATACCTCTATTTTTTATGCTATTTTTTACTAAGTGAAAATAGTCTGGAATGAACGATGCAGATTCACAAATTGCGTCATTTACCAGTGGCGAGGATTCGTCGCATTTTTTTTCAACAGAGTCCTCTTCAAACCGTGTCAATAACGCGGTTACGGTAGATTTTTCCAAAGCATGTAAGGCAGCCTCACCCGCTTCGTTAAGTGGAGGCTCGTAAGCCGCTAAAGTAGAATCTAGCCGTTGAATTCCCATGATAGGATCATAGCAAGACCAACTCATGCCAACGGTAAATTGGTTCTGGTTCGAACGTTTGGATAGCGAGCAGTTCTCACGAACGAGAGCTTGTAAATTCATATACTCTGTAACGGCCATCACACATTCATCGCTACCGCAGTTTCTCTGAAGGTAGACAGCCTGATTAGATGGCTCATAAGGGTTTAGTTTACCGCTCTCCAAGCTTTCCTTCATTGCTCGTAGTTGAACAAGTTTAGGTAGATGCGTTTCGAAAGATTCCAAAAACTGCACACCCTGCTGTTTCCCTGATTTTCGAAGTGCTTCCTTACATGAGCTAATCGTAGGCTTTCCATAGCAGGTCATATGAATGGCACCAAGGTTTTGAGAGCCATTACGCAGTTCTTTTGGTACCTCAGGACCTTGCATATATGACATGAACTCATTTACGGTGCGCATTGATGTAGTATCTGCAAGTGAGCTCGAAGAAAAAGCAAGCATAAACGCTGCCATAATATGAATAATATAAATCATCAGAAATTCATCCTTTTTTATTTTGAATTTCGTTATTATTTCGGAGTTGGCGAGTGGGTAAATGACGGTGAATTTAATTTATGTTGTAATAGAAGGTTGGTAACATGAGAATTAAAACTTACTTTATGTAGATATGACATACCAACAGTTACAGAGAAAAAGAAAAGGTTAGTTAGTATTGCGCTGGCTAGGATAACGGAGGTCATTTCCGTTGACAGGTACCGGTAATCGATTTTTGCCAAATGAATGAAAGTGCCCAGCGCTACAAAACCGGAAAACCAGGCAAGCACAGTAACAACGATCGGTGTCTCATATACCGGGGGAACGAATACTTGATCAGACGGAGAATGACCGGACTCCTGACCTGGGAGTGAAGCAACAGTTGATGTATCCTTCGTGGTAGTTGAGCTGGTTGTCGGCGCTAGTTGAATGGGAGGTTTCAGTGTCTGCCCCTCAAATGAAAGATTCGCATCGCCACTGACATCAATAGACGGGTCGGGTTGCATTGGGTGCACTGTGAGATCAGTGCTGGATACTGACACGCCTTCAATAAGAGCCCAAGTTCTACCAGTCCGAACATTCGTTGAAACTACTCTTTCCCCACTTTTAATTAGTTTCTCCACCTTTTGCCTAGCCGAAGGCAGACTATTTGCGCTGACGGCTATAGCGTCAAGTCCAGATCTGTTTAGTGATGAAAAAACAAAACGATATATCGCCATAAATACTCCAAGGGGTTAATAAATTTAGTATCGTGTTCAAAATGCATTAGCTGCATGTAGGGACAAGTTTGAGCAGACCTGGATCAATACGTTCGGCGTTGTTTTACACTTAAAAAACTATTCATCATGAAAAACAAAGCCTTTCGCTCTAAGCCGAGCGCGAGCTGCCTCTCGCGTCATTACCAGTGGTTCTTCATTTTTCTCGGGGGCTGAATCTGTATTAGATCCTTTCAATGCATTATCTTCAGAGTCATCCTCAGGTTTCGCTTCATCAAACATCGGTTTACCTGAAAATAGGCAGTAAATCGCATAGAGTGGCAGTGCGAATATACCAATGATTAACACTAGTGACCCTACTATCAGAAGGGCTAAGAATGGCAGGTCTCGCTGACGAATTTTAGCCATGACTGTTACATCCTTGGGCCGCGCGGTAGGTAACCTTTCTCGTTCTTGTCTGGAACAGGAAGCTTTTGATTTATCATGTATCGAATTAGGAACTCTTCGTAGTCAGGATGCCATCCATCCCAATTCAAATCCCAGCATTTCTCGCAAACGGTAAGCTTGTATAGTTGAAGCCTTACTCCTTCGTATCGACCAGGCCCCATCTGATAATTTGATCCACATAATGGACAACTCTTTATGAGTGGATCCATGCCGTTATCCTCCATCACTTTTTTGTTTTCCCAAGTCGGACTTATGTTACTCGCGAGAAGTTGCAAAATTAGGAGAGTATACTGTCCTTGGCTCGTTGCGCTTTCCAAAATCTCCATTGATAACTTCTCTTGATCCGTCATGGAATCCAGTACGAGATCGGTAAGACTCTTTGGAAACAGCCCATGCATGAACTGATCCGTTGAATGGCCGTTCACTTGCCATCACGGCCTCATCCCGGCGAACACGATCCGTAATACCGTTGGCAAAGTGTAGTTGGTCCTCATCACTGACGTCGGCCCCAAAAATATCGTTTAGCTTTTCGATGATTTCGGCCAGGCGTTTTTCTCCGGATCGTGGGGCTTTCCGGTACCGACACCGGTAGTTGTGTCCAGTCCATCAGGGTCGCTCTCCCCCTTGCAGGGCCGCCTTTAGATCAGGCAGCTAATCCCATTCTTTTTAATGCGGCGTTTAACGTAGTGCGGGTCACGCCGAAGTGAGCCGCAACTTCGGTTTTCGTAATTTTAGGGTCGGATAGCATGGCGGCTGCTTTGCGGATATCTGAGTCGGACATTGATGGTTTACGTCCACCTTTACGTCCCCTCGCCCTAGCCGCCTGAATACCTGCCTTTGTGCGCTCTCTAATTAGATCATGCTCAAACTCAGCCAATGCGCCGAAGATATGAAATACCAGGCGTCCGCCTGAGCTGGTTGTGTCGATTGCTTCGGTAAGTGATTTGAAGCCAACTTCTCGATCATTTAGATCCTGGACGATCTCAACCAGGTCTTTCAGTGAGCTTGCCAGCCGATCCAGCTTCCAAACTACGAGAACATCCCCTTTCCGGAGGGTACGAAGGCACTGCGACAGCTCGGGTCGCTCGCGAAGTTTGCCGGTAAACTGTTCTTGGAAAATCTGCTCACACCCAGCTTTTTGCAAAGCATCCACCTGAAACTCAGGATTCTGATCCTGGGTACTGACACGCGCATAGCCTATGATCATTAAACGCACCTTTTCTAATCATAGTTTTTTGTACGTGATTTTTGGACAATAAACAACAGGAAACTACGGTTTTTCGGGGAACCGTCCAAGCGTCCAACAAACGACCGTTTTCTTATATGAGCATAGTTCGGCAAAGAATGTGATCTTTGATCAGGATACGGGAGGGGCCTGCAACTCTGTAGTGACCACGAAACGACGGCCGTTCAAGCCCGATTTTAAACAAAAGCGGACATTGGCCTAGCTTTCGGGACACTGTAGGTTGACTCAAAACCACTTTCGTTGTTGGCCCGTCTACAACTTCATAGTTTACCTTCTATCTGTAGTAGCAAAGTTGGGGGTGTCATGTATCGAATCTCAGAGCTGGCTGCACAGCTCAGTCTATCCCGATCAACTTTGTCGTATTACGAAAGAAAAGGACTAATCACTGGCAAGCGTCAGTCGAACGGATATCGATTTTATGGGGAAAAGGACCTCCAGCGCCTTCGGCTGTTGCAACAGCTACAAGCCGGGGGGCTGAGCCTCCAGGAGTGCAAGGACTGCCTCAATGGCAAGCTCGATAGAGACATACTGCAACGCCGAATGGTGCAGTTGAATGCTGAGATCGAAGCAAAGCAGAGAGCCAGTCGCCTGCTTTCTGCATTGCTCGGTAAAGGCTCGTTGCGTTCCTGGCACCGGGTAACTGACCGGGTCGCACCCAACGCCTACCTAGATTGGATTAAACAGCAAGGCTTCAGTGAGCGGCAAGCCCTGCATTTGAAATGGTTATCTAAAGATATGAATCAACATGACCAATACATGGCCGACTTTATGGCCGTTTTCCAGGGCCTTGACCGGTGGGGACCAGGCTCTGAAGAAGATACTGTTAAAGCTCTGGCCCGAATGCCTATCGTACCAACTCACGTGGTTGATATCGGCTGTGGCAAGGGCCTTGCCACTATCATACTTGCCGGAAAGACTCAGGCTCAGGTCGTGGCCGTGGACAATGAAGCAAGCGCACTAGAGGCATTGGAACAACGGCTTGTTGAGCAAGGCCTTCAAGACCGAGTGAGAACCGAATGCGCAAGTATGACGAATTTGCCATTCCAGACTGGCAGCTTCGATCTCATTTGGGCAGAAGCGTCGGCCTACGTTATGGGCTTTGAGAAAGCGCTTACAACTTGGAAAAAACTCTTGAAGCCAAAAGGCTGCATCGTGGTGAATGATTTGGTCTGGCTTACAGACACGCCAAGTCAGACCGCCGTGGACTTTTGGCATCAAGAATATCCTGACATACAATCAGTTTCTTCACGTGAGCAACAAATTCGGCGGGCGGGATATACGGTAATTGATCATTTTTCCCTGAGCCAGCAGGCATGGACAAATTATTATGAACCTTTGCGTTCACGCCTCAATGAGTTGGAGCCTCAGATGGCAGAATCGATGGCACTGAGCGACATTGATCGAGAAATTGGAATTATTGACCAGTATCTCGGTGAGTTTGGTTATGAGATGTTCATATTGCAGGTCGATTAAGCAGAACGGCTTGCTCCATCTCGAATGTCCGCTTTGCGACCGTACCGCGGATTTGTATGAGCTCATCCGAACCATGCGATTCAGTAACAATGCAATCGTCACTCAATGTCCGGCGTTTTTTCTGGTGGCTGAACGTGGGGGCGTTTGAGCGCAATCACCAGTGCCGGCATAAACGCCAGCAACAGAAGGCTGAATGGCAACCCGCTGGCGATAGCCGCCGACTGCAATGCCTCCAGGCCTCCGGCGTTCAATAGAAACGCTGTGACCATACCTACGCTGGCCATCCAGAAAAACCGTTGCCGCCAACTTGGGTCATTGCCATTGGACGTCAGCGTGGCGACTACCAGCGCACCGGAATCGGCAGATGTGACGAAAAAGACCAGCACAACGATGACCGCGATGCCCGTTGTGATCGCGCTGAATGGCAGGTAGTCCAGCAGGCGATACAGACTTTCACTGGGGGCTTGAGTGACCAACTCGGCAAACGACACCCCGGCAAACAGCTCCAGATACAGAGCGTTGCTGCCGAACACCGTCATCCACAAGAAATTGAACGAAGCCGGCACCAGCAGCACGCCTAGCAGATATTCGCGTATGGTTCTGCCCCTGGAAACCTTGGCGATAAACATACCCACGAAAGGTGACCAGGATATCCACCAACTCCAATAGAAAACGGTCCATTTGGATTGCCAGTTACTGCCGGTGTAAGTTTCGTTCCAGGTCGAGAGTTTTGGCAGGTCATTAATACAAACGCCCAGATGTTCACCGAGCGGTCTTGTATAACAACAAAACCCATCAAAGCGAGAATAAAAAGCGCCGAGAATATCAGTAAGCTTCGTCCCCTGAACACTGCCATCACCCCATACTCCCTGTTTGAGGATAAGCTATCCCCGCGGCTCGCTCTGAGCCGCCAGCGCATCCTGTCGAATTTGAAGTCGGCGCTACCCTGCTTCAAAACGCCGGGACCGTGGATGGGTAAAGGCACCTATTCATTTCCCGTAAGTGGACAGTGGAACCCCCAAACAACAACAGATTCAATTAGGGAGCACCCCTGACGGAACCGCGCTGGCTTTCACGCCTTAAATCAACAAAAGGCCCCGAGAAATTCCAGATAGGCGTGGTGCGCGCGGTCCAGGGGTATCGGCCGGAATCTCACATGCTGGCCGGGACGGCATTGGGCAAGTCGGCTGCAAGCCAGGGGGGGCAAGGTGCCCAATCGAGGGTAACCACCAATGGTCTGGCGGTCGTTGAGCAATACGATCGGCTGGCCATCTGGCGGGACCTGCACCGCCCCGAGCGCCAGGCCTTCAGACACCATACTGCCGACAGTTGAGCGGAGTACGGGTCCTTTCAGGCGAATCCCCATACGGTCAGAGCGGTTATCCACCGCCCAGGCCCGGTTGAAGAAATCGAACAGACTGATGCCCCGGAAGTCCCCGGCCTGTGCACCCAGAACGAACTCCAGAGTGGGTGGCTGATCGTAGTCAGGAATCTGGTCTGCCGGCATCACCCGCAGGGCCTGGTTTTCCGGGTTATCGACAGGCACAGCCCGAAGCTCATCGCCCGTACGAAGCGCCCCCCCCTCGCCGTCGTGCCCTCCCAGTTTTTCCCGGGCAACCCCGGACACACTCCCCAATACAGGCTCTGCCGCAAACCCGCCCTCAACGGCAAGATAGGCCCGTAATCCGGCTTTCGGGGCCTTGAATGTCAGCCGCTGGTTCGCGGTGACTTTGAAGGACGCCCAGGGTGAAACCCGCTCACCGTCCAGCGTGGCACCCAGATCAGCGCCCGCCAGCGCCACTGTAAGCGTCCGGCTTGCCTCAAGCGTTAAGCCGCCAAAAGTCACTTCCAGAACGGCGCAGCCCCAGGCATTGCCGGCCAGCCAGTTCGCCCAGGCCCAGGCGTGTAAATCGGCAGCACCACCCTGGGTAATGCCCAGGTGACGGACCCCATACCGGCCCGCATCCTGAAGCGATGCGGATGGCCCGGCCTGAACGACCCTGAAAGCGGATTCCGTTGGCATATCAGTGGTCCTCCTGGGGCGTTGCATCGCCTCCCAGACGTAAAAACTCTTCTTTGCTGACCGGCACCAGTTGTACCCGGTCGCCAATCTGGAGAAAGCTCATAGGCTGCCGGCTTCGTTCGAACAGGGTCAACGGGGTACGGCCAAGCAGGTTCCAGCCACCGGGTGATTGCGTGGGGTAGGCCGAGGTTTGCCGCCCCGCAAGTGCCACGCTCCCCGGATAGACGCGCGGCCGGGGCGTTGACAGCCTTGGCGCTTCCAGCCTGGGGTGCACCGAGCCCATAAAGGCAAACCCTGGCGCAAAGCCCAGTGCGTAAACCCGGTACTCCTGGCCAGTATGCAGGGCAACCAACTCCTCCACGCTCATGGACTTCTCCCGGGCAAGCCGCTCCAGGTCCGGGCCTACCGATGGGCCGTACCAGACCGGAAGTTCACGCAATTGACCGCTGGACTCAGCCGTGGCGGGCGACAGATCGGCAAGCAACGTGTGCAGTTCCCGCTTTGCCTGCTGGGGGTGCAGCCGTAACGGGTCGTACTGGACTAGAACGGTGGTGTAAGACGGCACAAGATCGACCAGAGCGCCTCCAAATGCCTGCTCGCATTTCCGGGTTAATGCCAGAACCCACGGCAGATTGCCCTCGTCAATATCCTCGAACAGCCGAACCAGCCAGGCGCCGACACCGGCGTTCTCGATTGCAGGGAGCCGGCGCATTATCCGGCCCTCTGGCCGAGGGCTTCGCGGATGGCCCTGGCCGCCCGTATGGACGCCTCGTTGTCGCCATGCACACAGAGCGTGTCGGCATGGAGAATCAGGTCGGCCCCTTCGATGGACCGGATCGCCCTGCCCTCGGCAAAGCACAACGCCTGATCCACAATGATCTGCTGATCATGGTGAACGGCACCTTCCTGTGTGCGTGAAACCAGACGGCCATCCTGGTGATAAGCCCGATCGGCGAAGACTTCAAACCATAGTTGCAAGCCATGCTCCCGGGCCAGTTCGCGCACCGGCCCGGAGTCTGGCGTGGCCGGCACCATCAACACCAGGTTGTCGCCGAAGGTGCTGACCGCCCGCATCACCGCAGCTAACAGTTCATGATCCCGCGCCATGTCGTTATAAAGTGCGCCATGGGGCTTTACATAGTGCAGAGCGGCCCCTTCTGACCGGCACATCGCCGCCAGCGCACCTATCTGGTACAACACCAGATTCTCCACCTGTTGCGGCGAGCAGGCCATGGAACGTCGCCCGAAGCCGACCAGGTCCGGGTAGGCCGGGTGGGCTCCCACGGTTACCTGATGCTCGGCTGCCAGGCGCACGGTGGCACGCATGATGTCGGGATCGGAGGCGTGAAAGCCACAGGCAATATTGGCAAGGTCCAGGACCGGCATCACTGCCGGATCATTGCCCATCGTCCAGGCACCGTGGCTCTCGCCGACATCGGCGTTCAGCAGCAATTTGGCCATGGTTTCACACCTCCTCAGGTTTTACCGAATTCAGCAGCAATTCTGTTGTTTGATGGCGGCCCAATCAATCCCGGGATTCTGGCGCCCATGCTTACCTTTATAAGGTGCATACTCCGGTGATTTCCAGTTCCGGAGCAGGTCCGAGTCTACCCGATAGATCTCAACCCCCAGCGGATTACAGGTCTGCAGCGGATCCTGGGCGTTTTCACCCCAGAGGTCTACCGACAAGTCACCACCCGGGCAACAAGACATGGCACACAACACGTCGATTTCTGCGAAGAACTCCAGATAATCTCCTTTGCGCGCCGGGCAGGCTTTCATGAAATACTGGTCGTTGCTGTTCAGACCGGTGCACTGGAAGATATTGAGAACATCGTGCACATCGAATTCGGTCAAACCGTAGGGTTCAACCGCCCTGACCAGGTTCGAATGGCAGTGAAAATCAAAATCCTCTCCCGTCAGCAGGCGGTTTACGTAGGGATCACACCGGGTGCCGAGCAGGTCGTGCACGCGCCCGCCTTCGTCGTCCACCCCGTAATCCGCCATGGTGTCGTCGATAATGGTCGCCATCGGGCGCAGGTAAGGTAAGGTGGACCACAAGCGATCATAGGTGCTCACGTGCGCGCGCTGGAGCTGGCGGGTGCGGGACGCCCACATACGCTCTCTCGGGTTGTGCAGGCTCCACATATTGAAGTCGCCGACCTGCGGCCCATCGGTCACTTTCACCCGGAACACGTGCCCGGCAGGCACAGTCCAGGCCAGACCGTCCCGCAGGGGGACGGTATGGGTTTCGACCAGCTCTCGCTGTGTGCTGGCTTCTGTCAGACTATCGTAGAACCCTTTGTCGACATCCAGAATGGAGCCCTTGGTTGCGCGGTATGCGGCGTGTACATCAGACATTGTCAGTTCCTCCGGGAAAGATCAGTTGTTGGCGTTTTTCGGCTCGTTGAAATGCACCATCAAACCATCGAATTGCTTTGCCTCGCGCCGGCCATCCGTGAGCAGGCTCACCGCGACCACCGCCAGACAGGACAGGGCAAAACCGGGTACCACTTCAAAGATATCGAACAGGCCTCCGGGACCACCGGTCAGCGGCTTCCAGATGGCAACGGTGGCAGCACCCACCACCAGGCCGGCAATGGCGCCGTTTCGGTTCATACCGCGCCAGAACAGGGAAAACAGTATGACGGGCCCGAAAGCTGCACCGAATCCACCCCAGGCATAGGCCACCAGATCAAGAATGCTGCTTTCCGGGTTTGTTCCCATAATGGCCGCCAACAGAGCAACAGCAGCCACACTGAATCGACTCAACCACACCAGCTCTTTCTGGCTGGCGTTCGGCCGGATAAAACCGCGGTAAATATCTTCGGCAATGGCGCTGGAGCACACCAGCAATTGAGAATCGATGGTGCTCATGATGGCAGCCAGCACACCCGCCAGCACAAAACCGGCCACCCAGGGGTTAAGCATGGTATCGGCCAACAGAATGAAGACCCGTTCGCTGTTCTCGAGCGCGCCGCCATACCAATAGTAACCGACCGCACCCACGGCAACCGCCGAGGCCATGGTGATGGCAGACCAGACCATGGCGATACGACGGGAAACCTTCACATCTTCACGCTTGCGCAACGCCATGAAGCGGACAATCACGTGCGGTTGGCCGCAGTAACCAATGGCCCAGCCCGCCAGCGAAATCATCCCCAAAACAGTCAGACCCTCAGTCCAGCCCGGCAATGCGGCAATCGCATCGGAGTTTGTTGAACCGGTTTCTCCGTTCATCAACGCGATGGCGGTCATCACGGCAACCACAAACAAGGCGGACGCCATCATCAGGCCCTGCACAAGGTCGGTCCAGGAGGCCGCTGAAAAACCGCCCAGAAAGGTGTACGACACAATTACTGTCGCGCCAACCCAGAGTGCGACCGAGTAGTTCATATCGAACAGGCTTTCAAACAGGAGGGCCCCGCCCACCAGGCCGGCGGACACGTAGAAGGTGAAGAACACCAGCATGACCACCGAAGACACAGTACGGAGAATGCGCTGCTGGTCGACAAACCGGGCTTCCAGGTAGTCTGGAATGGTCAGTGCGTTACCGGCTTTCTCGGTAAACACCCGTAAGCGCTCGGCAACGAACGTCCAGTTGATATACACGCCAACCAGCGTCCAGACCGCGATCCAGGCCTTACCATAGCCGTCGCTGAAAATTGCGCCCGGCAGCCCCATCAGGGCCCAGCCACTCAAATCAGATGCGCCCGCACTCAGGGCAGCCACGCTCGGGGGCAGGTTTCTGCCGCCCAACACGTAGTCGGAGAGGTTGTTGGTTTTCAGGTAGAAATAGATACCGATCGCCAGCATCATGATCAGATAGATGGCAAACGAGATAATGACAGATGTGCTCATGGCTCACCTCTTGTGTATTTGTTGTTAGCCAGACAGTGCCGCCAGGCCGGATTCATTCCACTTCCTGCAAGGTATTGGCTAGACTATCCTTAAGAAAAAATAATAAAAATTGATTATTATTGAGCGGAATGTTGAATTTGAGTCATGTATGTCGCGCCCTAGCCTGTCTTCGCTGAAAACCTTTGAAGTGGTCGCCCGACTCGGTAGCCTGCGCGCCGCCGGGGAAGTGCTGCATATCACGCAATCTGCCGTTAGCCACCAACTCAGGCGGCTGGAGGACAGCCTGAATGTTCAGTTACTGGAGAAAAAAGGCCGGGGCATACGCCTGACCCCGAGGGGTGAGCAACTGGCGCTGCGCCTGAAGGAAGGTTTCGAGCTGATTGACGAGGCGCTGGATACGGTCACCGGCGCTACCGCGGTTGAGCAGATCCGGATCATGTGTCTGCCATCGGTAGCCGTGCGTTGGCTGATCCCCAGGCTGAACCGTTTCCGCGCACTCCATCCGGATTACGCCATCAGTTTTCAGTACATTGACTCGTCCAGCACGGATGTACCGCCCGATATCGATGTCCAAATCACCTGGTTCGACGGTAACCCGCAGGGCAATTTCGCAAAAACCAGGCTGTTCAAAGGCGATACAGTGCCGGTGGCCAGCCCTCTCTATTTGCAAACCATCGCGCCGATAAACCACCCACGGGACCTACTGCGGCTCGATCTGTTGCACGATGCAACGTCTGATCCCTGGCGTTACTGGTTTCAAGGGCAGGGACTGAACCCCAGCCATCTCGAGAGAGGTATGTTTTATCAGGATTTCAACCTGCTCAGCTCGGCTGCAATCGCGGGCCAGGGTGTGGCCCTCTGCCCTCCCCGCCTGATTGAACAGGAACTCGCCAACGGCACGCTGGAGGTTCTGTTTACAGAGCGGGCCAACACCGCCCGCGCCTATTGGCTGTTTTCTCACCCGGAACCAAGGCCGGCCGTGGGTGAATTCACCGAGTGGCTGCAGCAAGAAGCCTGCGAGCCTGAAGCGGACTTCGGGGCAAATTGAGAGTTACCATTGCTCGTCTTCCTGATCCTGCTTTTCCGCTTCTTTCTTGCGTTGTCGGATTTTTTCGAGCTTCTCCCGGGGGATGTTCATGTTGGCACTGTCCCGCAACAACAACAGACTTCCGACTACCATGGCAAAGGCAGCGAAAATAAAAAGCCAGCCGATTAGGGGCATAACCTGTCTCCGGTAAACCTGATTTCTTCAGTGTACACGCCTGTTCGCACCTGGGGTAACCACCAATAGCGTTCTCTGCGTGACCTGAAACGCTTGTTCCGCTGCAGCCTGCTCCGTACTATTGCCCTTTCTTCCCGAGAATGGCTTGCTCTGCCTGAATGCCCATGAAAAAAACGTTTGATCTTGTTGTCGATTCTTCCGTTATCGCTGTAGACGCACTGGCCCAGGCCTCCGGCCTGCCCAAGCAGCGTATCAAGGATGCCATGGCCAAAGGCGCCTGCTGGTGGACCGTTAAAGGCAAACAGGTGAGATTACGCAAGGCCAAGCGGGAGCTGAAACCCGGTACCCGGATCCAGCTTTTCTACGACGACCAGGTGCTGGCACGCCAACCCGAGGCTGCCGATATGCTTGAGAACAAAGGGCGTTACAGTGTCTGGTTTAAGCCCCATGGATTATTGTCGCAGGGTTCTCAGTGGGGCGATCATTGCAGCCTGCTGCGCCAGGCAGAGGTAGAACTGAACAAACCCTGCTTTCTGGTCCACCGCCTGGATGCCGACGCCGCAGGTTTGATGCTGATTGCCCACGACAGCAAAGCAGCCGCCGCGCTCTCGGCTTTATTTTCCGGTCGGGCGATGACCAAAATCTACGAGGCGCGGGTAACCGGCGTTCTGGAGGCAAAGGGCCGCTGCATCGACACCGCGCTGGATGGCAAAGCATCGGTAAGCTACGTGTCAACACTCGATGTTGACGACGATGGCAATAGCACCCTGGTCGAAGTCAAAATCGATACCGGGCGAAAGCATCAGATACGTCGTCATCTTGCAGGGATCGGCCATCCGATTCTCGGCGACCGCCTGTATGGCACCAGGGCCGCCGCCAGACTTGAGCTTGTGGCCAAATACCTGGCGTTCGACTGCCCCCTGACACGTCAGTCCGTTGTTTTCAGGCTCAAGACCGGCCGCGATCACCCTCCTGCCTGAGGGCATACAACACTCCACGCAATTGTCAGCTTTTTATACACCGCTCGTTCCGAGTGTTTCAATAAAACCTGTAAGCCGCTGATTTACCGTATCAAATAAAAACACTCAAGAAATGGTACGCACTATGCTTTCGTCCTGTTACGCCCGACGACATAACGGGTGACAACGACTGAAACCGGGACGAGAGGAAACCCACAATGAACATCAAACAACTATTCTCAGGGCTCTTGCTAGGAGCCACCATCGCCGTATCGCCGGCACAGGCGGCACCGATTCTCAGTGACATTGTCTTTGTGGTGGACGAATCCGGCTCCATGGGCAACGTGCAAGCCAATCTGCGAACCAACATCGGTTTGTTTGCCAGCATTCTGACAGGCACTAACCAGGTCAATGCCCAGTATGGCCTGGTCGGCTACGGCAGCAGCTCGCCAGCGCCCAGGATGCTCACCGACTTTACCGATGCCAGTAGTTTTTCAAGCGCCGCGCAAGGGTTGAGGACCAATGGTGCTTCAGAGCCTGGCTACACCGCCACGGCGTTCGCGCTGAACGCACTGGATAACCAGTCCCCGACTTTCTCCTTCCGCAGTAATGCGGTCAAAAACATCATCATCCTAACGGACGAGCCCTCGAACGGGGATTCCACATCGAGAGGTGCAGTGGGTGGTGCAGCCGTTTCCGAGAGTATCCTCAGCGGCCTGCTCACCAGCAATAACGCGCTCTACAACGGTGTTCTCAGAAGGAGCAGCACGATTACATCTTACCAGCAACTGATCACAGACCATGGCGGTTCGGTCTTTGATCTGAACCAGTTCAATACAACCGACCAAACTGTGGTACAGAACTTCGTGACGAACTTCGCGAACAAAAAGCTGCAGGAAACCCTGGATTTCTGTCAGCTCAACCCCACCGATCCGGCTTGCCAGCCGTCCACCTCGGTGCCGGAGCCTTCCTCCCTCGCACTCATTGGGCTTGGCCTGCTGGGCATGGGCTTCCGCGCTCGTCGTAAGGCGGCCGCTGCCTGATCTGGCTGCAAGCAGTCGCACACCAAAAAGGCCAGCAACGTTGCTGGCCTTTTTGAATCACCGCAAACAAGGGGCTGCCCCCAATTTGCCCGGGTTACGCCGGCAGACTCATACCTGGTAAAACTCGCGATACCAGTCCACAAAGTTGGCAATGCCCTCATCCACCGTGGTTGACGGTTTATAGCCAACGTCGGTAATCAGGTCGTCAACATTGGCGTAGGTAGCGGGCACATCGCCAGGCTGCAACGGCAGCAGATTCTTCTCCGCCTTCTTGCCCACCCGTTCCTCAATGATTTCGATAAACCGCGACAGTTCCACCGGATTATTACTGCCAATATTGTAGATGCGATACGGCCCTTTGCTGGTTCCCGGGTCTGGTTGGGCACCGCTCCACTCCTCGTTCGGCGTGGCGACGTTATCCAGGGTACGAATCACACCTTCAACGATGTCATCAATGTACGTGAAATCCCGCTTGTGATGACCGTGGTTGAACACGTCAATCGGCTCGCCGGCCAGAATCTTTTTGGTAAAGATGAACAGCGCCATGTCTGGCCGACCCCAGGGGCCGTAAACGGTGAAGAAGCGAAGCCCCGTGGTCGGCAGGTTGTAAAGATGGCTGTATGTGTGCGCCATCAATTCATTGGCTTTCTTGGAGGCCGCATACAGGCTCAGCGGATGGTCGACGTTGTCGTGCACCGAGAACGGCATGGTTTCGTTGGCACCGTACACAGAGCTACTGGACGCATAAACCAGGTGTTTCACACCGTTGTGGCGACAACCCTCGAGGATATTCATGAAGCCAACCAGGTTAGCTTCCACGTAGGCGTGCGGATTTTCCAATGAGTAACGTACGCCGGCTTGTGCTGCCAGATGCACCACCCGCTCGGGTTTATGCTCACGGAACACCGCTTCCATGGTTTCCCGGTCTGCAACATCCTGCCGGACCTCGGTAAAGCCCGGTTTGTTCAGTAATCGCGCCAACCGGGCTTCTTTCAGACTGACGTCGTAATAGTCGTTGACGTTATCCACGCCGATAACCTCATCGCCGCGGTCCAGCAGGCGGTGGGCAAGATGTGAACCGATAAAACCGGCGGTTCCCGTAACGAGAATTTTCAAAATGGGGTCTCCATAAAAAACGGCGCCCGGAGGCGCCTTTTACTGAGGCTGCTTAGAACGCCACGCCCACGCTGGCGAAGGGGCCGGACATTTCCACATCCAGCCTGTCATCATCGTCTTCATAATCGATGGCCATCTGGCGATAACCCGCCCGCAGCTGGAGCAACGAAATCTCATATTGGCCGTAGGCATTGAAATCGTGCAAGGAATCACCGCTGTAGCTGATGACGTTGCCCTCGGCGCCGACTGACACACCGGTGAACGGCAGATCAAAACGGGCAGCCAGGTAGCCCATGGGGACGACGGCGTCGACGGAGGTTTTGCTTATATTCGCCGTGTCATCCAGATCCCGAACAACCAGTTCACCGTCAAAGTTACGCGCCGTCAGGCCCAGATCCAGATTAACCCAGTTGTCGAGCACTTCGTAATAGAGGGTGACGTCCAGTTGGTCGATGTCCAAATCAGACGATACCGGCGCTCCAGCGTCAATGATGTCAAATTTCTCGAGGCCAATCTCACCACGCCCACTCTGGGAAATGCTGGTGTAATTCAACCGCACATTGGGCAGCACCGGCACCGGATGCTCGAAGAAGGCGGTGAAGTTGGCGTTGCTGTCGCTGTCGAGGTTGAGATCCTTTTCAATATCAACGCCCGAGTCTTTGTTAACCACTTCCCCGGAGAAATCGGAATCCCAGTAGCTCACGTTGGCGCCAACACCCAGGATATCGGCACTGGCCAGTGGCGTGGCAAAAGCCAGCGAGCCACCCAAAGCAATCATCAGTTTACGCATAACGCACCTGTTGTAATGGTTGTATTGTCCGGTCAGTCAAACTTTATGCCGAGCCGACGACCGACTTCTTCGTAGGTCTCGATCACATCACCCAAGCCCTGGCGGAACCGGTCCTTATCCATTTTCTTGCGGGTTTCCTTGTCCCAGATGCGGCAGCCATCGGGGCTGAATTCATCACCCAGCACAATCTCGCCGCCGCTGCGACCGAATTCCAGCTTATAGTCCACCAACAGCATACCGGCATCGTCAAACAGTTTCTTCAGAACGTCGTTGACCTTGTAGGTGAGCTCCTTCATGCGAGCCAGCTCATCCGATGCCGCCCAGCCAAAGCTTACAGCCAGCGATTCGTTCACCATCGGGTCGTGCAGTTCGTCGTTTTTCAAAAACAGCTCGAACGTGGGCGGGTTCAGTTCCAGACCTTCTTCCACCCCAATACGACGGCACAAACTCCCGGCAGACACATTGCGCACCACACACTCGACCGGGATCATGTCGAGTTTTTTCACCAGCGATTCCGTGTCTGACAACACACCCTCGTGATGGGTGGGCACGCCGGCGGCTTCGAGCTTTTCCATCACAAACGCATTGAACTTGTTGTTCACCATGCCTTTGCGGTTCAGCTGTTCTTTCTTCTCGCCATCAAACGCCGAGGTATCATCGCGGAATACCAGAACAAAACGTTCCGGATTGTCGGTGCGGTAAACCGATTTCGCCTTGCCGGCATAGAGCTCTTCACGCTTTTCCATTACTTTCTCCAAACGGCCGGTGGCAGTGCCACCCCGTTAATCAATACAGACGTTCAAACAATCGGGTGAGCAGGTCGGCGGCGCTACGCTCACCGTTATAACTGCCCTGCTGCCCGGCAATAACACGCATGGCGCCGTCCCCACGTTCGATTCGGATGGTGTGGGTGTGAACCGGCTCTTCCTCGTCAGCAAACCAGGAGAACCAGCCAGGGCTGCGCTCATCCTCGGTGCGGAAATCGACCTGCAGCCAGCCCTCACTTCGATTCAGATCCATAACCGTCAGGGGCATTTCTTCGAGCGACCGGTTAACCTCGGCCCAGGTGCGCCCGAAATCGAGCTCCATCCGGATAGCCACGGCTTCATCCTGCTCGGAGAGCAGGCGAACCAAAGGTTCAGACACCATGCCCGAGGCCGCGCGTGAAAATGACTTGCTGTCTTCCCGCTGTTTCAGAAATTCACTCAGCTCGGCCAGTAAAGCCCGCTGCTGTTGCTCCGTCGCCATCTTGGGGGCAGCCGCAGAGTCCCAGGGCATGAGTTCGCCCGGGGCCTGCTCAAGCTCAAGCGCACGCACACGTATCTCGGTGGTCTTCCGGCGGATACCGGGAGCCAGTCGGGCCTGTAGAACCACTTTGGGCTCGCCTGCCGAAGGCGAATCATCCAGCCCAAGCAGCTGACGGCTGCGCTTGCTGAAATTAGCGAGCTCGCTCTGCAGAACACCCAGCTGCGGACTGTCGTAAGCAATGCCCAGCCCGCTCTCATTCATCCAGCCACTGACAACCGGCCAGAGCCGACCCGGCACTTCATTGACCAGCAACCAGATCCGACCATCCAGCTCCTCAATAACGTAATTCTCGTCGAGGATCTCAGAGGTCATGTCCGGCGGGCGGGGAATCGAAGACGGGTAAAGGCTGCGGGCATCGTCTGTACGGATTGCACGGATCGGCATGGTCTCGCTCAGCCGCTGGTCGTCGAGGCCCTCAGGAACCTGGATCGGGGTGCCTTCAGGCGCATTAACGTAATCTTCTGAACGATCATCGATGAGACTGCATCCGGCCAGCGCACTGGATAATACCAGTGCCACGGCCGGCCGGCTGAATACTACGGTTTTCTTACGGGCTCTTGCGGGAACCTGCATCGGGTTACTCCGGTTAACGGTAACGGTGGCCTCAGAGAACGCCAGAGGCCTTGAGCGCGTCTTCCACTTCGCCGTGAAACTTCGCACTGAGCGGGGTCAGCGGCAGACGTATGCCCTCACCGATCGAACCCATTCGGTGCAACGCCCATTTTACCGGAATCGGATTGGCTTCCAGGAACAGCTTGCGATTAAGAGGCCCCAGCAATTCATTCAAGCGAGCGGTCTCTTCCTCGTTGCCCGCAACAGCGGCCTCACACAACTGTGCCATGGCTTTCGGCGCCACATTGGCAGTTACCGAGACATTGCCTTTGGCACCCGCCAGCATCAAATCAGCCGCAGTCGCATCATCACCCGAATACACCGCCAGCCTGCCCGCCAGCCCCTCAATCAGCTCTGCACCGCGGGGGATATTCCCGGTCGCGTCTTTGATCCCGATGATGTTGGGGATATCCGCAAGCCGCAGCACCGTTTCGTTCAACATATCGCAGGCGGTCCGGCCTGGTACGTTGTAGAGAATCTGGCTCATACCCGGCACGGCCTCGGCAATGGCCTTGAAGTGCTGGTAAAGGCCTTCCTGAGTCGGCTTGTTATAGTACGGCACGACCAGCAGGCAGGCATCGGCACCCAGCCTGTGCGCCTCGGTGGTCAATTCGATGGCTTCGCGCGTACTGTTACCACCGGTGCCGGCGATAACGGGGATCCGACCGTTCACGCGTTTTATGATGTGCCCGATGGTCCGGATATGTTCTTCCGGGTCCAGGGTCGCGGATTCACCGGTGGTACCCACGGCAACAATGCCATGTGTGCCGTTCTCAATGTGAAAGTCCACCAGCTTGTCCAGATCCTCCCAGTGGATGTCACCGTTGGGATGCATGGGCGTGACCAGTGCGACAAGGCTACCCGTAATCATAAAAGCTCCGTCCGAATAAAACCGATATGGTAATGTTGGGCTCGAACTGACACAAGGGAATTAAAGGAGATGTCATGTCATCCGTAGCATTAAACCAGCCCGTGCCAGACTTTCAGGCTGACGCCACCGGCGATCAGACCGTTCGCCTGGCAGATCTGAAAGGCAGTAACGTCGTTATTTATTTCTACCCGAAAGACAACACGCCCGGCTGCACCACCGAAGGCCAGGATTTTCGCGACAGAATTGAAGCCTTTGAAGCCGAAGACACCCGGATTTTCGGGGTCTCGCGGGATGGCCTGAAGGCCCATGAAAACTTCCGGGCCAAACACGGTTTTCCGTTCCACCTGATTTCAGACAAAGACGAGGCGCTATGTCAGCTTTTCGATGTGATCAAATTGAAAAAGCTGTACGGCAAGGAACACCTGGGCATTGAACGCAGCACCTTCCTGATCGACAAGGAAGGTGTGCTGCGCCAGGAATGGCGTGGCGTCAAGGTGAAAGGGCACGCCGACGAAGTACTCGAGGCCGTTAAGGCTCTCTGACGCCGCCCTGGTCCGCGTTGGCCGGTGACGGAGGCGTATCCTTCACCGGCCAGGCGGCAAAGACAGCTTTCAGCATAGTCGCCAGCGGAATGGCAAAGAACACCCCCCACAACCCCCAGATTCCACCGAAGAACAGCACCGCCACGATGATGGCCACCGGATGCAGATTGTTCACTTCGGAGAAAAGAATCGGCACCAGTACATTACCATCCAGCGCCTGAATGACTCCGTAAACCACCATCACCCAGATGAAATGGCTTCCCCAGCCAAAGGCAAACAGCGCGATCACGGCCACCGGAATGGTCACAACGGCCGCACCGATATAGGGAATCACCACGCTCAGGCCCACCAGCAGAGACAGCAGCGCAGCGTAAGGCATTCCGAGAAGCTTGAAGCCGATATAGGTCGCACCCCCGACAATGAGAATCTCAACCGCCTTGCCGCGAACGTAATTGGCACACTGCAGATTTACCTCGTGCCAGATACGAACCATCATCGGTCTTTGGGGCGGCAGCAGCCTGGCAAAGGAGTTGACCAGCACGGTGCGGTCTTTCAGGAAGAAAAACACCAGAATTGGCACCAGAACCATGTAGATCAGCAATGCGACCAGATCCGGTATGCTGGACAGGGAAAATGACACCAGCCACTGGGTCAGGTGCCCCACCTCAGCGGAAATCTGCTGATACATGGTATTGACCGATTCGGTCGACACCAGGTGCGGGTACTGCTGGGGCAGAACCTCCAGGTAGGATTGCAGCTCACGGATAATGCGGGGCGCTTCGCCCGCAAGATTACTGAGCTGGGTCCAGATCAGCGGCAGCAAGCCAAAGATAAAGCCCACCAGTACACCGAGGAAGATCACAAACACCCCGATCACGGCGATAAGCTCGGGCACTCCCAACCGGCTGAGCTTGGACACCAGGCCCTGCAGGATAAAAGCGACAATCAGAGACGCTATGGCAGGCGCCAGCATAGCGCCGAACCAGATAATGAAAACGGTGCCCGTCACCAACAGGAGAAACAGGATGACGGCTTCTTCGTCTGAAAAATACTTGTGGGCTAGCCCACGCAGAATTCTGACCATGAATAACTCCGGAAATTAACCGCCGCACTTTATCACGAAACGGTATGCCCCATTACTCTCCGTTTGGCTGACCAGAGAGTGCGGTGACAGCGACAGCCAGGCAGGTATGTCCCGCAGTGAGCCGGTATCGGTTGCCAGCACAACCAATTCTTCGCCAGGTGCCATGGCATTGAGCTCCAGCTTGGTCTTCAACAGCGGCATAGGGCACCGAAGGCCGCTGGCATCCAGGGTTTTGTCAGCCATAATCAGAATTTACCATTACGTTTCATACAGTAATCAGGCAGGCATTATGCCGCTGGTGTTACTCTATTGCATCACAAGAGTTGGTAATACTCCGGAGAACTTGCCGATTACCACCCTGTCTAACCGGCCATCAGAATTCGAGGTACGCTCAGACACATGACGCTACGCCCCTTCTGTCCGCACCGCCACTTGCGGGCGCTCATCCTGCTGCTGACCACCATGGTAATGGTGATCAGCCCGGCGGCACATACCCAGACAGCCGACCTGCCCAGCATTGGTGGCAGCGGCGGCCTGATTTCCGGGCAACAGGAAGCGGATATTGGCCAACAGGTTATGTCGTCGTTACGGCGCTCCGCGCCTCAACTTCAGGACCCTCTCGTCTACGACTACCTGAGCGCCATCATGTACCGGCTGGTACCTTCGGCGCCACTGGATAACCGCGACCTGAAACTGGTTCTGATCGACAGCCCGGCAATCAACGCCTTCGCCGTGCCAGGCGGCGTTGTCGGCGTTAATGGTGGCCTTTTCCTGAATGCCGCCACCGAGCAACAGTTTGCATCGGTACTCGCCCACGAGCTGGCGCACCTCAGCCAGCGCCATTTTGCCCGCCGGATGCAGCAACAGGAAACGAGCGCACCGCTTACGCTGGCCGGCATGATCGCCGGCATTGTACTTTCTGCCGTTACCCAGTCCGATATCGGCATCGCCGCCATCGCCGGCACCCAGGCCATGGCGGTCCAGAATATGCTGGCTTACAGCCGGGCCCACGAGCAGGAGGCCGATCGTGTGGGCATGGAGATTCTGGCAAATGCCGGCATGGACCCCAGGGGTATGCCGGAAATGTTCGAAATCATGATGCGCCAGAATCGCCTGCAGGGTAATCGTCTGCCGGAATACCTGTCTACACACCCGTTAACCCAGAATCGGGTGGCGGATAGCCGCAACAGGGCGGAACAATACCCCGACACCCGAATTCAGGACGGCCAGGAGTACCACCTGGTACGCAGCCGACTGCAGGTTCATTACAGCGACTCTGCGGAAAGTGCGGTAGAAACGTTTGAAGCCTATCTGGCCCGGGAAGACGCCACTCGGAATGACGCCATTCGTTACGGCCTGGCCGTTGCCTATCAGGAAAACCGGGATTATCAAAAGGCCGAACGGCTGCTCCGGGATTTGCTTGACGCCAACCCCGGGCGCATCACGTTCCAGGTTTCACTGGCCGAAACCCTGATCGACCAGAAACGGTACGGCGATGCCAGGACACTTCTGCAGGACGCGCTGGCACGCAATCCGGGCAATTACCCGATCACGGCCACGCTGGCCGCCACGGAAATCGCCGATGGCAACGGCTCAGCCGCAGCCGGCCATCTTCGGGAACTCACCCGGCGACGCCCCGGGCAGGAGCAATTGTGGCTGAGGCTGGCTGAGGCCGAAGGCATGGCCAGAAATATCGTAGGGGTTCACCGGGCACGGGCAGAGTACGACGTTCTTATGGGCGATCTGCGGTCGGCACAACGGCAATTGCGCCAGGCCCAGGAAAAGTTACCGGCCGGCTCAACGGAGCGACAGGTGGTTAGCGAGCGGCTAGGCGAACTGACCAGCCGACTTCAGCAGCGTGAAGCCAGCTAGCGGTGATAGCCGCGAGACACGCCCGATTCAGGCGTTACCCGCGGCTTTCAGGTTCATATTAGCCGTGAAGTCCAGCATTCTCCTGAGCGGGCGCAACGCATCTTCTCTCAACCCGTCATCCACAGAAACCTCCTGATCCCCGTGCTCAAGCACGTGCAACAGGTTCTCCAGGCCATTCATCGCCATCCACGGACAGTGAGCACAACTGCGACAGGTAGCGCCGTTGCCGGCCGTAGGCGCTTCAATCAGGGTCTTGTTCGGGGCCAACTGCTGCATCTTGTAGAAAATACCGTTATCTGTTGCCACGATAAATTCTTCGTTGGGAAGGGTTTGCACCGCGTGAATCAACTGCGAGGTTGACCCAACCACATCGGCCATCTGAACCACGGCATCCGGGGATTCGGGATGCACAAGAACGGCAGCGTCGGGATAGAGCGCCTTGAGATCCTCCAGCCCACGGAACTTGAATTCCTCATGCACAATGCAGGAACCGTCCCACAGCAAAACGTCTGCACCGGTGGTTTTCTGTACGTAACCACCCAGGTGCTTGTCTGGTGCCCAGAGGATTTTTTCACCCTTGGCATCCAGGGACTCGACAATCGCCTGAGCGCAACTGGAGGTAACCACCCAATCCGCTCGCGCTTTGACCGCGGCAGAGGTATTGGCGTAGACCACCACGGTCCGGTCCGGATGCTGATCGCAGAACTCTGAAAATTCGTCTGCCGGGCAGCCGACATCCAGCGAACACGTGGCTTCCAGGGTTGGCATCAGAACCCGCTTCTCGGGGTTCAGGATTTTTGCCGTCTCCCCCATGAAGCGAACCCCGGCAACAACGACCGTAGACGCCGGATGCTGGTTGCCGAACCGGGCCATTTCCAGTGAATCCGCCACGCAACCGCCGGTTTCTTCCGCCAGGCGCTGGATATCCGGATCTGTGTAGTAATGCGCAACCAGTACGGCATCCTTCTCCTTCAGAGCCACCTTGATCCTTGCCTCGAGGTCTTTTTTCTCGGAGGCACTCAAGGGCTTGGGTTCCGCCTGATGGGCGAGATGTTCCTGAACCAGAATGCGATCTTGCGCTTTAGTCATCATTTGTTCTCTGATTGACGTTAACGGCCAGAGTATATCACTTCTGCCTTTTGATTCATGATCCTGCAACCTTACCAAGCCAGACTCGAAGATTGCATTGGGCCTGCAGGTAATAGGTGGGCTCGTAAGGACAAAAAAAAAGAGCCTTTCGGCTCTTTTTTTTCCGCCAGCCTAAAATCGGGCTGGCAATGTTGGTGGGTCGTGAAGGATTCGAACCTTCGACCAATTGGTTAAAAGCCAACTGCTCTACCAACTGAGCTAACGACCCATAACTGTGTGCTGGCCTTTCATCCAGCGATCACACGGCCGGAGCCCTGCAATCTTGATTTGGTGGGTCGTGAAGGATTCGAACCTTCGACCAATTGGTTAAAAGCCAACTGCTCTACCAACTGAGCTAACGACCCAAGCGAGGCGCATATACTACTGAATTTTTTTTGGTGATCAACCCCTTTTTTTACGCTCAACCCATTTTTTTTATTCGCTGGTCAATATCAAAACAGGTTGATCAAATACCGATCAACCCTGGGCGGGCTCCAGGTACTTTTTCGCCAGTGCCGCCGCACCGGATTCCGGATAGCGCTCCACCACAGTCTTCATGCGGCGCGCGGCTTCGTCTTTTTCACCCAGCTTATCCAGGGTAACGCCCAGTTTATACACGGCATCCGGAGCCTTGCGATGGTCGGTGTAACGCGTAGCAACAATCGTAAACGCCTGACGCGCCTGCTCAAGCTGCGGCTTGGCAAGATACACCTCGCCCAGCCAGTAGTAGGCGTTAACCGTCAGGTCGCCCTCAGGATAAGCGTCGACAAATTCGTACAACTGTGTGATCGCGGCATCATAATCTTTTTTGTTACGAATCAGATCGATGATGGCGTTGTAAGCCTCCTGCTCTTCCGCTCCGGGAGCGCGATAGTCTCGGGCTTCGTCCTTCGGGGCATCGGACGGGGCTGCCGCCGGCGCCTCGCTGGCCCGCGTTTCCACGGCCTTGGACAAATCAAGAATTCGCTGGTCGAGATCCACGTAGCGATCTCTGCCCTGCTGCTGCAATCGGCCTATCTGATGCTGCTGCTCCTCGACCTGGCCGCGCAGATCCCGCACTTCACGCTGGAGCTGCTGGATCATGTAAAACAGTTCGGCGGTTGCCTGGTTATTGCCCGCCTTTCGCTGGGCTTCCGAGCTGTTATTCTGGAATGCAGGTGTGGACGACTGTGCGTGGGTGACTCCCGCCAGGCCAAAGCCCAGCGGGATCAGCACGGTCGCCATGAGCTGTTTTCTCATGGGAACGTCCGTCAAATCGTTTTTACTGGAATACCAGCTCTACACGACGGTTCTGTGCCATGGCACTTTCCGTGGAACCGCGTACCGCCGGCTTTTCTTCACCATAGCTTACGGTTTCGATCTGGCCACGGGAAGCACCGTTTACAATCAAGAAGCGCTGAACCGAACTGGCACGACGCTCACCCAGTGCCAGGTTGTACTCTTTGGTGCCGCGCTCGTCGGCATGCCCCTCAACGCGTACTTGCTGGCGCGGATTGTCGGCCAGGTAGCGGGCGTGGGCGACCAGCACGTCACGGGCGTCTGGTTTGATCTCGGAGGTATCGAAATCAAAGTAGAAGGTTGTGATATCACGCAGCGCCTCTTTCTCGGCCTGCTGCTGAGCCTCCCGGCGCTCCTCGTCCGTCAGTTCTGTAGTCGTCACACCCGAGCCATCGGCACCACCATAAACCGTGGAACCGCCATCCTGGTCGATGGCCGCCACGTCGGAACCGTAGTTACCGTCATCAACAGTTTCACCGGTCGAGCTACAGCCTGCCACCAGGCCGGCTGACAAAAGCATGGCACACGCTTTGGTAGAAAAAGACATCTTCATCACGTTAATTTCCCCTTTTGAGGTATTGGTTGCATGAATTCAGGCTGAAGACCGCTATCGGGTAACGGGGCCCCACGCGGGTTCCCGTACCTCGCCTTCAGAGGCCGGCAGGCTGTATGCCGCACCGCCGTCTGCCGAAACCACGGTTAGCACATCGTTTCCGTTCTGGCGGGTTGCATAAATCAGCAACTTGCCATTGGGCGCGACACTGGGCGATTCGTCAGAGCCGGTGCGGGTAATCACGGTTTCCTCGCCGTTTTCAAGGTTGGTTCTTGCAATATGGAAGCCGCCATCGCGCTGATGCACATAATAAACATAATCGCCGGTGGGGCTTGGGCGCGGCCTGGCATTGTAGCGACTGCCAAACGTCATCCTGCGAGGCTCTGCACCGGGGCGCTCCATATGGTAGATCTGGGGACCGCCGGAACGATCGGAGGTAAAGTAGATCCCCCGATCGGCGTGGTCCCAGGCCGCTTCGGTATCAATCGCCCAGTGGTCAGTCAACCGGGTCAGATTCCTGGTTGAGAGCTCCATCTGATAGATTTCTGCGTTACCGTCACGCGACAGCGTCATCAACAGCGAACGACCGTCTTCAGACCAGGCGGGGGCCGAGTTCAGGCCGCGGAAGTCAGCCACTTTCTGGCGTTCACCCGTGGCCAGTTCATGAACAAAAATAACCGGTTTTCCCGTCTCGAAAGACACATAGGCCAGCTTACTGCCATCCGGAGACCAGGCTGGCGAAAGGATAGGCTCACGACTTTCAAGCCGGATTTTGGCGCGCTTGCCGTCCACATCGCTCACCTGCAGGCGGTAACGGGTCTGATCGCCCTCCCCCACCACCGTGATAAACGCCAATTTGGTCGAGAACACACCCGGCGCGCCGGTCACGGCCTCGTAAACCCGGTCACTGATGTGATGGCCCAAAGAACGCATATTATTGGCCGGCACAGCGGCGGTCTCGCCCAGAATCCGTTTCTCCTGGTTTACGTCAAACAACTCATATCGCGCCTGGACACGATCGCCATTGCGGCTGAGCTGACCGACCAGCACATACCTCTGGCCAAGCAGGCGCCAGTCACGGAAATAAACCTCCGAGCGCTCCGACGGCAGACTCAACATCTTGGATGGCGGCAATGGCCGAAACTCACCACTCATGGTGAGGTCAGCCTGGATAATGCGGCTGACTTTGTCTCCAGCCGGCAACGACCCGCTTTCGGCAAACGGCACCACTGCAATCGGAATCGCGGACCCCGCGCCCTCAGTAATGCGGATCAGCAGTTCAGCCCGGGCGCTCAACGGCAACAATAAGCAGACCAACAGGCAGGCAACATAGCGTGCGTTTAATACAGTCTGAAGGCAACGGGATCTGTCTGTCATAAACATCATCAGCCTCACCGCAGTCTTTGCGGATTAAATTCAATCGTGAACTGCCGGAAATAACGCTCAAACGTGTCACGATTATCCGGAACGGGATAACGGCTCAAAGAGCGAACGGCGCTCAGTGCCGAGTTATCAAACGCCGAGTTTCCGCTACTATTGACCAGCTTCACACTGCCCAGTTCACCGGTTGGCAACAGGGTGATCTGCAATCTTGCTGTCATGTTCTCCGTAGCGGAAGACGGCGGATACCAAGCCTGACTGAGCCGCTCCCGAATCAGCGCCTGGTACTTTTCACTTTCACTGAGCATCTGCGCTTCTCTGGCCCGTGCCGCTGCCGCCTCCTGCTGTCTTCGGGCCTCTGCCTCACGATCCTTCCTCGCCTGCTCTGCCAGTGCCTGCAATTGCTGTTCACGCAGCCGGCGCTCGGCTTCAAGCCGCTTCCGCTCGGCCTCTTTTTGGCGGGCTTCTTCTTCACGGCGCTGTCGTTCCTCTTCCTCTTTCCGCCGCTGCTCTTCCTGACGGCGTTTTTCTTCCTCTGCCCGCTTTCTGGCCTCTTCTTGCCGACGGCGCTCTTCCTCGGCTTTCTGCCGCTCACGCTCTTTGGCTGCGGCCTCCGCTTTCTGCCGCGCGGCCTCACGCTCCCGGGCCTGCTTTTCCGCCAGTTCCCGCGCCTGCGCCTCTTGCTCGCGGCGTTCTTGCTCGCGTTTACGCGCTTCTTCGCGGGCTTTTTGCTCTGCTTCCTGCCGGGCCTTTTCCTCTGCCTGGCGCCGTTGCTCCGCTGCTTCGCGCTCACGAGCCTGCTTGCGCTCCTGCGCTTTATCGTCCTGATCCTGCTCGTCCACAACCGGCGTCGGCCTGGGTTCCGGGCTGATCAGACGCGCGGAAATACTCCGGGGCTCCGGCTCGGGCGGCGCGTTCCAGGACCACCCGGCCAGGGCAATGCCGAAGACCAGCAAATGCAGCGCTACGGACACCGCAACCGGCGATTTCAGCGGGGCTTTGCCGATACTCAGGATGTCGCGCTTATGACCTTTCAAAATGCCATCACCATCGAGTTACTGACTCTCATCGGGTGCGTCGGTAATCAGGCCAATCCCGGTTGCTCCGGCAGCCTGAAGCTCTGCCATCAGGCGCACCACCACACCATAATCCACGTATTCATCACCGCGCACGAGTACTTCACCATTGCCGCGCTGGGACAAAATTTTCGCCACCTGATTACGCACTTCCTCCAGCGCCATCGGTTCACTGGCGTCGTCACCTACCTCCAGATAATAGGCACCATTGCTGTCCACCGACACCGTAACGGATTCCACGTCTTTGTCCTGCTGAATCGGATCCGATGTGGTTTCCGGCAAATCCACTTTAACGCCCTGTGTGAGCATGGGGGCGGTTACCATGAAGATCACCAGCAGCACCAGCATCACATCAATGTAAGGAACCACGTTAATCTCAGCCATTGGCTTGCGCCGCTGCTGAGGCATCATTCCCATACCTTTCATTTCGCTATACTCCCGTGGCCCGCCAATGCCATGTTATGACCCGGCCTGCTCGCTGTTATGAACCCGGCGATGCAGTATGCTGGAAAACTCCTCCGCAAAGGTTTCGTAGTTTTTCAGCAAGGCATCCGACATGGACGAGAACCGGTTATAGGCGATAACCGCCGGAATCGCGGCAAAAAGACCCATGGCGGTGGCAATCAGTGCCTCGGAGATGCCCGGAGCCACCGTCGCGAGCGTCGCCTGTTGCACCTGAGCCAGTCCCCGGAAAGAGTTCATGATGCCCCAGACCGTCCCGAACAGGCCAACGTAAGGACTGGTTGAACCTACCGTTGCCAGGAACGGCAAATGCATCTCCAGGCGCTCCTGTTCCCGTGAGAAGGCAACCCGCATTGCCCGCTGGGTGCCGTCCATCACGGCATCGGCATCCCGGCTCTGCTGACGCAGACGCGAGAATTCCTTGAAGCCGGCACGGAACACCGATTCCATTCCGGAAAATGGCGTTGGCTCGGCGCTTACCTCTTTATAAAGCTGCCCCAGATCCATCCCGGACCAGAACCGGTCTTCAAATTCCAGCTGCGCCTGCCGGGCCTTGCGGAAGACCTGGAGGCGCTGAAAGATCAGCGCCCATGAGACCACCGAAGCCAGCATCAAAAGCAGCATGACCAGCTGCACTAAAACCCCGGCGTTCGCAATCAGATGCCAGACAGACAGTTCCGTTTCCACTGTTCACTCCCAATTAGTTTTTCCAATTCTTTCAGCAAACTATATGAAATTCTTTAGAATTTGCTGCATATTTTCCGGTAGTCGCCGGGGCTTGCCGGTATCCAGGGCAATACAGGCAACGCGAACATCGGCCTCACACAACAACCGGCGATCTTCCGCACCAAACACACGTTGCCGAAATCCCATCCAGACCCGGGAGGCCTCTTTCAGCTCCGCCGTAACCAGCAACTGGTCATCCAGCTTTGCCGGTGCCCGAAAGTGCAAATTCATTTTTTGCACCACGTAACTGATGTTGTGCTCCAGCCCCGCTCGCAAGCCAACGCCCTGGCTACGGACCCATTCAGTCCGGGCCCGCTCCATGTAATGCAGGTACTTGGCATGGAAAACGATACCACCGGCGTCTGTATCTTCTATATACACCCGGATAGGTAGTTCAAACGCCTTGCCGGCAGAGCTGTCATTCAAACCGCTCCTCCTCCCGGCCAGATTTCGGCGGTATTACTCCGAAATGCTGGTAGGCACTGGAAGTCACCATACGCCCCCTGGGTGTCCGGATCATGAACCCCTGCTGAATCAGGAAGGGCTCCAGCACATCTTCAATGGTGCCGCGTTCCTCGCTGATTGCCGCCGCAAGGCTCTCCACGCCAACCGGGCCTCCGTCGAATTTCTCGATCATGGCCAGCAGCAGCCTGCGGTCCATATGATCAAAACCCTGGCCATCAACCTTGAGCATATTCAGGGCCTGGTCCGCGATGTCGGATGTAATGTGCCCGTTGGAGCGCACCTCGGCAAAATCCCTGACCCGCCGCAATAACCGGTTAGCGATTCGAGGCGTTCCTCTTGAACGACGGGCGATCTCAAAAGCGCCTGCCTCGTCGATTTCAACCGATGACAATCGGGCCGAGCGAGTGATGATATGGGTAAGATCCTGATGGTTATAGAACTCCAGGCGCTGAACAATACCGAAACGGTCGCGCAGCGGTGAGGTCAGCAAACCGGCACGGGTGGTTGCGCCCACCAGGGTAAACGGTGGCAAATCAAGCTTGATCGACCGGGCTGCAGGGCCCTCTCCGATCATGATATCCAGCTGATAATCCTCCATGGCCGGATACAGCACTTCTTCCACGGCAGCGCTCAGGCGATGGATCTCATCGATAAACAGCACATCGCCTTCTTCCAGGTTGGTGAGCATCGCCGCCAGATCACCCGCCTTTTCCAGCACCGGCCCCGAGGTGGTTTTGATCGAAACTCCCATCTCGTTGGCGATGATATTCGCCAGGGTGGTTTTACCGAGCCCCGGAGGGCCAAAAATCAACACATGATCCAGCGCCTCCTGACGCCCCCGCGCCGCAGAAATAAAAATCTCCATCTGCTCGCGCACAGTGGGCTGACCGACATATTCAGACAGCAGCGTAGGACGGATGGCCCTGTCCTGCACTTCCTCGTATTCGCCGGCCTTCGCCGATATCAGTCGGTCCGATTCAATCATGGCATTATCCACTTGCTGGGAATAAACAACTCGCCCACTAGCCCAACCTGAAACCCAGGCCCCACCAATTGTACAAAGGCGCGTTCGGGAGTCACGTTACGCTCTATACACATTGATCTTGCGTATTCGGGCTCCATCAACACAAAAACGCCGGGCGTTTACCCGGCGGGAATCATGTTTTTCAACGCAAGGCGGATCAACGCCTCGCTGGTCATATCCGGCTCGGCAACCTTACTGATCGCCTTGGCCGCCTCCTGAGGCTTGTAGCCAAGGGCAATAAGCGCCGCTTCGGCCTCTTCACCGGGATCTGGCCCTGTCTTTTGGGCTATTTCGATGGAGGGGTCCCCCGAGGCACCAGGCTTGGCAGGTAAAAACCCGGCTTCAAGCTGGCTTATCCGGTCTGTCATTTCGATGAGCAAACGCTCGGCGGTCTTTTTACCAACGCCGGGCAGCTTCACCAGGGAATTGATGTCCCTTGCTTCAACGCAGGCAATAAATTGCTGAGCGTCCAGCCCTGACAAAATGCCGATAGCCAGCTTGGGTCCCACGCCATTGACCTTGATCAGCAGGCGAAACAGATCCCGATCCAGCCGGGAAGCAAAACCATACAGACTCTGGGCATCTTCACGCACCGCAAAATGCGTGTGAAGGGTGACTTCCTGACCGGACTCAGGCAGATGAAAGAACGTAGTGTAAGGTATGTCAATTTCGTAACCCAACCCGGAGCACTCCACCAGTGCCTGAGCGGGGACTTTCTCAATCAACGTTCCGCGAATTCGACCAATCAAACGAACTCTCCTGTCGCGACTGGCAGCCGCTTATGGTTGGCGTACGCGGCCACTTCGGACCCTGCCTCCGGTCCGGGCCACTTTCAATATGCTTTGATTCATGTGGGCATGGCAAAGAGCAATGGCCAGTGCATCGGCGGCGTCGGCCTGGGGCTTTCGCGACAACCCCAGAAGCGCCTGTACCATGTGCTGCACCTGGGATTTGTCGGCCCCACCGGTGCCTACCACCGCTTGCTTCACCTGCCTTGCCGAATACTCATGCACGGCCAGGCCACTGTTCGCGGCACTGACGATGGCCGCCCCTCTGGCCTGGCCGAGTTTCAGCGCGGAATCCGGGTTCCGCGCCATAAACACCTGCTCGATGGCAAACTCTTCGGGGCGATACTCGCCAATCAAGACCGCAAGACTGTGAAAAATAGTCTGTAACCGCTCCGCCATGGGTTTCTCGCCAACCCGGATGCAGCCGCTATCGATGTACTCCATGGTACGCCCTTCCGCCCGGATAATACCGTAGCCGGTAATCCGCGACCCCGGGTCTACACCCAAGATGATAGCCATCAGCTGGCCTTACCCGGCGCTGGCGGGATCATGCTAGAGGGATTCCATGATGTCGGCAGAAATGTCCGCGTTGTGGTAAACATTCTGAACGTCGTCCAGATCTTCCAGCATATCGATCAGCTTGAAGAAGGTTTCAGCCCCGTCACGGTCCAGTTCGACACGGGTGGAAGGCACCATCGTTACTTCTGCGTTATCGGGAATGAAGCCAGCCGCTATCAGTGACTCTTTAACGTCAAGGTACTCGCCCGGCGTGGTCACGATTTCAAACGATCCGTCGTCCTGCTCCTGCAAATCATCGGCCCCGGCCTCGAGGGCGGCCTCCATCAGCTGATCGCCATCGGCTTCCGGCCCGTAGCTGATGATTCCCTCCTTGGTGAAAAGGTACGCGACGGAACCGTCGGTGCCGAGGTTGCCACCACACTTGCTGAACGCATGGCGAACTTCCGCCACGGTGCGGTTTTTGTTGTCGGTCATCGCTTCCACGAGAACGGCAACACCGCCATGGCCATAACCTTCGTATGTGAGTTCTTCGTAGTTGCTGTCGTCACCACCGCCGGCACCACGCTCAATGGCCCGCTCAATGGTGTCTTTCTTCATATTGGCGGTCAGGGCCTTGTCGACCACTGCCCGTAAGCGGGGATTATCGTTGGGATCGCCACCACCCAGCCGTGCGGCCACGGTCAGCTCGCGAATCAGCTTGGTAAAGATTTTGCCACGCTTGGCATCCTGGGCCGCTTTACGGTGTTTGATATTGGCCCATTTGCTGTGTCCAGCCATTATCAATACTCCTGACGGTGACCGGGGCGCTCTGACGCGCCCCGGGCCTGAGGATTTACGATTTCTCGTCTGCCTTGTTGCTATCGCCCGCTTTGGGCGAGCGGCGCAGCCGGATGTGAAGCTCTTTCAATTGCTTTTCGTCCACCTCACCCGGTGCCTGGGTCATCAGGCAGGTTGCGCTCTGGGTTTTCGGGAATGCGATCACGTCCCGAATGGATGAGGAACCGGTCATCAGCATGACCAGACGATCCAGACCAAAGGCCAGACCACCATGGGGCGGGCAACCGAACTTCAGAGCATCCAGCAGGAAGCCGAACTTGGCACGCGCTTCTTCCTCACCGATACCCAGAATACGGAACACCGTTTCCTGCATGGCTTCGTCGTGGATACGGATTGAGCCGCCACCCAGCTCGGTGCCGTTGAGCACCATATCGTAAGCGCGAGACAAGGCGTTTGCGGGGTCCGCAGCCAGCTCTTCCGGGCTGCATGACGGTGCAGTAAACGGATGGTGGATTGCAGTCAGGGCGCCGTCCGGAAGTTCTTCGAACATCGGGAAGTCAACCACCCACAGCGGCGCCCACTCGCAGGTCAGCATATTCAGATCATGGCCAACCTTGATACGCAACGCACCCAGCGCCTCGTTGACTACGGTGGTTTTGTCGGCTCCGAAGAACACGATATCGCCGTCTTCGGCGCCCACGCGCTCCATGATCGCAAGCGCCACGTCATCACCCAGGAACTTGACGATGGGCGACTGAAGGCCTTCAGCCCCTTTGCCCAGATCATTTACCTTGATGTAGGCGAGGCCCTTGGCTCCGTAAATACCCACGTATTTGGTGTAATCGTCGATTTGCTTACGAGTAAGCTCGGCGCCTTTCGGAACTCTCAGCGCGGCAACGCGGCCTTTCGGGTCTTTGGCAGGACCGGCAAAAACCTTGAAATCGACGCTTTCAACCAGATCGCCCACATCCTGAAGTTCAAGCGGAATACGAAGGTCCGGCTTGTCGCTGCCGTAGCGCTGCATGGCTTCGGAATAAGGCATCCGTGGGAACTCGGGAAGTTCAACTTCCAGAACATCCCTAAACAGAGCGCGGATCATATCCTCGTTCAGGCCCATCAGGGTCTGCTCGTCGATAAACGACGCCTCGATGTCCACCTGTGTGAACTCCGGCTGGCGATCAGCACGAAGGTCTTCGTCACGGAAACATTTGGCAATCTGGTAGTAGCGATCGACGCCGGAGACCATCAACAGCTGTTTGAACAGCTGGGGGGACTGCGGCAACGCAAAGAAAGAACCGTCGTGGGTCCGGCTGGGCACCAGATAATCCCGGGCGCCTTCGGGGGTGGCACGGGTAAGGATCGGCGTTTCCACATCCATGAAACCGCGGCTGTCCAGGAAGTTACGGATGTAGCTGGTCACCCGGGAACGGAAGCGCAGACGATTGATCATTTCCGGGCGGCGCAGATCCACGAAACGGTAACGCAAACGTACGTCTTCCCCGACATCCACGTGTTCATCCAGCGGGAACGGCGGGGTAGCAGCGGCGTTCAGAATCTCCAGTTCTTTACCCAACAACTCCACCTGACCGGTGGGCATATTGTTGTTCTCGGTACCCGCCGGACGGCGCCGTACCCGGCCGGTCACCTTGATGACGAATTCGCTGCGGACTTTCTCTGCCAGGGCAAAACTTTCCGGGGTGTCAGGGTCTACGACCACCTGAGACATACCATCCCGATCTCGCAGATCCAGGAAGATTACCCCACCGTGGTCACGACGGCGGTGTACCCATCCGCAGAGTGTGACTTCCTGATCGATGTGGGATTCGTTGATCCCACCGCAATAATGGCTGCGCATACCGGTTCCCGTTGTATCTGAATGTGTTCGCGTTAAATTTAAAACGTTAGGGCAAGCTGATGCCGAAAAGCCGCCCATTATAAACACAATGACGTTGAAAATCAGGCGTCGCCTGGCACAATCGACGAAGCTTGTAGCGTAACGGGATGACTATCAAAAAACCGGGGGCTAGAATGCATGGTTTGACCGGACCATGGAGCAATACGTTGGCCACCCGAGCGGAACAGAAACTGAAAACCCGTCGAGCACTGATGGACGCAGCCCTGGCCCAACTGAGCGCAGACCGGGGCTTTGGCAGCCTGAGCCTGAGGGAAGTTGCCCGCGAGGCCGGGATAGCCCCTACGTCGTTTTACCGCCACTTTGCCGAACTGGACGAACTCGGCCTGGCCCTCGTGGACGAGGGCGGCGTAGCGTTGCGGCAACTGATGCGCCAGGCGCGCAAGCGTATCGCGCGGGACGGCAGTGCTATTTCCACGTCTGTTGATACCTTCATGGAGTACCTTGGCAACAACGCCAACCTTTTCCGGCTAATGCTGCGGGAACGTACCGGCGTGTCCAAACCGTTCCGGACCGCCGTCAAAGCAGAAATCGACCACTTCGTCACGGAACTGGCCGATGACCTGTGCCGATTCGCAGACGAACAGAACAAACCCGTGGCGGAAGCCCGGATTGTCGCCGAATCGATGGTGACACTGGTGTTCAACCAGGGCGCCGAGGCGCTGGATGCAACACCGAAAGAGCGTGAAGAACTCAAGCAGAAACTGAAAACCGAACTACGGATGATTCTGGTGGGATCGCAGACCCTGGCCCAATGGCAGCAGGGTCTGGAATAACGGGCATAATCTAAAGCAATCGCTCAAGTACAGGCCGGAGCCTGGCTTTTATGCTGTCCATCTGCGCCTCGCTGTAGGGCACCGGCGGCTGCTTACCCCACACTGGGCCAGGCCAGGCGGGATCACCCCCGAAGCGGACAATGTGGTGCAAATGCAGCTGGGGAACCATGTTACCCAGCGCAGCCACATTCATCTTGTCGCCGCCAAACAGCTCCATCATCGCCTCACTCAGCAATGACGATTCCTCCAGCAGGCGCTGCTGATCTTCGCCCGCCAGCTGATAGATCTCGCGGATATCCGGCACCCGGGGCACCAGGATAATCCAGGGCCAGGTACTGTCATTCATCAGCAGGACATCGCACAGCCGGCTTTGGCCCAGCTTATGGGTATCTGCCGCCAAACGCTCATGAAGCCGGAACATCAGCGCCCCTCCTGTGTGACGATCAAAGCGCCGAATGGAACTGGTTGCGGCCGCGACCAATGGCGTAATAGATCAGCCCGTGGCGCTCGAGCATTTCCGGCTCGTAGAGATTGCGGCCATCAAACACCACCGGCTCTCTCAGTGCCGAGGCAATCACATCGAAGTCTGGCGAACGGAATTCTTTCCACTCCGTGCAAATAACCAGCACATCCGCCCCTTTCAATGCCTGCTCTTTGGTGCCGCACAAGGTCAGCCCCTCGTGCTCACCATAGATACGCTGGGTTTCTTCCATGGCCTCCGGGTCAAACGCCTGCACACTGGCGCCGGCTTTCCAGAGATTCTCCATCAATGTACGGGAAGAGGCTTCGCGCATATCGTCGGTGTTGGGCTTGAACGCCAGCCCCCACAGAGCCACGACCTTACCTTTAAGGTCGCCCTGGAAGTAATGGGACACCTTGTCGAAAAGCACGTGCTTCTGGGCATAGTTAACGGCTTCGACGGCGTTCAGGAGCCGGGATTCGTAATCGCAATCCCGCGCCGTACGGGCCAGAGCCTGAACGTCCTTCGGGAAACACGACCCGCCGTACCCGCACCCCGGGTAGATAAAGTGATAGCCAATGCGCGGATCGGAACCGATGCCCCGGCGCACCTCTTCAATGTCAGCGCCCAACCGCTCTGCCAGGTTCGCCACTTCGTTCATAAAGCTGATTTTGGTGGCCAGCAGCGCATTGGCCGCGTACTTCGTGAGTTCTGCCGAACGGATATCCATAAAGATCATGCGGTCGTGGCTGCGGTTGAACGGGTAATACACTTCCCGCAACAGGTCTGCCGCCTGCTCACTCTCGGTACCCACCACGATTCGGTCCGGCTTCATGAAATCGTTGATGGCGGCGCCTTCTTTCAGGAACTCCGGGTTTGACACCACATCGAAATCCAGCTCCACGCCCCGCTTGTCGAGCTGGGCACGCACAGCCGCCTTGACCTTGTCACCGGTACCAACCGGCACCGTCGACTTGTCGACCACCACTTTATAGTCGTCCATGTGCTGGCCAATGGACTTAGCTACGGCCAGGACATATTGCAGATCCGCTGACCCGTCCTCGTCCGGCGGAGTGCCAACGGCGATAAACTGGAGACAGCCGTGAGCTACGGCTTCCTCGGTGTCTGTAGTGAAGGCCAGGCGCCCTGCCTCGACGGTATGCTTGACGATGTTATCCAGACCCGGCTCAAAGATTGGAATCTGGCCATTCTTCAGTTTATCGATCTTGCTCTGGTCAACATCCATGCACAGCACGTGGTGCCCGACATCGGCCAGGCAGGCGCCGGTTACCAGGCCAACATAACCGGTTCCAAAAATCGTAATCTTCATGTGCGTCTTCCCGAAAATTTAAAATGAAAACAGTCAGTGGCTCGCTTTTTTCTGCTGCCAGATCTTCTCCCAGGCCAGCGCGGTCCGCACGATGGTTTTCAGGTCGTCATAATCCGGCTGCCACCCAAGAACATTCTTGATGCGGGTATTGTCAGCCATCAACGCGGCCGGATCGCCGGCGCGGCGTCCCGTTTCCTCTACCGGAAAATCAACGCCGGACTCCGCCTTCACCACATCAATCACTTCCCGCACGGTAAAGCCGCGTCCGTAGCCGCAATTCAGTACCTGGGACTCACCGCCATCGGCCATATACTCGAGGGCCATCACGTGGGCTTTGGCGAGATCTTCAACGTGAATGTAATCCCGAATACAGGTGCCATCGCGAGTCTCGTAGTCGGTGCCGAACACACTCATTCCGTCCCGCTGCCCGGTCACACATTCAGACGCCACCTTGATCAGATGCGTGGCTTCCGGCGTGGCCTGGCCCAGCAATCCTTCGGGGTTGGCGCCAGCAACGTTAAAGTAGCGGAGGATGACGTAATTCAGGCTGGTGGCGGCCGCAAGATCCATCATCATGCGTTCGCTCATCATTTTCGAGGCACCATAGGGATTGATTGGTGCAAGCGGCAGATCTTCGGTCAGCACCGTTTGCTCGGGCATTCCGTAAACCGCAGCGGTAGAAGAAAACACCATGTAGGGCACCTGATGGTGTTCAACCGCCTTCAGCAGATTCAGCGTATTCCGGGTATTGTTGCGATAATACTTGAGGGGATTGGCGACCGACTCCGGCACCACGATATTCGCGGCGAAATGCAACACCGCCTCAAACCTGTGATCAGCAAACACCGCCTCGACAGCCTGCTCGTCGGCCAGGTCTCCAACCACAAGCTGGCCCGCAGTTACCGCCCAGCGATAACCGGTCGACAGATTATCAAACACGACAATATCGTGGCCTGCCGCCGCCAACTGCCGCACAACGTGGCTGCCAATATACCCGGCACCACCGGTTACCAGTACTTTCATGGGGCTTCGCTTCCCTTCCCTGAGTGTTGTTTTCGGCGCTGCCGAATTTCACGGCGACGCCGGCTGAAAAATTCCGAGATTACCTGTCCGCAGGGCTCAGCCATGACACCGCCGAGCGCCTCGACTCGCCAGTTCAGGTGCGGCTCTTCAAGGGTTCTGCGGGCCGATTCAACAGCGCCTGCTTTTGGCTCAACAGCGCCGTACACCAGTCGGCTGACACGACTGTGAACAATCGCGCCGACGCACATGGTACAGGGCTCCAGCGTTACATACAGCGTAGCGCCTGCCAGACGGTAGTTACCCACGCGGACCGCCGCATCGCGCAGAGCCCGGATTTCCGCGTGCGCTGTGGGATCACAACCGGAAATCGGGGCATTGAAACCGGCACCGATTTCCTTACCATCCAGAACAACAACCGCACCCACCGGCACCTCGTCAGCCGCATCGGCCTGGCCGGCCAGGGCCAGAGCCCGGACCATCCAGAACCGATCCTCAGTCGTTGCCGTCACTGCCTGGCAGCCCCGGCCGCTTATTCCCACTCAATGGTCGCAGGCGGCTTTGAGGAAATATCGTAGGTGACCCGCGAAACGCCGGAAATCTCGTTAATGATCCGGTTCGACACGGTTTCCAGCAGTTCATACGGCAAACGAGCCCAGCGAGCCGTCATAAAGTCGACGGTTTCCACCGCGCGAATGGCAATCACGTATTCGTAGCGCCGGGCATCACCCACCACACCCACCGACTTCACCGGCAGGAACACCGCGAACGCCTGACTGGTCTTGTGATACAGGTCTGCGCGGTGCAACTCTTCCAGGAAGATCGCATCCGCACGGCGCAGGATATCGGCATACTCTTTCTTGACCTCGCCGAGGATACGAACACCCAGCCCCGGCCCCGGGAAGGGGTGACGGTAGACCATGTCGTACGGCAGGCCGAGCTCCAGGCCAATACGGCGCACTTCATCCTTGAACAGCTCTCGCAGCGGCTCCACCAGTTTCATTTTCATGGTTTCCGGCAAGCCACCCACATTGTGGTGAGACTTGATGACATGAGCTTTGCCGGTTTTTGACGCGGCAGATTCAATGACATCCGGATAGATGGTGCCCTGAGCCAGCCAGTTGACATCCTTGATGTTGGCGGCTTCTTCGTCGAACACATCGATAAAGGTATTACCGATAATCTTGCGTTTCTGTTCCGGATCGTTCACGCCTTTGAGCTTGGACAGGAACAGATCCTCGGAATCCGCGCGGATAACCTTCACGCCCATGTTGCTGGCGAACATATCCATCACCTGATCGCCTTCGTGCAGGCGCAACAACCCGTTATCCACGAACACGCACGTGAGCTGATCGCCGATCGCTTTGTGCAGCAGCGCCGCAGTCACCGATGAATCAACACCACCGGACAGCCCCAGCAGTACTTTGTCGCTACCCACCTGTTCGCGAATCTGACGAACCGCGTCGTCCACAATCTTCGCCGGGGTCCAGAGTGCCTCGCAGCTACAGATGTTCAGGACAAAGTGTTCCAGAATACGCTTACCCTGGAGCGTATGGGTCACCTCCGGGTGAAACTGAACGCCGTAAAGGTTGCGGCTGAGGTCCTGCATGGCGGCAATCGGGGCGCTTTCAGTCGAGGCCAGCAGCTCAAACCCTTCCGGCATGGCCACAACCTTGTCGCCATGACTCATCCAGACGTCCAGCAGAGAGTCTCCGACCGGGGTCAGATGATCGGTGATGTCGGCCAGCAAGGGCCCCTTGGCCCGCACCTTGATTTGCGCATAACCGAACTCACGCTTCTCGGAGCTGGCAACCCGGCCTCCGAGCTGCTCGGCCATGGTTTGCATTCCGTAGCAGATACCCAGAATGGGAATGCCACGATCAAAAAGCCCTTCCGGTGCACGCGGGCCGCCCAGCTCAGTGACTGACTCCGGTCCGCCGGCAAGGATGATACCTTTGGGATTGAACTCTTCGAGCTCTTCGTCGGTTATGTCAAACGCCTTGATCTCGCAGTAAACGCCAATATCCCGAACGCGGCGGGCAATCAGCTGGGTATACTGGGAGCCGAAATCGAGAATCAGGATTCGGTAATCGTGAATGTTCTGGGCCATGGAGTCCTCGAGCTGTAAAGAAACAACACGGCCCGGAAACCGGGCCGTGTCAGATCAGGCAAAATTAACCGATTCGGTAGTTTGGTGCTTCCTTGGTGATCGTCACATCGTGAACATGACTCTCACGCATCCCGGCATTGGTGATGCGGACAAATTCAGGCTTGGTTCGCATTTCGGTAATGGTTGCACTGCCGGTGTACCCCATGGAGGCCCGGATACCGCCAACCAGCTGATGCACGATATTGCGCATAGGACCCTTACACGCCACACGACCTTCAATGCCTTCCGGCACCAGCTTTTCAATACCCTTGCTGGCATCCTGGAAGTAGCGGTCGCTGGACCCCTGCCCCATGGCGCCGATAGAGCCCATGCCGCGGTATGCCTTGTAACTGCGACCCTGGAAAAGCTCCACTTCGCCCGGTGCCTCATCGGTACCGGCAAGCAGGCTTCCGATCATCACGCAGTGCGCACCGGCTGCGAGTGCCTTCGCAATATCACCAGAGAACCGGATGCCACCGTCTGCGATCAGGGGAACACCACGGTCTTTCAAGGCTGCCGCTACATTGGACACTGCGGAGATTTGTGGCACACCGATACCGGCAACAATGCGTGTGGTACAGATTGACCCGGGGCCAATACCGACTTTCACGGCGTCTGCGCCCGCATCGGCCAGCGCGATCGCCGCGTCACTGGTGGCGATATTACCGCCAATAACCTGCACCTCCGGGAAATTCTCCTTGACCCAGCGCACGCGCTCAATCACGCCTTTGGAGTGGCCGTGGGCCGTGTCGACCACGATCACATCAACACCAGCCTCCGCCAGGGCAGCCACACGCGCGCCGGTATCGCCGCCCGTGCTCACGGCAGCGCCCACACGCAGGCGGCCCTGCTCGTCTTTGCACGCCAGCGGATAGTCTTTGGCCTTCTGGATGTCTTTGACGGTAATCAGGCCGCGCAGCTGAAATGCATCATTCACCACCAGCACCTTCTCGATACGGTGACGGTGCAGCAGCTCTTTCACCTCGTCCAGATCTGCACCTTCCTTGACGGTCACGAGCTTTTCCTTGGGCGTCATGATATCCCGCACCAGAGTATCCATCCGGCTCTCAAAGCGGATATCGCGACCCGTTACAATGCCAATCAGGTCGTTACCGTCTACCACCGGAAGGCCGGAGATATTGTTTGCCATGGTGATATCGACCAGCTCGCGCACCGTTGTGCCCGGCGAGACCGTGATCGGGTCTTTCACCACGCCACTCTCGAATTTTTTGACCTTGCGAACGGCAGCCGCCTGCTGTTCAACGCTCATGTTCTTATGCATGATGCCGACACCGCCTTCCTGGGCCATGGCAATCGCCAGCTCCGCTTCGGTCACCGTGTCCATGGCCGCCGACAACAGCGGGATATTCAGGGTAATACCCTTGGTTAACTGGGTTTTCAGGTCAACCTGATGGGGAAGAACTTCGGAATATCCGGGCACGAGCAGAACATCGTCGAACGTGAGGGCTTCTTCGGCAATACGCAGCATTGGGATCCGCCTTTTGAACATGCTAAGTTGGGAATTTGCGTACCGCTACGATGGCGGCGCGACAAAGCAAAATCCTTAATCGATCCATTATAAAGTGGTGCGTAAAGACAGTAAACCGCGCGGTTTGGGCTGTCTGGTTGCATCTTTTTGAATTTCCGTTATTTTTGGCCGTCCCTCTTCGGCTATTGCGTATGAATGATTCTGGAGCCCGCCCTGTGAGCACGCCCTACCCGGACAATCGCCCCCGAGCCCTGACCGTCAGCGAGCTCAACCATCAGGCGCGCCATCTGCTTGAGTCCAGTTTTATGCAAGTCTGGGTGGAGGGTGAACTGTCCAGCTTTTCACGCCCCTCGTCCGGCCACTGGTATTTCTCGCTGAAAGACCAGAAATGCCAGATCCGCTGTGCCATGTTTCGCGGTGCAAACCAGCGCATCCGGACTTTGCCCAAAGAGGGTGATCAAATCCGCATTCGCGGCAAAGTCACGCTTTATGAGAATCGCGGCGATTTCCAGATCATTGTGGAACACCTCGAGCCCGCAGGGCTGGGGGCACTGCAGCAAGCCTTCGAGGCATTAAAGGCCAAACTGCACAGCGAGGGCCTGTTCGATCCCGCTCGCAAAAAGCCGATACCCGCGCCTCCCCGGCATATTGGCGTTATCACATCCCCGACTGGCGCGGCCATTCACGACATACTGACTGTGCTCCGGCGACGATGCCCAGCCATTCCGGTCACCCTTTACCCGACCTCGGTGCAGGGCCAGGCCGCCGCCTCGGATATCGTTGAAGCCATTCAGCGAGCCCAGAATCACGGCCTCGCAGAGGTACTGATCATCGGCCGCGGTGGCGGCTCGCTCGAGGATTTATGGTGCTTTAACGAAGAATCTGTGGCTCGCGCCATTGCCGGTTGCGCCATACCCACGGTCAGCGCTGTTGGCCATGAGGTCGACGTTACGATTGCGGATTTTGTTGCCGACCTGAGAGCCCCGACGCCATCCGCCGCGGCGGAGAAAATCTCTCCGGATCAACAGGACTGGCTGCGCCGGCTCGCAGAGCAACAGGGACGACTCACCGAGGCTGCACGGCGCTCGCTGCAGAGGCATAACACCGGGCTCGGGCACCTCTTTGCCCGACTCCGGGACCCGCGCAGGGAGCTGCAGGAAAAAGCGCAGCGTATGGATGATCTGGAGGTTCGGCTGAATCAGACAATTCGAAGCCGTCTGGACCAACTGAAGCAGCAAACCGACTACCTGCTGCAGCGCATGAGCGCCCAGTCGCCAAATCGAACCCTGAAATCCGCCCACGAACAGATGCAACAGTTGCAGGAGCGCCTGCTGCTGGCTACCCGCCACCAGCTCCGGCAGCACGACGAACGCCTGCAACACACGGCACAAACCCTGCACGTTGTCAGCCCCCTGGCCACCCTCGGCAGAGGGTATGCCATTGTGAAAGACGAACAGAGCCAGATCGTCCGACAGGCCGATGGCCTGAACGTGGGCGATCAGATTACCGCACGATTCGGGCAGGGCTCAGCCTCCGCCCGCGTGACGAGCGTCAATCCGGCCCGGGAATAAGCGACGGACACCCCAAACTACGCCTATGGTCTACTAGCCCCGGATTTCAAAGCTCCTACAGTTGTCAACTACAACCTTAAAACAACAACACGCACAACCGAGGTGGAGCACAATGAGTTATAACTCCGAATTTCGACGGTCTATCGACCGGCGGGATGAATTCTGGCGGGAGCAGGCCCAACACATTGACTGGATGACTCCCCCGCAGACCATCTGGCAGGCGCTGGAGAATGGCCATGGCGAGTGGTTTCCCGACGGCGAGCTCAACACCAGCGATATCGCCCTGGATGCCAATATACGCGCCGGTCGCGGCGACCAGACCGCACTGATTTACGACTCTCCGGTCACCGGGACCAAGCAAACCTTTACCTTTAACGAACTGCGCGACGAAGTTGCCCTGTTTGCAGGTGCCCTGCGTGCCCGCGGAATCGAAAAAGGCGACCGGGTGATTGTCTATATGCCGATGATCCCCCAGGCAGCCATTGCCATGCTGGCCTGCGCGCGCCTGGGCGCCATCCACTCGGTTGTTTTCGGCGGATTCGCCGCCCATGAACTGGCCGTGCGCATTGATGACGCCAAACCCAAGGCCCTCATTACCGCGTCTTGCGGCATCGAAGTCAGCCGGGTCATCGAATACAAGCCGCTGGTGGACACGGCCATTGAGCAGGCCACCCACAAGCCCGAAACCTGCGTGGTCTTCCAGAGGCCACAGGTAGCGTCCGCCATGCAGGAAGGGCGGGATTACGACTGGAATGCCATTGTCAGGGAGGCCACGCCCGAGGCTCCAGTCGCGGTCAAAGCCACCGATCCGCTGTATATCCTCTACACCTCCGGCACCACGGGCAAACCCAAAGGGGTAGTCCGGGATAACGGCGGCCATGCCGTTGCCCTCAAATACAGCATGAGCCTGGTCTACGACGCCAAGCCCGGAGACGTCTACTGGGCCGCTTCCGATGTGGGCTGGGTTGTCGGCCATAGTTATATTGTCTATGCACCACTATTCGCCGGTTGTACCACCGTTTTTTATGAGGGCAAACCGGTCAAAACACCGGATGCCGGCGCCTTCTGGCGCGTGGTTCAGGATCACAAGGTCAATATGCTGTTTACCGCCCCCACGGCCTTCCGGGCGGTGCGCAAAGAAGATCCGGAAGCAGACCACTTGAACCGCTACGATGTCTCTTCTCTGAAGCGCATCTTCCTGGCCGGCGAGCGACTCGACCCTCCCACCTATGAATGGCTGAAAGAGCATACGGGCCTGCCCATTCTTGATCACTGGTGGCAGACCGAAACCGGCTGGGCCATTTGCTGCAATCCGGTTGGCATCGAAATGATGACCACCAAACCGGGCTCGGCAACCGTCCCCTCACCGGGCTTCAATGTGCAAGTGGTGGATATGACCGGCCGCCAGGTGCCCGCCGGTGAGCAGGGCCAGATTGCGGTGAAACTGCCGCTGCCACCGGGGTGCCTGATGACGGTCTGGGGCGACGATCAACGCTTCCGGAACAGCTATCTGAACCTCATTCCCGGCTTTTACAGCTCCGGTGACGGCGGCTTCATTGATGATGATGGCTACGTGTTCATCATGGGGCGCACGGATGACGTGATCAACGTGGCCGGGCACCGGCTCTCCACGGGTGAAATGGAAGAAGTGGTGGCTTCTCACCCGGCCATCGCAGAATGCTGTGTTGTAGGCGCCCACGACGACATGAAGGGGCAGATCCCGCTTGGCCTGGTACTGATCAAGGATGGCGCCACCATTGACCAGGACGAACTGGAAGAGGAGCTGGTAGACATGGTGCGGGAAAAAATCGGTGCCATTGCCTGCTTCCGGCGCGCCATCGTTGTAGACAGGCTTCCGAAAACCCGCTCCGGCAAAATACTGCGAAGAATTATCCGCCAGATTGCAGACGGCGAGGAGTATAACGTTCCAAGCACCATCGACGACCCTGCCATTCTGGAAGAAATCAGCGAAAAATTCGGCCGCTGAGCGTCGGGCCGAACCATCCGCACCAAACCCCGGGCCTCTTTTTTTCAAAGAGCACGCCCGGGTTTCATTAATATTACAACCCTCTGTTTTTTATCAAATAATAAATTCCTTTGGTCATTAAAAAAACAATTGACCCCCCCCAAAGTCGGTCTATACTGAAAATTGCTGTTCACTTCTGCAGCGTTATTTGGCGAATGCGTTACAACGTCCTGCCCCCCGGCTTTTCGTTGCCCCTTCCTCAGTGCGCTCCAGATGTTCCAGCTTGAAAGAAGGTCCCGTGAGGGAAAATAATCAGTAAGACAGGAAAGATCGATGTCCGATACCAAAACCGGCCACGTAAAGTGGTTCAACGAGTCCAAGGGCTTTGGCTTCATCGCCCAGGAAGGCGGCAGTGACGTATTTGTTCACTACAGTGCAATCAACTCAGGCGGGTTCCGTACCCTGGCCGAAGGCCAGCAGGTGCAGTTCACCGTGACGCAGGGGCCCAAAGGCCCGCAGGCCGAAAACGTAACGCCGCTTTAAGCTGTTATGTTATCGACCTGATGCCCCTCACGGGCAGCAGAAAAAGGCCGGCGATCTCGCGATTGCCGGCCTTTTGTATGGGTTAAACAAGATGATTCAGGCAGTCTCGGTTATCCGTGCTGACGCGCTCTGACTCCGGCCGGCACCAATCACCGGGGCGACCGCCGAGAACAACGCCTGCAGTGTTGCCGAGGTCGTGTCTTCCGCCAGCGCTGCCGCACTGCAATGCTCGCCATTAGCCGTCAACCGGATACACGCCAGTGCATTCGCATTGGTCCCTTCACCCAGGGCGAACTCGTCGTAGGCTTCAACCGCTACTGTCACACCGTACTGCCTGGACAGCGCCTCGGAAACCGCTTCAACAGCGCCCAGCCCCCGGCCCTCGAGGGTAATCGGCGCGGCGCGTTCTCCCAACACAACCTCCGCGCGAACGCCATGATCATCCCGATGCAAGTCGTAGGAGCGCAGCGCCCAATCGCTCCGTACACTCAGGTAACGCTCTTCAAACAGACGGTGGATAGTGTCGGAATCAATCTCACCACCATGGGTCTCTGCCTCCCGCTGCACCACCTTGCTGAACTCGATCTGCAGCCAGCGGGGCAAAGTAATATCGTAATCACGCTCCAACACGTAGGCCACGCCCCCCTTGCCGGACTGGCTGTTGATCCGCACGACTTCCTCGTATCGCCGGCCTACGTCGAATGGATCGATGGGCAGGTAAGCCACATTCCAGGCATCTCCTTCGGCCCGGCGGGCAAGGCATTTGCGAATGGCATCCTGGTGGCTGCCAGAGAATGCGGTAAAGACCAGTTCTCCCGCATACGGATGGCGTGGGTGCGTGGGAATCTCGGTACAGGCCTCCACTACATCTGTAATCTCCGCCATACCGGACAAATCCAGTGTCGGATCAATCCCCTGGGAATACAGATTCATGGCCATGGTTACCAGGTCCATATTGCCGGTCCGCTCTCCATTTCCCATGAGCGTACCTTCCACCCGGTCTGCTCCGGCCATGACTCCGAGCTCGGCGGCGGCCACAGCGCAGCCCCGGTCATTATGCGTGTGCAAACTGATACTGATGTGTTCCCGGTAGCGGATATTATCGCAGATCCATTCAACCTGATCGGCAAACACATTCGGCGTTGCCATTTCCACCGTAGCCGGCAGGTTGATAATCACCGGCTGGCCCAGGTCCGGTCGCCAGACGTCGTTAACGGCATCAATCACACTCGCCGCAAAGTCCAGTTCGGTGCCGGTGAAGCTCTCCGGGGAATACTGGAAGGTCCATTCGGTGTCGGGATAGCGCGCGGCGATGTCCCGGACAACCGTTGCGCCGTGCACGGCAATGTCACGAATCCCGGCTCGATCCAGACCAAACACCTGCTCCCGCTGGACCGTCGACGTGGAATTGTATACGTGGACAATGGCCCGTTTGGCGCCCTCAAGCGCCTGATAGGTCCGTTCAATCAATTCGGGGCGGGCCTGGGTGAGCACCTGGATCTTTACATCGGCCGGAATCCGGTCCTCTTCAATCAGCTTGCGGCAGAAATCAAAATCCGGCTGGCTGGCGGCTGGAAAGCCGATCTCGATCTCTTTGAAGCCCAGCTTGACCAGCAGATCAAACAGACGCTGCTTCTGGGCAACAGACATGGGCTTGACCAGCGCCTGGTTGCCGTCCCGAAGGTCTACCGCGCACCAGGCAGGGGCTTTCTGGATAACCTGATCGGGCCAGCGGCGGTCTTTTTTGGCGACCGGCTGGAAAGCAACGTATTTGCGATGGTCAAAGGCCATGATGACGATTTCCTTCCGATATCAATGAGTGATAAGAACAGACACAGTTTAAAGGCAGCGGCGCGCTATTTGGTTGCCATTTTCTGGCCGAAAACGACTTCATTAGCATATAATTGCAAGAAACTTACCCAGAGAGCCACACAATGCCCACAGCAGAGCAAAAGCTCGTCAAAGTTGACAAGCTTGACCGGAAAATCCTCGAAACATTGCAAAAGGATGGATCGCTGACCAACCAGCAACTGGCGGAAAAAGTCGGGCTTTCCCCTTCCCCTTGCCTGCGACGGGTCAGAGCGCTTGAAGAGGCCGGGGTCATTGTCCGGACGGTCACCATACTTGATCACAAAAAGCTGGGACTCGCGCTGACCGCCATCATCCTGATTGGCATGGACAGACATACACCAGAGCGCTTCGCCGCATTTGAAGAACAGGTAGGCGACTATCCGGAAGTGCAGGAGTGCTATCTGATTACCGGCCAGAGCGCGGATTATATGCTGAAGGTGGTGGTACCAGACATGGACCATTACCACCATTTCCTGTTGAACCGGATCACCCGCATTCCCGGAGTCAGCGGCGTTCACTCCAGCTTTGTTTTGCGGCGCGTGCTCGACAGCACGGCGTTGCCGTTGGGTTATCTGTCCTGATCCACCAGGTTCTCCAGATAGGCCCGGGCCATGGTTTTCATTTCCTGCACCAGCTGCTCCCCCTGGTCATCCGGAAGAGTAGCCGCCAGCCGCAGAATGGTGCCGGCTGACCGCGGCAACAGCAGGCTGGCCGTCCAGCGCCGTTCCGGTGACAACGCCGGGCACTCCTCCTGCAGGCGGGCGTCCAGATCCCGGGCATTGCTGTAGAGTTCCCGCAGATCCAGCTCCCGCAACTCCGGCATGGCCTCCACCCCACTCCAGATGGCCGAATACGCCGGCTCGGTGCAGTAGAAGTCGTAAAACAGATCAATCAGGACATCCACCGCATCCTGCAGGCTCAGTTCCGGTAATTTCGACCGCAGCGCCTGCTCCATTTTTTCGACGTGGCTTTCTGCGATGGCACGCACAATGGCCGCCTTGTTCGGAAAGTAGCGGTACAGTGACGCCAAAGACATACCGGATTGCCGGGCAATCGCAGACATACTGGTGCTGTCGACACCTTGCTCATGAAAGATCCCGGCAGCGTGGCGCAATATGGTGCTCACCCTCTCCCGGCTGCGGGCCTGAACAGGTCGCCGGCGGGGTGATACATCGATGGATTCGTCAGTCATTATCTGTACCTTATGTTGCAGGCTCCGTACAATAACGCCCACTCTACGACAAAGAAAGGCAGTGGTGGTTCACCCCGCCTTGCCAATTAGTCTGACTCCCACTTTTCTGACGACAGCGGAAGACACGATGCGAGCGAGCCGTTACCTGATAGCTACCCAGAAAGAAACCCCTTCCGACGCCGAGATTGTCAGCCACCAGCTGATGCTGCGGGCGGGGATGATCCGTAAACTGGCCGCCGGCCTCTATACCTGGTTGCCACTGGGACTGCGCACCCTGCGCAAGGTAGAGCGAATCGTGCGTGAAGAAATGGACAAGAGTGGCGCCCAGGAAGTGCTGATGCCCGCAGTCCAGCCCGCCGAGTTGTGGCAGGAATCCGGGCGCTGGGAACAATACGGTGGCGAACTCCTGCGCCTGAACGACCGGCATGGCCGGGATTTCTGTTTCGGCCCCACCCACGAAGAGGTCATCACAGACCTCGTTCGTAATGAGCTTAAAAGCTACAAAGAGCTGCCGGCCAATTTTTACCAGATCCAGACCAAATTCCGCGATGAGCGCCGCCCCCGCTTTGGCGTGATGCGCGCGCGGGAATTCATCATGAAGGACGCTTACTCCTTCCACCTGAACGCCGAATCCCTGGATGAAACCTACAAAGTGATGCACCAGACCTACTGCAACATCTTTGATCGTTTGGGGCTGGACTATCGCCCGGTACAGGCAGACTCCGGCTCCATCGGCGGCAGCTCAAGCCATGAATTCCATGTTCTGGCATCCTCGGGCGAAGACGCCATCGTATTCAGCACCGGCGGCCAATACGCCGCGAACATCGAGAAGGCAGAAGCCGTAGCGCCGACGGGCGAGCGCCCTGCGCCAGGCGAAGAACTGAAAGACGTTCACACGCCGGGTCAGCATACGATCGCCGCAGTGTCAGAGTTCCTGGGCCTGCCTGAGGAACGCAGTGTGAAAACGCTGCTGGTGAAAGCCGAGGCCGACGAGAACGGCGAGGCCGGCCTGGTGGCACTGATTCTGCGTGGCGACCATACGCTGAACGAGATCAAAGCCGAGAATCTGGCGGGCGTTGCCGAGCCGCTGACCATGGCATCCGATGAGGAAATCGAGCAAGCCATTGGCTGCAAGCCCGGCTCCATCGGCCCGGTCAAGTTGCCGGTTCCGGTCATCGTGGACCGCAGCGCCGCCCACCTGGCGGACTTTGTCTGTGGTGCCAATAAAGACGACTATCACCTCACCGGGGTGAACTGGGGCCGCGACGCGGAAATCACCCGCATCGAAGACCTGCGCAATGTGGTGGAGGGCGATGCCAGCCCGGACGGCAACGGCACACTGGAAATCCGTCGCGGCATTGAAGTTGGCCATATATTCAAGCTGGGCAATAAATACAGTCAGGCCATGAATGCATCGGTACTGGATGAAAACGGCAAAACCGCCATTCTCGAGATGGGTTGTTATGGCGTGGGCGTATCCCGGATTGTCGCCGCATCCATCGAGCAGAATCACGATGACAAAGGCATTGTCTGGCCCGACGCCATCGCACCCTTTGAGGTTGCCATCGTCACCCTGAACGGCCATAAATCCCCGGTCGTGGCAGAAGCTGGCAACAAACTGTACGAGCAGCTTCGGCAGGCAGGCTATGACGTCCTGCTGGACGACAGAAATGAACGCCCGGGCGTAAAGTTCGCCGATATGGAATTGATCGGCATCCCCCACCGTTTTGTGGTGTCCGAGCGCGGCCTGACCGCGGGAACCCTCGAATACAAGGGGCGCCGGGACGAGAACAAGCAAGACCTTGCGATTGACGAAGCCCTGTCTTTCCTGGTCAAAGCCTCGCCCAAGAACGGCCTGTAACATAAGAGAACCGGAGGGCCGCACGGGTCCTCCGGTGTTTCATTCAATCAGCGCTCGCCCACCACCCCTGGTTCCATTTCCAGTTCGACACCGAAGGTTTCCATCACAGACTGGCGCACCTTGTCTGCCAGCGACAACACATCCCGGCCCGTGCCGCCGGAATGGTTGATCAACACCAGTGCCTGGCGGTTGTGAACGCCCACACGGCTGTTGCGATACCCCTTCCATCCCGCCTGGTCTATCAGCCAGGCCGCCGCGAGCTTGACGCTGCCATCCAGCGGATAACATACGATGTCCGGAAACCGGGCCTGAAGCGCCCCGAACTGAGCCCTTTCAATGACCGGATTCTTGAAAAAGCTGCCGACATTGGGCAGTACCGCTGGGTCCGGAAGCTTCCGGTGACGAACGGCCATCACACCCTCCGCCACATCCAGAGGTGTCAACGCAGCCGGATCGCCATCGTCAAAGTAGTCCTGAAGGTCGCGATAACCGATATTGAGCGGCGCGTGGCGGGATAGCCTCAGCCGAATTTCAAGAATGATGTACTGGCCAGGGTGGCGCTTGAAAAGGCTGTCGCGGTAGCCGAATTCACAGGCACTTGCGGGCAGCGTTCTCACCTCCAGATTCTGGCGATCCAATACCGTCACACTCTCCAGACAATCACGCAACTCGGTGCCATAGGCGCCAATATTCTGTACCGGTGCTGCGCCGGCGGTCCCCGGGATCAGAGCGAGATTCTCAATCCCGCGATAACCGGAACGAGCCGCGTAAAGTACCGCCTCATGCCAGTTCTCTCCGGCTTTCAAAACCAGCACGGCACCCTGCTCGTCTACCTGCTCCCAACGGCGGCCCCGCAACGCCATGCGGATAACCAGCCCCTGAAAATCGCCGGCAAACACCAGATTGCTGCCACCGCCCAGCACAAGCACTGCTTGTTTGTGTTCCTGCCCCCAGCGGAGCGCCTGCTGCAGTTCAGCAGTACTGGTGACTGCGGCCAGAAATCGCGCCCGAGAAGGCACTGCCAGGGTATTGAGCGCCTGCAAACTGGCGCCCTCAACGATATTCAGTGCCGGGCTCAAGAAAGCCGCTCCCGGATAGTCTGCAGCAGCCCCTGACTGGCGCCGTGGATCAGGTCCAGAACGTGCTCAAAGCCCGCCTCTCCACCAAAATAGGGGTCTGGAACCTCGGCCAATCGGGAATCTCCGAATTCCAGAAACAACCGGGGCTCGGTGCCGCCATTCTGATGCCAGATCTCACGGACATCCGCCAGATTCGAGCGATCCATAACCAGCACATAATCAAAGCGATCGAGGTCTTCTGCCCGAAACTGGCGGGCCCGCAAGTCACTGATATCAATCCCCCGGCGCGAAGCCGCGGCTGTTGCCCTCTCATCGGGAGACTTACCGATGTGCCAGTCTCCCGTACCACAGGAATCGATCTGGAGCCGGTCCAGCATCCCCTGTTCACGGGCAAGCTCACGAAAAACGCCTTCGGCGCTCGGCGAACGGCAGATATTACCCAGACAGACAAACAAGACACTGACGCGTTCAGACATTGGTACCTCCCCGTTCCATTCGTGCCCGTAAACGGGCCAGATCTTCTTCGGTGTCCACGCCGGGAGCCGGCGGCCTGCTGGCGACATCGACGTGAATCCGGGCGCCGTTGTGCAGGGCTCTTAGCTGTTCCAGCGATTCGATTCTCTCGGTCGGCGCGGGAAGCCAGCCAACAAAATCACTTAACACGCTGGCCCGGTAGCCATAGATTCCGATGTGGCGGAAATAACCGATGCCATCGGGCAGGTCCACGTCCTGCGTGGCGGCCGCCGCTGGCCAGAAGTCCCGTGCCCAGGGTATCGGGGCGCGACTGAAATAATGCGCCATACCGCGGGCGTCGAACACCACTTTTACCACGTTCGGGTTGAACACCTGGCGAGCATCGTGGATTCGCTCGCACAGGGTTGCGATTGCCGCCTCCGGATATTGCTCCAGATTGTCTGCCACCTGATTGATCAGTTCTGGCGGAATCAGCGGTTCGTCACCCTGCACATTCACTACCCGATGATCCGGGTCCAGCTGCAGCTTTCTTGCGACTTCCTCAAGGCGATCCGTACCGCTGGCATGGTTGGGTGAAGTCATAATGACCTCAGCTCCGAACCCGCGACAGACTTCTTCAATACGAACGTCGTCGGTTGCCAACACCACGCGGCTGGCCCGACTCTCCTTGGCCCGCTCGCAAACGTGCTGGATCATCGGCTTGCCGGCAATCATCGCCAGCGGCTTGCCAGGCAAACGACTGGAAGCGTATCGCGCGGGAATAACAACGGTGTATGACATGGTTCGTCCTGCCGGAGTTTCAGTGTTTGTCGAGACGCTCGTCGGTGCTGAGCGTGCGGGCCTCGGCCGCCAGCATCACTGGGATTCCCTCTCGAATCGGGAACGCCATGGCATCCTGATAGCAGAGTAATTCGGTGCGGGCATCGTTGAGCTTTAGCTCTCCTTTGCACACCGGGCAGGCCAGCATGGCCAGCAATTTCTTATCCATGGTTCGATTCCTCACTGACAATAGGTTGCAACTGGCCAGAGCAAGCTCTGAGCCGTTCCAGAAAGTGCTGTTCAAAAGGCTCCGACAAGCGCGCCTGAACGGTTAGAACCCAGGCGTTATCTGGCGCAAAGCCATGGCACTTCACCGCATCCTTGGCGGTCATCACCAGCCATTCAAGGGCTCCGGAGGCCAGGTCTTCCGGGCGGAAATGGTGATGGTCGGGAAAGGGAACTTCCGTAACGTGGGCGCCAAGAGTCCGGAGGGTTTCGAAAAACCGGCCGGGATTACCAATGCCCGCCACCGCTCGCACCGGCTTACCCTCGAGTTGCTCCGGCGGTAAGGTCTCACCGGAGTTCATATTCACCAGGGCAGAGGGCTCCAGCGCCATGGCGTGAATGCTCGGGTGACCAACACCGGCAAAACTCTCAATGGTCTCGCCGGCCGCCGGAAACTCTTCTCCATTCAGAACAACAAAGTCGACACCGCTTAACCGTTCAACCGGCTCTCTCAGAGGGCCTACCGGAATGATAGCGCCATTCCCGATACCCCGCCGGGCATCGAATACAGACACCTCGATATCTCTGGGCAATCGATAGTGTTGCAGGCCATCGTCACAGATTAATACATCACCCAAGCCGTTCTCCAGCGCCCAGCGGGCACCGCGACAGCGGTCCGGGTCAACGACCACCGGGCATCCGGTGGCCCGGGCGAGCATCAGGGGTTCATCACCACAGACACCCGCCGGTGTTCCGTCAGCGACCAGCAGTGGGTACTGGGGACTTTTACCGCCGTAGCCGCGGCTGAGAATCACCGGCTTCCAGCCATTCTTATTCATGCACTGAACCAGGCTGGCCGTGAGAGGCGACTTGCCGGTGCCGCCGGCGGTGATATTACCCACCACCACAACCGGCACCGGAAGCGATTCGTTGCGCGCATTCCATGCCTTTCGGCGCCTGGACTCGGATACCGCCCGGTACAACCAGGCCAGAGGCGTAAGCAACGCAAGAGGCCTGCCCCGCCCATACCACAGCCGGTCGACCAAGCCGCCGCTCATGCGTGCTCGCTGAACTGAATCTGGTGTAATTGGGCATAGGCGCCGCCCGCTGCCAAAAGCTCGTTGTGGCTACCTGACTCAACGATGCGACCATTATCCATGACCAGAATCCTGTCGGCCTTCTCGATAGTGGATAGCCTGTGTGCAATCACGAGTGTGGTCCGGCCTTGCATCACGGTTTCCAGCGCTTCCTGGATATGGCGCTCGGATTCGGTATCCAGAGCCGATGTCGCCTCATCCAGAATAAGAATCGGTGCATCCTTGAGAATGGCCCGGGCAATCGCCAGACGCTGGCGCTGCCCCCCCGAAAGCATCACGCCATTGTCGCCGATCATAGTATCGAGCCCTTCCGGCATACGGTTGATGAATTCAAGCGCGTGCGCCTTTTCGGCCGCTTCCATGATGTCTTCCCGGCTGCAGTCGCGCAGGGCACCATAAGCAATATTGGCAGCGATGGTATCGTTAAACAGCACCACGTTCTGGTTCACCAGCGCAATCTGGGCGCGCAGCGACTGCAGTGAAAATTCTTTCAGCTCATGGCCATCAATCCGGATAGCGCCATCGGTGTATTCGTAGAAACGGGGCAACAAACTGACCATGGTCGATTTGCCACTGCCGGAACGGCCCACAAGAGCAACGCTCTGGCCCGCAGGGACGTCAACAGAAATCCCCTCAAGTACATTATCGAGCTGGTCGCGGTACCGGAAAGACACCTGGTCGAAAACAATGTTTCCGTTCACCCGATCAGGCTTGAAGGTGCCCGGATCATCCTCCGGGGTTTCATCCATAGTCTCGAATACGTCAAACGCTGCCGCCACGCCCTTCTGGATCTTCGCGTGTACCGAGGTAACCTGGCGGATAGGCTTGGCCATGGTAGTTGCAGCGGTTATGAACGCAATCAGCTGACCGGTGGACATTTCACCCCGAATCTCCGGCGCGAGCATGGTCCAGACCAGCGCCGCAATCGCCAGGGCCACCAACACCTGGATGACGGGCACGCTGATGGCCTGGGTCGACGCCATCTTGAGACTTTGCATCAGATTGCGGGCACTGACCTCGCGGAAACGTTCCCGCTCATAATCTTCGCCACCGAAGGTGCGCACAACCCGATAACCCGAGATGGACTCCGACGCCACGTGGGTAATATCGCCCATCGAGCCCTGGATACGCTTACTGATCCGGCGAAAACGCTTGCTGGCGTAATTGACGACCAGACCAATCACCGGGCCCGCAGTCAGGAAAATCAGGGTCAGCTTCCAGTTGGTGTAAAGCATAAACCCCAGCAACCCGATAATCGTCAGGCCTTCCCGCAGCGTGATGGTGACGGCGTTGGTCGCTGCATCGGCTACCTGCTCGACGTTAAAGGTAAGCTTTGAAACCAGGCGCCCGGAAGCGTTTTCATCAAAGTATCTCGAGGGCAACGACATCAGGCGATCAAACACATCGTTGCGAAGTGCGTTGATGACGTTGCGCCCGACGTAGCTGATAAAGTACTGGCTGAAAAACGTACCGACACCTCTGAGCGCAAAAACGCCGACAATCAGCGCGGTGAGCAACAGCCTGTTCTGGTCCGACGGGTTCTCGATGGCCGTAATCACGTATTCCATAGCCGCCGCCATACCCGTGGAGGCAGCGGCATAAATGATGTTACCGAAGACGGCCAGGGAGAATGCCAGCCAGAAGGGTTTGACGTATTTGAGCAGGCGCTTGTAGGTGGTCCAGCTACCGGCAGGGGGCGCGCTGACCGGTTCCGGCCTTGATTGAATCACTGACTGTCAGCCTCCCGCTCTGTGGTAATGCTCAGTTTTGCAAACCCCAGGCGACCGGCAACGTCCATGGCTCTGACCACAAATTCATGGGGGGTGCGGGCATCGGCCGTGATGATAAAGGGCAGGTTATTCTCTCCTGCTGCCAGTTCACTGACCCCCCGCTCCAGAGTCTCGCGGCGGTTATTAACCAGCGGCCGGTCGTTCAGAATGTACTGGCCGTCGGCGTTGATCACCACGTCAATCTGCTTCACCTCGGAAGGTGCTGCCGGTTCTGCGCTGGCTTCCGGAAGCTCCACTTGCAGGTGGCTCTCCCGGGTGAACGTGGTCGATACCATAAAAAAGATCAGCAGCAGGAACACCACATCTATCAGTGGCGTCAGATCCACTCCGATCTCCTGGCTTCGTTGACGCTTGAACTTCACGGTGTTCAGGCTCCTTCAACGTCGATTTCGCGGTCTCCGTGGACCACTTCAACCAGTTTGATGGCTTCCTGTTCCATATTGACCACCAGCTCATCAACGCGCCGGATAAAGTAACGGTGGCAGATCAGCGCCGGGATCGCCACGCTAAGGCCAGCTGCAGTGGTAATCAAAGCCTCGGAGATACCCCCGGCGAGATTGCCGGCATTGCCCACACCCGCCAGCTGGATCTCGGCAAACACCTTGATCATGCCGATAACGGTGCCCAGCAAACCCAATAACGGGGTGATGGTCGCGATCGTACCCAGGGGATTGAGAAAACGCTCCAGCTCGTGAATCACCTGGCTGGCTTCGTGTTCGATGCTCTCTTTCATGATCTCACGACCGTGCTTGGCGTTGATCAGTCCGCCAGCCAGTATCCGCCCCAGGGGGGAAGAGGCCTGCAGTGCTTTCAGCTTGCGGCCGTTCAGCTCTTTCTTCTTGATCCAGCGCCAGAGTTCGTTAACAGACTGCGGGGGCGCAACCCGGGGGGCCCGCAATGTCCAGATTCGTTCCAGGATGATGGCTAGTGCCAGAATGGAACAGGCAACAATGGGCACCATCAGGATGCCACCGGCTTTCAACAGCTCGAACACGCTTGATCTCCCTGATTAGTTACAAGCCGCGCTACTTTAGCATAGCTGCCGGCACTGGCCACACCCGGAATGTCACGGCTATTGGCATTGGCTGCGCGTCCCCTCGGGAGATGCTATCCAGAAAGGTTGCGATCGCCAGAGTTCCCTGGTGAGAATTTGACCGCGCATAAAGCTCAGCTGGATCTGGCCGGAACACGCCGTGTTCAGCGCCAACGCCCCGGCGCTTCGATAACGACGGGTAACATCCGGGTGCGGATGCCCGAAATGGTGCCGATATCCGGCGGTATAGATAACCTGATCGGGCATCATCGCTTGAATCCATTCCGGAGACGAGGACGTTTTGCTGCCATGATGGGGAGCCAGTACCACCCGGTGCGCAAGGCCGGTACGATTCCACCCCGGCCCTTCGGCTCCGATCATGAACTGCTCTACTCGCCGGCTGATATCACCGGCCAGAATGATATCGCTGTCGGTTTGCTCGTGGTACAGGCGTAACACGCAGGACGCATCATTGCCACTGGCGGGCAGCGGCGTGCGCCAGAAAGACAATTCCAGATCCGGCCAACGCACGGTGTCGGGCTGACAAGCTGCCACAGATGCCGACACCCGATCTCGCGCAGCCTCCGGCTCGCCAGTGATTACCCGGGTTATCTCAAACGCCTCAGCCAATTGCTCCAGGCCCCCTGCATGGTCATTATCGCCATGGCTCAGCACCAGCAGGTCGATCACCTCAATCCCCATCGCCCGCAGATTCGGAATCAGGACAGACTCCGCTGCAGAGTATACGCCGGGCACTGCCGGCCCGGTGTCGTATACCATCACCTTGCTGCCGGAGCGGACGACCACAGACAGCCCCTGCCCCACATCCAGAATCCGCACTTCCGGTACCTCCGCCATGTCGTTGGAGGGCCCGGCACCCTGCCAGTCCGGAATACTGACCAGCATGGTCATGCCGAACAAGACGCGCCAACGCCAATCGCGCCAGCGAATAGCCCACAAGGCCAGCAACGCAAGCCCCGCCGCCAGCGGCAGGGGAAGCAGCCGCATCTGCCCGAGCCGAACCTCAGCGATCCATTGCAGCCACCACCAGAGCACCCCGAGCACACGGTCAAATCCGACCATAACCCAGGGTAACAACCCGTCACCGAAGAGCAGAGCCAGCATGGAACCCACGAACAGCACGGGCATCACCGCAAAGGATACCCAGGGAACGGCCACCAGATTTGCCAGCATACCGGCGACCGGCTGCCCCTGGTTGAGCACCATCAGCATTGGCCAAAGCCCGACAAATACCGCTAACTGCGCGCGAACAAGCGCTGATAACCAGCCGGTGGCACCCAGCCGCCCGTAGAAAACGAACATCAGCACAGCAACCGCACCAAAGGAGAGCCAGAACCCCTGGTCTAATGGCGCAAAGGGGTCCATCAGCAGCACAGTTGCCAAAGCCAGAGCAAAGGGCAACCAGCCGCTTTGTTGCTGTGCTTTGAGCAGATACCAGCTACCGGCCGTCACCATCACAAGCGCTCTTTGCGTCGGCACGGTGAAGCCGGCCAGCAGTGAATAGCTTGCGCAACCCGTAACAACGAAAGCGAACACCAGAGAGCGCCTGCTGCGTTCACTCAACCGGCCGGCGGGTAACAACAGCGCCCAGCGTGCCAGCAGACCAACCCCGACCGCTACCAATCCGAGATGCAATCCCGAAATGGCCACCAGATGGATGGTGCCCGTCGCTTTCAGTGCCTGCCAGTGGGTGTCATTCAGGTGACTCCGGTCGCCCATCAACAAGGACGCAATCAAAGGATAATGTTCCGCTGCACCAAACATCCGGTTCAGCCGCTGCGAGGTGCGCCAGTGCCAGGCGTGGTACTGGCAACGCACCCCGCACTCCAACTGCGGAGCGGCCGAAACCTGCTTGACACTGCCTGTCGCGCGGTAGCCGTGGCGAAACAACCAGTTTTCGTAACGGAAACCCTCGGAATTCAGATTGCCGTGAGGCCGCTTGAGAACGACTTCCAGCATCAACCGGTGATCAGGCAAGGTACGCCCCTCCCGGCCATACCAGGAGAGCCGGAGGTGCCGCGGCAGAGATGGCTCATCTGAAAGCCCCGGGGAATGCCATTTCGACACGCAGAACCCGAAACGCACACTATCAAAACTCCCCGGCGCGGGCAGATTACAAAGGTACCCGGACACCAGCAGGCGCTGCCCCTCGGCACTGGCGGGAAGACGCTCGACAAGCCTTGAATCAGCGTGCCAGCCGGCCCAGGCAAGGCCAAACAATGCCGCGGCAAACATCGACAGCACGCGACGGCCGCGCCACCTTCGCCGTAGCGATAGCATCACCACCACCAGCGAAGCGACAAACAGCCATGGATATGGTGGCAAGGTTGCGAGCCGATAAAGTAAGATAACGCCGCAAGAGAAGGCGAGAATGCTGGCGACATCGACAATGCGTTTAATGGCCAGTTGGCCGGTCGCGGTTTTTTCGGACAATCCTTGTCCTCCGATTTTCGATAGCGTTGGCAGGCGTCGCGTGCCAACGATGACTTTCAGCCACGAAACAGGCCGAACTTCCTATGCCGAAGAAGTTCATGAAACGGTATTTGCCCACCCCCGAAAAGGTGCAGTCGATGCAATCGCTGCGCTTTCTGGGCGATATCCTCCATGAACCCAACCTATGGCACATCAACCGCCACTGCGTTGCCCGCGCTTTCCTGGTTGGTGTCTGGTTCTGCTTTATTCCAATGCCATTTCAAATGCTGGCCGCAGCGTTCTGCGCCATCTGGTTTAACGCCAACCTGCCCCTTTCCGTGGTTCTGGTCTGGATCAGCAATCCCCTGACCATGCCACCGATGTTCTACTTCAACTACAAAGTGGGCGCCTGGATACTGGACCGGCCGGTTCTGGCATTCGACTTTGAATTATCCTGGGGCTGGATAAGCCACCGCCTGATCGACATTGGTGTTCCCCTTTACCTGGGGTCTCTGGTGCTGGCCACAATGACCGCTTGCCTGGCCTACCTGGCCATCCAGTACCTCTGGCGGCGCAAAATCCGTTCAGACTGGCAGCTGCGCAGACGCGGCCGGGCCGATAACGACCCGTCCGTAGGGGATCAGGCCTCCTGAACCAGGCGGCCCTGCTCCAGACGCAACACCCTTCCAAGACTCCGAGCCATAGCCATATCATGGGTAACCATGATGAATGCCGTGCCGGAGTTATCCCGGAGATCGCCGATCAACGCGCGAATCCCTTCCCCGGTATGCTCGTCCAGATTTCCGGTCGGCTCGTCCATCAACACGCAGGCAGGGTCATTTACCAGCGCCCTGGCAATAGCCACGCGCTGGCGTTCACCACCGGAAAGCTCGCCCGGCTTATGTTTAAGCCGCTCTCCCAGGCCCACCCGCTGCAGCAGGCTTTCGGCTTTGGGCCGCGCCTTTTTGGGTGGCATACCGCCAAGAGTGCACGGAAGCATAACGTTCTCAAGCGCCGTAAATTCCGGTAACAGGTGATGGAACTGATACACGAAACCCAGGTGCCGGTTCCGGAAACGGGCCCGGCCACGCTCTGTCAGAGCGTGGATATCCTCACCGCAAATCCGGATGTGGCCCGACGACGGCCGGTCGAGCCCTCCAAGCAAGTTCAGCAACGTCGTTTTGCCCGCACCGCTGCTGCCAACAATCGCGACCGTCTCTCCGGACTGAACCTGGAGAGAAATGTCGGAGAAAATCGTCAGCGTTTCCGGGCCTTCACTGTAGGTTCGGGTGACTTGCCGGCAATCAATCACCTGAGCTGTCGCCTGCCTGTCACTCATAACGCAATGCCTCCGCCGGTTCGACCCGCGACGCCCGCCAGGCCGGATAAATCGTTGCCAGCAGGCTCATGGTGAGACCTGCACCACTGATAATCAGCACATCCTGCATTTGAAGCTGTGAAGGCAGGTAGCTGATGAAATAAACGTCTGCGCTGAGGAACTTGTGTCCCAAAGCCGATTCCAGCCAGGAGATAAAGCCACTGATGTTCAACGCGCCCAGAACCCCCAACGCAGTCCCGGTCAGGGTGCCAAACACGCCAATCACGGCGCCCTGGATGATGAATATCCGCATGATGCGCCCCGGGGTTGCCCCCATGGTTCGCAAGATGGCGATGTCGGCAGTCTTGTCTGTCACGACCATCACGAGGGTCGACACAATATTGAACGCGGCGACCGCGACAATAAACATCAGCAGCAGGCCGATCATGGTTTTTTCCATACGAATGGCCTGGAACAGGTTGCCATGGGTGCGAGTCCAGTCCGATACGTAGTAGCGGCCGCCCAGTGTGCGGGCAACCTCGTTGACTACTTTCGGTGCCGCGAACAGGTCATCCACCAGCAGGCGCACGCCCTGGGCCCGTCCGCCCGTGCGCATCAACCTCGCGGCATCATCCATGTGGATCAATGCGTAGTTGCCATCCAGCTCTGCGCCAACGCTGAAAATACCTTTGACCGTAAACCGTTTGAGCCGGGGTAGAACGCCCGCTGGTGTTACCGACGCCTCCGGCAGAACCACCGTCAGTTTGTCGCCCACCCCAAGCCTGAGACTGTTGGCCATCAGCTTGCCAATAATGATTCCGAATTCGCCGGATTTAAGCTCATCGAGGCTTCCCTCGACAAAGTGATTCTCAATAATCGACACGCTGGCTTCCTGCTCTGGCAGGATGCCGCTGAGCATCACGCCGCGGACATTGCCGCCACCGGTAACCATACCCTGCCCCTGGATAAACGGGGCCGCAGCAAGCACCCTGGGGTAAGCCTCAACATGGTCATCCACTTCTTCCCAGCTCTCCAAAGGTCCGGAAGCGCCCTGAATGGTGGCATGGGGCACCATTCCCAGAATGCGCTGCTTCAGCTCACGGTCGAACCCGTTCATCACGGAAAGCACAATGATCAGCACGGCGACGCCCAGCATCAGGCCGATCATCGAAGTCAGCGATATAAAGGAAATAAAGTGATTGCGTCGTTTGGCGGCGGTGTACCGCAGGCCAATATAGAACGATAAGGGTCTGAACATGTAGGAGTGCCTGTCGCTACCTTGCGGTTCGTCGATTAGTGAGGTCCCCGGGGCCGGATAATTGTCGGGCCGGGGATGTATTCGGGCTCTTTCCAGCCATCGGGAAACTGCTAAACTGTTCTGTAATCAATAAAACCCGCCCGGAGACAGGATGCCAAGCCAGAATAAGACACCGCCGAGCATTAATGGCCAACGGGAACGCCGGGAATTCTTCCGGATCGAAGACCGGATCGGGCTGGAAGTGTCTCGTCTCGACAAAGCTCACGCTGGCGACGACCCATTCAACCATTCTCCTCTGGCCGCCCTGAAAGCCGAGTTCCAGCGGCTGGACCAGGATGTTCGGGCGCATCTGGCGAGCCTGGCAGAGCGCGATCGCCTGCTGGCCGGACTGATCAAGTCTCTCAACAGCAAGATCGATACGCTGGCGCGCATTATCGCCTTTGAGCAAAATCCGTTGCAACCGGAGGACTGGCAGGATGTGACACTCAGCGAGGGCGGGCTGTGTTTCACAAGACCCACCGCGAGTTTTGAAACCGGTGATCATCTGGCAATCCGCATGACCCTGCCCCCGGAACTGTACCAGCCCAGAGCCGTCGCAGAAGTTATCGCAACCGAACAAAACGATTCAGGCGACACGCGGGTTCACGCCCTGTTCGTTGATCTGGATGACAGCGATCGTCAGCAAATTGCCCGTCATGTGATGCGATGGCAGATTCGGCAAAGGCAAAAGGAGTAAGATGCAAAAAAACACTGACTTTTGCCAGGTTTTTCGGGATATTACGCTTTATTCATCTGCCATTGCACGGGTGCAGTCACCCGCCATTACTGGAGACCCTCTATGACAAACTACCGCAACGTGTTGGCCGCCGCTATGCTGGCCACGGCCGTATGCGCCGGCACGGCACCCATGGTTCATGCTGAAGAGTTGAAGGTGCCAGTGGGCAGTCAGGCGGACCGCAGCCAGATCAGCCTGCCCGCCAACGGCATGAGCGAGAACTCTGTGCGCAACCGCTGGGGTGCGCCGGCGGACATCCGGGGGCCGGTTGGCCAACCCCCTATCAGCCAATGGCATTATCAGAACTTTGTCGTCTATTTCGAGAATAATCGCGTACTGCACTCGGTAGTAAAACAGCAAAACGACTGACCCGGGCCAAATCAAAAGCGCCGACGACCGTGCCGAACGGCAACAATGCACTGCCAGCGCAGGTCGTATAGACTGGCGACTTTTTGCAAATCAAGGTGAGTTATACCGTGACCTCCAGACGTACGTTGCCTGCGGAATGGGCTCCCCAAAGTGCTGTCATGCTAACGTGGCCTCATCCGGGAACGGACTGGGCTGCACGAATGGCCGATGTTGAGCCCGTCTTCGAAGCCATCGCCAAAGCCATACTCCGCTTTGAACACCTGGTCATCAGTTGCGAATTCGTGGCACGCCTGCAAAAACTTGGCAAAGAACTGAACGACTATGCCGAAGCACACGACCTGCCCGGGCGGGTTGTGACCGTTCCCGCTCCGGCCAACGATACCTGGGCACGGGACCACGGCCCTGTGACCGTCGCGACAGACGCAGGGCCGATGCTGCTGGATTTTCGCTTCAATGCCTGGGGCAATAAATTCCCGTGGGAAAAAGACGACGCGCTTAATCGCCACCTGGCGAATGCGGGTGTTTTTGGCAAACACCCTCTGGAAGCCGTCGATTTTGTCCTGGAAGGCGGATCGATCGAATCCGACGGCCAGGGAACCATCCTCACCACCAGCGAATGTCTGCTGACACCCTCCAGAAACCCCTCACTGGACCGGGCTTCTATCGAGAAAACGATGCAGGAAATGCTTGGTGCCCAGCGGATTCTCTGGCTCAACCACGGCTACCTCAAGGGCGACGACACCGACAGCCATATTGATACTCTGGCCCGTTTCTGCGCTGCCGACCATATCTGTTACGTGGCCTGCCCGGACGTCGCCGACGAACACTACAGCGCGCTCGCGGCCATGGAAGAAGAGTTGCAGGAATTCAGGCAGGCTGACGGAACCCCCTACCGCCTCACCCCGCTGCCCTGGCCCGATCCGATTCATGACGAAGAAGGCGACCGGCTGCCGGCAACCTATGCAAACTTCCTGATCATCAACGGCGCCGTTCTGATGCCTGTCTATGATGTCCCCCAGGACGAAGAGGCACTGAAAGTTATTGCCGGCATTTTCCCGGGGCGTGAAATCATCCCCGTTAATTGCCGCCCACTGATTCATCAGCATGGCAGCCTGCATTGCGTGACCATGCAGATTCCTGCCGGAGTGGTTGAGCTATGAGCAACAAACAACCGGCCGCGCAGCTCAGAGTAGCGGCTATCCAGCAGCCGTGCAGCCCGGACAAAAGTGAAAGCCTGGCCACCTCTGAACGGCTGGTGAGGCAGGCGGCTGCAGAAGGCGCCCGGTTAATTGTGTTGCAGGAGCTGCACGCCACCCAGTATTTCTGCCAGACCGAAGACACGGCCCTGTTCGAACTCGCCGAACCGGTTCCCGGGCCCACCAGTGAACGGCTATCCGGGCTTGCGAAGGAGCTGGGAGTCGTTCTGGTAGGCTCCATTTTCGAGCGCCGCATGAACGGCGTGTATCACAACACGTCCGTGGTGCTGGATACCGATGGCAGCCTTGCCGGCCTCTACCGGAAAATGCACATTCCGGACGACCCCGGCTTCTACGAAAAGTTTTACTTCACCCCTGGCGATGCCACATTTAACGACGGCCGCAATGGTTTCACGCCCATCCAGACCTCCATTGGCAAACTGGGGGTTCTGGTTTGCTGGGACCAATGGTACCCGGAGGCGGCCAGGCTGATGGCGCTTGCAGGCGCGGAAATCCTCATTTACCCGACCGCTATCGGCTGGGACGTTACCGACGACCCGGCAGAACAGACCAGACAGCTGGAAGCCTGGGTTACCGTGCAGCGCGGCCATGCCGTCGCTAACAACCTCCCGGTTATCGCCCCTAACCGGGTCGGCACCGAACCCGATCCATCCGGGCACAGCGAGGGCATCCGGTTCTGGGGAAACAGCTTTATCTGCGGGCCCCAGGGTGAATTTCTGGCACGCGGCAACGACAGTGACGAGTGCATTCTGTCGGTAACCCTCGACCGCCAGCGTACGGAAGCGATCCGCCGCATCTGGCCCTATTTTCGCGACCGTCGCATCGATGCCTACGGCGACATACTGAAACGGGTAAGGGACTGAGGCCAGTATGAAAGAGAAAATGGACACCGTTGTCAGCGCCCTCAACACCATTCTGCTGGGTAAGGAAAACCAGGTACGGCTGGCCCTGTGCGGCTTGCTGGCCCGGGGGCACCTGCTGATTGAAGATATCCCCGGCATGGGCAAGACTACCCTCTCTCATGCCCTGGCGAAAATCATGGGGCTGAGCTATCAGCGCATCCAGTTCACCAACGATCTTCTTCCGGCGGATGTCCTCGGTTATTCCGTGTACGACAAACAGGCCGGTGGCCTGGTTTTTCACCCGGGACCGATCTTTGCGCAAGTGGTGCTTGCGGATGAGATCAACCGGGCGTCACCGCGTACCCAGAGTGCCCTTCTTGAGGCCATGGAAGAAAGACAGGTCTCCATCGAGGGGGAAACCCGCCCCCTGCCAGCGCCCTTCTTTGTCATTGCCACCCAGAATCCGATCGAGCAAGGTGGCACCTTCCCTCTGCCAGAGTCCCAGCTTGACCGATTCCTGATGCGGCTCAGGCTCGGCTACCCCGACCCGAAAGCGGAGCGGGAATTGCTGGAAGGCGAAGACCGGAAACACCTGACCGAACGCCTGAATACATTGCTTCCCCACGACGAACTGGTAGCACTGCAACAATCCGTGGACAAGGTGTCGGCAAGCCCGGCACTGCTGGATTATCTGCAACGACTACTGGAACAAAGCCGTCGAATGCCCGGGCTGCTCTACGGATTATCGCCCCGGGCCGGCCTTGGCCTGCTGCGAGCCGCCAAAGCCTGGGCCCTCATGGAGGGCCGCAACCACGTGTTGCCCGATGACGTGCAGGCCGTTTTCCCCGCTGTTGCAGAGCACCGGCTGGAGCAGGGAGAATCCGGAAAAGCCCGGGAGCGGGTGCGGCAACTGCTGACAACCATCTCCGTGCTTGAATGACCCCGGCCTGAGCACATAGCAAGGTTTTATAAGCAGCATTGGCGCAAACGAATGGCAGCTCCCTCAATTCATGGTAGCCTTTGGCCATTTTCAGCGGATCAGCGCCACCTCTCCGGCGCTGAACACGTTTATTTCATGGTAGCGAGACCCAAATGAGCGAAACCAAACATTCCCGATTGATCATTCTTGGCTCCGGCCCCGCCGGATACACTGCGGCCGTGTACGCGGCCCGCGCGAACCTGAATCCAACCCTGATCACCGGCATCGAAGTTGGTGGCCAGCTAACCACCACCACCGATGTTGATAACTGGCCAGGTGACAACGACGGCGTTCAGGGCCCGGAACTGATGCAGCGAATGCAGCAGCACGCTGAGCGCTTCGAAACCAGCATCGTCTACGACACGATTAACGAAGCCGACCTGAACAGCCGCCCGTTCAGGCTCAAAGGCGACAGCGGCGAATACACCTGCGATGCCCTGATCATCTCAACCGGTGCCTCGGCCATGTACCTGGGCCTGGAATCCGAGGAGAAATTCAAGGGACAGGGTGTTTCAGCCTGCGCCACCTGTGACGGCTTTTTCTACCGCAAACAAAAAGTTGCCGTGATCGGCGGCGGCAACACAGCCGTGGAAGAAGCGTTGTACCTGTCCAACATTGCGGATGAGGTGATGCTGGTGCATCGCCGGGACACGCTTCGCGCCGAAAAAATTCTGCAGGACAAGCTTTTTGAAAAAGCGAAAAACGGTAACGTCAATATCATCTGGGACCATACCCTCGACGAAGTGCTTGGCGACGGCACCGGCGTAACAGGGATGCGCATCAAGAGCATGAAAGATGGCAGCACCCAGGATCTGGAATTGGCAGGTGTGTTTATCGCCATTGGCCATAAACCGAATACCAGCCTGTTCGAGGGGCAGCTGGACATGAACAACGGGTACATCCGTATTCGTTCCGGCTTGGAAGGCATGGCTACGCAAACAAGCATTCCCGGCGTCTTTGCGGCTGGAGACGTAGCCGACCATGTCTACCGCCAGGCGGTAACATCCGCCGGATTCGGGTGCATGGCGGCACTTGATGCCGAGAAATTCCTGGACCAGCAAGACTGATTGCCCAAAGGCACCATGACGTCGCTACCCTGGCTAAACACCGATCAACTCTGGTTTCCTCCTGCCGATGAAGCTCTGGAGGACCCTGAGGGCCTGCTAGCCGTGGGTGGCGATCTGTCGCCCGAACGCCTGGTGCTGGCATACCGGAACGGCATATTCCCCTGGTTCAGTGACGACCAACCCATTCTTTGGTGGTCACCGAACCCAAGATGCGTGCTTTTCCCGGCCGACATCCATGTTTCCCGCAGCCTGCGCCGGACTCTGAATCAGAGCCGCTTCCATGTCACCACCGATCAGTGCTTTGGCCGGATTATCCGTCTGTGCGCAACAACGCGGGCGGAGGGCACGTGGATCACTGACGAGATGATTGCCGCCTACACGGAACTGCACAAACGAGGCATCGCCCACTCCATCGAAGTCTGGAATCGTAACAATGAACTGGCCGGGGGAATGTATGGGCTGGCCATTGGCCGCTGTTTCTTTGGCGAGTCCATGTTCTCGCTAGAGACCAATGCCTCCAAAGTACTGATGGTTCATCTGGCCCATCAGCTGGGAGAATCCGGATACCAGCTGATGGATTGCCAGGTCGAGAGCGATCACCTGCTGACCATGGGCGCAAGAAGTATCCCCAGAGCCGAGTTCTTATCTATACTCAGGGCATGTGTCGATCGAAAGCCGGAACAGACAGACTGGCATATCCGCTGGATGTGGCCAGGGCGGAGGTGAAATGAGTAATCTCAGAACGCTCGTTTTCTTTGCAACGCCCCCCCACGATTGCAGCTATCTACCGGACCGGGAGGCAACCACAATGTTTGTGGACCCCCGGGCCCGGATTGACAAAAAACTGTACAGCCAGCTCACCGCCCTTGGTTTTCGCCGCAGCGGCTCTCACTACTACCGTCCCCATTGTGAAAACTGCAACGCCTGTGTACCGGTGAGGCTTCAGGTGAACCAGTTCAAGCCGGACCGGAATCAACGCAGGATCATACGGAAAAACGCCGACCTTGACTGCAAGCTGGTGCCGGCCGCATTCGGTGAGCGCTATTACCGCCTGTACGAGCACTACATCGAAGAACGTCACCGCGATGGCGATATGTATCCACCTTCCCGGGAACAATTCACCTCTTTTCTGGTAGAGGGTGCAACCGACTCCTGGTTTCTTGAAATGTCCCTGGGCGGTGAACTGGTAGGATTGGCGGCCGTCGATCTGCTGGATGATGGCCTGTCGGCCATTTATACCGTTTTCTCGCCTGAACTGGAGCATCGGAGCCTGGGTACCTTTGCGGTGCTCTGGCAGATCGAAGAGGCCCGGCGACGAGACCTGCCGCACCTGTACCTGGGATACTGGATCAAAGAATGCCGCAAAATGAACTATAAAACCCGCTTCAAGCCCATAGAAGCGCTGAGAGACGGGCATTGGCGTGAGTTAACAGGCGACTGATTTTTGCCAAACGAGAAGAAATCAGGCAGAATTGCGCCATTTCAAATCACCGAAAAGATCATCCAACGAGGTTTCTACTGAATGGCGAAATCAGATGTCATTGAAATGGAAGGCGTTATTATCGACACCCTTCCCAATACCATGTTCCGGGTCGAGCTTTCCAACGGCCACGTTGTAACCGCACACATCTCCGGAAAAATGCGCAAGAACTACATCCGCATTCTGACCGGCGATAAGGTCAAGGTTGAACTGACGCCTTACGACCTGAGCAAAGGCCGTATTGTTTACCGTGCCCGCTGATTGTCCGAGCTGACATCTGAAAAAAAGCCCCGCTACTGCGGGGCTTTTTCATCTCAGACGGCTTCAGCCGGCTCATCCTCGTATTCAAATGCCAGCTCATCATCCTTGAGGCGAATAAACACATCCCCCCCGTGATCTGACAGACGACCAAACAGAATCTGCTCTGCCAGGGGCCGCTTGATCTTATCCTGGATCAGACGTGCCATCGGCCGTGCCCCCATAGTCACATCGTAGCCCCTTTCCGCAAGCCATAGCTTGGCGTCTTCGTCTACATGGAGCACAACATGCTTCTCGTCCAGTTGCGCCTGCAACTCGGTGAGGAACTTGTCCACTACGTGGGTTATGGTCACTTTCTGCAGGTCGGCAAATTGAATAATGCCGTCCAGACGGTTCCGGAATTCCGGCGTGAAGGTCTTCGTGATCACCTCCATGCCATCGGTGCTGTGGTCCTGCTCATTAAAGCCAATGGACCGGCGCGCCATGCTTTCGGCACCCGCATTGGTGGTCATCACCAGAATCACGTGCCGGAAATCCGCCTTGCGGCCATTGTTGTCGGTCAGCGTACCGTGATCCATCACCTGCAAGAGCAGGTTGAAGACTTCGGGGTGCGCTTTCTCGATTTCATCCAGCAGCAACACACAATGCGGATGCTTGTTGACCGCTTCGGTCAGCAGGCCGCCCTGGTCGTAACCAACATACCCCGGGGGCGCACCGATCAGGCGCGAAACCGTATGTCGCTCCATATATTCCGACATATCGAACCGCACCAACTCGATACCCAGCACCTTGGCAAGCTGCTTGGTAACCTCGGTTTTACCCACACCGGTCGGCCCTGCAAACAGGAACGCCCCCTCGGGTTTCTCCGGCGCCTTGAGACCTGCGCGGGCCAGCTTGATCGCGGTAGACAGGGACTCAATCGCAGGATCCTGCCCGAACACCACCATCTTCAGGTCTCGCTCGAGATTACGGAGCAGGTCCTTGTCGCTGGTAGAGACATTTTTCGGCGGAATGCGGGCGATATTGGCTACCACATCCTCGATGTCGGTCACGTCGATGGTTTTGTTCCGGCGATCTTCCGGCACCAGCCGCTGGCGGGCACCCGCCTCATCAATCACATCAATCGCCTTGTCGGGCAAGTGACGATCAGTGATGTAGCGATCAGCCAGTTCCGCAGCCACCCGCAGTGCTTTGTCGGTGTATTTCAGATCGTGATGCTTCTCGAAGCTGGGCTTCAGTCCTTTCAGAATCTGGTAGGTATCCTCAACGCTCGGTTCATTAACGTCGATTTTCTGGAAACGACGCGCCAGCGCGCTGTCCTTTTCGAAGATGCCGCGGAACTCCTGGAAGGTCGTGGACCCGATGCACCGCAATTCACCAGAGCTGAGCATGGGCTTCAGGAGATTTGACGCATCCATAACGCCACCGGAGGCGGAGCCCGCACCAATGATGGTATGGATCTCGTCAATAAACAGAATGGCGTGATTCTGCTTCTTCAGGTCGCTCAACAGACCTTTCAAACGCTTTTCGAAATCACCGCGATACTTGGTTCCCGCCAGCAGTGCACCCATATCGAGGGAATACACCTCGGCGTCGGAAATAATCTCCGGCACCTGCTCATCAACAATACGCCTGGCCAGGCCTTCGGCAATCGCCGTTTTGCCCACACCGGCCTCACCCACGAGCAGCGGGTTGTTTTTGCGGCGGCGAACCAGAATCTGGACCACCCGCTCCACCTCGTGCTCACGACCAATCAGGGGGTCAATCCGCCCCTGACGCGCCTGCTCGTTCAGGTTGGTTGCGTAGCTTTCCAGCGGGCGGGACTGCTGCCCTCCTTCCTCCACGGTTTCGTCGTGGGCAGCATGGTCTCCGCCTTCCTGATCTTCAGCGCCCTGCACCCGGGAAATGCCGTGTGACACGTAATTGACAACATCAATGCGCGCCACATTCTGTTTCTTGAGCACGTAGACGGCCTGGCTCTCCTGCTCGCTGAAAATTGCCACGAGCACATTCGCGCCGGTGACCTCTTTCTTGCCGGAGGATTGCACATGGAACACCGCCCGTTGTAACACCCGCTGGAATCCCAGGGTGGGTTGCGTCTCACGCTCGTTGTCGGAACTCGGTATCAGCGGGGTGGTGGAATCCACAAACTCCACCAGCTCGTCCTCCAGGCGCTTGAGATCCGCGCCGCAGGCTTTCAGGACACCCACCGCCGACTCGTTGTCGAGTAGGGCCAACAGTAAATGCTCGACGGTCATGAACTCATGACGCTTGTCACGGGCATTTTTGAAGGCCGTATTCAGCGTAATTTCCAGATCTTTACTCAGCATGGGCCACCCCAAAGTCTGTCAGTCCGCACGTTCAATCTCGCAAAGGAGCGGATGTTCGCATTCCGAGGAATACTGGTTCACCTGTGCTGCCTTTGTTTCCGCGATATCTCGGGTATATACCCCACATACGGCTTTTCCTTGCGTATGGACGAGCAGCATCACCTGCGTCGCCTTCTCTTCGTTCATGGCGAAGAACGTCATCAGCACTTCAACCACAAAATCCATGGGTGTGTAATCGTCATTCAGGAGCACAACACGATAGCGTGCCGGGCGCTTCAGGGCAGGCTTTTCAGGCGCAACACTCACACCCTCGTGATGCCCTGGCTGTTCGTCCTCCCCTTGATTGAATACTAGTAGAGAATTCTCAATTGTCCGCATGGTCCAAATACCGGTTTTTCGGTTCGTCGTTTGAATGTGGATGCGCGGCAGCGTGTTTTCAAGCGAATGCCACCTGCAAGCGTGCGTTGTTTATCAATACGAGCATGATACCGCTTCCAGACCTTACAGAACTACCTGTTCTGACATAACCGGCACTTGACTCAGGCGCCCATTTGGACGAAAGTTAATCGGGATTGTAAAGTCCTGTAAGTTTGTGCATCCAAGTGTAATCCGGCGATAATCAATCCGGCGACCGGAAACTTTAAATGGCACAAATTGCCTGTGACGGCTCCGGGCGAACGATAAAACGCCGCGGATGCGGCACACAAAACAAATAATAAAGGAGCGCCTGCCTGGCCCTCTGCCGACTCCGGCCCTACCGGAGCGACCCACGCCAGAGCAGCCAGCAGCGCCTCCCGGTGAGACAACAAAGGAACAGGGGAGTTCATCATGCCAACAGGCAAAGTCAAATGGTTCAACAATGCCAAGGGATATGGCTTCATCATCGAAGATGGCTGCAGCGATGACCTGTTTGCCCATTTTTCATCCATACAGATGGACGGCTACAAAACCCTCAAGGCTGGCCAAACCGTCACGTTCGACAAAAAGCCCAGCGACAAAGGGGTTCATGCCGTGAACATCGTGCCTGACGAGGTGCCGGCCAAACATTCGGGGCAACAAACCGGAGTCGGCTCTCTGGATCAGACCAGCGAATCGACGGACGGCAACGAGCGCTACGCAGCACGCGCTGTCAATGGCTGACGCCGGCTCCTGAAGGGGCCTCCCAGCCACCCGCAGACTGGCGGGGCCTCCCTCCTGCAGAAAGTGCCGGCAAGGGAGCTAGTGCTTTTTAAACACAGTAGTTTGCAGTAGTCTTGGCCTTCTCGCGCATTTCAGGCACAGGACTTCATCATGGCGAAGCTGATTCTCTTCAACAAACCGTTTCACGTGTTGAGTCAGTTCACCGACGAAGGTTCCAGCCACCCCAGAGCCACTCTTGCAGACTGGATTGATCAACCGGGAGTCTACCCTGCCGGCAGGCTCGACTATGATTCGGAGGGGCTTTTACTGCTTACCGATCACGGCGCCCTGCAGCACCGCATAGCCTCCCCGACCAACAAGATGCCTAAAACCTATTGGGCCCAGGTGGAGGGTGAAATCTCCAGCGACGCCATTACCAGGCTGTGCCGGGGTGTGGAACTGAAAGATGGTCGCACCCGGCCGGCCCAGGCGGAACGGATTGAGCCACCCGCACTTTGGCCCCGGGTGCCGCCGGTCAGATTTCGCCAGAGTGTGCCGACAAGCTGGCTGGCTCTGACTCTTCAAGAGGGCAAAAACCGCCAGGTCCGCCGCATGACCGCCGCCGTCGGGTTCCCCACATTACGGCTTGTGCGCGCCAGTATCGGAGACTGGGCGCTCGACCAGCTTCAGCCGGGCGAATTTCGAAGCATCACGGTTAACCTGCCCGATACTCCCCCGAACACCCCCAAAAAAGCCAAAAGGAGACGACGCCAATCATGACCTGGAAACCCCATGCCACCGTGGCGGTAGTCGTTGAAGATCATCAGGGCCGTTTTCTTCTGGTGGAAGAGCTCAGCAGCGGCAAGGTGGTGTTTAACCAGCCGGCCGGTCACATTGAGGAAAACGAAGCCATCCTGGACGCGGTAAAACGTGAGACGCTGGAAGAAACCGGTTGGGAAGTCGAACCCACCTATCTGCTTGGCATCTATACTTACAAGGCGCCCTCCAACGGCGTAACCTACTACCGCTTCTGCTATGCCGCCAGGGCACTACATCAAGCCACCGACCAGCTCGATGACGGCATTATTGCGCCCCACTGGCTAACGCCGGCAGAGATAAAGCGTCTGGGCGACAAACTCCGCAGCCCGCTCGTCCTGCAGTGCATCGAGGATTACCGAAACGGACGCAAATTCCCTCTCGATGTCATTGTCGATGGACAGACGTAATCGGCGGATGATGTTACTATTAGCGGTTTTAAGCGGTATTCAGACGCCATGATCCAGACTCCCGATTCCCAAGCCCCCCAAGATACCCGCGTCATCGTCGGAATGTCCGGCGGTGTGGACTCTTCTGTCGCCGCCTGGCTCCTGAAAGATCAGGGTTACCAGGTGGAAGGCCTGTTCATGAAAAACTGGGACGAGGACGACGGCACCGAATACTGCACCGCGATGACCGACCTGGCCGATGCTCAGGCCGTCGCAGAAGCGATTGGCATCAAATTACATACCGCCAGCTTTGCTGCAGAGTACTGGGACCGGGTGTTCGAACACTTTTTATCCGAGTACAGTGCTGGTCGCACGCCCAATCCCGACATTCTCTGCAATAAAGAAGTGAAGTTCAGGGCGTTTCTGGACTACGCCGTGACCCTTGGCGCAGACTACATTGCCACCGGGCATTACACCCGCCAAAGACCGCTTCAGGACGGTAGCGGCAAAGCTCAGTTGCTGAAAGGGCTCGATCCCAACAAAGACCAGAGTTACTTTCTGCACGCCGTATCCGGTGACCGGATAGCACGCACTCTCTTCCCCGTCGGGGAGCTCGAGAAACCGGAAGTCCGTCGAATCGCCGAGGCCCAGGGCTTTGTTACCCACGACAAAAAAGACTCCACAGGCATCTGCTTCATTGGTGAGCGCAAGTTTACCGATTTTCTGAAACAGTATCTCCCGGCCCAGCCCGGCAACATTGAAACGCCAGACGGTAAAATTATCGGCCGGCATCAGGGATTGATGTATCACACCATCGGCCAGCGCCAGGGCCTTGGCATTGGCGGTTTGGCGGAGTTCGGCGACGAGCCCTGGTATGTCGCGGAAAAAGACCTTAGCCGCAACGTATTGGTCGCCGTTCAAGGCAAGCAGCATCCCCTCCTGTTTTCCCGGGGCCTGGTGTCCGGCCCGATCGACTGGGTCGCAGGCGCCCCGCCGGCACAGCAGTTCCGCTGCAAGGCAAAAACCCGGTATCGCCAGCCAGACCAGGACTGTGAAATCACCGTGATTGACGGTGGCGTAAAGGTCGTCTTCGACGAGGCCCAGCGTGCGGTTACCCCGGGCCAATCCGCGGTGTTCTACCTTGACGAAGTCTGCCTGGGTGGTGGTGTCATTGAAGAGACCTGGCGAGACGGAGAGGCCCTGCCCGAGCGATTCCGGCAAACCGAAGATGGGGGCTCTGGCTCATGAGCCATTCATTGCACGACCAGACACTGGCCCTGGGAGGATTGTGCCAGGCCGCTGCTCTGGTTCAACAAATCGCCCACAACGGCAGCTGCAATGAAACCAGCCTGGAAACCTGTGTTCGCTCTTTATTTGCGACCAATCCCGATTCCACACTCGATGTCTACGGCGGTGAAATATCAGATATCCGCGAGGGTCTGACCGTGCTCTCGACGGTGCTGGCACAGCATGGTCGCCCCCAGGACGTTGAAATCCTGCGATACGTTTTCAACCTGATTCAGCTGGAATCGAAACTGAAACGCGATCCCGAGATGCTCCAGGTAATCGGTAACCGCATTGACCAGGCCCGTCACACCGCCAGCCACTTCGGCTACAGCCATGGCAACCTCCTTGGCAATCTGGCCTCGATCTACGCCGACACCATCAGCACCTACCGCTTGCGAATTCAGGTGACCGGAAATCCACAGATTCTCCAGCGCTCGGAAAACGCCGACAAAGTCCGGGCCCTGCTGCTCGCGGGGATACGCTCGGCAGTGTTATGGCGGCAAAGCGGCGGCCACCGCTGGCAACTGCTCTTCAAGCGCAAAAAGGTCGTCAACCACGCCCGCGAGCTGCTGCGCTGATTCAACCAGCTGGCTGGTGTATCATAAGTGCCTTCAATTTTACGTCCCGATTTTTCTTTGATGAACTGAGAGGTTTTCGATGGAACTCACCGCCCTGACCGCTATTTCACCGGTCGATGGCCGCTATGGCAGCAAAGTTAGCGTCTTCCGCAGCATTTTCAGTGAATACGGCCTGATCCGTAACCGGGTAACTGTCGAAATCCGCTGGCTCCAGGCACTGGCGGCCCACCCTGCCATTACCGAAGTGCCCACGTTCTCCGCCGAAGCCAATGCCTTCCTCGATACACTGGTCAGCGAATTCAGCCTGGCCGACGCCGAGCGCATCAAGGAAATCGAGCGCACCACCAACCACGATGTCAAAGCCGTTGAATACCTGATCAAAGAGAAAATCGCCGCAGTGCCGGAACTTCATGCTGTCACTGAATTTGTGCACTTCGCCTGCACCTCTGAGGATATCAACAACCTGTCCCACGCCCTGATGCTGCGTGAAGGCCTGGATCACGGCCTGCTGCCGGCCATGGAAAAGGTCATTGATCAGCTGGCCGGGCTGGCAAAAGACCATGCGGACCAGCCCATGCTGTCCCGAACCCACGGCCAGACCGCCTCTCCCACCACCGTTGGCAAGGAACTGGCCAACGTGGTCTATCGCCTGCGTCGCCAGCTCAAGCAAATCCGCTCCGTGGAGCTGATGGGCAAGATCAACGGCGCAGTGGGCAACTACAACGCGCACCTTTCCGCTTACCCGCAGGTAGACTGGGCCGCCAATGCCAAAGCGTTTATCGAAAGCCTTGGGCTCGACTGGAACCCGTACACCACCCAGATTGAACCTCACGATTACATCGCCGAGCTGTACGACGCCATCGCGCGCTTCAATACCATTCTGATTGATCTGGACCGCGATATCTGGGGCTATATTTCTCTGGGCTACTTCAAGCAAAGGACGGTGGCCGGCGAAGTGGGCTCCTCTACCATGCCTCACAAAGTAAACCCGATTGATTTCGAAAACTCCGAGGGCAACCTTGGCATCGCCAACGCCATCTTTGGCCATCTTTCGGCAAAACTGCCGATTTCCCGCTGGCAGCGCGACCTGACGGATTCCACGGTGCTTCGCAATCTCGGCGTTGGCTTTGCCCACAGCCTCATCGCCTACGAGGCGACACTTAAAGGTCTGGGCAAGCTGGAAATCAACCCGGTACGCCTGAATGAAGACCTGAACCAAGCCTGGGAAGTGCTGGCCGAGCCCATTCAGACGGTGATGCGCCGCTACAACATCGAAAAGCCGTACGAGAAGCTCAAGGATTTGACACGCGGCAAGGCGATGACACCGGAAGTCATCAAGAATTTCGTGGAGACTCTGGACATTCCCGAGCAGGCCAAAGCTGATTTGCGCGCCCTCACTCCGGATAACTACATCGGAAACGCGATCGACCAGGCCAACAACATCTAGGCAGGAGTAACACCATGGATATGCTTGGCGGACTGACAGCCAATGAATTTCTGCGCGACTACTGGCAGAAAAAACCTCTGGTTATCCGCCAGGCCTTTCCCGGCTTCCAATGCCCGGTTAGCCAGGATGAACTGGCCGGGCTCGCTTGCGAGGAGGCCGTAGAGTCCCGCATCGTTCTCGAAAACGATGCTGGCAAACCCTGGCAACTGCATAACGGCCCGTTTACATCGGAACGGTTCAGCGACCTGCCCGAGCACGACTGGACCCTGCTGGTTCAGGGGCTGGACCATTGGGTACCGGAAATTGCCGACCTGCTCGATAACTTCCGCTTCATCCCCAACTGGCGGCTGGACGACATTATGGCCAGTTACGCGCCGAAAGGCGGCAGCGTTGGCCCCCACTATGATATGTATGATGTGTTCCTGTTGCAGGCCCAAGGCCACCGTCGCTGGACGTTCGGCGGACACTGCGACCATACCTCGCCCCGGGTAGAAGGCACCCCCCTGAGAATTCTGAGTAGCTGGGATGGCGAGGAAACCGTCACCCTTGCGCCGGGTGATATGCTGTATCTGCCCCCGGGCATTGGCCATCACGGCGTGGCGGAAGACGATTGCATTACGCTGTCGGTAGGCTTCAGAGCACCCACCATCGACGATGTATTGACCAGCTTTACCGATTATCTCAGCCAGAAAGAACAAGCGTCCGAGCACCTGGATGATCCCGACCTGTCGGTGCAGGCCAATCCCGGCACCATTGGCACGGACGTAATCGACCGGCTTGATGATGTTATTCGGGAGCAACTGGGCGATCGCCGCAATCTGTCCTTGTGGTTCGGGCAATTTGCCACCGCTCCCAAGAGCATGGACATTGTCGTTCCGGCCGAGGAGCCGGCCGACTCGGAGGACCTGGCCAACGCGATCCGCGCCGGAGAGCAGCTGCGCTGGAATGAAGGCTCACGATTTGCCTATCATGAACTGGACGATGAAACCGCCCTGTTTGTGGATGGCGAGCAGTATCTGCTCAAGGGCGATGCCCGGCCGTTGGCGCCACTGCTCTGCGCCCGTTCGCGGCTCGATATGGCGGCGTTGGCAGAGTTTTCCGGCGACCAGGCCTTGCTGGGCCTGTTAACAACACTTTACAACCAGGGTTCGATTTATTTCGAGTAAGCCATGGACCTGAGATTTCGAAAATACAGTTGGCAACTGGCGCCGACGTCGGTTCGCGACATTCGCCAACAGGTGTTTATCGACGAACAAGCCGTACCATCGGAACTCGAGTGGGACGACACCGACGAAATTGCCGATCATTATCTTGCAGTGGATCGCTCAAACCAGCCGGTTGCCACGGCCCGGATGTTCTCGGCCCTGGAAGAAACCGGCTACATCGGCCGCATGGCTGTGTTGCCCGGGGCCAGGGGTAAAGGTGTGGGAGAGGCGCTGCTCAGGCACCTGATTGCGGAGTCTGCGGGTCGCTACCAGGAACTGCGCCTGTCTGCCCAGGAACATGCCACCGGCTTTTATCAACGGTGTGGATTCCACGTCTGCTCGGTCGTGCCCTACGATGATGCAGGCATCCCCCATCTCGATATGCGCTGTCTGGCGCCGGACCTTGCCCATGGTGTGCAGGGCCAACGGAACAGTCCACTGATCCTGGGAGCGGATCAGGACTCCTGGCTGTTCGACCAGCCTTCGTCCTTTATCAGCCTCATGGATTCGCTGGTCGGCCAGGCCGGCCAAAGGCTCTGGCTGTATGATCGTGCTTTGGAGCATGAATTTTACGACCGTCACCGATTGCGCGAGCTGGTGTCCGCCATCGCCCGCCGCCATCGCCTGAGTGAAGTACGCCTGCTGATTCACGACGACAAAGCTCTGGTGCAACGGCGGCATTCGTTAGTGGAATTGATGCGACGGCTCACCAGTCGCATCGAACTTCGGTTGGTAAACGACGATTACCCCACTGAGGACCGCCCCTTCCTGCTGGTCGACCGGGAGGGCGTGCTTTGCCGCCACAGCTTTAACACCGTCGAAGGGTTCGCCGATTTTTCAGCCAGGCGCAGAGTCAGGCTTATGGAGGAGGCCTTCCAGAAAATGTGGGATGCCGCTCGCCCATCCATGGAATTGCGTGAGCTACCGATCTGATCGGGACACCGTAACCGCTTGTGGCGATTCAAAACTTGCCCCGAACGGCGCAAATTCGTCATCGACTTCTTCCGCGACCTCCACAATCAGACGACGCAACCACTGATGATCCGAGTTGTGCTGGAGTAACGGGCTCCATGCCATTTTGAGCTCAAAGGGTGGAATGGCAAACGGCGGCACCTTCACCACCAGGTTGGCGTTATCCTTCTGCAACCACGCAGCGCGTGAGGGCAAGGTGGCAATCAAATCATGCTGCTCTGCCAGCAACATGGCCACCTGATAGTGCCGGGTAAACACCGATATCTGACGCTTTCGGCCCATCCGGCCCAAAGCTTCATCTACCCAGCCCAATCGCTGCACATCTTTCGGGTTCACCCCCACGCCAACCCCGAACCCGGTTTTACTGACCCAGATATGGCTGGCATCCAGATAGGTATCCAGAGTGAACGGTTCAACCAGAATCGGATTGCGGGCGTTCATCAAACACGCAAAATACTCCGTCCAGAGGGTTTTCTGATGAAACGACTGCGGGATTTTGTCGAAACGGTTGATGGCCATATCAAGACGCCCCTGCTCCACGTCCAGAAAGCTCACATCACTCGGCGTAAGAACGTCCAGGGTTACATGTGGCGCTTCCTGGCGGATACGGCGCAAGACCCGTGGCATGAGGCAGGATTCCGCGTAATCGCTCGCCATGATCCGAAACACACGCTGACTTTCGCCGGCGGCAAACGGTGTTTTCTCCTGCACAGCCTGTTCGATGTCAGAAAGAATGGCCCGAACCAATGGTTGCAATTCCCGGGCCCGCTCGGTCGCGGTCATGCCCTCGCTGGTTCGCACCAGCAAAGGGTCGCCGAACAAGTCCCTCAGTCGTCGCAGGCCGTTACTCATGGCAGGCTGGGTAATGCCCAGGTGATTGGCAGCTTTGGTCACGTTGCGCTCTCGCAGTAGCACATCGAGATACACAAGCAGGTTCAGATCAACGCGGGAGATATCCATGCAGGGCCAGACCTCAAAGCCAAAAACGCAATGTATTATTCATTTCCGCAATATACCGCAAACCCAGGATTCATGTCATAAATGCAAAATACGCCAGGATTGCAACCAGAGGCGGACGGACTGGCGAATTTCTGCTAGGCTTTCAGGGCGTTACTGAATAACATCGGGGGTCTGCTTATCGCCCCCCGGGGTCTGTCTTTCATTCAATCCGGAGCCACCTCCCACATCATGGATACCACGACCATTGTGCTGCTGCTTGTCGGGATCGTTGCCGTTTCCCTGGCTATCATCGTGTTCAGCCAGATGCGGGAAAAAGCCAGGATTGAGCGAGTTCGCAAGATGACAACGCAGGAAGACGCCTATAATAAGGCTTACCGCCTGCTTACCGAGATTCCGGGCCAGTACCTTACACCCGATATCAAGCTGTTACTGCTCAAAAGAATGGACGAGGCCTGCCGGGCACTGGCCGCGCTGAAAAGCGAACAGCCGGTTCAGCAATGGCGTGAAAGCGTTGCGCAAACCAAAAAGCAGGTGCTCGAGAAAAACGACCACCGCCCGCAGGTCAAAATCGATTCACCGCAAAAAGCCACCTATGTCAAAGACCTGTTGCAGTCGCTGTTCAAGCTGATTGAGACCATGCACAAGTCAGGCGGGATTGATGCCGCCACGACCAAAAAGAATCTCAAATACGTGCTGTTCCTGGTACATAAAACCCACGCAGACCTGCATGTATTTCAGGCCAGAGATTTCATGCGACAAAACCAGATACGCAAAGCCATTCATGCCTATCATCTCGCCAGTACCGAAATGGGCAAATCGCGAGATAACCCGTTGGCTATGAAAGCGGTAAAAAGCTTCCGCACCCGAATCAAGGAACTGGAGGAAATGAGCGCCGGAGATAACGCGGGCACAGAGAGCCATTCCAAACTGGACAAGGAATGGGATAATTTCCTGCAAGACGATGATATGTGGAAGAAGAAGGCCGATTACGACGACTGACTTCCGGCCCCGCAAACACCAGAAACTTCAAGGATGACCGGACAACGTGTTTGACAGAATCAGGCAACGACTCTCTTACCGCCTTACCCGCGACACAGTGCTGGTTGCCATGGCGCTGGGCCTGGTTCTGAATCTGCTTCAGATCACCCTGGATTACTTCACAGCCAGGGATTCCATGGAAAGCGAAGTGCGCGCGCTGATCAGCATCAGCCAGAGCCCCGCCTCCCAAATCGCCTACAACATAGATGTGCGCCTTGCCGAGGAACTGCTTGACGGCCTTCTGCAGCACCCGGCGACCATTGATGCCCGAATTATCGATAGCGATGGCCAGACCATGGCAGCCGCCAGCCAAAGCAGCCCGGTGTCACGCTATCGCTGGATAAGTGATCTGTTGTTTGGTGCCAGCCTGGTGTTCAACAAAGAACTGCAGGTTCCACAACTGGCCGATCTGCCGCTGGGCCAACTCGTCGTCACTGTCGATACCTATCATTATGGCATCCAGTTTCTCACCCGTGCCGCCAACACTCTGGTTATCGGGCTGCTCAAAAGCCTGGCATTGTCCGGGGTCCTGCTCGCCATCTTTTACTTTGTCCTGACCCGCCCGATGATGAATGTCATCAATGCCTTGAGCCAGGTTCGCGCGAGCTCTCCGGAAAAGGTGCGGCTTCCTATCCCGGAGAACCACAAAGGCGATGAAATCGGAACCATGGTCGGTATCATCAACGAACACCTGGCCAATATGGAAATCAGTGTTGCCAGGCTGCGCTCAGCCGAAAGCGCCATGAAAAACTATTCCAGCCAGCTTGAGCGTGAGGTGGAAGATCGGACGCGGGAAATTTCGGAGAAGAATGAGGCGCTCCAACGCGGTAACCGGGCCCTGGTTCGCGCAAAAGAAGACGCGGTTCGCCGGGCCCGGTCCCGGGCGAATTTTCTTGCCAGTATGAGCCATGAGATCCGGACACCGCTGAACGGAGTTCTGGGGATGCTGGGGCTTGCACTGGAAAGTGAGCGGGACACCAGCCAGCGCAATCGGCTGGAAATTGCGCTCAACGCCGGGGAAAGCCTGCTCGGCCTGCTTAACGACATTCTGGATATTTCCAAAGTAGAGGCAGGAAAATTGTCTCTGGAAAGCATTCCCTTCAGCATGAGAAGCCTGATTGAGGAGTGCGCCACCCTTCACGCCCAACAAGCTCGACGCAAGGGCATCAATCTGGTGAACGAAACCACACCCGATTTACCGGAACACTTTCTTGGCGACCCCACCCGAACCCGCCAGATTCTGAACAATCTGCTCAGTAACGCCATCAAGTTCACCGACGACGGCACGGTCAAGGTTCGAACCAGTTGGTCTGGCGGCAGCTTGCGGCTGGAAATTATCGACACCGGCATTGGTATGTCGCGGGATGGCCTGCACCGGATTTTCTCACCGTTTTCCCAGGCCGATACCGACACAACCCGGCTTTACGGGGGCACCGGGCTCGGGCTGACACTCTGTCGTCAGCTGGTTGAGCGTATGCACGGGCAAATACTGGTGGACTCGAAAGAAGGCTCTGGCACCCACTTTACCGTTACTTTGCCACTTCCGGTTTATCAGGGCGATCAGGCAGGCATAACCACAGAGTTGCTGCAACGCATTGCCCGTATCGGTGTTGCCATGGCGCTGCCCCAGAGTAACCCCCACCGGCTGACCATTGAATCCCAGTTGCGCGCCTGGGGCGTCCCGGTGCGCAGTGCCAGCCGGCATCCCGACGGGATATTGCTGATTGATGCTGCCAACTCAACCAGCGAAAACCTGGCATTTGCCAATGACTGGCGCGGTGAAGGCGTCATCCTGGCTGACCAGAGCGGCACTGCAACCAGCCACCATCCAAGACACTGCATACTTGCACTCCCCCTGCGCCGCGACGATCTTTTCCGATGCCTCTGCAGCGCAGCAGGGATGGACGCCCGCCCACCCGCCGGCCAGGCCGACGCGGCCACCGGCGACACTGCTTCGCCCACCCGAGCGCTCGATATACTGTTAGTTGAAGACAACCAGGTAAATCAGTTGGTGGCCTCCAGCCTGCTGAAAAAACTCGGACACCGGGTAGACCATGCCGAGAATGGGCTCAGAGCGTTGGAGGCTTTACAGAACAAAGCGTTCGATCTCGTTCTTATGGACTGCCAAATGCCGGTTATGGACGGATACGAAGCCACCCAGGCGATTCGGAAAAATCCTGAGTGGCAGTCGCTGCCCGTGATTGCGGTAACGGCCAACGTCATGCAGGGCGACCGGGAGGACTGTCTTGCATCGGGAATGAACGACTATATCACCAAGCCTTACAATCGCGACCAGCTCAGGGCCGTTATTTCGCGCTGGTCTCAGACGCCTCCAGAACCGCCAACAGGCTTCTGAGCTCCTGGCGGAGCGAGAGAAGCCTGTCGGGCTCTACCTCCAAACCACAGAGCAATTGCTGCGGAACATTGGCAGCTTTTTCACGCAAGGCCCGCCCCGCCCCGGTCAGGCATAAGCGAACCACCCGCTCATCTTCAACATTCCGGGCCCTCTGCAACAGCTCACGGTGTTCCAGGCGTTTGAGCAACGGCGTCAGGGTGCCTGAATCCAGTCTCAACCTGGCCCCCACATCGCTAACCCGAGGCTGACTGTCGCTGGCATCGGCTTCCCACATGACCAGCATCACCAGATACTGCGGATACGTCAGGCCCAGCTCTTTCAGCATTGGACGGTACCGGGCTGTTACAGCCCGGTTTGCCGCATAGAGGGCAAAGCAGATCTGGTTATCCAGCGCCAGCATCTGATCATCTTCGGCCATAGTCAGAGCAGCTTTTCAATATCTGCACGGATATCCTCGGGTTTCGCGGTAGGCGCGTAGCGCCGCACGACCTGCCCTTCCCGGTTAACCAGAAACTTGGTGAAATTCCACTTCACCTTTTCAGAGCCCATCAGCCCCCTGGCCTCCCGCTTCAGAAAACGGAAAAGCGGATGGGTGCCATCGCCGTTGACGTCAATCTTGGCAAACATCGGAAAGCTGACGCCGTAATTCAGGGAACAGAACTGGCTGATCGCATCGTCATTGCCCGGGTCCTGGTTCATGAACTGGTTGCAGGGAAACCCCAGCACTTCAAACCCGCGCCCTCCCAACTCATCATAAAGCCCCTGCAGCCCCTCGAATTGCGGGGTAAAACCGCATTTTGAGGCCGTATTCACGACAAGCAGAACCTTGCCTTCGTAGGCCTTCATCGAAACATCCTGCCCTTTTATGTCTTTGGCACTGAAATCATAGATGGTTTCGCTGGACATCTGGTCACTCTCCCGTGTTGCTTATTCGTGGCATCGTGCATTCAATTAGATTGTGCACAATCTAATTGCTAACAACAAGCCCATTGCCGATCCACGCCCTTATTAATCACATACGACTTCAAGAAACCGTCGTAAAGGGTCTGCATTTGGCCACAATTCCACACAATTGCCCCTGTTACCCCGTAGCGTCCGTCCGCTAGAATATGGGGCTCGTTCAGATTCTTAGCGAAGGACCCAGACTCCCATGCAGAACTTTTTCAAATCCGCCAAGCTCGACAATGTCTGTTATGAAATTCGGGGCGTGGTTCTGCGTGAGGCGCGTCGGCTGGAAGAAGAAGGACACCGGGTGCTGAAGCTGAACATAGGCAATCCGGCAGCCTTCGAGCTGGACGTACCCGAGGAGATCCAGCAAGACGTTATCTACAATATGAATCAGGCTCAGGGCTATGTTGAATCCAAAGGCCTGTTTTCTGCCCGGAAAGCGGTGATGCATTACTGCCAGCAGCGGGGGATCGCCAAAGTCGATATCGACGACATCTATCTGGGCAACGGTGTCAGCGAGCTGATCGTCATGTCCATGCAGGCTCTGCTGAATACCGGCGACGAAGTCTTGATCCCGGCTCCGGATTACCCGCTCTGGACGGCGGCGGTTACGCTTTCCAGTGGCAAACCGGTCCACTACCGGTGCGACGAGCAGCAGGACTGGTTTCCCGATATCGACGATATCCGCAAAAAAATCACCAGCCGAACCCGCGCAATTGTTCTGATCAACCCGAACAACCCCACCGGCGCCGTCTACTCCGAGGATTTATTGCACCAGATCCTGCAGCTTGCGCGGGAGCACAACCTGATCATTCTTTCAGACGAGATCTACGACAAAATCCTGTTCGACGGCACCCAGCATACCTCCATTGCCTCACTGGCAGATGATCTGCTGTTCCTGACGTATAACGGTCTTTCCAAGAACTATCGGGCGGCGGGTTACCGCTCGGGCTGGATGATCATCAGTGGTGCCAAGCACCGGGCCCGTGATCTTATTGAAGGCATTGATATGCTCTCCAATATGCGGCTGTGCGCCAATGTGCCGGCGCAGCTGGCAATCCAGACATCGCTGGGCGGGTATCAATCCATCAACGATCTGGTTGCGCCCGGTGGGCGCCTCTACGAGCAGCGCGAGACGGCCTGGCGAATGCTCAACGACATTCCCGGTGTCAGTTGCGTCAAACCCAAAGGCGCGCTCTACCTGTTCCCGAAACTGGACCCGAAGCGCTTTCCGGTCGTGAATGACGAAAAGCTGGTTCTGGACCTTCTCCTGCAGGAGAAAATTCTTCTGGTTCAGGGCTCGGCCTTTAACATCGACGACAAACAACATCTTCGCGTGGTGTTCCTACCCAGACAGGATACGCTGGCCGATGCCATGGGCCGCCTCGGCAACTTCCTTGAACACTACCGCCAGTAATCCGGAGACTGTATGGCCGACCTCCACATCGAGGAATTCTACAAGGACGTTGCAATCGCACTGATTCAACTCTACACCGCGTTCCCGAGGCGGGTGAACCTGTTTGTCGAAGACATTGCCGGCCCGGACGAGCCCGACGAGTTCGGTCTGCACAGCAAGCGCCACATGGCCTGCTTCGGGGCGCTGCTCTGGCTGGCCGAAGAAGGCCTGCTCCGCTATGTCGATACCATTCGCCAGGAAGCGCTGGACCAGGCCGTATTAACACGAAACGCTTTCGTGCGGCTGAGCGCCCCCGCTCCGCAAGCGCTGTTGCGGGAACTTACCACGGGATCCGGCGAGCCAGAATTGCCGCCGTCCGTACAAAAGGATCTCTCGACCTATATCCATACGCTTCGTTCGGCGCTGAAAAGCGGCAGTTCCAGCGGAATCAGCCTGGCCGTGCAGTCCACGTTTTTTAACGACGCCTCCAACCCGTCAGTTCATTAAATACCGTTAAGACTCTTGAAGCGCTGAACTGGCACCACATATAACGGTCAGTAGAACAATCCGTCTTCCGGTAAGTAGATACAGGATAAAACCTATGCGCATTCTGCTGTTCCTGGCCACCAACCTGGCCGTCATTCTGGTCGCCAGCTTCACCCTGCGATTGCTGGGTGTCGACAGCTATCTCGGCCGGCAAGGCATTGATTACGGTTCGCTTCTGGCGTTCGCGGCCGTTTTTGGTTTCGCTGGTGCATTTATATCCCTGCTGCTGTCGAAACCCATGGCAAAGTGGAGCACCAGGGCACAGGTGATCAGCTCGCCGCGCACGCCCGCCGAACGCTGGCTGGTTGAGACCGTCGCCGATCTGGCGAAGAAAGCTGGCATTGGTATGCCGGAAGTTGCCATCTTTCCGGCTCAGCAATCGAACGCTTTTGCCACGGGCTGGAATAAAAATGATTCGCTGGTTGCTGTGAGTGAAGGCCTGCTCAGCCGCTTTGATAAAGACGAAATCCGGGCGGTTCTGGGCCATGAAATCGGCCACGTGGCCAACGGCGACATGGTGACGCTCACGCTCATCCAGGGCGTGGTCAATACCTTCGTGATTTTTGCATCGCGGGTGATCGGTTCGTTTGTGGATCGCGTGATCTTCAAGAATGAAAGCGGACACGGTATCGGCTTCTTCGTCGTCAGCATCGTGGCAGAAATCGTTCTGGGCATACTGGCCAGTACCATCGTGTTCTGGTTTAGCCGTCGCCGGGAATATCGTGCCGACATCGCGGGTGCGCAACTGGCAGGGCGGAGTGCCATGATCAGTGCCCTGGCCCACCTGAAACGGGAAAGCGAGGTTCCGGACCAAATGCCCGATACGCTCCAGGCCTTCGGGATCAATCGGGGGGCTCGTGAGGGTCTTGCGGCGATGTTTATGACCCACCCACCGCTGGACGACCGGATTGCAGCCCTGCAGCAAGCCAAACTGTAATAGACGACAAAGGGCGCCCCACGGGGCGCCCTTTTTTCGGCGGTCAGACTTGCGGCATCAGATTTTCAGCTTGAACCCGATCGACCTGAAACTGTCCTGAAGGGACTTGCTACTCCCCTTGAGCTGAACTTTCAAACTCGAACATTCACGGCGCACCGGGTAATCCCGGCGCAGCTGGTCAAACGCCCTGGCGCGGTCTTCGGGATTGCCGCTCATACTCAGGCGCAGCCGGGCATCGTCGCGGCGCGGGTCGTAGCAAGCCCGGAGGGCAACCTGTACCGCCTCGTTTTCATCAGCGCTGCTGGTAAACGACACCTTGCTCAGAGCCGGCTCGGGCAAAAACTGCCCGGATTTCTTGCGCACAGGCAGCCCCAGGTAGCGGCAGAGCGCCTGATAAATCATCTCCGTACCCTGCATCTTGCCCTCAAGACTGTACCCGGCAATATGAGGCGTGGCCAACCAGACCCTGTCTACCAGGTCTGGCTTGATGTTCGGCTCATGCTCCCAGACATCCAGTGCCACGGTTGGGGCATCAGTTTGCCGGAGCTGCTCAAGCAATGCCTCGCCGTCGATCACCTCCCCCCGGCCGGCATTAATCAGCAGCTGATCCGGGCCCATCATCGCCAGCTCTTTCGCTGCAATCATTCGGTGCGTGGGGTAGGCTCCGGCGCGGGTAAGGGGTGTGTGCAACGTTACCACGTCGCACTCCAGAACCTCTGCCAGCGACACGAAAGCATCCGTTTGCTCCGGCTCCGCGTCCTGCCGCGGTGGGTCACACAGCTTTACCGTGAAATCCAGCCGCTGAAGCATACGAGCCAACTCTCCCCCCACGTTGCCCACACCGACAATGCCAATCGTCTGGGAGGACCAGTCAGCCAGGCCCCGATGCTCAGCATGAAGCGACAGCACCGAAAGCACGTATTCGGCAACACTGACTGCATTACAGCCGGGCGCTGCGGCGAAACCGATACCCTGTTCCTGCAGCCAACCCTGGTCTACGTGATCGGTGCCAATGGTCGCTGTGCCAACAAATCTGACCCGCGAGCCCTCCAGCAATGCACGATCAACCCGGGTCACGGAACGAACCAGCAGAACATCGGCATCCTGCACCTCATCCCGGGTCAGAGTTCTGCCATTGACCCTGCGAATCTCACCAATGTCACCGAAAAAGGAATCCAGTAACGGAATATTTTCATCCGCAACGATCAACATAACCGCTCTCTTCTCAGCAAGTGTTAATGACGACGGGGCCGGGAACCACGATTACCGCCCTGAGGCCGGCGACCACCCCGTTTCCGGGTGATGGGTGCATTGTCCATGGCAACTGTCAGAGTCTCGTCAGGCACGGCCGTTTTCAGCTTCTGGCTGATGTATTTTTCGATCTCCGGCAAGGCGAACGCATCCTCTTCGCCAGCAAAACTCACCGAAACGCCGGTACTGCCGGCGCGACCGGTACGACCAATCCGGTGAACGTAGTCTTCCGCGTTCTCCGGCAGGTTGTAGTTGAATACGTGCGTCACACCGTTCACATGGATGCCGCGGCCAGCAACATCGGTGGCAACCAGCACCTGGATTTGCCCTTTCTTGAACTGGTCCAGCGTTTTCAGGCGTTTGTTCTGGGCAATTTCCCCTGACATCAGGGCGACCTTTATACCCTGATTTTTGAGGTCTTCTTCCAGGTCGCGGCACTGATCACGCCTGTTGGCGAAGACAAGGGCCTTTTCCACCTCCGGCCGCTTCAGGTAATTCACCAGTACCGGCAGTTTTTCATCGTCGGACACCAGAAACACGGTCTGCTCTACCCGCTCAGCGGTTTTTTGCTCCGGCTCGATTTCTACGAATTCGGCGTTACAGGTCCACATGGAAGCCAGGTTGAGGACATCCTGGTTGAAGGTGGCACTGAACAGCAGAGTCTGTCGCTCATCCTTGGGCGTGCACTTGCGGATAATGCGTTTGACGTCCGGGATAAAGCCCATATCCAGCATCCGGTCGGCCTCGTCCAGAATCAGGATATCGAGCTGGTCCAGAAAAACATCCTGAGAGCCGAGGAAGTCAATCAGACGGCCCGGGGTTGCCACCAGAATATCCACGACCTCGTTCTGCAACTGTTCACGCTGCTTGTCATAGTTCATGCCACCCACCACGGTGACCACATTATGGCCTGTGTACTGGCAAAGCTGCTCGGCGTCTTTGGCAATCTGCATGGCCAGCTCCCGAGTGGGCGCCAGCGCCAGCACCCGGGGCTCGGAGGCAAAACGGTCTTTCGGATCGATGGGGGTCTCCAGCAAAGACTGGATGGCCGTAATCAGAAAGGCAGCGGTCTTGCCCGTGCCCGTTTGCGCCTGGCCAATGAGATCTTCACAGGCCAGCGTCCATGGCAGTGTTTCTGCCTGAATGGGGGTGCAATATTCGAAGCCGATCCGGCTGATGGCATCCAGCAACCGCTTGTCGAGATTGAGATCGCTGAAGCGTAAATCGCCGGTATGCTTTGGGTCTGAGGTCATAAGAGTTCAATTATCCTTGATTATCGTATTCCGACTCTGCAGCTGACAGACGGCTTTGTAACCGGGCCCAATCTTCATCTATACGGGTAGCGGTGCCATAGAACTGCATGAGCGATTCGTAGAACTGTTGTGCACGCCGGGGCAGGCCACAGGCAAGGTACTGGTTTGCCTGAGCGAGTACCTTCAGGCAGAAAGCGCCCTCGTTTGCGGCACCTCCTCCGGCGAGGTTATCAACACTGATGTGGAAGCGGAATCCCGCTGCCAGGGAGAACAGACATTCGATGGCCTGCGGCTTGACTTCCACCTGCTCGAACGCCTGTTGCTGTTTGGGAGTACGGCCATCCGGACAATACCAGTATCCGTAATCGTACAGTGTGCGCCGCTGCTCACCGGCGATGCACCAGTGCGCAATCTCGTGCAGGGCACTGGCATAAAAACCGTGGGCAAACACGACCCTGGCAAACCCTTCGGGCTCGCTCGCAGGCAGATATTCCGGTTCTGTGTTGCCCCTGGCCAGGACCGTCCGGTGCGATTCCCGGAACAGGTCGTTGAACAGCATGATAAGATCGTCTGGATTGTGATTCATCGGTTGGCTATTGTGCGACTTTAACGCAACCAATACCAGTGGGAACTTTATCGTTACCGATGTGTCCATTGGCATCGAACCACTCTCATGCATACCAGACTCAGGAAATAACCGCCTCCATGTCAGCTGTCCCTGCCCTCAGATCTTGCTTCCGAAAACTGCCTATGCCTCTGTCGCTCGCCCTGGTGGCGATATTATCGATGATAGCGCCCGTGGTCTCGGCACTGGGGGCGGGCAGCAACAGCCTGTTTGGCGACAGTGAATTTCTGCCGGTCGATAAAGCGCTGCCCTTTGATTACACCACCGATAAAGGAGCCGTAACCCTCTCCTGGAACATCACGCCGGGGCATTACCTCTACAAAAAACGCATACAGATCACCGGGACGACCGATGGCGTCCAGATTGGCGAGCCGGTGTTTTCGCTCCCCGGCACGCTGACCGAAGACGAGTTCTTCGGGGAAACCACCGTTTTTTTCGAGCCGGTGCAGGTTCAGGTGCCGGTCAATCTTCCTGAAGGCGTACGCGAGGCAGAACTGGAGGTTACCTATCAGGGCTGCGCGGAAGCCGGCTTGTGTTACCCGCCCCAGACCCGAAACGTCCTTTACTACCCGGGCGGCAGTGGCTCAACCGAACCATCCCCGGCGCCTGAAGCCCGGAACCCTGCCGCTGCATTAGCAACCGATACGGCCGATACCTCGACCGCCACCGGGATCGCCGGATTCCTGTCCACACAATCCATAGCGATGATCGCAGGCGTGTTCTTTCTGCTGGGCCTCGGGCTGACCTTTACACCCTGCGTCTTGCCGATGGTGCCGATCATTTCGTCTATGGTCTCCGGGCGCAACACCAGAACAACAGGGCACGCGCTGCTGCTATCGGGGAGCTATGTCCTGGGCATGGCGCTGACTTACGCCACCGCCGGCGTTGTTACCGGGTTGCTGGGGGCCAGTTTCAATTTGCAGGCACAACTTCAGTCGCCCTGGGTACTCAGCGTGTTTGCCGGCCTGTTCGTGCTGTTTGCACTTTCCATGTTCGATCTGTTCGAGATTCAGTTGCCCCGGTTTATCCGGGAATCACTGAACGACGCCAGCCAGCGCCTGACCGGGAGCCGTGTCGCCAGTATATTCGGTATCGGGGCGCTCTCTGCGCTGATTGTGTCGCCTTGCGTGTCAGCGCCGCTGGCCGGCAGTCTGTTGTATATTTCGACCACTCAGGATGCGGTCATTGGCGGCGTGGCCCTGCTGGCACTCGGGCTGGGGATGGGTGTACCACTGATTCTGGTTGCCGTGGGCGGGCGCAAGCTGTTGCCGAGTTCCGGCCACTGGATGACTACGGTGAAACACGTTTATGGCATTCTGCTTCTGGCCGTTGCCATCTGGCTGGTTGAGCGCCTGGTGCCCGGATGGCTGAGCCTGACGCTGTGGGGCTTGCTGATTGCGATTACCGGGGTTCAGCTCGGCGCCTTCGACGCTGCAAAGGCCGGCTGGCAGCGCACCCGCAAAGGCCTGGGACTGGTTATGTTCGCCTATGGCCTGGCGTTACTTGCAGGTGCTATCAGCGGGGCCAACGACCCCCTGAAACCTCTGGCTCCGTTTGTCGCCTCCGCCGCCCCGGGCGCACCCAATACCAGCGTAAACCATGCCGACTTCCAGCGGGTAGAGTCCCCGGACCGCATCCGCTCCCTGCTCGCCGCTGCCAGGGAACAGGGGCAACCGGTGATGCTCGACTTTTATGCCGACTGGTGTATTTCCTGCAAGATTATGGAACGCAACGTGTTCAGCGACCCACAAGTGATCCAGGCCCTGACTTCCTATCAGTTGCTCCAGATTGATATGACCGATAACACACCGGATCAACAGGCATTGCTGGATGAACTGGGTTTGTTCGGCCCCCCTGCCATTCTGTTTTATCAGGGCAGCGGCAGTGAACTGGTCGATGCGCGCGTATTGGGAGAAATGGATCGGGACCAATTCCTGAATCACCTGGACGGGGTTCAACAGAGACTCTGAGACTCACTCCTGGCAACGGCGGATAAGGTACCGGAATTCACCTTCGGATTCGTTCTGGCTGAGCAGTTCGTGCCCAAGGAACTGGCAGAACCGGGGGATATCACGGGTAGTTGAGGGGTCAGTCGCCAGGACTCTGAGCACTTGCCCGACCTCGACATCCTGTATACGGTTATGCAACATCATGACCGGCTCCGGACAAAAAAGCCCCCGGGCATCCAGCTCGGCGTGATAGTTGTGATCGGACAAACCTGACCTCCTGCCTTTGGCATGATTTTTCGGAATTCGATGCTAAATTATTGTTTATCGCCGCGAAAATAAAGGAATAAAACTATGATACGGGTACTCATTGAACGCCACATCGCAGAAACTCTGGAGTCCGCTTATGAAGACAGGGCCCGAAGAGTACTTCAGCAGGCCGTGAGCACACCAGGATTCATCTCCGGCGAGACATTGGTGGACAGTAACGACCCGAACCATCGCATCACCATGGCCAACTGGCGCTCGGCAGCAGACTGGGACCGCTGGTATCACTCTCCGGAACGCCGGGAACTGTTGGCGGAACTGACGCCCATGATGGATCGGGACGAAATCATTACCGTGCTCCAGCACAGCGATATGCCGTGAAAAAGCCTTAATCGAGACGCTCTATAAAGCAGGTGATCTCTTCACGGTCATAGTACAGGTGGCGAGCCTTGATCTGGCATTGCACGCCGGCTTTTGCCAGTCCCTCCTGTAATATGTCACGGCAGACCAGCCACTCTTCGTAGCGTTTTTTCATGGGCAACTTTAAATTGAAGACGGTGTAGCGGCACAACTTGCCACCCACCCAGTCCAGAGCGAGCCGCGCGGTTCGCCTGGGCTTGTCGACAATATCGCAGACCATCCAGTCAACCGCCCGTTTCGGTTGCCAGGCATAACCATCGGCGCGCACGTGTTCCACGTGCCCCGAAGCCATAAGGTCCGGATTCATGGGCCCGTTATCCACCGCCGTTACCATCATGCCCTGCCCGACCAGTTGCCATGTCCAGCCTCCCGGGGCTGCACCAAGATCCACCGCTTTCTTGCCGCCACCCAGATATTCCAGCCTCCGGTGCTCCGGAATAAACACTTTCCATGCTTCCTCCAGTTTCAGCGCAGAACGGCTCGGGGCAGATGCAGGCAGCCTTAATCTCGGAATACCCGACAGAAATTTCGACCGGTTACCCGCCAGGCTCACTCCCACAATAACGGAGCCAAATCCCTGCAGCAGCACTTCGAGACGATCGCCACCGGCATCTGCGGAATCGGCTGCCAGTAACCCTGAATTCCGGAGACCGCGCGAAAGAGGCGCCGTCCACTTGCGGGCAAAATTGCCAAGATCCCGATCGTCATTGGTCTCTGGAAGACGTATTTCCAGCCTGGCTACCTCGCCCGCCTGCCAACCGAACTCCCGGAGAAAATCAATGACTGCCCCAACACGATCCTTCTCCGGCAGCGGACAATCGCCAATGATCAGGAACCAATCTCGCGTGAACACCAGGTCGTCGAGCGCAATCCGCTGCATCAATTCATGACCCGGCTCGGGCCCGCCCAGAACAAACCGCACCAGACCAGCATTTTTCACCGGCTGAAAATAGCCGTACAGGCCACGTGCAGCGGCCAAGTCCATCAATTCCTGGCCCGCCTCGGTCTCGAAACCGGGCCGGCACATCAGCATTACCTGTTGCATTACATTACCTTGTGGGTGACCGCTGTCAGGATTCTGACGCAAAAACAACGGTGAAACTTGAACCTGTTTAACGGCAGCATTGGTTTACGTTGGCTACACTTTCCGCTTTTAAAATGCACCGAGTGGTGGAATATGCTTCGACTCTGGCACCGGCTCATGCCCTGCTTTGCGGCCATTGTCGGCCTGCTGTTCAGCGGCACACCCGGAGCAGCCCCATCTTGCCCGACGCTGGACGCCTCCAGCCCCGGCGCGAGAGCCGCCATCAACCACTATATCTGCTTTTACTCCGCCCGCCCGGGAGAGCCTGCCCATGGTGCCCGGGCCCCGGAGCAGTTGCCCGACGACCTTTCATGGAAACCCGCGCAGGGCCATGACCTGGTGTTCAGCCAAACGGACTCGGTGTACTGGATCAAGCTGACCGCGAGCAACCCGGGCGACAGCCCCGGCCTGTGGTATCTGAAGCTGCACTATCCCTTGCTGGACGAGGTCACATTCTGGCAAAAAAACAGCGGGGCAAACAGCAATTACGCCGGGGATGCGGCGCCCTCGTTGGCGACCGGCGATCTTTTCCCCTTTAAGACAAGAGGCATAGATTACCGTTATTTCCTGCTTCCCGTCACACTGGACGCAGGAGAAAGCCGCTCGATGATCATAAGAGTGCATAGCAGTGGTGCCCTGAACGTCCCTCTTGGACTGATGACACCTGCAGAAGTGATTGCCGAGAGCAATCATCTCACCCTGATACACGGCCTTTTTTACGGCGCGCTTCTGATACTGGCCGTGTTCAATCTGCTCCTGTTCAGCAGCACAGGCACCGGCTATTACTTCTTCAATGCCTTTTACATCACATCCATGGGGATGTTCCTGTTCGCCATGGGAGGCTTTGCCAACCAGTATTTCTGGCCCGACAGCACGGCCCTGGCGAACCAATCCATTCCGTTGACACTGGCCGTTTGCTCGCTCGCCATGGCGCTGTTCGGCCGGTCTTTTCTCGACGTCGCGCAGAATACCCTCTCCGAGAAAACCCTGAAAGCGCTGGCCGGTGTTTCTGGAGGCTTACTGGCCATGACCTTTCTCGTACCTTATACGCAGGCAATTTTGATCAATACCGGGCTGGCCCTGACCGTCATCGTAACCTTGCAAATTATTGCCTATGCCCGCTGGCGCCAGGGCTACCAGCCGGCATTCTGGTATCTCGTGGCCTGGATAGCCATGGTTGTCGGCGCTCTGGTATACGCCCTGGCGGCGTTCGGTTATCTGGGCGACTTTCAGGCCCGCGAAGTCATGATGCAAGCCATTGTCGGTGTCCAGGTGATTCTGCTGAACTATGCTCTGGTGCAACGCTGGCGGCTGCTGAACCAGAGGCTGATCAGCGTGGAGCATGACGCGCGAACTGAACTGGAACGGAAGGTGCATGAGCGCACCGCCCAGTTACGCAACACCATGCGGGAGCTGGAACAGGTGAACCAGCAGCTGGCAACACTCAGCCTTAACGATGCCCTCACCGGCCTGCACAACCGCCGCCACATGGATAACCTGTTACCGGAACTCTGCCGGGAAGCCAGACGGACCGGACAACCCCTGGTAGTGGCCCTGATCGACGCAGACCACTTCAAACGTATCAACGACACCTGGGGCCACGACTTTGGCGACCAATGCCTCAGGCAAATCGCCGGCGTGCTGGCCGACCACATCAAAAGACCCAGGGATGTCGCCATTCGCTTTGGCGGTGAGGAATTTGCCCTGCTGCTACCCGGAACTGATTCCTCAGGCGCCCAAAGCCTTTGCCAGACCATTTTAGGGGCGATTCGTAATCTGCCACTCAGTGTTGCCGACAATCAGTCAGTCCGGTTGACCGTTAGCGCCGGCATCGCAGAGCTGGCTGACGGAGAGGAACCAGCAGACCTTTTCCGTAGAGCCGACGATGCCCTGTACCGGGCCAAGGCTGCAGGCCGCGACCAGATCATGCTCGCAGGCGACACACCGGCCCCGATTCAGACCAGAGCTTCCTCAATAAACTGACGAGTGTGGAGGGCCGCACGCGTTATCAGATCTGACTGGCTCTCCGGCTGCCGCACGAGCGGCTGGAAATCGTGATTACCGCCCTCTAGCCAGCACAGCCGTGAAATTCCGGGAATGCTTCCCTGAGCATCCAGCTCCGATGGTTTGCCGAAAGGATCTCTTGTCCCTTGAATCACCAGCACGGGCACCTTCAGATTGGCCAGATGATCGATTCGCCAGCGGTCGACCTTGCCCGGAGGGTGAAACGGATAGCCGTAGCACACCACCCCATCTATACCTTCAGAGCTCTCGCTGGCCAGCAGTGACGCCATTCGCCCTCCCATAGACTTGCCTGCGACCAGCAAGCGAACATCGTCGCCCAGCTCCCGCCTCACCCGGTCGACCTCTTCTCTATAGGCCGTCAGTAATGCCGGCTGACGGTCGGGCGGACGCTTACGGCCATCTTCGCGGCGTCTGATCATGTAAGGGAATTCAAACCGGACATTGGCAATACCTTGCGCCTCCAAAGCCGCAGCCAGAGATTCCATGAACAGCGAATCCATGGGCGCGCCGGCGCCATGAGCCAGAATCACAACGGATTTTGCCCCTTTGCCATAGCCTTTGGTCTTAAGTCTTTCCTGCACATCAAACCCTCTTTAAAAACACGGTCCTCACGGAAGTTATCAGTAAACCGGCAACGGGCGGCAAGAAGTTCTCAAACAGGCCTGCAACTTACTGGCCAGCCTACTGATTCCGGCGGATTTGACGAATATCATAACTTGATCTTGATCATTGCAAAGGAATAATCGTTTCTCCATACTTGCCTCCGCATAATTCCCCATCCTGAACCCATTGGTAAGGCTATGAGCACAGTAAATGCAAACCTGACATACAACTATAATGTGGTGAGACAATTCGCCATCATGACAGTGGTGTGGGGTATTGTAGGCATGGCTCTGGGTGTGCTGATTGCAGCGCAGCTGGTGTGGCCATCCCTCAACCTCGACCTGCCCTTCACCCATTTCGGCCGTCTGCGGCCGCTGCATACCAACGCCGTTATTTTCGGCTTTGGCGGAAGTGCCCTCTTCGCAACCTCCTACTACGTTGTTCAGCGGACCTGCCAGGCCCGACTGATTTCCGACAGCTTGGCTGCGTTTACCTTCTGGGGCTGGCAGGCCATCATTGTGGCGGCTGCCATTACCCTGCCAATGGGCCTTACCACTACGAAAGAATATGCTGAGCTTGAATGGCCAATCGATATCGCCATCGCTGTCGTTTGGGTAGTCTATGCAGTGGTATTCTTCGGCACGATTACCAAGCGCAGTACTCCGCACATCTACGTTGCCAACTGGTTCTACGGTGCTTTTATTATCACTGTGGCCGTTCTGCACATCGGCAACAACATGGCGCTGCCTGCCAGTGCATTCAAGTCCTACTCCGCTTATGCCGGTGTCACCGATGCGATGATGCAGTGGTGGTACGGTCATAACGCTGTGGGCTTTTTCCTGACAGCCGGCTTCCTGGGCATGATGTACTACTTTGTTCCCAAGCAGGCCAACCGTCCGGTTTACTCCTATCGTCTGTCTATCGTCCATTTCTGGGCCTTGATTGCCACTTACGTCTGGGCCGGTGGCCACCACCTGCATTACTCTGCCCTGCCTGACTGGGCGCAGACTGCCGGTATGGTTATGTCCCTGATTCTGCTGGCTCCGTCCTGGGGCGGCATGATAAACGGCATGATGACCCTGTCCGGGGCCTGGCACAAGCTGCGCACCGACCCGATCCTGCGCTTCCTGGTGGTCTCCCTGTCTTTCTACGGTATGTCTACCTTCGAAGGCCCGATGATGTCCATCAAGACCGTCAACGCGCTGTCCCATAACACCGACTGGACCATCGGCCACGTGCACTCCGGTGCCCTGGGCTGGGTTGCCATGATCAGTATCGGTGCGGTTTACCACCTGGTACCGAAGCTGTGGGGAATCCAGGCCATGTACAGCTCTGCACTGATCAACACTCACTTCTGGCTGGCGACTGTCGGTACGGTACTGTACATCGCAGCCATGTGGGTCAACGGCATCATGCAGGGCCTGATGTGGCGCGCTGTTAACGCAGACGGCACCTTGACCTACAGCTTCGTGGAAGCGCTCGAAGCCTCCTACCCGGGTTACTTCGTCCGCTTCGTGGGTGGTGTCATCTTCCTGACCGGTATGCTGATCATGGCCTACAACGTGTACATGACCGTGCGCCAGAAAGATGCCGTTGCAGAAGACAATGCTGCAGTTCAGGCGGCGTAAGGGGAGAGAGACCAGATGAGACACGAAATAGTCGAAAAGAACATTGGTCTGATGATCGTGCTGATCGTGCTGACCATCAGTGGCGGCTTCCTGGCGGAAGTAGTCCCCCTGTTCTTCCAGAAGAGCGTTAACGAGCCGGTCGAAGGTCTTGAGCCTTTGTCCGCACTTGAGCTGGAAGGCCGGGACATCTACATCCGCGAGGGCTGCCACGTGTGTCATACCCAGCAGATTCGCCCCTTCCGGGCTGAAACTGAGCGTTATGGCCACTACTCCGTTGCGGGCGAGTTCGTTTACGACCGTCCGTTCCTGTGGGGCTCCAAGCGCACCGGGCCGGACCTGGCCCGTGTTGGCGGCCGTTATTCCGATGCCTGGCAGCGCCAGCATCTGTATGACCCGCGCAGTGTGGTGCCCGAGTCCAATATGCCGGCTTTCCCTTGGCTGTTCGAGGATCGGGTAGATCACTCCATGACTGCCGCCAAGATGGAAACCCTGCAGACTCTGGGCGTGCCTTACACCGACGAGCAGATTGCCAACGCATCTGCCCAGGTAGAAGGCAAATTTGAAATCGAAGCTCTGGTCGCATACCTGCAGCAGCTGGGTACTGTGATATCGGAGAAGCGGTGATCCCATGGATATTAACGAGTTACGCGGCATTCACACGCTGCTGGTAATGGCAGCATTCTTCGGCATCGTCTGGTGGGCCTACAGCGCCCACCGCAAGAAAGCCAACGATGAGGCAGCTCATCTGCCCTTTGATGATGACGAAGTTGAAAAGCGTACTCTCGAACAGGAAAAAACGGAGAAAAAACAATGAGTACCTTCTGGAGCATCTGGGTCAGTGTGATCGTGCTCGGTACCGTTTTCGGTTGCTGGTGGCTCCTCTGGGCGACGCGCAAGAGCCAAACCACCGATTCCGAAACCGACCGCACCATGGGCCATTCCTTTGACGGTATCGAGGAATACGATAACCCTCTGCCGAAGTGGTGGTTCTACCTGTTCGTAGCAACCTGCGTCTTCGCCCTCGGCTACCTGGCTCTGTATCCGGGCCTGGGCAACTACAAAGGCCTGCTGGGCTGGACCTCCACTAACCAGTGGGAAGCCGAAGTGGCCGAGGCCGATGCGAAGTACGGTGAGATCTACGCACAGTACGGCGACACCGCCGTTCCCGAACTGGCGCAGAACCAAGACGCCATGAAAATTGGCCAGCGCCTGTTTGCCAACAACTGCTCGGTTTGCCATGGCACGGCAGCGCGTGGCCAGGTGGGCTTCCCCAACCTGACCGACGACGACTGGCTGTACGGCGGCGAGCCCGAGCAGATCCTGCACTCGCTGGTGAATGGCCGTAACGGCAATATGCCGGCCAAGGGCGTGATGCCGAATATGACCAACGAACAGGTCGACCAGGTGGTAAACTACGTGCTGAGCTTCAGCGGACGCGAGAAAGACGCTGCAGCTGCCGAGGCCGGCGAGCAGGTGTTTGCTCAAGCCTGTGCAGCTTGCCACGGCCCGAACGGCAAAGGTATGCAAGCTGTTGGTGCACCGAACCTGACCGACAACGTGTGGCTCTATGGCTCCACTTACGAGTGGATCAAAGAAACGGTAGTTCACGGTCGTCAGAATCAGATGCCGGCGCAATCCGGCCGTCTGAGTGAAGACCAGATTCAGATTTTGGCAGCGTACGTTTACAGCCTGTCTAACTGAATCCGATCCGGCCAGGGTTCGCCCTGGTCTGGTCTTTTCAACCCTGTGCCTGCGCTGCGGGTACAGGCTTGAAAAGATCAGCAGACCCTTCGAGGCCCGCTCCCAGCTTTACCACTCACCGGGAGGTACCCATGAGCAATGAGATTCCGGTCAAACAGATTGACCCGAACCGCGATCCCTCCAATAACAAAAAACAGCCCGAAACCGTCGACCTGTACGCCAGTCGCAAAAAGATCTACGTAAAGGAGGTCAAGGGCTTCTTCCAGCGGATCCGGAACGTCAGTCTGACCATGCTCATGGGCATGTACTTTCTGTTCGTGTGGCTGACACTCGATGGCCAACCCCTGATTCACTTTGACCTGCCGGCCCGTGAATTTCACCTGTACGGGATGACCTTTTTCCCGAAAGATTTTTTCCTGCTATCCGGAATGCTGATCATCTCCGCGTTCGGCCTGTTCTTTATTACCACCCTGTTTGGCCGGGTCTGGTGCGGATATACCTGCCCCCAGACCGTCTGGACCTTTATTTTTATGTGGATCGAGGAAAAAGTCGAAGGCAGCCGCAACAAGCGAATGAAACTCGACAAGGCACCCTCGTCCCGCGAGAAGATCACCAAGAAATCAATCAAACACGCGCTCTGGCTGTTCGTAGCCCTGGCCACCGGCCTGACTTTCGTTGGCTACTTCTATCCCATCCGTGAACTGATCGTTGATCTCTTTACCCTGCAGGCCAACGGCTGGGCCTACTTCTGGGTGGGATTTTTCACCGTTGCCACCTACCTGAATGCGGGCTGGCTCCGGGAGCAAGTCTGCCTCTATATGTGCCCGTACGCCCGGTTCCAGTCTGTAATGTTCGACCCGAATACCCGGATTGTTTCCTACGACCCCAACCGGGGCGAGCCCCGGGGCGGTCGGAAGAAAGGCGTGGAACCCGCCGAGGTCGGTCTTGGCGACTGCATCGATTGCGGTCAGTGTGTCCAGGTTTGCCCCACCGGCATCGATATCCGTGACGGCCTCCAGTACGAATGCATTGGCTGCGCCCTGTGCATCGACGCCTGTGACGAAATCATGGACAAAATGAATTACCCCAGGGGGCTCATTCGCTACACCACCGAAAATGAACTTGAGGGCAAAACCTCCAAGCTGCTACGACCGCGCACCTTCGGCTACGGTGCCGTGCTGCTGTTAATGATCGGTGCGGTGATCTTCACCATTGCCACTCGGGTGCCCGCTAAAATGGACGTTCTTCGAGACCGTGGCGCCTTGTTCAGCTTCAACGGTGAAGGCCGGGTGGAAAATTCGTATACCGTCAAAATCCAGAATATGTCAGAAGTACCGCAGACTTTCACGCTGTCTGTCGAGGGTATGGACAGCATTCGCATTCTGACGGATACAACCATAACCGTGAGCAGTGGAGAAAATCTGTCTCTGCCAACCGTGGTGGACGTAGCGCCCGAGTCGCTGGTGGAAACCAACAACGACATCCGCTTCTATGCCGAGTCGCAGCCTGATTCTTTGATCAAGCTGGAAACTGAAAGTCGTTTTGTTGGTCCAAGGCCCCGATAATCCGCGGGCCGGGCAACCGGCCCCGATACCACAAACCGAGAAAAAACTGTAATGAGTGATAACGCACCCAATGCTCCCTGGTACCGCCAGCCCTGGTTCTGGTTCCTGACCATTTTTCCACTGGCGTCGATCTTGTGGGGCGTCACAACCCTGGTGGTGTCATCCAGTATGGATAACTCCCTGGTATCCGACGACTACTCCAAACAGGGTCGCGGCATTAATATGTCGATCGCCCGGGATGAAAAGGCCGTTGAGCTTCGGATGGCTGGAACGCTGGATCTCGACGGCCGTTCGGCAACGCTCGACCTGACCACGACCAACGGTGCCGCGGATTATCCCTACGTGGTTTTCAATCTGTACCACCCGACGCTGTCGGACCAAGACAGAACCATCCAGTTCACCCAGGTGGCCCCCGGGCAATACCGGGGAAGACTGCTTGAGGACGTCAGTGGGCGCTGGTACTACGATCTTCAGGGGCCGGATAATGACTGGCGCGTCAAAGGTGAACTTCGGCTCCCTTCTTCTTCACCGATTCACATTGATGCGCAAGGCGACGCTCAAGGGTGACCCCCCTGAACTGTTTCCATTGCGGAGAGCCAGCGGACGGAGATCCCCCCATCACCCTGGAGGTCTCAGGGCAGACCAGGCATTTTTGCTGCCAGGGTTGTAAAGCCGTGTGTCAGACCATTCACCAGGAAGGCCTGACCGGATTTTACGACTTTCGCACGGAGCCCGCGGTTACGCCACGGGAACTGACCCGCTCTGAAGTTGACCGCATTCGCGAGCTGGACCACCCCCTGGTCCAGCAGGCGTTTGTCGCGCCGGTCAAGGCCGGGCAGGAAGCCCAGCTGCTGATTGGCGGTATAACCTGCGCCGCTTGTATATGGCTGCTTGAAAACCACATGAAGCAGCAGCCCGGCGTGCAGGCCTTCACGGTCAACCACACGACTCAAAGGGCCCGACTGGTCTGGGAATCCGACAAGGTACGCCTGAGCGATTTACTGATTGCGATCCACGAGCTCGGTTATACCGCCCGGCCCTACCAGGCCGACGAAGCAGAGCAGGCGCTCAAGAGCGAACACCGCTCAATGCTGATTCGCCTGGCAGTGGCCGGGATCGGATCGTTTCAGAGCATGATGCTCGCCTTCCCCCTTTATTTCGAACTGATCAGCGATCTTCCGGCGGACTTTGTCGACTTTTTCCGCTGGTTCAGCCTGCTGATTGCCACTCCCGTGGTGTTTTACAGTGCCCGCCCCTTTTTCAGTAACGCCCGGCGAGACCTGATGTCCCGCCACCTGACCATGGACGTGCCGGTTGCCATCGCCATCGGCCTCGCCTACGGCGCAAGCGCCTGGGTCACGGTATTCGGCGGTGAAGAAGTGTATTTTGAATCCGTCTGTATGTTCACGTTCTTCCTGTTGCTCGGTCGTTACATTGAAGTTCAGGCGCGCTATCGCGCAGGCCTGAGCGGCAATGCTCTGGCCGGTTTCCAACCCTCTGTTGCCGCCCGGATGATGAACGGCGAGGCGGAAATCGTTGCCATACACCAGGTTAAGGCCGGCGACATCGTTCGGGTTCGGCCAGGGGAAACCTTGCCGGTAGACGGCGAGATCATCTCCGGAGAATCCACTCTGAACGAGGCAGCCCTGACCGGTGAATATCTGCCTGAAACCCGAACGCCCGGCGACATCGTTCATGCCGGGTGTATCAATGGGGAAAACCCGCTTGAAATCCGGGTGACTCACGCAGGCGCACAGACCCGCTTGTCGGGCATTCTCCGGGTGCTGGACCGGGTACAGTCAGAAAAGCCGCCAGTGGCCCGGATGGCCGATCGAATTGCCGGTAAATTTGTCGGCCGTGTCCTGATACTGGCACCCATTGTCTGGATTGGGTGGTGGCTGGCTGGAGCGGAAAACGCCTTCGACATTACCCTGTCGGTGCTGGTGGTTACCTGCCCCTGCGCCCTGTCGCTGGCAACACCCACAGCCATCACATCGGCAACCGTGCGCCTGAGAAAGCTTGGATTCCTGCCGACCCGGGGCCACACCCTGGAATCGATGAACACCATCGACACGGTGGTTTTTGATAAAACCGGCACGCTTACCCGCGGTGAGCTGAGCCTTTCCGAGCAAACCATTATTGGCAGTCTTGATGAAGAGACCTGCGTGCGGATTGCGGCCGGCCTGGAGAAACAGTCCGAACATCCTATTGCCCGGGTTTTCCATGAATTGCCCTCATTCGCTGTCAGCCAGGTTTCCAATCACCTCGGGGGTGGGCTCTCCGGCTGGTACGATGGCCAGGCAGTCTATATCGGGCACAAAGGTTTTGTTGCCGAACATACCCTTGCAGCTCCGCCGGCCGGGGAAGCGGGCCGCGGCATGGAAATCTGGCTGGCCACCGACCGGGAGTGGCTGGCGAGGTTTCGACTGGATGATCAGATCCGGGACGACGCAAGCCAGGCGCTTCAAAGTCTGCGGGATTCGGGAATCGAAACCCTGCTGCTGAGCGGGGATCGTTCAGGCCATGTACAGCAGGTGGCCCAGGCCCTGAATATCGACCGGGCGATCGGTGAGGCCTCGCCCGAGCAGAAGCTCGCGGAGCTTGAAAAACTGCGGGCCGACGGGCACCGGGTGATGATGGTGGGCGATGGCCTGAATGATCTGCCCTCCATGGCCGGTGCCGGAATGTCAGTGGCCATGGGCACAGCCGCGGATCTTACCCAACTGAAAGCCGATGCGGTACTGCTGAACGGGCAGCTCAATTCGCTGGTAGCCGCAATCAACACCAGTCAGCGAACCCGACAGGTTATCCGGCAGAATATGATCTGGGCCTTCGGGTACAATGTTTGTGCTCTGCCTCTGGCAGCAGCAGGGCTTGTGCCCCCCTGGCTCGCGGCAATCGGTATGTCTCTGAGCTCTTTGATTGTTGTTCTGAATGCGCTGAGACTGAGTCGGCCAGAAAAAAGACATTCCGGAGCAGAGCCGCTTTTGGGCGCACCCGAGGCGGCCTGACCTTTCACGCCCAATTTATACGAGTAGGAGGTTACCGTGCAGATCGTCATGATACTGGTTCCCCTGATGCTGATTCTGGTTGCACTGGGTATGCTTCTGTTCTCATGGGCCGTCAAAAACGGCCAGTATGATGATATGGACGGCCCGGCCCATCGAATTCTTTATGACGACGACAAGGACAGGATCCCCCCCGAAGCACGCCGCGAGCAGGCCCGGAGCACATCCGATGAAGATGAGCCGGCCCCAACCAGCGAAGACACAAATCAGAAGTAATTGAGCGCAGGATGCAGCCAGAACTCTATCTCAGTTACCCCAGTGCTTTTCTTATCGGTTTGCTGGGCAGCACCCATTGCCTGGGGATGTGCGGCGGCATCAGCGCATCTCTGTCTATGGCCCTGCCCGTTGGCCAGGGCTTTCGTTTTCGGCAGACGCTGCTGTTGCTGGCCTTCAATTTTGGACGTATCGGCAGCTATGCCCTGATTGCCACACTGATTGCCCTGCTGAGCACCCGTGCGGCCAGCCAATGGCAGGGGGCAGGACTGGTGTTGATGACGGTCGCCGGGCTTCTGCTGATCATGATGGGACTGTCTATGGGACAGTGGTGGCAGGGCATCCGACACGTGGAGCGCGTTGGCGCTCCCGCCTGGCGCTTGCTCGCCCCGCTGACCCGAAAACTGTTACCGGTACACAATGGCGGCCAGGCACTTGCCCTCGGAGCCCTCTGGGGCTGGCTTCCGTGCGGACTTGTCTACAGTACCCTGGGGTGGGCGGCGCTTCAGCCGACCGTCGGCAGCGCCGCGCTGACCATGTTTTTCTTCGGGCTGGGCACTCTGCCATCCATGCTGGCCACGGGGTTCGCGGCCAACTGGATCAGAAGCGTGAAGAGCAACCGCGGCTTTCGCAAACTCAGTGGCGTATTACTGATTCTGTTCGGCCTCTGGACGGTCCCTTTCCAGGCTCTTCTGGGCCATTGATCCTCAAAGGTTAAGCACATCCAGACGGCCAAAGTCCTGCTGGGGCTCCGCCGTCTGGACAGCCTGGCGCGCGCCACCCAGGCGCCGCCCCTCCTTGAAGTCGTAAAGCTCCGGATCAGCGAGGTGCGAGGGCTCGACATTACACAGGGCGCGAAACATCGTTTCCAGCCGGCCGGGATGCTGTTTATCCCAGGTCTGGAACATCTCCTTGATCACCTGCCGCTGTAAATTTTCCTGCGAACCGCACAGATTGCAGGGGATGATTGGAAAATCCCTGAGCGATGCGTAACGGGCAATGTCTTGCTCACGGGCATAGGCCAGCGGCCGAATGACGGTATTACGGCCATCATCGCTGTGCAGCACCGGCGGCATGGATTTGAGCTTGCCCCCGTAAAACATATTCAGAAACAACGTTTCCAGAAGATCATCCCGGTGATGGCCCAGGGCAATTTTGGTAACGCCATGCTCTTCTGCAAAATTGTACAGAATGCCCCGACGAAGCCGCGAACAGAGGCCGCAGGTGGTCTTCCCTTCGGGCACCTTTTCCTTAACAATACTGTAAGTGTCTTTTTCGATGATGTGGTATTCGATTCCGAGTTTCGCCAGATACTCCGGCAGGATGTGTTCGGGAAAGCCCGGTTGTTTCTGATCAAGGTTCACGGCAATCAATTCGAAACGCACCGGCGCACTTTTCTGCAAATTCAGCAGAATGTCCAGCATGGCGTAGGAGTCCTTGCCACCGGAAAGACAACACATGACTTTGTCTCCGGCCTCAATCATCGAGAAATCAGCGATCGCCTGCCCGACGTCACGGCGCAAACGCTTCTGCAGTTTGTTAAGCTCCGTTTTCTGACGACGGTCGTGCTCGGAAACCAGTGTATTTTCGGGGCGGGCGGTGGTTGCTTCAGACATTCGTATTCGCGCTCACAAGGTAAGTGAGCGGGCAATTATACGCGCCACAAATCAGCAGGGACAGGATAGCAACATGGATTCGTTAAAAATGGCAGCCTCGCCCTCCAAGGGCAAACGCGAACTCAACCGTATCCGCAATCACGAGGCCATTCTGGCGGCAGCACGGGACTGCTTCCGTGAACATGGTTACGACAACTCCACCATCCGCGACATCGTCCGCAGAACCGGGCTGGCTGCCGGCACCTTTTACAACTATTTTTCCAGCAAGCAGGACATTTTTGCAGCCCTGCTCAGTAATTTCCTGACGTCACTCAACAGCAATATGAGCGAACAACGACAGTCGGCCACCTCTGCACGGGAGTTTGTCCATGGGGCCTATCTGTCGCTGTACAGCGCCACCGCCCGGGACCCGGTCGTCTACGAGCTGGCACACCAGAATCAGCGCGCGCTTCGAAACCTGTTCGGCTCCGATATTCTGGGGCTGACCATGCTCACCCTTGAAGAAGACGTCCGCAGCGCTATGGAGCGCAAGTTGCTGCCCCAGGTCGATGCCGGCTATCTCTGCGCAGCGTTCTTCGGAGTGGCCTACGACACCAGCCTGCTGGTCGCCAGGCGCGCGCACCAGAAGCCGGAGCTTGCTCAAAATGAAGCCATGGCCGCGGCGGATTTCTCCACTCAACTGTTCATAGGCGGCATTCCTGCGCTGGCCAGGCTTTCCAGCAGAGACTGACTCACCTACCATAGGAGCCATGACCATTCCCGCTGGAATACAGAGATCCGAGGACACGCCCGGCACGGCCGACGCCGAACACAACTGGTTGCAGCAACAGGTGCAGCACCTGCTGGTGGCCGTGGAACACGAGTTGAGAGCCGCAGGCCCGGCCGGTTTGTCCGAACTGGAACTGATCCGCGCGCTGCAGAGCGAACGCTGGGGGCTGATTGGCGCGGTCGACTTTCATGAGCCCGACCGCCTCTATCCGGTGCATTTCCTGCTTTTTCACACACTGTACTGTCTACGCGACCAGATAGCCGCCGAGGGGGAAAGCCTGACCATCTCGCCACTCAGGCTCAGCATTCACCCACAAAATCCCGGCGCGACTTCATCCTCGCTGCCAGAGTCGGCGGACAAACTGCGGGCGTTTTATCTGGACCTGTCACAATACTTTCTGTCCGACACGGCCATTCATGAAATGATGGATAATTTCTGGTCGGGAAGCCTTCCATCAAGGCCGGGCAGCGCAGACGCTGCCGCCGCCGGCCGGGCGCTGGGGTTCGATGAATTGCCGCGGCAGTTCGCCACCGTAAAGCAGCGCTTTCGTAAGCTCGTGATGCGCGCCCACCCGGACCGCGGCGGCGATACCGGTGAAGTCCAGCAGTTGAACCAGGCTTTCTCGGTGCTCAAAGCCCACTACGCCTGATTTATTCAAACCGTCCATGTGTGCCAGGAACCTGAACCATGCTCCAGATGAAAAAACTGATTTCCTATCCGTTGATCAGTGCGCTGCTCCTTACCGCCACCGGCGCCAGGGCCGACCTCGTGGTTTTGCAGTATCACCACGTTGACGACAGCACACCCTCGGCGACCAGCACCTCGCGATCCCTGTTTGAGGCCCAATTGGCCATGATCCGTGACCTGGAACTTACGGTCGTGCCATTACAGCAAGGCACTATTGAGGCTATCGCAGGCGAGCACCCGGAGACTAATGAGATTGCGATTACCTTTGACGATGCGTACGAGTCGGTTCACAGCTTCGCTGCACCGCTTCTGAACAAGCTTGAACTGCCATACACCGTTTTCGTCAATACCGATGCCGTGGGTGCCCGGGGGTATATGACCTGGGAACAGCTTCGCCAGATGGCGGATAACGAGCTGGCGACGATCGCCAATCACAGTTCTGATCACGCTCACCTTGCGCGTCGACACGATGAGACCGAGAGCCAGTGGCGAGCCCGGGCCATCCAAAGCCTCGATAAAGCACAGAGCGAGCTCAAGCAGCGTCTGGAGATATCAGAACCCCTGTTTGCTTACCCTTATGGCGAATTCGATACAGCCTTGGAGCAGTTGCTCAGTGACAGGGGGTGGCTGGGGTACGGTCAACAATCCGGGGCTATAGGTGAGTATTCAGGGAAGACCCGTTTACCAAGATTCCCCATGGCCAACGCTTATGGCCAACTCGGCAGCCTGAAGGACAAACTAAGAAGCAAGGCTTTCCCGGTGCCTGCGAATAACTTGCCGGATGGCGTGGTCGATAACAACCCACCGACATTAAGCTTCCAGGCGACTGACAGCATTAGCCCGGCAAGGCTGACGTGTTTTGCATCGGGTCTCGGGCGTATTGATTTCTCGGTAACCGGGAATACCATTCAGGTGCAGGCTCCCGAGGCCATCAACAGTCGTCGCTTTCGTTACAACTGCACTCATCCGGCAGGCAACGGAAGCTTTTATTGGCTGTCCCAGCAATGGCTGAATCTGGATGCACCCGAGGACTAGACAATGCACTCCCACATCCGGGCCCGGGTGTGTCATTCTTCGAACGTTGTGATACCAAGCTCCCCTACCGGCGTGTGGGGAATGGCTTTGGGCATACTTTCCGCCTGGATAACCGTTTGCTCCGCCAAATCCTCCGGGCGTGTGAAAATCACCAGCCAACGCTCACCCTGCCCGGGAAACGCAGGTATCCAGCCCTCAAGGTAGCCCCGACGGCGCCAGTTCTCAGGCTCATAGTCCAACACCAGATCGGTCACAATTCTTACCGGCCGGAGGTTTTTGTCGAGAAATGCAAGGCTCGGGATCAGCACCCCGTTATGGGCATAGGAGCGCAGCCGCATGACGAATCCCGGAACAAACGTACTGGAGGGTAGCGCAATCAGCCGGTACGGCGACTCGCCGGTACTGAAGTTGTAGCTGGGTGAGTTGTCATCGAAGCGCACACCAAACTCCCGCCCCTCCTGCCATTGCTGAAACTCCCGGGCAGGCAGAGCCTGGCAACAGGTCTTGGAAAATTCAGGGAAAAAGTTTTCAGGCGCCTCGATACCCAGAATGGCAAACGCATCCGGATCGTGCCCTGGTACCGGTTTATGATCGGCAACTGAGCCAGGCAAATACACCCGGGCATCGCTCAGAACGACCGGCGGCTTGTCGCCGGTTTTCTGTTCCTCTGTCCGCATATCCGGCGTGTAATAACTTACCCGAACAATACCGTCCGCATCGCGCCAGGTAAAATACGGCTGGCGCTGGCCAGGCCGGATAAAGCCTTTTTTCGCCAACGCCTCGCCGTCCGGATAGTTCTCGGTAGTGTACTCAAGGTCTTCCTGAAGTTTGGCGGCTGCCCCCCGCTCAGCTTCAGGCCGCGAGGCAGACTCGGTGTTATCGTCGCCGGCATCCGCAATGCCTTCAGCACCGGACGGAAGGCCTCCATCGCTCTGCCCCTGAGAATCAGGTATCCGCGAGTAACGCACCCTCCCCTGCTCATCAACCCAGGAGAAATATCCTTCTCTTTCGGCAATGCCGCTCCCCTGGCAGCCCGCCAGCAACGCGAGCCCCAAAAAGCAGACGGCCACACCCGTGTACCGGATTCGATCCATTACAGTTCCCTGTCCGACATGACTCAGGTTCAGAATTTAGTTCGGAAACTCAGACCAGCCATGACCACTCGCAAGGAGGTTTTGATCGTGAGATCCGCATAGGGGTTATAGATGATGTTGGTGATGCTGTCACAGTTAACGTTACAACTGGTATCTGCCGGGATCGTTTCGATCGAATGGAGATAAGAGAGGTTCATGTCGATCTCCGTATCCTTGTCCCAACGGTATCCCATACCAATACTGTAAAGATTCGCCCCGCCGAACGGTGCCATGATGGAGCGCTGGTCGTCTGGAATCACCGAGTCGCGGATCTCGACACCCGCCCGTAAATCCAGGCGGGATGAGGCATGGAATTCAACACCAAACGCCCAGTTCCACTGGCTTTTGAACCCCAGAGGCAGGCGCAGCGTGTCTGAGGTTGCGTTGTCAGGAGACAGAATGCGGGCCGCATTCAGAAACTCGAGATTACGATCAAACTGGAAGTTGAACGCGTCCCACTGGGCAAAATCGGTCCAGCCCACATCGGCGTTCACCGTCAGCTTGGGGTGAACGTCCACACTGATGCCGGTCTGGAAATGCTGCGGGTAGACCAGATCCATACTGACGTTACCAGCCTCGCGGGGCGCACCTGATGGCAGACTCAGAATCGCTGAGGAGATGGCCCCCAGAATGGAGCCGTTGACGCTTTGCCAGAAGCCGGACCAGTCGTCGGTATACTGAATCTCGAATTGTCCTTTGAGATTCATGTCTGCTTCCGAGGTATAACTGGCCCCCCAGCGGAACCAGTCCGTGGGTTCCCACATCACCCCGAGTGCGTACGTTGGCGAAACGGTTTCCTGAAGATTGAGACTCATAGCGCCAATATCGTCCCAGGGGCCTACGTTACCACCACACAATGCCAGCCAGGGCTGCAATGGCTCATCGCCACTCTCGCAGTTGAAAGCGTCCTGCAACACTTCGGCGACCCCCATCAACAGGTTTGGCGCCCGCATATACTGGTCGGCGGCGAAGCCGAAATGAGATAAATGAATACCCGCACCAACGGACCACTCGTCGTTAATCTCGTAGCCCACGGTGGGCGAAAGATAGGTCGTTCTCTGCAAGGTTGCCGCTTGCGGCTGATAGCGCCCGGGATCGTTTTTATCCCGGTAGAAACCGGCCGCCATGGGCAGATAGAACGCGTTGGCGAACGTCAGCTTGGATCCCGGCGGCTTGATGCTGATGCCCGCTGAAGGGGCAACAGCGGGCCCGGGAGGCATACGGAGAATGCCATAGCCTGGCACGTACAAGGCCACGTTATTGGTGTGACTGCTGCTGTTGGCTATCGGATCACGCTGCTGGCCGGTCAACGGGTCTTTCTCCAGACCGCTGATGCCGAATATTTCATAGTCCTCATCGGCATAGAAGTCTGCATCGATATCGAGATAGATACTCAGCAGGTTTACCTCAAGCTGGCGCCCGTCCAACTTGGTCAGCCCCGCCGGGTTGTAATGTATTGCCATGACCCCGGGAGGATCTGCGGTGACCGCGTTTCCCAGTGCCAGAGCTTTCGGGTGTATCGTCAGATTCTGCGTCATCTGGGCCTGCGCACCGCTGGCGAGGCAGGCCATCATGGCAGCAGCAAGTAGATGTCGCTTGTGACTAGGGTGTCCCATGAAATCCTTCCCTTCTCTTAAACCGTCCTCGGATTCATTCACTCTTTGAGGCCAGAGAAATTAATGGGCAGGGATATACCCAGGGAGAAATCCGGCGCGTCCTCCGTCAGACCAATCCCAAGGCTGGTATTCACAATCGTCATGTCGCTGACACGGGTGCCCAGAGACATACTGAGAAAGCCCGTCATCTGGTCCTGGGCTACGGCCTGATCGCCGTTCGAGAAGGTCAGAACGGTTTCATCGCTGTAGCTGAGCTGTGCGGAAACACTGAGTGAGATATCGTAGGAAAGCGAGTAGGCAAACCCTGCAGAACCGGAAAGACCAAACCCCGGATCAACTTCCTCAAGCAGGCGCGCACCACGAACCTGTTCCAGACCATCAACCGTCAGATTGTAAGTCGCGCTGACCGAGCCGAATACAACGACCGGATCCAGCACCTTGGACATACTCAGGCCGCCACCCACGGAGTAATAACCGCTTCCCGTGGACAACTGCTCATTAATATCAATCTCGTAGGGGCTGACACCTGTCTTACTGTTCAGGGTGCCGAAAAACGTCGTCGACATTTTCCCGGGCACGTAAGCGAAAGGCTGCCAACGACCGGTAAAAGAGATATCGCCAAAGTCGTAAATGTTCAGCTCATCCTGGGTGTCGTACTTCACCACGAGGGGGACCCGGGCTCCGACCGTCAGGTTGTCCAGCAAGCCGTAGTCGTAGGAAAAAGCATTAGTAAAGCTGTGGGTCGCGGACGGCACAACATCGAGATTGCGTACCGATCCATTGGATATCGCCAGATCCAGCCGCTGATCTCCTGTGTAGGAGTAATCGAACGAATAGTTCAGGGAGTGGGTGCCTTTTTTCTGCAGTGAATAATTCTTCTCCGCCGCCTGGAAAACTTCCTCCAGCTGCTTGGTCGAATCCTCATCCCCTTCCTGACGAGCCAGCGCTTCCCGCGCCTGATCCACGTTTCCTTCCTGAGCCACGACCATACCTGGAAGCAGCCCGGCTGCGGAAACAAGGATAAAACCTCGCATAAACCAACGATTCATCCTGACTCCCTACTTTTATTGGTTTTATTCCTGCCCGGACAACTGCCCGGAAAATTAGTGGCGACGGTAAAAAAGCTGTTTGCGCGTATTTTCCACGCTACCGTCCGGATTATTCTTCTGGCGTTCCAGCAAATTCTGAATTCGTCTTTCAGTGGACTCATGAAATTCAGGAATCTGCTGCATGGCAAGCAGCGTCATTGTCTGGTCATCCACGAACCGGAGGTCTTCCTCTTTCAGTTCGAGATTATCCAGGGGTTTATCACTGCCGGGGAAAACGATGAACAACACGTTGTCGTCCCACTTTTCCTGGAACTGGGCAACAGTAAAGGAGATGTTGCCAACAGCCGGATCCGCAAGATAGACACGACCGTCACGAATGGTTCTGAGCACCACAAAGTGCTTGAAGCCGGCATGGTCGATCGGAACAATCGCGGGATGATCCAGCTCCATCAGGTCTTCAATCGCTGCCTTGAAGCCGCCGGAGGGGTATCCCAGTGCGGTTACCAGACGCTTCATGTCGAGCATGGAGAAGGCTCGACGCTCGACAATGCGTTCACTCTCACCGTAATGCAGCAAGCCTTCCATTACCTGACGTTCGTTCAGGGAGCGCCCAACGTAGAAATTGAGGACAGTGGTGAGAGCGGCGCTGCCGCAGCTGTAGTCGTAGGCCTGGCGCACAATATTACGGAACTTCTGCTCGACCAGGGGCTCCACCCGGGTATCCCATCGAAGCTCAACGGGACTGGCATCCACCTTTTGCTCCAGCACGATTGTGCCACGATCAAATGGCTCAACCTCGGTGGCTTCCTGCACCATGGTGAACGTGAGAATGGATCCGGCAAGCACCAGCAGCATTTTCGAAAGTCCCTGTTTTTATTAGATGTGCAACTTATCGGGTTACATGTTGTTACCGTACGATACCGAAATCACAGCGGCCTTAAAGATAACTGTGCCTCAAATCTGCCGCTGCAGGAGGGGCCATACCAGCCCAGTCTGAGAACTGGTTCAAGGCCGGCATCAAAGAGGTGGAGTGGTCGAACGGAGGAGAACTCAGAGTGTGAAAGCCAGGCCAATCAGCCCGTAAGTGATCAAAGTCACCACGGCAATGCCCATAAGGTTCAGGGCAAAACCAGCCCGTATCATGTCGGATATCTGCATATGGCCACTGGAGAATACGATGGCATTCGGTGGCGTGGCGACAGGCATCATAAAGGCACAACTGGCCGCGATGGCTGCGGGCACCGTCAATAACAGAGGCGACACACCCTGAGCCATGGCCAGTGCCCCCAGCAACGGAAGAAAGGCGGCCGCTGTGGCAGTATTGCTGGTGACTTCAGTCAGGAAAATAATAACGGCTGCGACTATAAACATCATCGCCAGAGCCGGCAGAGCACCCGCCACTCCCAGGCTGCCGGCTATCCACTCGGCCAACCCGGAACTGCTGATAACGCCAGCCATCGCCAGGCCGCCGCCAAAGAGCAGCAATACCCCCCAGGGTAGTTGGTTGGCGGAGTCCCAATCCAGAACGAAAGTACGCTCACGGGCATTCACCGGAACAAGGAACATGGCTATGGCTGCAGCAATGGCGATGCCGGTATCACTCAACCAGGGCATCAGGCTATCAGACAGGAGGGGGCGAAAAATCCAGGCCGAAGCGGTCACGATAAAGACCAGCGCCACCAGGCGCTCGCCCCGGCTCATCGGACCTAGTTTGGCCAGCTCATCCCGGATCATCTGGCCACTGTCAGAGGCGCTGCCAATACCGAATTCCTTGCGGGTCAGCCACCACCAGGTCAGGGCGAGCATCACCAGCGTAACCGGCACACCCAGCACCATCCACTGGGCAAAGCCAACAGATATACCCTGATTTTCGCTGAGATAAGCGGCCAACAAAGCATTGGGCGGCGTGCCGATCAGGGTGGCAATTCCGCCAATGCTCGCCGAGTAGGCAATAGCCAGCAACAGTGCCGTTGCGTAACGGTGCACCCCCTCCGGATTGGCGTTATCCATCATGGCGACCACGGACAAGCCGATCGGTAACATCATGATTGCCGTTGCCGTATTGCTCACCCACATACTCAAAAACGCGGTCGCCAGCATGAACCCCGCAATCTGGCGCCGGGGCTTGTCACCCATTGCCCGGAGCGTCAGCAGCGCAATCCGGCGATGCAGATTCCAGCGCTGCATCGCTAATCCCAGAGTAAAACCACCGAGGAACAGGAAGATGATGGGATTGGCGTAAGGTGCGGTGGCCTCACCGATACTGCCAAGCCCCAGCGCAGGCACCAGCACGATCGGCAGTAGCGCCGTCGCCGGAATGGGAATGGCTTCGGTCGACCACCAGGTGGCCATCAACAGCATCAGACCTAGTGCGCTCCAGGCCTCCGCCGCCATCATGCCCGGCGGAGGCAAAACCAACGTAGCAACAAGGAAGGCCGCCCCAAGCACCAGGCCTATGAGCTGACTCCTGGGCAAACCGGAACAGCCGGACTCACGTTTTTTCGCTTTCACCATCAATCGCCCGATTTCCTGCCTCGCCCGTCACTCCGCCGCGCAATCAACGCACACTGTTGTGTAGGGCAGCACCTGAAGTCTTCTCGGGTCAATTTGCCCCCCGCACTTCTCACATTCTTCTCCCGCTCCCCGGGCAAGGCGCTCGAGGGCATGGTGAATCTGACGGAGCTCATCCTGGGTTTCCGCTTCGAGCGAATCCACCACCTCGTCGTTTTGGGTCTGGCTTGCTTGTTCCTCGAAGTCTTTCTCCAGGGCACCGGCCTCGCGGCGCTGGTGTGCCTGGTAGCGTGACAGCCTGGCTTCAAGATCCGCTTTCAGGGTTTCCAGCTCTGATTGTCGGTTTGCCATTCGCCCCCCTTTGATTCAATCGCAACGTATTTACTATAGCCTAGTTCATCCCGTGGATCGGAGTTTGACGCCTGTCAAAATATTGTCATGCCCGTTACGCTACACTGTTAACTCCAACAACGATTACAAAGGAGCTGTACAAAATGAACCAGGAGCTTATCGATAAGGCCAACCGCCTGAATGAAACCCTTTTCACCCAGTTCAGCAAGGCCGCCGAACTGCAGATGAATGCTTTTCGCCGCTACGCCGATGTTGCTATGGACCAGGCCAGAAAAGCCTCAGAGGTTCGTGATCTGGACAGCCTGAAACAGCTGACCACCGATCAGGCAGAAACCCTGAAGTCCCTGAGCGAGCAGTTCACCAGCGACTGGAAGGCCTGGCAGGACTACTTCACGGAAACCCGTGACGAGGTGCAGAGAGTGTTTGAACAGGAACCAAAGGACCCTGTTCAGAAGAAGTCTCCTGCAACCAAGGCCGGCAACGCCAAGTCAGAGGCCTGAGCAACTAAAAAACGGACCCGATCGGAATGGCAACCCATTCCGATCTTTTTTTATCCAGCGGTGGGAGCGCCCTATGTTTGGCCTGGACTTTATAAGTAAAACAACCAGCCATCTGGTCAAAACTTTCGAGAATAACGTCCGTCAGGGCCAGCAGCAGGTAGAGAGACTGCTCGGCGATACCGGCATGATGGAGGACACCAAACTCTCCACACTGACCGAAGTTTCCGATGCCTATCGAGCCATGGCTGAGGATTTGCTCCTGCATCCGCTGCGCTTCGCGAGCGCCGAGCTGACGCTGGCCCGCAAACACCTGGGGCTGGCACGCTACACGCTGGCCCGGCTGACTGGCAAACCCACAGAACCCGTCGCAGAGGCAGCCCCGGACGATCGGCGTTTTATGGCGGAAGACTGGCACAAGCACCTTCCCTTTGATGTTCTTCAGCAAGCCTATCTGATCAATTCCCGGGCGTTTCTGGACTGGGTTTCGGGTATGGAAGGACTGCGCGGCCCCGGGCGTGACCAGATGTTATTCTACGCGCGCCAGTTGAGCAGCGCGCTGGCCCCCTCTAATTACCCGCTGACCAACCCCGAAGTGCTGCGCATTACCTGGGAACGCAAGGGCATGAATCTGCTGGATGGCGCCCGCAACCTGGTCGAGGACTTGCGTCAGAATCCGAATCTGTTCAATGTCGCCATGACAGATCGCTCGGCGTTTGAGGTCGGCGGCAATCTCGCCACCACGCCGGGCAAGGTGGTCTATCAAAACGAATTGATGCAATTGATCCAGTACTCGCCAACCACCGAGACGGTGGCACAAAGGCCCGTTCTGATCGTGCCTCCCTGGATCAACAAGTTTTACATTCTCGACCTGACCGAGCGCAATTCGTTTATCCGTTGGCTGGTCGATCAGGGCCAAACCGTGTTTGTGGTGTCCTGGCGCAATCCCGGTCCCGCCCAGAAAGACAAAGGCTGGGACGATTATATGCAGCTGGGCCCCCTGGCAGCCATTGATGCCGTTACCGAAGCCACCGGTGAGCAACAAATGAACGCTATCGGTTACTGTATCGGTGGCACTCTGCTGGGAACCGCTATGGCCTGGCTGGCGAAAAAACAGCGCGCTCCCATTATCAGCACAACCTATCTGACGACCCTGCTTGATTTTTCAGACCCCGGGGGCATTGGCGTCTTCATTAACGACCACTCCATTCGCGGCATCGAACGAGCCATGGAGAGAAAGGGCTATCTGGATGGCCGGGCCATGGCTTTCACCTTCAACTTGCTGCGCGAAAACGATCTGTTCTGGTCCTACTGGACCAACAACTACCTGAAGGGACTGAAACCAAAGGCGTTCGATTTACTGTACTGGAATACTGACGGCACCAATCTACCCGCCCGAATGCACAGCTATTACCTGCGGGAAATGTACCTGCACAACCGGCTGGTCGAACCCAATGCCCTGACCGTTGCAGGGGAAAGCATTGATCTCTCGGCTGTCCGTGTACCCTCCTTCTTTCTCTCGGCACGACAAGACCACATCGCCAAATGGAAAACCACCTACCGGGGCGCCCATGCCTACGGTGGCGACGTACGGTTTGTTTTGTCCGGTTCCGGTCATATTGCCGGGGTTATCAACCCGCCCTACAAGGAAAAGTACGGCTACTGGACCAACGAACAAACACTGCCGGGCTCCGCCGAGGCCTGGTTTGAGGGCGCCGAACACCAACCAGGCTCCTGGTGGCCACACTGGCGCGCCTGGCTGGCGACTTACGAGGGTGAACAGGTCCCGGCCCGCCAGCCCGGGGACGGTAAACTTGAGGCACTGGAAGATGCCCCCGGCAGCTATGTGAAAGTTAAGGCAGCGGACGCTGGAGGTTGATAAACTTCGGAATGGTGAGTGCACATTCATTTTATCGGCACTCAGCGATACATTGTCCATAAAGAACAGGAGTGCCCATGGGGCAGCCGCTTCCGATTTCACGCATCATGCACACTGGTTTGCTGCTCCAGTGCTCACCTGAGACAACGATCGCCGATGCGGCTGCCCGGATGTCTGAAAATGCTGTCAGCTCCATCCTCATTACCGACGGCGGCACCGTTCTGGGCATCTGGACCGAACATGATGCGCTGGCCGTCGATTTTTCCGACCCTGAAAAATTCCAGCAACCCGTCAGCGAGGTTATGAGTTCCCCTGTTCTGTCCCTGCCGGACACTCTGGACGCAGGCGAGGCGGGCATTCGCTTGCGGGATACCGGCAAACGTCATTTCCTGGTTACCAACAGCCAGGGAGACCCGGTTGGTATTCTTTCGCAAACGGATCTTGCGCTTAATCAGGGCCTGGAACCCTATCTACGACTCAGAGAGGTGCGCACCGCGGTTCCCCGGCCACCACTGGTGGTTCAGGGCAGCCAGCCATTAGCCGAGGTGGCGGCTTATATGCACGGGCACCATTCCGATGCTGTGGTGGTGGACTGCGGCAAAGACGGGCTGGGCATTCTGACTGAACGGGATATGGTGCGGTTTATCGCCCGTCATACCAGCAATACGCCTGTAAACGGCCTGGCCACCCGCCCGCTATTAACCGTGAACGAAGAAGACCCGCTGATCCATGCCCGGGATCTGCTGATCGACCATCGAATCCGGCATCTGGCGGTGGTAAACCAGACGGGAGAAGTCACCGGCCTGATCGGCTATCACGATATGCTGGCCGGTGCCGAGCAAATGTACCTTGATGATCTCCGAGAGGCCCTGGAGCAACGAGACAAAGCCCTGGCGCAATCCCGTCAGACATTACAGCTGGCAGAGCGCGTGATTGAGTCCTCCTTCGAGGGCATCATGGTGACTGACAGTAACGTGCAGATCGAATTCGTTAATCCTGCGTTTACCAAACTGACCGGTTACCGCCCTGACGAGGTCATCGGTCGCTCACCGGAGGTGCTTTCCTCTGGGCGCCACGACAGTGAATTCTACCGGCGTATGTGGCAGTCGCTGACCACTCACGGCTACTGGCGCGGGGAGATTTGGAACCGCCGCAAGACCGGAGAGCTCTACCTGGAGCTGCTCACCATCACCGCCATTACCGACGATGACGGCAACACAACCCATTACGCAGGCCTGTTCACCGACATTACGCAGCACCGCAAAAACGAAGAGCATATCCGCCAGCTCGCCTACTATGATGCCCTGACCGGCGTGCCCAACCGGCGGCTGCTGGAAGACCGGCTTGACCACGCGATCCGCCATGCCCATCGCAAGGAGCTGTTACTGGCGGTTCTCTTTATGGACCTGGACCGGTTCAAAGAGGTAAACGATACCCTGGGTCACGCTGTCGGAGACGAACTGCTTCTGCAGTTCACCGCCAGGGTCAAAGACTGCCTGCGGGAAGATGACACCCTGGCAAGGCTGGGAGGCGACGAATTCATCGTATTGCTGCCGGAAATGGAGCGCTTGTCCGACGTGGTTGCCGTCGCCGATCGCCTGATCGAAGCAAACAAGCGGCCCTACCACATTCAGGGCCACCAGATTAACGTCGGCTCAAGCCTTGGCATCAGCCTGTATCCCGCCGACGGTGTCACGGTACAGGAACTCATCAACGGAGCCGACATCGCCATGTACCAGGCCAAACGAGATGGCCGTAACCGTCATCAGCTCTTCAATCCAGACGTTTGCCAGAGCGCCTGAGCTCTGGCGGCCTCCACTCCCTGCACATCGACGCCCGCCATTACTGATTTATATCAACTCTCAGCAAATTGACGCACGAGTCGCCACTTAAGTCTGATTGTTGGTGCGTATACTCCATCGGAAACTGGCAGGGTATCCAGATCAACAGACCATGCATCCCGCTGCCGGGTATCGCCATCTTGGAGGCCAACCGTAATGACGACCAGGAACATCCTGCTTTCAGCGCTCTTAATGCTTATGGGCAGCGCAGTGGTGTCGGCAGACACGCTGAAACTCGGGCTTAACTATCCGCAAACGGGCCGCTATCAAGATCAGGGACTGCAGCAGCGACTGGGTGCTTATCTGGCCGTGGATGAAATCAACCAGGCCGGAGGTGTTCTGGGGCAACCCCTGGAACTGGTTATTCGCAATACCCGTGGCGAGCCGGACCGGGGCGCCAAAAATACTGCCGAGCTGATTGATCGCGAAGGTGTGGAGATGGTCTTCGGCGGGGTCTCCAGCGCCGTTGCGATTGCCTCGGGCAAAGCGGCACGCGACCGGGACCGCGTCTATTTCGGCACCCTTTCCTACTCGAATGCCACCACAGGTAGCGAGGGACACCGCCATATGTTCCGTGAACCCTACAACGCCTGGATGTCCGCCAAAGCCCTTAGCCGGTACCTCAACAGCCACCATGCTGACCAGACCTACTTTTACGTTACCGCCGACTATACCTGGGGCTGGTCGGTGGAGGAATCGGTGCGCAGGTTTTCGAATACCGAGAATGCAGAACAGCACCAAGGCGTAAACACGCCCTTTCCCAGGGCGCTGATAACCGACTTCCGGGCAGCCCTCAGGCAGGCCCAACAAAGCAATGCCGACGTGCTCATGCTGGTTCTTTTTGGAGATGACATGGTGCGCGCCCTCAACGTCGCCCATGAAATGGGGCTGACCAAAACCATGCAGGTTATCGTGCCTAACCTGACCCTGGGCATGGCCCGGCAGGTGGGCCCCAGCATCATGGAGGGCGTAGTTGGCGCTGCGCCCTGGGTGTGGAATCTGCCCTATGAAAAAGACTACCCGCGCGGCAAAGACTTTGTTGAAGCATTCTCTGAGCGCTACGAAATGCGGCCATCCTCGTCGGCTGCGTCTGCCTACAGCATCGTCTATCAGTACAAAGATGCCGTTGAGCGAGCTGGCACGACAAACACAGCCTCGGTAATCCGCACCCTGGAAGGTCATCGCTATACGCTTTTGAAAGACGAACAATACTGGCGCGAATTCGACCATCAGAATGTCCAGAGCGTTCATGTTGTCCGGATAAAACCCAGAGATGCCGTGGTCGCCGGCGACTTCAGCTCGGACTACTTTGAAATCATTGAGCTGCTGCCCGGCGATAACGCCGCACAAACCCGGGAAGAATGGGAGCAGCGCCGACAAGAAGCCGGCAAGCCTGTACGGCTGTGACCCGGTCGCTTTACCCGGTCAGGCAGATTGCTGATAATCGGTCCACAGGAAGGACTCATTAGCGGTTATCAGGAGCAATCAGACGGTGGCAAACGAACAAGGACTGGCCTCAGAGATTTCCAACACTTCCCCGTCAAATTGCGATGTGCTGATCGTCGGGGGAGGCGTCAACGGTACCGGAATTGCCATGGATGCCGCAGGCCGCGGCCTGCGTGTCGTACTTTGTGAGATGAACGACCTGGCATCGGCCACCTCCTCAAGCAGCAGCAAACTGATCCATGGCGGCCTTCGTTACCTCGAGCACTACGAGTTCCGCCTGGTCCGTGAAGCGCTGGGAGAACGCGAAGCCCTGCTTCGCAATGCTCCCCATATCATGTGGCCGATGCGTTTTCGTTTGCCGCACCAACCCCACCTCCGCCCCGCCTGGATGATCCGCACCGGCCTTTTCCTTTACGACCATCTGGCCAAACGCGAGCTCCTGCCAGGATCCCGATCGGTTACCTTTGGCCCGGACTCGCCACTGAAACCGGAGATTTCAAAAGGCTTTGAATACTCCGATGGCTGGGTTGATGATGCCCGGCTGGTCGTGCTTTCAGCCCGCAAAGCCGCGCAAAACGGCGCAACAATTCTGACCCGCACACGCTGTAGCCGAGCGCAGCGAAAAGGCGGGGAATGGCACGCCATCCTCGAAGACAAAGTCGGGCACCACACAAAGGAAATACGAGCCAAGGTTGTGGTCAATGCCACAGGCCCCTGGGTCAGCAGCCTCTTTGGAGAGAGTCTGTCGATGCCCGCGCCAAAGCAGATCCGGATGGTCAAAGGCAGTCACATCGTGGTTCCCAGGCTCAACCGGGACAACGAAGCGTATATTCTCCAGAATCAGGATGAGCGCATCGTTTTCGTCATACCTTATGAAGACCGGTTTTCTCTTATTGGCACGACCGATGTCGATTATGTGGGAGACCCTTCCCTGGCCCGTATTTCCCCGGAAGAAACCGACTACCTACTGTCCCTGGTAAACCAGTATTTTCGTCGCCAACTCTCGGCCACGGATGTGGTCTGGAGTTACTCTGGCGTTCGCCCATTAATGGATGACGAAGGCGGTACAGCCCAGTCCGCGTCCAGAGATTATTCCTTTGAGGTAGACGACCAAGAGGGCCAGCCACCCCTGGTATCGGTCTTCGGAGGCAAGATCACCACCTATCGCAAGCTGGCTGAAGCCGTTACCGACCGGGTCAGCCAGTACTTCCCCGGCGCCGGCAGGTCATGGACCCGCAACGCAACGCTGCCGGGCGGTGACTTTGATACCCAACAGCAGCTGGCCACCGGACTGGCGGCCGACTTTCCCTGGCTCGACGATGCGGTTATCCAGCGTTTTGTACGAAGTTACGGAACCGACAGCTACCGGCTGCTGGACGGCTGTCAAAGCCGGGACGACCTGGGACACTGGTATACCGAAACGCTGTCCCGTCGGGAGGTGGACTATCTCATGACCCATGAATGGGCGATCACCCCGGAAGACCTGCTCTGGCGCAGAACCAAGCAGGGGCTGTACATAACCGATGAACAGTACAGGCACCTGGCGAACCACATGGGCCAGTGAACGGGATCAGGCCAGAACACTCGCAACCCTGGACTGAAGCGCGGGAATCACGCTCTTTTCGAACCACGGATTTTTTCGCAGCCAAAGGTTATTTCGCGGGCTCGGATGGGGCATGGGAATGGTCGCTGGCCAATACTGCCGCCAGTTTTGAACATTCTCGGTGACTGAGGCCCTGGCATCCGGGATATGCCAGGTATGCGCGTACCGGCCAATCAAGAGCGTCAATCTTATCTCGGGTAAACGCTCAAGCAGCGCCTGCCTCCAGGCCGGCGCGCATTCCGGGCGCGGAGGCAGGTCTCCGGATTTACCGGTGCCCGGATAACAGAACCCCATCGGAAGGATCGCCAACTGCTGGTCATCATAGAAAGTCTCCCGGCTGACTCCCATCCACTGTCGCAGCCGGTCGCCACTGGGATCATTGAACGGCAATCCTGTTTCATGGACTCGCCGGCCCGGCGCCTGCCCCACCACCAGGATACGGGAGGATGGGCTTAACTGAACAACCGGCCTGGGCTCGTGTGGCAACGCACCCGCGCAAATGCGGCAAGCGCGCACCTGCTTCACCAGCTCATCAAACGACAGTTTTGTCCGGAAATCCATTAATCGCTCCCCTGGGAAAGCGCGACCGCCGCACCCAGCAGCCCGGTGGTCGGCTCGGTAACCACATAGACAGGCGTGGACTCCTGCAATGATCGCATTCGCCCCTTGTCTTCAAAGCCTTCCTGGAACGGACTGGCTAAAAAGAAATCGAGAAATTTCGGCAACATCCCCCCGCACAGATAAACGCCCCCGAAACTGCCCTGGGTGAGTACCGCGTTGCCGGCGGTTCGACCCAGAATTTCACAGAAATGTTGCAGAGCTTCAAGCGCCAACGGGCAGGAACCTTTCAATGCCGCCGCCGACACGCGTTCGGGCGACGCCAGGGGCGCTGCCAGGCCCTGAATCTCGGCATGGGCCTGATAAAGATTGAGCAGGCCCTCGCCACACAGAACCCGTTCGGCTGACACCCGGCCAAATCGACGGCGAAGAATACGCAAGACATGAATATCCCGCTCTGTGGTGGGCGCATAATCAACATGGCCTCCCTCCGTTATCAATGGTAGATAGCCGCCCGATGCCGGTATCAGAGCCGACACCCCCAGCCCCGTACCCGGGCCCATCACAAGCCGGGGCCTGCGGGAATCTCCGGGCCCGCCGCACACCGGCACAAGCTGTTCCCCTCCGACATGGGGAACCCCCAGCGCCATGGCCACAAAATCGTTAACGACTCTGAACGACGACCACCCGAAGTGCTCACGTATCTGCCCGGTATTGAATCGCCAGTGATTGTTGGTCATCTGGACATCGTGGTTCTGTGCCGGAGCCGCAACAGCAAGGCAGGCCTCATGAACCCGCGGGGTGCCGGTTCGTTGTAGATAGGCGGCAATGGCCTCCGCCAATGTAGCGTAATCCTTGCAGGGCAACACCCCGATAGCATTGAGTTGGACCTGCCCTCGCACCACCAGAGCGAAACGGGCATGAGTGCCGCCAATGTCTCCGACCAGGCAAGGCGATCCAGGGGTCATGAGTCGTGATTCCAGAAAAAGCTGGCGCCCCGCTCCGGATGACTGACTGAACGCCGGAACCAGCCGAACAGCTCGCGACCGTAGCCGGTGTGATACGAGGTCAAATCCGGTTGTTCCGGTGTTCTCGCAGCAAGCTCCCGGTCACTCAACAGCACGCTCAATTCGCCCTGCCGCGCGTCCAGAACAATGACATCACCGTTCCGGATTCGGGCCAGCGGCCCACCCTCCAGTGCCTCGGGATACACATGGATAGCCGCGGGGACCTTGCCCGAAGCACCGGACATTCGGCCATCGGTAACCAGCCCGACCCTGTACCCCCTGTCCTGCAAAACTCCGAGATAGGGCGTTAATTTGTGAAGCTCCGGCATCCCGTTGGCCCCGGGCCCCTGAAAACGGACCACAACAATACAGTCCTGATTCAGTTCGCCCGCGTCGAACGCCGCCTTAAGATCGTTCTGGTCATCGAAGACCACCGCTGGCGCCTTGATCGTGTGGTGCTCCGGCGCAACAGCGGACACCTTGATGACCCCTCGCCCCAGGTTGCCATTCAACACTTTCAGGCCTCCGTCCGGCGCGAACGGCTCAGCCAGACTGCGGAGCACCTCGGGCCGCGCACTCTGCTCCGCAGCAGGCCGCCAGACAAGGGCATCGCGTTCAAGCGCCGGCATACGGGCGTAGTGATCCAGACCAAAACCCACAATCGTCTGAACATCGTTGTGCAGATAACCGCCAGCGAGCAGTTCCCGAATCAGAAACGGTGTGCCGCCGGCCTGATGAAACGCGTTCACATCTTCCTGCCCATTGGGGTAAATGCGAGTCAGAGAGGGAACCGCAGATGACAGTTCCGCGTAATCGCTCCAGTCGATAATAACTCCTGCAGCCCGTGCGATTGCGATCCAGTGAATCGTGTGATTGGTCGAGCCCCCCGTCACCAACAGGGCCACCAGGGCATTCACAATCGATTTCTCGTTTACCATATCGGCCAGCCCCAGCTCCCCGCCATTGGGCTTCGACAAGCGAATCACCTGCTCGGTCGCGGCCTGCGTCAGCGCAGACCGTAGCGGCGTATCAGGGTTCACAAATGCCGCACCCGGCATATGAAGCCCCATAACCTCAACCAGCAGCTGGTTACTGTTGGCCGTGCCATAAAAGGTACAGGTACCGGGGCTGTGGTAGGACTGACTCTCGGCCTCAAGAAGCGCGTCTCTGCCGATTTTGCCCTCGGCATAGAGCTGCCGGATACGCTGCTTTTCTTTGTTGGGTAGCCCGGAAGGCATGGGGCCGGCGGGCACCAGAACCGTCGGCAGATAGCCGAAACTCAAAGCACCAATCAACAATCCGGGTACAATTTTGTCGCAAATACCCAGCAACAGCGTTGCGTCGAACATATTATGACTCAGGGCGACAGCCGTGCTCATGGCAATGGTATCCCGGGAAAACAGGCTGAGCTCCATCCCGGGCTGGCCCTGGGTCACACCATCACACATGGCCGGCGTGCCCCCCGCCACCTGAGCCACAGACCCCATACCCTGGGCCGCGCGGCGGATAGCGTCCGGATAGCCCCCGTAAGGCTGGTGGGCCGACAGCATATCGTTGTATGCCGTTACAATGGCGACATTGGCCTTGTTCATGAAGGTCAGTGTGTCCTTGTCCCCGGGGCTGCACGCAGCGAATCCATGGGCGAGGTTGCCACAAGACAATGAGCTGCGCTGCGGCGAGTTTCGCCCCAGCTCGCGCATTCGGCTGAGGTAATCCTCCCGGGTAGCGCGGCTGCGGCGCACAATGCGCTCAGTGACTTTCTCTACGGTCGGGTGCATCGGGCAGCCTCCTTGACTGAACCACGCGATATTCGTCGCAACTGAAAGAAAAATTACCTCTAAATATAGACAAAATCGCAAAAAAACTTCATTATTTTGTTATATTTACTACATATTGTTTCGGGCAGCCCCATCCGTCGCGCCGGACGAATACCGGATCGTGTAACGCAATGGTCATTACCTCCCGGGATACTGATACCAGTTTTCATTGACTGCCGGCCAGGGTCAATACTCCTGCCTTGCCGGCGAACAAATACAAGGGATACCGCTATGCTCAGGCGTACCAAAATCGTCGCCACTCTCGGCCCGGCCACCGACAGCCCGGAATCACTGTCCGCCATTATCAAAGCGGGGGTCGACGTCACCCGCCTGAATTTTTCCCACGGAAGTGCCGAAGAGCACATGAACCGCGCACAGCAGGTGCGTGAAGCCGCCGCAGCCGAGGGGCGCTTTGTGGCACTGCTGGCCGACCTCCAGGGGCCCAAACTGCGTATCGCTCGCTTTACCGACAACAAGGTCATCCTCACGGCGGGACAAACCTTCGTTCTTGATGCGAGCATGGACAAAAGTGCCGGCACCGCCGAGCAGGTGGGCATAGACTACGAGCAACTGATCGACGATGTGACCACCGGTGACATTCTGGTTCTGGACGATGGCCGTATTGAAATGGAAGTCACTTCCGTTGACGACCACAGCATCACCTCCAGGGTTCTGATCGGCGGCCCACTGTCCAATAACAAGGGGCTCAACAAACGGGGGGGCGGACTATCGGCCGACGCGTTGACCGAGAAGGACAAGCAGGACATCCTGACCGCCGCCAAACTGGGCGCAGACTATGTCGCCGTCTCATTCGTGCGTACCGCGGATGATATGCACACCGCGCGCAAACTGCTGCGGGAAGCCGGATCCGAGGCCGGCCTGGTGGCGAAAATCGAGCGGGCCGAACTGGCCCACGACGACGAGGCGCTGGATGCCGTAATAGAGGCCTCAGATGCCGTCATGGTTGCCCGCGGTGACCTCGCCGTTGAAATTGGCGACGCTGAACTGGTGGCCGTCCAGAAACACATCATTGCCCGTGCCCGGGTTCTGAACCGGGCGGTGATCACTGCGACCCAGATGATGGAGTCGATGATCACCAACCCCATGCCCACCCGCGCGGAAGTGTCCGATGTTGCCAACGCGGTGATGGATTACACCGATGCCGTGATGCTCTCCGCCGAGACCGCCGTTGGCGATTACCCCGAAGAAGCCGTAGAAGCCATGGTGCGCATTTGTCTGGGCGCCGAGCGGCACCCCTCAATGCACCAGTCGAAGCACCGGATCCACGAGAGCATGGAGCGGGTAGACGAAGCCATTGCCCTGTCCGCGATGTACGCCGCCAACCATTTGCAGGGTGTGCGGGCGATCATCTGCATGACCGAGACCGGGGCCACACCCAGACTGATGTCCCGCATCAAATCGAGCCTGCCGATTTTTGCGCTGTCGCGCCACCACTCGACGCAGCATCGCGTGACCCTGTTCCGTGGTGTGCAGACCGTGCCGTTCGACTCTGCCCGGATTGCCAATGAGAAGACCAACGCCGAGGCGGTCGAGGAATTGCGCCGCCGGGAAGTGGTTTCCGAGGGCGATCTGGTGGTTATTACCAAGGGTGACTACGTGAATGCCCAGGGCGGCACCAACACCATGAAGATTGTCCGCGTTGGCAGCGATATCCGCTAAGCCGGGCGCACACCGGCACAGACCAGTGCCTTTCCGGAAAGCCCGCCCTCGCGGCGGGTTTCCTGCAGCTTCTCTCAAAGATCGGCCAGACTGTCTCTGGCAATATCGGCCACGGACTGCCAGTTTTTCTCTTTGACAGCCCTTGCCGGCGTCAACCAGGAACCACCCACAGCACGCACATTCGGCAGTGCCAGATAATCCCGGGCCGTTTCCCGACGGATGCCCCCGGTCGGACAAAACGCCACATCGGGAAACGGACCGCCAAAGGCTTTGAGCGCGGCAACACCGCCCGAAACCTCGGCCGGGAAAAACTTGAAATCACGATACCCCATGGCGTAGCCCATCATCAGCTCCGAAACCGTCGAAATACCCGGTAACAACGGCGCCTCCGACGTAACACCAAATTCCAGAAGCGCCTCGGTAACACCGGGAGTAATGACAAACTGCGCGCCGGCAGCCTCAACCTGACGATACTGCGCAATACTGGTGACGGTGCCCGCCCCCACCCACGCTTCAGGGATAGCCTGCCTCACCTGCTCAATAGCGCGCACGCCATGGTCGGTGCGCAGCGTAATTTCGAGCACACGGATGCCCCCTTCCACCAGCGCCCGACAGAGGGGAACGGCATCCTCAGGATCCTGAATGGTAATTACCGGCACCAGAGCTGACGCATCAAGCACGGAACGCAGGCGCTCGCGATGCTCTTCAGATAACTGGTTCATGGCGATCTCCCTCAATGGATTGGCAATAAATCACAAAACACGCGCTAGGGGCTCCAGAATATCTCGAGACCGGGCTTCAGGAATGCGCGCACAGGCATGGCGAGCTCCTCGGCGGGAAACTGACACGCCTGACGCAGTGTATTCAGCTTATCCTCTCCCTTCAGGTGCAGCGCGGTAAAATCCGCCTTCGACAGCACGGCCCGGGTCAGGGTGATTCTGCCATGGGGCTGGGACCCCGGCGTCATAGCCGCCACCAGGCTGTCATTCTGTTCATCCATGGCCATAGCCAACTCCGGTGCATCGGGAAACAGCGACGCGGTGTGACCATCGTTACCCATCCCCAACACAACCACATCGAGAGGCAGGGTAAGCTCTGAAAGCCCGCCCTGCACGGCGCCGAGTGCCTGCACAGGATTTTTCCCGGGCTGTTTGAGCCCGAAGTAACGCGCCTTCGCCGCCCTGCCAACCAGGAGACAACGCTTCACCAGCGCCGTATTGCTGGCGGGATCGTCTTCTGACACCCAGCGCTCATCAACCAGAAGAATGTCGACCCGCGACCAGTCCAGATCCTGATCGGCTAATGCCCTGAAAAAGAGTAACGGTGTGGAACCACCGGATACGGCAAGACTGGCCCTCTCTCCCGCTGCCAGCTTGCGTGCGAGCACATCCGACACCGCTAAAGCGAGAGCCTCCGCTGTCTGCTCTGCACTGTTATTGCCATGAAACTCAATCCCAGGGGGTAGATCAAGCTCATGCGTCTTCATACCAGCTCCTGCCATCGCGGGTAATCATTGCAATTGACGCCACCGGGCCCCAGGTACCCGCTGCGTATCGCTTCGGGGGCTCTCCACGGTCTTTCCAGTTACCGATAATCCGGTCGACCCAGCGCCAGGCGTATTCAACCTCATCCCGACGGACAAACAGATACTGATTACCTTTCATCACTTCCCACAACAGCCTTTCGTAGGCATCGGGAATACGATCGGCCTCAAAGGTTTCTGAAAACGTCAGCTCCAGCGGCCCCTGCCGAAGGCGCATACCCTTATCCAGCCCCTGCTCCTTGGTCAGTATTTTCAGGGCCATACCCTCATCCGGCTGCAACCGGATAATCAGCTTGTTATTCGCAAGATGCTGCTGATCCGGATCGAAAATATAGTGCGGGGCCGGCTTGAAATGGATGATGATCTGGGAGAGCTTTTCCGGCAGCCGCTTGCCTGTGCGGATGTAAAACGGCACACCAGACCAGCGCCAGTTGTCGATTTCCGCCTTCAGCGCCACAAACGTTTCTGTAGCGCTACCGCGATTCGCGCCCTCCTCCTGCAGATAGCCCGGCACCGGCTTGCCATCGCTGGTACCGGCGGTGTATTGCCCGCGCACAACGTACTGGTCCATCATATCGGGACTGATCTGTTTCAGGGCCTTCAACACCTTCACTTTTTCGTCACGGATGCTGTCTGCAGACAAATCGGCCGGTGGGTCCATCGCGATCAGGCACAGTAACTGGAGCAGATGATTCTGGATCATATCGCGAATCTGGCCAGCCTGGTCAAAGTAGCCCCAACGACCTTCGATTCCCACACTCTCTGCTACCGTGATTTCCACATGGGAGATATGATTCTGGTCCCACTGGGAGGCGAACAGATTGTTGGCAAAGCGCAGGGCGATGAGATTCTGCACCGTCTCCTTACCGAGGTAATGATCAATGCGGAACAGCTGGTTTTCCCGGTAAACCTCTCCGAGCTCGTCATTGATTACCCGGGAAGATTCAAGATCGTGCCCAATGGGTTTCTCGACCACCACCCGGGTTCGCTCGTTGCAGCAATCCGTTGCTTTAAGGTTTCGGGCGATCACGCCATACATTGAAGGCGGTGTGGCCATGTACACGATCAGCTCGTTATTTGGCTCGTCACGCCATTCACGAAGCGCGTGGTAGCCCTGCGGGTCTGAAAAATCCAGGACACAATATTCAACCCTGCCAAGAAAGGCCTCTGCAATCTCCGGATCAAAGTCACGGTCTTTCACGTGCTGCCGAAGCTGGCTGAACAAGCGTTCTCGCACTTCCCTGGTCGTTGTCTGCGAGCGGGCAAGCGCCAGAATTCGGCTACCTGCGGCCAGCAACCCTGCGCGTTCCAGGTGATAAAGCGCTGGAAATAGCTTGCGCCGCGCCAGATCGCCCAGCGCTCCAAACAGCAGAATATCGCAGCGGGTATTCGAGTGCTCTACCATCAATGGCTCCTCTGATAACAAGCTGCTGCCCCGCACCGGAAAAGCAGCCCGTAGTAATCTTAGACAAAAACATGACCAAACGCTGCCTTCAACTGCAGATACACACGTTATTTGACACTTTGACTACCCAAAGGAGCCCCGTAACACGGTATACTCCGGAGCTTCAGATGAGACGGAACCATATAGAGGCACGGAGTATCCACCCATGGGGACAAGTCACACGCACCGGGAAGACAATCTGCTGGAAGATATCCAGGCCCGGCTTGAAAAGCTCAACAAGTCTGAACGCAAAGTGGCGGAGGCCATTCTGAAAGACCCGAGCGCTGCCACCCGCTATAGCATCGCAGCTCTCGCCCGTGCCGCCAATGTCAGCGAGCCTACGGTGAACCGCTTCTGCCGGGGGTTCTCAGCCACCGGATTTCCGGACTTCAAGATCCGACTGGCCCAGAGCATTGCCACAGGCACCCCGTACGTTGGCCAGAATATCGAGCCGGACGACACGGTGTCTGAGTTCGCAGATAAAATCATGCTGAGCACCATCGCCAACCTGGACAAAGCGCGTCAGTCACTCGATCACAAGGCCCTGGCCGTTGCCATCGACCATCTCATTCAGGCGAAGCAGATCCATTTCTTCGGCATGGGCGGCTCGGCCTCCGTGGCGCTCGACGCACAACACAAGTTTTTTCGGTTCAATATTCCGGTCACGTCCTACGACGATGCACTCATGCAGCGAATGGTCGCGGCGGGCTCACAGGTTGGTGATGTCATTGTGCTAATCTCCTATACCGGGCGGACCAAAGAGAGCGTGGACATTGCCCGGGTTGCCCGTGAAAACGGAGCGACGGTGATTGGTATAACCAATCCGGAATCCCCACTCGCAGAATTCTGCACGGTGGTCGTGGGCGTCACCGCCCCCGAAGATACCGAGGTGTACATGCCCATGTCATCCCGGATCATCCACTTAACCGTTATCGACATCCTGGCAACCGGCGTAACCCTGAAACGCGGCCCGGATTTCCTGGCACACCTCAAGAGGATCAAGGAAAGCCTCAAGGCCACCCGCTTCCCGAAAGACTGATGATGCCGGAGGCATAAAAAAAGCCCCCGACCGGGGGCTTTCAGGCTATCGCTAACTCAGTTTCTCTCAACTTCAGCGGTGTTGCGCAGATGCTGCTGGTACGCAGTGTATTCCCGCTGCCCCTCAAGCTGCACCAGGAACCCCTGAAGCTGCTGGTATTCCGGGCCATCCCGGTCAACCTCTCCCTCGTCAACGCCGCTCAGTACGATCACCGCCGCCTGATTGCTGGTGACGACACGGCCAACCGTCGGGGCGTCTTCCGCCGGTCTCGGCATCGAGAACACTTCCTGAACCACGAGCGGGCTCAATCCGCCTACATTCCGCCCCTGGTCCTCAAACACTTGCCACTGGCCGGCGTCGAGTTCGTCTGTGGCGGCACCCTGTTGCAGCTGTTCAGCCAGCTCATCCACGCGAGCCGCAAGTGCATCCCGGGTTGCCTTGCTCTCCAGGATGCTCCGGATCTCCTGCTCAACTTCAGCGAGCGCCAACTGTCGAGGTTCGTGATACTCCCGGACCCGTGCCACCACTGACACATTATCACCCACATCGATCAGCTCCGTGTTGTAACCTTCCTCGAGTACATCCTCCGAGAACAACTGACGTACCAGGCCGGCGTGATCAAAGGGCGCGGCACCGCCGTCCTGGCTGACACCCTCGACCACGCGAATCTCAAGGCCAAGCTCTTCGGCAGGCCCTGACAGATCGTCGGCGGCATAGGCGGCATCGGCGAGTTGCGCCCGCACTTCTGCGAAGCGCTCTGTGGCACGGGCACTGGCGAGCTCCAGGCGCAGCTCGTCACGCAATTCATCAAACGAAGGCACATCGGAACGGCGAACCTCTTCCAGCTTGATCAGGTGCAAACCAAAACTGGTCTCAACCGGAGCCGATACGTCACCCTCGTCAAGCCCGAATAGCGCCTCCTCGAAGGCTTCATCGTAGACTCCCCGGCCGGCAAACCCGAGATCACCGCCCTCCTGGGCCGATACCGTATCAACCGAATACTCCTCTGCCAGTTCTGCAAAGGATTCACCGGCCTCCAGACGCTGCTGGATTGTCTTCAGGGTTTCCTGTGCGCCGTCACCGGCTTCCACCAGAATATGCGCGGCCCGACGCTCTTCGCGTGCGAACTCTTCGGCACGCTGCTGGTAGTAGTCACGCAGCTCTTCTTCTGAAACCTCGATTGCGCCTGCCAATGCCCCCTGGGACAAACTGATATAAGCGGCGTCCACCTGTTCCGGCTGACTGAACTGGCCTGCATTATCATGGTAGTAGTCTTCAACGTCGGCCCCGGTCACCTCCACCTGATCCTGAACACTGGCAGCGTCCAGCATAAGCACCTGGAAGTCACGAGTCTGGTTCTGGATGGCAAGCAGCTGGGCTGCATTCGCCGGCGCAACCAGACCGGTCTGGGCTATGGCTGCGCGAATCTGGTTAACGACATAATTCTTGCGCATACTCTCACGGAACTCGGCAACGCCCATCCCCACATTGCGCACGGTGGCCACGAACCGGTCACGATTAAACTGACCATCCACCTGGAACTGGGGCATCTGCGTGATCAGCGCATCTATGTCGGCATCAGTCAGTTCCAGCCCCTGACTCTCAGCATCCTGGGTCAGTACAGCTTCCCGGATCAACGCATCAAGCACGTCCTGACGAATCTGATCTTCGTTCAGCAACGACGGATCAGGGCTCTCCATCTGCATCAGGCGCTGCTGGCTTTCCATCTGGACGGTACGCAGAAACTCCCGCTCAGTGATGTCCTGTCCATTGACTGTGGCCACTTCAGGCTCACCGGTGAAGCCACCAATAATGGCATCCATCCCCCAAATCGAGAGGGAAATAATGAGAAGGCCAACGATAACCTTGGCAATCGTACTCTGGGCGTTGTCCCGAATATCTTGAAGCATGTTGTTCCCGAATCCCTGTTCAAGGTTCTGCTGTTGGTAATGGTGAGGCGAGAGCTGGCTTGCGTTACCTTAACACGCAAAAAGGCGCACCCTTACCGGAATGCGCCTTGAATTCTAGTGACAGCCCCGGAAACCGGGACTGTCAAAGAAAGAGCCTTTACTTAACGGCGTCTTTCAGGGCCTTACCTGCCTTGAATCCAGGCACTTTGGAGGCCGGAATCTTGATTTCTGCGCCAGTCTGCGGGTTGCGACCGGTACGGGCAGCACGCTCTTTTACAGAAAAGGTGCCAAAGCCGATCAGGGTAACCTGGTCGTCTTTCTGCAGAGCACCGGTGATGGAGTTGGTCATGGCGTCGAGCGCACGGCCAGCTGCGGCTTTCGAGATGTCTGCGGACTCGGCAATTGCATCGATCAATTCGGACTTGTTCACACTAAACCCCTTCGATTTCAGGTTGAAGATGTTATAGGTCGGTTTATTTTCTCGCGGAGGTTCTCGACTATCGCATAAGCGATTGGAGAATTCCATTCTTCAGTTTTTTTATTCCTTGCGGCGTTAAACCGATGTTTGGAATAGGCACTTACTGCGCGGGAGCCCTTGGTATTGGCTGCTTCACGGCGAAACAGTTATACCAACGGGCTCTCAGGCGTGTCAACAACTCATCCGGTGTTTAATGTGTATTTATGCGCTCTGCAGCATCGCCGGAATCGTCATTTGTGGTCGCTTTTCCGGCTTCCTCGCCTGTATTTTCAGTGCGCGGCTCCGGCTGATAGGCCAGCGCGATATCCAGCACTTCGTCAATCCACTTCACCGGGCGAATCTCGAGAGACTCCTTGATGTTTTCGGGTATCTCTTTGAGATCCCTGACATTTTCGTCCGGAATAATAACCGTTTTTATGCCGCCCCGGTGGGCCGCCAGGAGCTTTTCTTTCAAACCACCGATGGCCAGAACCCGGCCGCGCAGGGTGATCTCGCCAGTCATCGCCACATCGGCACGAACCGGTATACGGGTCAATGCAGAAACCAGCGCTGTGCACATACCGGTACCCGCACTGGGCCCATCTTTCGGGGTCGCGCCCTCGGGCACATGGATGTGAAGATCATGTTTTTCATGAAAATCATCACTCACACCCAGGCCGGCAGCCCGGCTTCGGACCACCGTCAGCGCCGTCTGAATTGACTCCTGCATGACATCGCCAAGGGAACCGGTTTTCACCACACGCCCCTTGCCGGGGGTCAGCGCGCACTCAATGGTCAGCAATTCACCACCCACCTGGGTCCAGGCCAGCCCGGTCACCTGACCGATCTGATTAGTCTCTTCCGCCAGCCCGTAATTGAACTTCTTGACCCCGGAATAGTCCTCCAGCAAGTCAGGCGTCAGAGTAATAGAGGCCTTGGCACTGCTCTCCACGTGTTCGCGGACCACCTTGCGGCAGATTTTCGCAATCTCACGCTCCAGCCCCCGCACACCAGCCTCCCGGGTGTAATAGCGGATCAAGTCACGAAGCGTGTCCTCCGGCAACTTCAGCTCGTCTTTGCGCAGGCCGTTAGCCTTGAGCTGCTTGGGGAGAAGATAACGCAAGGCGATATTCACCTTCTCGTCTTCGGTATACCCAGGGATGCGGATAATCTCCATCCGGTCCAGCAGCGCCGGGGGGATATCCATGGAGTTGGATGTGCAAACGAACATCACATCCGACAAATCGTAATCGACCTCCAGGTAATGGTCGTTGAAGGTGTGGTTCTGCTCCGGGTCAAGAACCTCGAGCAGCGCCGACGCGGGATCACCCCGGTGATCCATGCCCATCTTGTCGATTTCATCGAACAGGAACAGCGGATTTTTCACGCTCACCTTGGAGAGCTTCTGCAACAACTTCCCGGGCAACGCGCCAATATAGGTCTTGCGATGCCCCCGGATCTCGGCTTCATCACGCACACCACCCAGCGCCATCCGGGTGTATTTCCGATTCGTTGCCCTGGCAATAGACTGACCAAGAGACGTCTTACCCACGCCAGGAGGCCCCACCAGGCACAGTACCGGCCCCTTGACCTTCTTCACCCGGCTCTGGACAGCCAGGTACTCCAGAATCCGTTTCTTGACCTCATCCAGGCCGTAATGGTCGCGATCCAGAATGTCCCGGGCTTTCTCCAGATCGTGACGAACGCGACTGCGCTTTTTCCAGGGTATTGCCAGCATCCAGTCAATATACCCGCGCACTACGGTCGCCTCGGCCGACATCGGCGACATCATCTTGAGCTTGTTAAGCTCGGTTTCCGTCTTTTTGCGGGCCTCTTCCGGCAGTCCGGCTTCTTCGAGCTTCTGTTCAAGCTCCTCGAAGTCGTTGTTACCTTCACCCAGCTGCCCCATTTCCTTCTGGATAGCCTTCATCTGTTCGTTCAGGTAGTACTCGCGCTGGCTGCGTTCCATTTGCTTTTTCACGCGGCCCCGAATGCGCTTTTCCACTTCAATCAGGTCGATTTCGCCGTCGAGTTTGCCAAGCAACAAATCGACGCGGGTACGAACCTCCAGCGCTTCCAGTAACTCCTGCTTTTCGGGAATCCGCATTTCCAGGTGCGCGGCCATGGTGTCAGCCAGTCGCTCCAGCTCAGTGATTCCGGTCAGGGCATTGGAAACTTCCGATGGCACCTTTTTAGATAGCTTGACGTACTTCTCAAACTCATCCATCAGAGTCTTGCTCAGAACTTCGCTCTCACGCTCGGGCAAGACTTCCTCGTCCAGCAGCATCGCCTGGCCGGAGAGATAGTCCCCTTCTTCAATGCCCGAGATGGCAGCCCTCGCATTGCCTTCGACCAGCACCTTGACCGTGCCATCCGGGAGACGAAGCATCTGCAATACCGTGGCCAGGGTGCCCATAGAGAACACATCTTTGGGGCCAGGCTCATCGGTGGCAGCATCTTTCTGGGCCACCAGCAGGATTTCCTTACTGCCCTCCATTGCCGCTTCAAGCGCCTGAATGGATTTTTCGCGGCCCACAAACAACGGGACCACCATGTGCGGAAACACCACCACGTCTCTCAGGGGAAGCAGCGGGTATTCTTGCACAGTTTCTTCAGGTATACGGGTCATGGGGAATCCTCTGACAGTATTTCTTTCAGCATATCACCCAACATTGGGGCGCTGGCAAAAATTGCAATATTCTACGACAGGAAATATCAGGGAGAGCAAACCGGGCAAAGCGCGATAAAAAAGGGGCGTTAAACGCCCCTTTTTTATCCGGATCTGAACGTGCCAGAACCTGTCAGTCCTCTGGCACCGCCTTGGCGTGGTCGCTGCTGGCGTAGATCTTGAAAGGCTCGGAATCACCTTTAATAACGCTTTCGTCAATCACCACCTTGGAAACGTCGTGCTCAGACGGAATCTGATACATCGTGTCCAGCAGTGTGGCCTCCATAATGGAGCGAAGCCCCCGGGCACCGGTCTTCCGATCCATGGCTTTGCGAGCAACCGCCCGCAGTGCATCTTCCCGGAAATCCAGTTCCACGCCTTCCATGTCAAACAGCTTCTGGTACTGCTTGGTCAGAGCATTCTTCGGCTCTGTCAGGATCTGAACCAGCGCATCTTCGTCGAGCTCGGTCAGCGTTGCCACCACCGGCAAGCGGCCAACAAACTCGGGGATCAGGCCAAATTTGACCAGATCTTCGGTCTCCACATCGCGAATAATGTCGCCGGTGCTTTTGCTGTCATCCTGGCTTTTAACCGTCGCCGAAAAGCCGATAGATGATCGCTCAGAACGCTCCTGAATCACCTTGTCGAGCCCTGCGAACGCGCCACCACAGATAAACAGGATATTGCCGGTATCTACCTGCAGAAATTCCTGCTGGGGATGTTTCCGGCCACCCTGCGGCGGAACCGATGCGACGGTGCCTTCGATCAGCTTGAGCAGCGCTTGCTGCACGCCCTCACCGGAAACGTCACGGGTAATGGACGGGTTGTCCGATTTGCGGGAGATTTTGTCGATCTCATCAATATAGACGATACCGCGCTGCGCCTTGTCAACGTCGTAGTCACACTTCTGCAACAACTTCTGGATGATGTTCTCGACATCTTCCCCGACATACCCGGCTTCCGTCAGCGTGGTGGCATCGGCAATGGTAAATGGAACATTGAGCATCCGTGCCATCGTCTCGGCCAGCAGGGTTTTACCGCTACCGGTCGGGCCGATCAGCAAAATGTTACTTTTGCCCAGCTCAACGTCACTTTTACCCTCGCCGTAGCGAAGCCGCTTGTAGTGGTTATACACCGCTACAGAAAGGACGATCTTGGCACGATCCTGGCCAATGACGTATTCGTTCAGGTTCTCTCGAATCTCCGCCGGGGCAGGCAAACGATCACTCGCCTCCTCCGGAGCATTCTCCTGAATTTCCTCACGGATAATGTCATTGCACAAGTCGACGCACTCGTCGCAGATGAACACCGAGGGCCCTGCAATGAGCTTACGGACTTCATGCTGGCTCTTTCCGCAAAACGAGCAGTAAAGCAACTTGCCGTTATCGTCGCCTCTGCCGTTTCTTTCATCTGCCATTGAAATACCTCTGTTCTTCGTTGGCCTGCGTCGCGTTGTGTACGCAGGCCGGTAGTGATGCGATGACTTTCAGTATTATTTATTCGATACGCGCTTATCAAGTATTGTATCGATGAGTCCGTACTCTTTCGCCTGTGCGGGATCCATAAAATTGTCCCGGTCGGTATCACGTGCAATCGTCTCAAGATCCTGGCCTGTGTGCTCTGCCAGCAGGTCGTTGAGAGTATGCCGGATTTTCAGGATCTCGCGGGTATGGATCTCGATATCCGATGCCTGCCCCTGATAGCCGCCCAGAGGCTGGTGGATCATTACCCGCGAATGCGGCAGGCAAGCACGCTTACCCTTGGCACCGCCAGAGAGCAGGAAGGCCCCCATGCTGGCAGCCTGACCAATACACAAAGTGGCTACATCCGGCTTGATAAACTGCATGGTATCGTAAATAGACATTCCGGCAGAGACTGACCCACCCGGGCTGTTGATATACAGGTGAATATCCTTATCCGGATTTTCGGACTCCAGGAACAGCAACTGGGCAACCACCAGATTTGCCATATGATCTTCAACCGGTCCAACCAGAAAGATCACCCGCTCCTTGAGCAAACGAGAATAGATATCGAACGAACGCTCGCCTCGCGCCGTCTGTTCGATAACAATCGGTACCAGGCCAGAACTGGTTACCATGGTGGGGCCATCAAACGGTTTCTGCGTCATGTGCGCCTGAACTCCTTTTGGACATTGGTATGGTCTTCTGCTTGGCGACGGGCCCGCAGTATGCCGGATCCCATGTACTTTGCCAGCAGATGGCCCAGATGAAAACAGCCGGACACACCGGCTGCTTCCAGGGCACGGCACCGGGGCAAAGCCCCACAGAGATCAGCGCTGCGGCTGACCTGCCTGTACCGCTTCCTCATACTTCATCTTTTTCTCTTTAACCTGGGCTTCGCCGAGAACAAAATCAACCACGGCATCTTCGAGGACAGACGATTCGATCTGTGCCTTCTGATCCGGATTGCTGCTGAAGTGCGCAATCACTTCATCCGGCTGTTCATACGTAGAAGCGATCTCCTGGATCTTTTCTTCCACTTTCGCATCGTCTGCTTTCAGATCGTTCTTCTTGACAACTTCCTGGAACAGCAGGCCGGTCTTCACGCGACGCTGCGCCTGTTCCTCGAAGATTTCCTTCGGCAGTTGCTGGAAATCGACCTGACCACCAAAGCGCTGAACCGCGTCCTGGCGCAGACGGTCAATTTCCTGGTCAACCAGAGCAGTGGGCACTTCCAGCTCTGTGGTTTCCAGCAGACCGTCGACAACGTCATTCTTGACCTTGTTGGACACCGCCTGCTTGAGCTCTCGCTCCATGTTCTTTTTCACTTCCTCGCGGAAAGTGGCTTCGTCTTCAGCCTCAATGCCAAAGCGCTGGAAGAACTCCTGGTCCAGCTCGGGCAGCTGAGGTTCTTCAACCTTATGGATCTTGATTTCGAACTTGGCTGGCTTACCTGCCAGATCTTCGTTGTGGTAATCCTCAGGGAATTCCACTTCGATCTCCAGGTCTTCACCGGCCTTGCCGCCAACGATGCCTTTTTCGAAGCCCGGAATCATCTGGCCAGAGCCCAGAGTCAGCCGATGGCCTTCGGCAGAACCGCCTTCGAATTCTTCACCCTCAATGGAACCCTTGAAATCAATAGTGACAATGTCCTTGTTCTTGGACTTGCGCTTGACTTCTTTCATAGTGGCCTGCTGACGACGCAGATTATCGATCATGTTGTCGATATCCTTGTCAGTCACATCCGACGCCGGCTTTTCAACACTGATTTTGCTCAGGTCACCCAGTTCGATTTCAGGAAGAACCTCAAAAATGGCAACGAATTCAAGATCCTTGCCTTCTTCCATCGTCTTCGGCTCGAACTTCGGCCAGCCCGCTGGATTGATATCCTGCTCCTGCAAGGCCTTGATGTAGTTGTCGCGCATCACCTCGCCGACCACTTCCTGCCGAACGCTGGCACCGAAACGACGCTTGACCACGCTCATGGGAACTTTGCCAGGGCGGAAACCGTTCAGGCGCACGGTGCGAGCAGTTTCCTGCAGGCGTTTCTGAACCGCCTGGTCGATTTCCTGGGCGGGCACACCAATCGTCATTTGACGCTCGATGTTGGAGGTCGTTTCAACAGACACTTGCATGGAAGTTCCTCAAATTACAGATTCTGTAGGTGAATGAAATTAAAACCAAAATCCCCGCAGGAGAAACCCACCCTACAGGGGCGCAAAATTAAAAGCCGGTAGTTTATCACGGTTTACCCCGCCGAGAGAATCACCCGACCGCCCGCAATACGGGTTTGAGACACGCATAACAGCGAAGCAGATGAACTTTATGGGGATAAAACGAAAAAAAGAAAGGGTGGTGCGAGAGGAGAGACTTGAACTCTCACGGGTTGCCCCGCTGGAACCTAAATCCAGTGCGTCTACCAATTCCGCCACTCTCGCATATCCGGAGCTGTACCAACTATTGAACAGGGAGCTCGGAGAAAAACAAGGGGAAAAATGGGGTGGACGAAGGGGTTCGAACCCTCGACCGCAGGAGTCACAATCCTGAGCTCTACCAACTGAGCTACGTCCACCACAATCGGGAAGCACATTGAGAGGCGCTTCCTACTTCGGTAACTTTGCTGGTCCGGCGAGTCCGGTGCCTCTTGGCTGACCCAAGATGGCGCGCCCGGCAGGACTCGAACCTGCGACCATCCGCTTAGAAGGCGGATGCTCTATCCAGCTGAGCTACGGGCGCTTGACCGTTCGCCCACCTGAATATCCAGAAAATGGTCGGGGTAGAGAGATTCGAACTCCCGACATCCTGCTCCCAAAGCAGGCGCGCTACCAGACTGCGCTATACCCCGTTAAAACTGAACAACAAGTGCCTCAGCAAAGTTGGCGCGCATATTACCGGCGCCGACGGTATCCGTCAACATGAATTCTGAAATTCCTCAAAAAGAATGCTGGTGGACTGCATTTTTCCGAATGGTGTGACCCTGTTAAACGGGAGAAGTTCCCGGCCTGACCAGCGCCATTACATTGGCCTTACCTTTGAAGCATGAGACAATGCCAGGCCTTCAACTCTTCATGCCCAAACCGACAAGACGGAAACATGAGCGCTAAACTGATAAGCGGAAAAGACATTGCAGCCCGGGTCCGGCAAGAGGTGGCCGCCGGGGTCGAAACCAGAAAACAGATGGGTCTGCGAGCCCCCGGGTTGGCCGTGGTACTCGTTGGCAACGATGCGGCATCACAGGTTTACGTTGGCAACAAGCGCAAGGCCTGCGAACAGGCCGGCATCCTGTCACTATCCTACGACCTGCCGGCAGACACCTCTCAGGCCGCCCTGGAGGCTCTGATCGACGAGCTGAATGAAAACCCTTCCGTCGACGGCATCCTTGTGCAGCTGCCCCTGCCCGCCCACCTGGACGCAGACCCTATTCTGGTGAAAATCAGGCCCGACAAAGATGTCGACGGCTTCCACCCATACAACACCGGTCGCCTGATGCAGCGCAAACCTACGCTGCGCCCCTGTACGCCCGCAGGCATCATCACCCTGCTGGACTCCATCGACACACCCTACAAAGGCCAGCACGCCGTTATCGTCGGCGCGTCCAATATTGTCGGCCGCCCCATGAGCATGGAATTGCTCCTGAAAGGTGCAACCACCACCGTGTGCCACCGGTTCACCGACAATCTCGAAAAGTTCGTGGGCGAGGCCGACATTCTGGTGGCCGCTGTGGGCAAACCCGGGATTATCAAGGGCGAATGGGTGAAACCAGGGGCCACCGTCATTGATGTAGGCATCAACCGCATGGACGACGGCAAGCTGCGCGGCGATGTTGATTTCGAAGCGGCGGCAGAACGGGCTGCGTACATTACACCGGTTCCCGGCGGTGTTGGCCCGATGACTATCGCGACACTGCTGGAAAACACCCTGTATGCTGCCGACGTCCTCCACAAGGAAGACTGATCGCAACTTGCAAGCCGGCACCTCACGCCGGCGTTAAGGCAATAAAAAACCCCGCCGGAGCGGGGTTTTTTATTGGCCGGGCGTTTTAATTACTGCCCGTACTTGGCCTTGGCCTTCTGACGGTACGCGTGCAGCAAAGGCTCGGTGTAACCGGCCGGCTGCTCACGCCCTTTCAGCACCAGATCTACAGCCGCCTGGAAGGCGATGCTGTCATCGAAGTTCGGTGCCATATTGCGATAGGCCGGATCGCCCGCATTCTGCTTGTCGACTACCGCAGCCATGCGCTTCATGGTCTCCATGATTTGCTCCTCGGAGCAGATACCGTGATAGAGCCAGTTGGTCAGCAGCTGCGAGGAGATACGCAAGGTTGCACGGTCTTCCATCAGGCCGACGTCGTTGATATCCGGCACTTTCGAGCAACCTACACCGGAATCAATCCAGCGAACCACATAACCCAGAATGCCCTGGGCGTTGTTGTCCAGTTCCTGCTGAATATCTTCGGCACTGAGGGCAGAAGGATCGTCCATCACCGGCACAGTCAGGATATCGTCAAGCGCAGCGCGCTGACGGCTGGCCAGCTCTTTCTGAACGTCGAACACATTCACCTGATGGTAATGCGAGGCGTGCAGGGTAGCGGCAGTCGGTGAAGGCACCCAAGCGGTATTGGCGCCAGACTTGGGATGGCCGATTTTGGCCTCCAGCATACCTGCCATCAGATCCGGCATGGCCCACATCCCCTTACCGATCTGGGCAACCCCTGACAGACCGGCTTCAAGGCCGATGTCGACGTTCCACTGCTCGTAGGCGTTGATCCAGGCAGCCTGCTTCATCGCCCCTTTACGAATAAACGGCCCCAGCTCCATAGAGGTATGGATCTCGTCACCGGTGCGATCCAGGAAGCCGGTATTGATGAACACCGTGCGCTCTTTCGCGGCGTGGATACAGGCCTTGAGGTTTACGGTGGTACGGCGCTCTTCGTCCATGATACCCACTTTGAGGGTGTAGCGCGGTAGACCAAGAGCATCCTCGACGCGACCGAAGAACTCGTCGGTAAACGCCACTTCTTCCGGGCCGTGCTGCTTGGGCTTAACGATATATACAGAACCTTTGGTGCTGTTCTGGAACTTGCCGTCACCTTTCAGATCGTGAATCGCGATCAGGGAAGTCACCAAGCCATCCATCAGACCTTCCGGAATTTCGCTACCATCTTTCAGCAGAATGGCCGGGTTGGTCATCAGATGGCCCACATTACGCACGAACAGCAGACTACGCCCTTTCAAGGCCAGTTCACTACCATCGGCCGCAACATAAGTACGATCGGCGTTCATGCGGCGAGTCATCATCTTACCGCCTTTTTCGAAGGACTCTTCCAGATCACCCTTCATCAGCCCCAGCCAGTTCTTGTAGGCCACGACCTTGTCGTCTGCGTCTACGGCAGCTACCGAGTCTTCGCAGTCCATGATGGTCGTCAGGGCAGACTCCATCAGAACGTCTTTAACGTGAGCACCGTCATCCTTGCCGATCGGATGGCTGGCATCGATCTGGATTTCGAAATGCATTCCGTTTTTGACCAGCAACACGCCAGTGGGGGCATCTGCCGCGCCGGTGTAACCCACAAAACCGGACTCGTCTTTCAGGCCGGTCACGTCACCGTTCTGCAGTTTTACAGCCAGCTTGCCGCCATCAATGTAATAACGAGCTGCATCCTTGTGACTGCCCGCGGCCAGAGGCGCAGAGCCGTCCAGCAGGTTACGGGCCCACTCGATAACCTTGGCGCCGCGTACCGGGTTGTAACCACGGCCCTTCTCTGCACCATCCTCTTCGGAGATGGCATCAGTGCCATACAGCGCGTCATACAGGCTTCCCCAGCGGGCGTTTGCAGCATTCAGTGCAAAGCGCGCATTCATCACCGGAACAACCAACTGCGGACCAGCCATCGTCGCAATTTCCGGGTCTACGTTGGCGGTAGTAATCTTGAAATCCGCCGGCTCGTCAACCAGGTAGCCGATCTCCTTCAGGAACGCCTTGTACTCGGCCATATCCAACGCCTGGCCTTTGTGCTCACGGTTCCAGGTATCCATCTTTTCCTGGATTTCATCGCGCTTGAGCAGCAATTCCCGATTACGGGGAGCCAGCTCGTTTACGATCTTGTCGAACTCTGCCCAGAATTTGTCAGCGTCGATACCGGTGCCCGGGATCGCCTCGTTGTTTACGAAATCGTACAGATTCTTGGCGATCTCGATACCGCCAACTTGAACGCGTTCTGTCATCGTTGCTTGCCTCAAATGGGTTTGAAGTTCCCGACTCCCCTTCAAGCGCCTCACAGCGCGGGGACGTTCTGATTAAAGCGCGGTATTGTACGGGAAATTCCCTACGAGGTCATTCCCGTACAACCTCTTGCGCATAGCTTTGTGATCAAGCAGATCAGGCCCGGCGCCAGGTGGTACCTTCCCGGCTGTCATCCAGGATGATGCCCTTTTCAAGCAGCTGGTCGCGGATGCGATCGGCCTCGGCAAAGTCCCTCGCCTTACGGGCATCCGCGCGCGCCTGAATCAGAGCGGCAATATCTTCAGCGGTTAGCTCACTGCCTGTGTCCGCCTGGAAAAACGCCTCAGGATCTTGCTGCAACAATCCAAGCACGCCACCGAGCCGCACCAGTACCGCGGCACTGCGCTTGGCGGCATCCTCGTCCCCTTCCCGACGCTGGTGGTTGATGTCATTGGCCACCGAATGCAGCACCGCAATGGCGCCGGCGGTATTAAAATCGTCATTCATGACGTCTGCAAATTGCCGGTCATGCCCGGTTTCCGGCACATCGGCACTCTTCGCCGGCACGACACCGCGCAGCGCATGATACAGTTTGGTCAGAGTCCGGCCCGCCTCGGCCAGGTTGTCCTCGGAGTAGTCCACCTGGCTGCGATAATGACTGGACACCAGGAAGTAGCGCACCACCTCAGCCGGATATTTCTCCAGAATCTCACGAATGGTAAAGAAGTTACCCAGTGACTTGGACATCTTCTCTTTGTTCACCCGAATGGCGCCGGCGTGCATCCAGGTGTGCACAAATTTGTGGCCAGTAGCACACTCGGACTGGGCAATCTCGTTTTCATGATGCGGAAACAAAAGATCCGGCCCGCCGCCATGAATATCAAAAGTATCGCCAAGGCATTTGCCGGACATCGCCGAACATTCGATGTGCCAACCGGGGCGCCCTTCACCCCAGGGCGACGACCAGCTCACTTCACCCGGTTTGGCAGCTTTCCAGAGTGCGAAATCCGCCGGGCTGCGCTTGGCTTCCTGAACGTCCACACGCGCTCCGGCCAGCAGATCGTCCAGCTTTTTCTTGCTGAGCTTGCCGTAATCGGGGAACGACTCCACCGCAAAATAGACATCGCCATTATCGGCCGCGTAAGCATGACCTCCTGCGACCAGTGTCCGGATCATGGCGATGATGTCGTCAATAAAAGCGGTAGCGCGGGGCTCTTCCGTAGGCGACAAAACACCCAATCTGGCCTCATCCTCGTGCATGGCCCCGATCATGCGGTCGGTCAGATCGGTATATACCTCCCCGTTTTCATCCGCCCGCCGCAAAATCTTGTCGTCAATGTCGGTGATGTTACGCACGTAGTGTACGTCGTAGCCACAATGACGGAGGTAACGGGTAATCACATCAAACGCCACCAGCACCCTGGCGTGGCCCAGATGACAGTAGTCGTACACGGTCATCCCGCACACGTACATTCGCACCTTGCCAGGCTCCAGGGTTTTAAACTCTTCTTTTTGCTGAGTCAGCGTGTTGTAGATACGCATTATTTTCCTCCTTTACCCCAGGAGTCTCTCAGGGTCACCGTACGATTGAATACCGGCTTGCCGGCGCGGGCGGTTAGTTCCTGATCACAGAAGAAATAACCCTCGCGCTCGAATTGATAAGGGAGATCCGTGCGCGGCTGTGCCAGACTTTTCTCAACCCGGGCCCCCTTGAGAACCACCAGGGATTCAGGGTTCAGATGATCAAGAATGTCGCCTTCCTTATCGCTGTCCGGGTTCTCGTGGTTGAACAGCCGGTCGTACAGATTGATGTCAGTCTCCACGCTATCCTCGGCCGAGACCCAGTGAACCACTCCATTGGGCTTGTAACCCTCCGGATTCACGCCCAGCGTGTTCGGATCATACTCACACTGGAGTTCGACAATCTCACCGGCCTCGTCACGCACCACATTCTTGCAGGTGATCACATACCCCCCACGCAGACGCACGGCCTGGTCCGGAGCCAGCCGCTTCCACTTCCTGGGCGGCTCGATCACAAAATCTTCGTGGTCGATATACAGAGTCTGGCTCCAGGTAACCTCCCGCTCCCCCATGTCCGGGTTCTGCGGATGCACGGGCAGCGTCAGGGTTTCGGTCTGGCCCACCGGATAATTGTTCAACGTCACCTTCAAAGGCCTCATCACACACATGGCACGCGGCGCACGGCTGTTGAGGTCCTCGCGGATAGCGTGCTCAAGCATCCCCACATCCACGGTGCCGCCCGCCTTGTTCACGCCGATCATATCGCAGAAGTTGCGAATGGACTCCGGCGTATAGCCCCGGCGCCGCATTCCCGAAATGGTCGGCATTCGTGGATCATTCCAGCCATTGACGAGATTCTCATCCACCAGGCGTTTCAGCTTCCGCTTGCTGGTGACGGTGTAATTCAGGTAGAGCCGGGCAAATTCGATCTGGCGCGGATGACAGGGAATGGTGATGTTATCCAGCACCCAATCGTACAGCGGCCGATGGTCTTCAAATTCCAGCGTGCACAGGGAATGGGTAATGCCCTCCAGGGCGTCCGAGATCGGGTGGGTGAAGTCGTACATCGGATAGATGCACCATTTGTCGCCGGTCTGGTGATGATCTGCATAACGGATACGATACAAAATCGGATCGCGCAGATTGATATTGGGCGATGCCATATCAATCTTCGCCCGCAGCACCAGCTCGCCGTTCTGGAACTTGCCATCACGCATATCCCGGAACAACTGCAGGCTTTCCTCGACCGGCCGGTCCCGGTAAGGACTGTTTTTGCCGGGCTCTTTCAGCGACCCGCGATACTCCGCCATCTGGTCTGCGTTCAACGCACAGACATAGGCCTTGTCATTCTGGATCAACTCTTCAGCGAAGGCGTACAGCTGGTCAAAATAATCGGAAGCGAAACGCGCCTGCCCGGCCCATTGATAACCCAACCATTCCACATCCTGCTTGATAGCGTCGATGTACTCCTGGTTTTCCTTCTCCGGGTTGGTGTCGTCGTACCGCAGGTTACAGTCACCTTCAAAGGTTTCCGCAATCCCGAAGTTCAGGCAGATCGACTTGGCATGACCAATATGCAGATAGCCATTAGGCTCCGGGGGGAAGCGCGTGACCACCTTGCCGGTGTGCTCCCCTTTGGAAATGGCGTCTTCAATCAGGCTCTGGATAAAATTGTGGGCTTTCTTCGACTCGGCGCTCATACAATCTCTGTTAACAGGGAATGAATCATGGGAGCTGTCCGGATGCTCCGTTTAAACCGCCTATTATACTCACAAATCCTTGCCGGACTCATGCACCGAAGGAAACTCTTGAGTACAATAAACGCGGTAAACCTTCTGACTCCCTAAATACAGGAAACCCCGATGATTCTGCTGAAGACAAATTTTGGTGATATCAAACTCGAACTGGACTATGAAAAGGCCCCCGAGACGGCAAAAAACTTCGAACAGTACGTTCGTGACGGGTTTTACGACGGTTTGATCTTCCACCGCGTCATCAGCAACTTCATGGTTCAGGGCGGCGGCTTTGAGCCGGGCATGATCCCCCGCAAGACCCGGGATCCCATCCAGAATGAGGCCGATAACGGCCTGAGCAACATGGTCGGCGCCGTTGCCATGGCACGCACCATGGACCCACACTCCGCCACTGCGCAATTTTTTATTAACGTTGAAAACAATGGCTTTTTGGACCACACCGCCAAAACGGCCGAAGGCTGGGGCTATTGCGTGTTCGGCAAAGTCGCCGAGGGCATGGACACCGTCAACAAGATTCGCGCCACCCGCACCACCATGCGTGCCGGCCACCAGGATGTCCCGTTTGAGGATGTGATTATCGAAAAAGCCGAGGTTCTGGAGGACGCGTGACCACGCTGTTTATCTCGGATCTGCACCTGGAAGAAACGCGCCCGGACATCACGGGCGCCTTTCTCGATTTTCTCGGTTCGCGGGTTCCTGGCGCAGAACGCCTGTACATCCTTGGCGATTTTTTTGAAGCCTGGATCGGTGATGATGAACGAACACCGTTACAGGAGCAGATCGCAAAGGCACTCAGAAAGGTCAGTGACGCTGGCACCGACATCTATCTGATGCACGGCAACCGGGACTTCCTGATTGGCGAGGACTTTTGTAAGCGCGCCGGCGCTACCTTGCTGGACGATCCCACCGTAGTGGATCTCTACGGCACCCCGGCACTGCTCATGCACGGCGACAGCCTCTGTACAGCCGATGAGGAATACCAGAAGTTCCGGACCAATATGCGCAACCCGCAAACGGTGAAAATGCTGCTCGCCCGCCCTCTGAAAGATCGCCAGCTAATGGCCCGGCAACTCCGCGAGATCTCCATGGCGAAGAATCAGGGAAAAGCCGAGACCATCATGGATGTCACACCGGCGGAAGTGGTTCGTGAACTGGAAAATCACGGTCTGCAACTGATGATTCATGGCCATACCCACCGCCCGGCCATTCACGAACTGGAGGCGAACGGCAAGCCCGCGCACCGCATCGTTCTGGGTGACTGGGATGAAAACGCTTGGTGGCTGGAAGCCCAACCCGGCAAAGAAATTCAACTGCTCAAAGAGCCGCTGTAGCTCGCTTATGACGCAGGCTCCCGGTAGGTTTCAAGGCGCTTGAGCCAACCGGGGAGCCAGCGCTCATGTTCTATCGCATTCGCCGCATTCCCGGCGCGGCGCGCCAATACCAGGCCTGCGGCTTCACGAAAGGCCTCGAGACGGGGCTGGCCCGGCCCGACATCCATCGCCAGCAATACTTGTAGCAGGCCCCAGCCCTCGCCGTCATAACGTTCAGCGGGCGCAAGCCCTTCTCCTTTGAAGTTCACGTAATCCATAAGCGCATAAACACCGCCCGGGGTCGCGCTCAACGCTTCAAGATGTGCCCGGAGGGCTGGCCGACGCTCCTCGGGCGCGGCAGCCAGTACCTGCCCCAATGACGCCTGTGCCCGGCGAAAAATAAACTCCGCCTGCAGCCACCGGGTTTTCGCCAGAAACTGCCGTAACTGCGCAACCTGCGCAGAATCCTGCGCTTGAAGAAACGCAGCCCGGTCTGGCCAGGGCGCATCGAACGGCTGCAGAGCCAGCAACCAGGCCGGAATATCCGCGCCACGTTGCTGCATGTAGTCAATCAGTTGCGGGAAGCTTTCGACGAAACGCCCCTCTACCGCCGCCGGATACCAGATAAAATGCCCGATGCCCAAAGAAGGAAAGGCTTCACCCTGATTCCAGTGCACCAGACACTGAAGCCTGCCCGCACACTCGTTCTGAAACACCTTTTGGCCGACCCAATCCAGCTGCGCCGGGTCCAATGCGAGGGTAACCTCCACCACATCACCTGGCACCGCTGCTAAATCCGACCCGGGTGCGGCGCTCCCCTGCTCAGAGTCGTTATCGCAGGCAGCCAGAGACAAAGCCCACAACAAAATGAGCACCAGGTTGACGGTTTTCATGGTTACTCTTGCCTCCGGAAAGTGATGCACACCCCGCCCAATAAAAAAATCCTGCGGCGCCAGCCACAGGATTTTCGCCCACCCATCCGGTGATGTCACATTACTGCTCTACGAATGCTCTCTCAATCACATAGTGGCCCATGTCACCACCACGGGCTTCTTTAAAGCCCATGTTGTCGAGAATGGCGCAGGTGTCTTTGAGCATACTCGGGCTACCGCAGATCATGAACCGATCCTGCTCCACGTCGAACTCCGGCAGGCCCAGGTCACGGGTAATCTTGCCCGTTTCCATGGCATCGGTCAGCCTGCCCTGATTGCGGAACGGCTCACGCGTCACCGTGGGGTAATAAACCAGCTTGCCGCTGACCATTTCACCAAAAAACTCATTCTCCGGAAGCTCTTCAACTTCCTTCTGGTATGCCAGCTCCGAAATGTAGCGCACGCCGTGGGTCAGAATCACCTTGTCGTAAGCTTCATACACTTCCGGATCTTTGATGATACTCATGAACGGCGCCAGCCCGGTGCCGGTGCTGATCAGCCAGAGATTCCGGCCCGGTAGCAGATTGTCGAGCACCAGCGTACCGGTGGGCTTGCGACTGACCAGAATTTCGTCGCCTACCTGAATCTGCTGCAAACGTGAGGTCAACGGACCATCCGGCACCTTGATGGAGAAAAATTCCAGCTCTTCCTCATAATTGGCGCTGGCAATACTGTAAGCTCGCATCAACGGCTTGCCGTCTGTTTCCAGGCCGATCATGACAAAGTGGCCATTCTTGAACCGAAACCCGGGGTCCCGACTGGTTTTGAAACTGAACAAGGTATCGTTCCAATGGTGCACACTGGTTACGGTTTCTTTCATCAGGTTGCTCATGGGAGCCCTCGCCTATTAGTGTCAGTCCTTCAGGAATTGGAAACAGTTTACTCTTTTGCTTGAAATCGACAAAACGGGCTGTTTTCATAAGGCTATTCGATTTTTTCGATAAACAACCTTTGCCGGAACAAAAATGAAATACAGCTTTCGCCAGCTCGAGGTTTTTCTTGCCGCCGCGCACTTCCAGAACATCACCCGGGCTGCCGAATCGCTCGCCATGTCTCAATCGGCGGCCAGCAGCGCCCTGAAAGAACTGGAGAGCCAGTTCGACATTCAGCTGTTCGACCGGGTCGGTAAACGACTGCAATTGAACGAACTCGGCCGCCTTTACCGCCCCAAGGCGGAATCCCTGCTGGCACAGGCCGCGGAGCTGGAACAGGCCTTTAGCAAACATTCCGAAGTTGGTGCCCTGAAAGTCGGAGCTACCTTAACTATAGGGAACTATCTGGCCGTTGGCGTTATGGCAAAATACATGAATACCCCTACCCGCCCGAAAGTTTCTCTGGAGGTCGCCAATACCAGCTCGATCGCCCGCAGGGTCCAGGATTTCGAGTTGGACATCGGTCTGATCGAAGGCGAACTACAGTCTCAGGAGCTGGAGGTCATTCCCTGGCGGGAAGACGAGCTGACGGTATTCTGCGCCCCAACCCATCCCCTGGCTCAGAAAAAGACTCTGACCGACAAGGATCTTCGCGAGGCCGTCTGGATTATGCGGGAACAGGGCTCGGGAACGCGCCAGAGCTTTGAGAGGGGGATGCACGGCCTGCTGCCAGACCTCAACATATTACTGGAACTGGAACATACCGAAGCCATCAAACGTGCTGTCGAGGCCAATCTGGGCATAGGCTGCCTGTCCAAGGTTGTCCTGGCTGACGCTTTCAAGCGCGAAAGCCTCGTTCCCCTGAGCGTACCGGCCCATCGGCGGTTTGATCGTCAATTCTATTTCATTCTTCATAAGCAGAAATACCGGAGCGCCGGCATTGCCCGCTGGATCTCACTTTGCAAAGAACTTCAGCCTGCCGGTACGGGGCCGCTGTGAAACCGAAACTCGGAATCCGGCGTTTCTATCAATGTCTGCTCGACAGCCAGAAACGTGGCCAGACGATCGTCCACCGGGCCGCCATTCGCCTGTTCCGCAAGCTTCAGATAATCCCGATAATGGCGCGCCTCTGACTTCAACAGTCCGTTATAGAAATCCGCCAGTTTGTCATCCAGAAAAGGTGCCAGCGCCGCAAACCGTTCGCAGGAGCGGGCTTCGATAATCGCGCCTACAATCAGCACATCCACCAGACGGCCCGGGTCTTCCGCCCTGACCTCGGCCCGCAGCCCCGCGGCATAGCGCGCCGGCGATAAATGCGCGTAATTCACGCCACGACTGCCCATAATCGACAAGACCTGCTCGAAATGCCTTAACTCTTCACGAGCCAGCCGCGACATTTTATTGAGCAAATCGCTGTTATCAACGTAACGATACATCAGGCTCAAGGCGGTAGATGCCGCTTTTTTCTCGCAGTGGGCATGGTCAATCAGCAGCAGATCCTGATTGGCGAGCGCGTTATCAATCCACGCCTGGGGAGTGCGGCACGGAAGAAAATCGTGAATTTCCTGCAGGGCATCGGTCATAGTCATCTCAGGCCTGAAAAATCAGCGCGGGATTGTACCGCACTTAACAGACCTATCCGACCTCTGTCCAACTTAACTTTATAAGGGGTTTCCTATAGAATGCAGCGCCAGATCAAGGAGTCTCTGAATAAATCCTGAAACCCCATCAGTGATTTGAGGCGTTATTCAGAGGCTCCTGCGGCCTTTTCGCCAAAAAACTCCCGCTGGGCATCACGCCCACTGCGCGGAACATTCCAACTGATGAGGGTCCCTATCGTGTTAGAAGCCTATCGTGAACACGTTGCCGAACGTGAAGCCCTGGGTATTCCCCCCAAGCCTCTGAATGCCGAGCAGACCGCCGCACTGGTTGACCTGCTGAAGAATCCGCCGGCCGGCGAGGAAGAAACCCTGGTTTACCTGCTGGAAAACCGCATTCCACCGGGCGTCGATGAAGCTGCCTACGTTAAGGCTGCTTTCTTGTCCGCGGTGGCCAAAAGTGAAGCTACTTCTCCGCTGGTCAGCAAGGAATATGCCGTCAAACTGCTGGGCATGATGCAGGGTGGTTACAACATCGAAACTCTGGTTGAGCTGCTGGATGACAGCAGCCTGGCGGAGCTTGCCGGTGAGCAACTGAAAAAGACCCTGCTGATGTTCGACGCCTTCAACGATGTGAAGGAAAAGATGGACGCTGGCAACGCGGTCGCCAAAGCAGTGGTAGAGTCCTGGGCCAACGCCGAGTGGTTCACCAACAAGAAGAAGGTTCCCGAGAGCACCAAGATGGTCGTGTTCAAGGTAACCGGCGAAACCAACACCGACGACCTGTCGCCGGCTCCCGATGCCTGGTCCCGCCCGGACATCCCGCTGCACGCCCGCGCTGCCTATAAAATGGAACGTGACGGCCTGAAGCCGGAAGAGCCCGGTGTAACCGGCCCGATGAGCCAGATCGACGAAATCAAATCCAAGGGTCTGCCCGTTGCCTTCGTTGGCGACGTCGTTGGCACCGGCTCTTCCCGTAAATCTGCGACCAACTCGGTTCTGTGGTTCTTTGGTGACGACATTCCGGGCGTGCCTAACAAGCGTGCCGGCGGTGTCTGTATCGGCAGCAAGGTTGCACCGATCTTCTTCAACACCATGGAAGACGCCGGCGCTCTGGTTTTCGAAGCTCCGGTCGACAACATGAACATGGGCGATGTTATCGAAATCCGCCCCTACGACGGCAAGATCCTCAACGAGGCCGGCGAAACCATTTCCGAATTTGGTTTCAAGTCCGACGTTATCCTGGACGAAGTTCAGGCCGGCGGTCGTATCCCGCTGATCATCGGCCGTGGCCTGACCAACAAGGCGCGTCAGGCTCTGGGCTTGGGCGCCACCGACATCTTCCGCCTGCCGAAAGATCCGGAAGCCGGCGACAAGGGCTTTACCCTGGCCCAGAAGATGGTAGGTAAGGCCTGCGGCCTGGAAGAAGGCAAAGGCGTTCGCCCGAACACCTACTGCGAGCCGCATATGACCACCGTTGGCTCCCAGGACACCACCGGCCCGATGACCCGTGACGAGCTGAAAGATCTGGCTTGCCTGGGCTTCCAGGCCGATCTGGTGATGCAGTCCTTCTGTCACACCGCCGCCTACCCTAAGCCGGTTGACGTTGAAATGCAGCACACCCTGCCGGACTTCATCCGGACCCGTGGCGGCGTTTCCCTGCGTCCGGGCGACGGCATCATCCACTCGTGGCTGAACCGTATGCTGCTGCCGGACACCGTAGGTACCGGTGGTGACTCCCACACCCGCTTCCCGATGGGCATCTCCTTCCCGGCCGGCTCTGGCCTTGTGGCATTTGCCGCAGCTACCGGCGTTATGCCGCTGGATATGCCGGAATCCGTTCTGGTTCGCTTTAAAGGCGAAATGCAGCCGGGCATCACCCTGCGCGATCTGGTACACGCGATTCCGCTGTACGGCATCAAGCAAGGCATGCTTACCGTTGAGAAGAAAGGCAAGATCAACGAGTTCTCCGGCCGTATCCTGGAGATCGAAGGTCTGGAGCACCTGACTGTTGAGCAGGCATTCGAACTGTCTGACGCTTCTGCGGAACGTTCCGCGGCCGGTTGTACCATCAACCTGTCGGAAGACTCTGTAGCCGAGTACCTGCGCTCCAACATCGTCATGCTGCGCTGGATGATTGCCGAAGGCTACGGCGATCCGCGTACGCTGGAGCGTCGCGCCCAGCAGATGGAAGAGTGGCTGAAAGATCCGAAGCTGATGCGTGCTGATAAAGACGCAGAGTACTCCCACGTGATCGAAATCGACCTGGCCGACATCAAAGAGCCGATCGTGTGCTGCCCGAACGACCCGGACGATGCCAAGTTCCTGTCCGAAGTCGCTGGCGACAAGGTCGACGAGGTGTTCATCGGTTCCTGCATGACCAACATCGGTCACTTCCGTGCTGCCGGCAAACTGCTTGAGCAGAACAAGGAGCCCCTGAAGACACGCCTGTGGATGTCTCCGCCCACCAAGATGGATCAGCAGCAGCTGATGGACGAAGGCTACTTCAACACCTACGGCACCGCCGGTGTTCGCACCGAGATGCCGGGCTGCTCCCTGTGTATGGGTAACCAGGCGCGAGTTGCTGCCAAGTCGACGGTGCTGTCTACCTCTACCCGTAACTTCCCGAACCGTCTGGGTGATGGTGCCAACGTGTACCTGACCTCTGCGGAACTGGCGGCCGTGGGTGCGGTTCTGGGCAAACTCCCCTCCCCTGCGGAGTACATGGAGTACGCCAAGGACCTGAACAGCATGTCCAAAGAGATCTACAAGTATCTCAACTTCGACCAGATGGAAGAGTATACCCAGAAGGCGTCTGAGGCTACCGTAGCCTGAGATGCTCTGAGGTAGCTTACCTCTGATCTGAAAACGCCAGCCTTCGGGCTGGCGTTTTTTTGTGCCTGTATCTTCGCCCTGCACAGATAATCATAGACCTCTCCCCTGTTCCGGCCTTTGGCATAAAACCCTGGGCAACAAAAAAGGCTCCCCGAGGGGAGCCTTTGTCAAACCACTGATCGCAATCAGTGCGAGCGTTTACCGCTCGATGTGCTGGTACTCACCGGCATCGGAGGTAGCCAGAGTCACCACAACAATGGCGATAAACGCGGCGATAAAGCCTGGGATAATCTCATATACACCCGGGCCGCCCATGAACTCACCGTTCCAGCCCAGGGAGATCCAGATCATCACTGTGGCCGCCCCTACAATCAGGCCAGCCAATGCGCCGGCACCGTTGGTGCGCGGCCAGGTCAGAGACAGGATAATCAGCGGACCAAAGGCAGCACCAAAGCCAGCCCAGGCGTTACTGACCAGGCCAAGCACCTGGGAGTCCGGGTCAGAGGCGATGAAAGCCGCCACCAGACCAACCGCAACCACGCAAGCCCGGCCAATGTTGACGCACTCTTTGTCTGACGCATCCTTACGCAGGAAGAGGCGGTAGAAATCCTCGGTCAGTGACGCGGAGGAAACCAGCAGCTGACTGGAAATGGTACTCATCACCGCAGCCAACAGAGCCGCATACAGGAAGCCTGTGATCAGCGGATGGAACAGCAGGTCTGCCAGAACGATAAAGATGGTTTCGGAGTCTGCAACGTCCAGGCCGTTACGGACCGCATAAGCGCGGCCGAACACGCCCAGCGCAATCGCACCGATCAGGGAAATACCCATCCAGGACATACCGATGTTGCGGGCAGTGCTCACCTCATGAACGGTACGAATCGCCATAAAGCGCACGATAATGTGTGGCTGGCCGAAGTAGCCAAGCCCCCAGGTGACAGCCGACAGCCAGCCAATGAGGGTGAGCCCTTCTGTCCAGGACAGCAGGGTCGGATCGACACTGTTCAGCGTTTCTGAGGCCTGGGCGAAACCGCCACCGCCTTCACCGAACAGCACAACCGCCGGCATGATCACCAGCGCCACCATCATGATGCAGCCTTGCACGAAGTCGGTCATGCTTACCGCAAGGAAACCACCAACGACCGTGTAGGCCAGAACCACGCCAAGAGTAATGACAATACCTGCCGCATAATCGCTCATGCCGCCAAAGTTAAAGATACCGGCAAAGGCGCTTTCAAACAGTTTGCCCCCGGCAACCAGGCCTGACGCTGTGTAAACCGCAAAGAACAGAACGATAACAATGGCCGATACCGTGCGCAAAGGCAGCGCCTTGGTCGGGAAACGGTTAGCCAGGAAGGCCGGGATAGTCAGCGCATTGCCATAATGCACGGTTTGCTCACGCAACCGTGGCGCAACCACGACCCAGTTAATAAAAGCACCGACAAACAAGCCGATACCGATCCAGGCAGATGCCAGGCCGGTAACATAGAGCGCACCGGGCAGGCCCAGCAGCAACCAACCGCTCATATCTGATGCGCCAGCCGACAGGGCGGCAACCTTGGGGCTGAGGGCACGACCCCCCAGCATATAATCCTCAGCAGTGGCTGATGACGTCCGCATGGCCCAAAGGCCAATAACGATCATCAGGGCGAAATACGCAAATAGACTGATCCAAACTCCAATAGCCATATGGCTCCTCCGGTTTTATGAGTCGGATATTTTCCGCTCGATTGGCACAACACCAGATCACAGATCGGCACTGTGTGCCGTTTTTTTGTATGTCTCGGATTCGTCAGACCTGTAGCAAGAATCAACTTGCCGGGATTCCTCATTGAATATAGCTGATCGGCAGAGCTTTGCGACCAGCCGGCGCACATCCGTAAGCCACGGTCCTCGGGCGATACAAATTAGTATTACTACGCATTCAAGGCTTACAAAATCCTACGATTATTTTGCAGAATCCTACGGGACTGACGCTAAAGCCTGCGAATCACTGCCCTATTCACGCTACATACTCCTTCAACTGCAGCCTGGAAGGAGTAATACCCCGGTGTTTTCGGAGCGCGTTGGTAAGGGCACTTTGCGATGAAAACCCGGTACGATAGCTGATTTCGGAAACCGAAAGGGATGTGGACGACAGTAACCCGACGGCCTGCTCCAGCCGGGTCTGAAGCAGGAACTGATGAGGCGTGGTGCCGGTTACCTCGCGAAAAATCTCGTGGAACCGGCTAACACTCAGGCATGCCACGCCAGCCAGGTCCTGCACACTGATTTTGCGATGAAGGTTGCCGACGATGTAGCGGCGGATCTCCTCCGGATTCAGAGCATTCCTGTTATTCGAGACCGACGGTTTTTCAACAATTCGCTCTGCCATACAGTGCAGGATGCTCGCGGCCAGGTGCCGATGCAGAACCGTGTTCTCAGGTGAGCGATCAAATTCACCGGCGGCAAACTGGACCAGCCCCTGTATCCGGTTATCCATCTGTATCGTGCGAGGCTGTTCAAAAAGCCGCATACACCGGTCGTAATCGGAGTGCATGGGCGTGGACAGGGCCGCATCCAGGGGATCCACGTTAATCACCAGAACATGATTCTGCTGGTCACCACAGAAGTCATGGCGCGCCTCTGTGGGCACCAGGCACGCCTTCCAGGTATCCAGACAGGCCCCGGAACCATCGATACTCAGCTCAGCTTGCCCTCGCACACCCACCACGATCTGATGATGCTCGTGATGGTGTTGCTGGGCCGCGGTTGGAAGCTTCAAAAGTTTCGCGTTGAGCATTACTGCTGAAGGCCGTTATCGAGAATGTTCCTCAATTAAAGCAGAACAGAAGCGAGAGTGCACGAAAAGACACAATCTGGCCGTAATCTCTCGGCCCTATTCAGAGATCGGCAGGCTCACCAACGCGGCCAACAACGCAGAAACACTGTCACTCACCTGCTCGAGTGGCAACGCCGCGTTGACCACGTGATAGCGTTCAGGCTTTTCTGTTGCCCGGGCCAGGTAGGTCTCCCGTATTCGCTGGAAAAACGCCTGAGCCTCCTGCTCGAACCGGTCGAGCTCACCGCGCTTTCTGGCCCGCGCCATACCAGTCTCTACCGGAGCATCCAGAAGAATCACGTGGTCCGGCCTTACCTCGCCCTGTACAAGAGCTTCAAGCAACGCAATGCGCGCTGCCGACACACCCCGACCACCGCCCTGGTAAGCAAACGTGGCATCGGTGAACCGGTCGCACAATACCCAGGTGCCCGCTGCAAGCGCTGGCAGAATGCGATTATGCAAATGCTGGGCGCGGGCGGCGAACATCAGCAGTAGCTCTGTGGTTTCCTGAACAGGCTCTTCCCGCGGTGCCAACAGCAACTCGCGGATGCTTTCCGCCATAGGCGTACCACCCGGCTCCCGCGTCACCATATAGTCTATGCCCAACCGGTCAAGCGTGCGGGCCGCGTTTTTCAGCTGCGTCGACTTGCCAACACCCTCGGTTCCCTCAAATGTGATGAAACGTCCCCTGGCCACAATATTCAATCTCCATCGCTACCTGTTTTGGAGCCCGGCGCCGGGAATGACCGATAGTCTTCCCGGCGATTTAGTTGAAACTCTCTGACGGCTTTCTGGTGTTCAGCCAGAGTGCGGGAAAACTTGTGACTACCATCACCTCGGGCAACAAAATACAGGGCGTCACCATCATCGGGATGCAAGGCTGCATGAATCGATTCACGCCCCGGCAAGGCAATCGGGGTGGGAGGCAAACCATCTATGCGATAGGTATTGTATGGCGTCCGGGTGCGAAGGTCGCTGCGGCGGATTCGCCCCCGGTAGTCATCTCCCATGCCGTAGATCACGGTGGGATCCGTCTGCAGGCGCATACCTTTCTGCAAACGCCGCACAAACACGCCCGCCACTTCCTTACGCTCTCCCGCGATGCCTGTTTCCCGCTCGATAATCGAGGCCATGATGAGGGCTTCGTAGGGGCTATCATAAGGCAGCCCCTCTTCTCGACCCTGCCATTCTTCTGCCAGAGTCTCGACCATAATGTCGTAAGCCCGACGAAGTATATCCAGATCGGTTTCGTCACTGTGGAAAAGATAGGTGTCCGGGAAGAACCAGCCTTCCGGGTGCTCTCCCTCAGCCCCGAGTTCGGCCATAATCTGCGCGTCTGTCCAGTCCGTGGTTCGTTTATCCAGTTGCTCGGTTCTGGCGAGAGCCTCTCTCATGTCTGCAAACGTCCAGCCCTCGATAAACTGGACAGACCAAAGTTTGACCTTGCCCTCCACCATGCGCTCAACGATCTCGACTGGCGTCATGCCCGATGTGATCTCGTAATCACCAGCCTTGATCAAAGCCTGCTCCGGATAGAGGCGCCCGTGAATCCGCAACCAGAGTGGATCGTCAACAAGGCCCCTGGCAGCAAGATCCCGCGCCACTCGACCGAACGCCGACCCCGCCTCTACCGAGAACACGATCGGCTCTTCAAGCATGACCGGTTTCTCAAGGGTCTTCAGACCTTGCCAAAGCCAAAGAGCACTGCCGGTGGCGGCCAGAACGGCAAGAGCAACAATACCTGTCAGGAGCTTTTTCAACACGCGCATCAATCCGGTCGTTTGTGGGGATCGCAAATTGTCGCAAGCTGATTGCCGGCAGGCAAATCGTGGCCCGCCAGATTGCGAACAGGAACAACTCCGAGCACGCTGTTGGTCAGGTACAGGCCCTGGCAATGGCTACCCAGCAAGTCCGCCATCTCCACGTCGCTCTCCCGCAACGGTTCGCCAACCGTATGCAAGCGTTCGATCACCTGCCGGCGCATAACACCGGACACCGCCAGTGATTTTGCCGGAGGCGTGACCCAGCCATTCGGGGTGTGCAGAAAAATATTGGTTCTGGTGCCCTCCACCACATGACCATCGGCATTCGACATCAACAGTTCGAAAATCGGCTCTTTTATTTCGCTGGCCGCCATCACCTGCTCCAGACGATTGAGACTCTTGATACCAGCCAACAGCGGGTTGACCGTCAGGGGAATACGCGAGAAGTCCACCGACACCCCGCTGGCCGGGGGCAGCACAGGAAGGCTGGCGTGGAACAGAAACAGGCTGGGCGTTACAGCCGCCGCGGGCCGGTAGCCGCGGCCACCGGTACCACGGGTAACAACCAGCTTGAGAATCCAGTCGGCATCGCCGTACAGTGCTCCGTATCGCTCCAGAGCACTGGCAAACACAGACTCAATCTCGGGCCGGGCAAGGCGGATACCCAGCCGCATGGCATCGTGAACCAGGCGTTCCAGATGGTGCATCACCAAGGGTGCCTGGCCCCGGCTTACCCTGATGGTTTCAAACAAACCATCACCGTACGCCAGCCCCCGGTCACCGGAAGGCAGGCTGTCATCCGCCGCCCAATAGACTTTCAACACCCCCGGTTAATCCTCGTAACGGCTGACGATCAGAGTTCCGTTGGTACCACCAAAACCGAATGAATTCGACAAAGCGATTTTGACATCGGCGTCTCTGGCTTTGTGCGCGACAAAATCCAGATCACAGCCCTCATCAGGATTGTCTAGATTGATCGTCGGCGGCAGAACACCTTCCCGGACGGCCAGCACCGAAAATATGGTCTCAACCGCACCGGCCGCTCCCAGCAAGTGGCCGGTCATCGATTTGGTGCTGCTCATGGCCAGTTTTTCCGCATGGCTGCCAAACACCGACTTCACGGCCGCCACTTCTGCCACATCGCCAACCTGGGTAGATGTGCCGTGGGCATTGATGTAGCCGATCTGGTCCGGGCTGATGCCGGCATCACGAATGGCATTTTTCATCGACCGGGCTGCGCCCTCACCGCTGGAAGGCGGTGCAGTAATGTGATGGGCGTCATCGCTCATACCAAAGCCGATGACCTCGCCGTAAATCGTTGCACCGCGCGCTCGGGCGTGCTCCAGTTCTTCCAGAACAACAACCCCGGCGCCGTCACTGAGCACGAATCCGTCGCGATCCCGGTCCCAGGGGCGACTGGCCTGCTCCGGCGAGTCATTCCGGGTAGACAGCGCACGGGCCGCCGAAAACGCCGCCACACCGCTGCGGGTGGTCGCCATCTCAGAGCCCCCGGCAAGCATGACATCGGCATCCCCGTAAGCGATCGTTCTGGCAGCATATCCTATGTTGTGAGTTCCGGTGGTGCAGGCCGTGACAATCGCAATATTCGGGCCCTGATAGCCGAAACGGATCGCGGTGTTACCCGATATCATGTTGATGACCGACGCCGGCACGAAGAAAGGCGATACCTTGCGTGGGCCTGACTTTTCCATCTGGATGACATTCTTCTCGATGTACTCCAGCCCGCCAATTCCGGAGCCGATGGCAACGCCTACCCGCTCTTTGTCGAGACCACCAAACTGCTCAAGACCACTGTCATCGACCGCTTGCTGGGCCGCAATCAGGCCGTAATGGATAAAAACGTCCAGCTTTCGGGCTTCCTTGCTGGACAGATACGATTCAATATCGAGAGCTTTGACGGCACCACCAATCCGGGTGGTATACGCCGACGCATCGAAGCGGTCAATCAGCCCTATGCCACTGCGCCCGGCTCGGATGGCTTCCCAGGAGGAAGCAACATCATTCCCCACCGGAGACACCATTCCCATTCCTGTGATGACAACCCGTCGCTTGCTCATATCCCCAATCACCCGATTGTTCCGTGTTCGATGGTTCTCTGCTGGCCGTTGTTCGGCCAATAAAAAAGCCGTCCTTCAATCAGCCCAAAGGACGGCTTTTACCTGGCTATCTGATTCGCCGGGTATCAGGTGTGCGCGACGATGTAGTCGATCGCATCCTGAACGGAGCCCAGTTTTTCAGCCTCTTCATCAGGAATCTCGGTTTCGAATTCCTCTTCGAGGGCCATAACCAGCTCAACAGTGTCCAGTGAGTCAGCGCCAAGATCCTCTACAAAAGAAGATGTGTTCTGAACCTCGGACTCTTTCACGCCCAGCTGTTCACAAACAATCTTCTTAACGCGCTCTTCAACTGTACTCATAATGTCCTCACTTTATGTGTCAACCAAGCAACTCAATGGCTGCCAGTTTAGTTTAAACCCTACCTGCAAACAAGCAGGGGTTCAGTCAAACATGTTGTGCGACAAGGGGTTGCACACCAGCCCGCGAGCGGGCTTAACCCATATACATGCCGCCATTCACATGAATGGTTTCTCCGGTTACATAAGCTGCGCCATCCGAAGCCAGGAACGCCACAACCGAGGCCACCTCTTCAGGCGCCCCAAGACGTCCAGCCGGTATGATTTCCAGCATAGCTTCACGCTGCTTATCGTCCAGTTTTTTAGTCATATCGGTATCAATGAATCCGGGCGCTACACAGTTTGCGGTAATGCCACGATTCGACATTTCTTTGGCCAGGCTGCGGGTAAAGCCCTCCACACCGGCCTTTGCTGCACAATAATTGCCCTGGCCGGGATTCCCCATGCTGGCAACCACCGAACTGACATTGATGACCCTGCCCCAGCGAGCCTTCGCCATGCCACGCAATAACGCTTTGCTGGTGCGATAGACACTGGAGAGATTGGTCTCCAGCACCGCCGACCAGTCATCGTCTTTCAAGCGCATCAGCAGGTTATCACGGGTTATACCCGCGTTATTGACCAGAATCAGCGGCGCGCCGGATTGCTCTACAATCTGTTTCAGCCCGGCCTCGATACTTTCCGGCTCGGCTACATTCATGACCAGGCCATAGCCGCTGTATCCGGCTTCCTTCAAGCCATCAGTGATCGCCTGAGCACCTGCAGCGCTGGTAGCGGTACCGATCACTTGCGCCCCCTGGCGAGCAAGCTCATGGGCAATGGCCTTGCCGATGCCACGAGTGGCGCCGGTTACCAGAGCAATTTTGCCTTCCAAAGACATAACAGACTCCCTGTAATCAGGACTTGGCAAAGGCTTTGATTGCCTCAGCCAGAGATTCCGGGCTTTCAATGCCGTGTACCGGCAGCGAACGATCTATACGCTTGATCAACCCGGCCAATACCTTGCCTGCCCCACACTCTGCCGCCACGCCAACGCCCTCGGTCGACAATCTCTGCACGGAGTTTGTCCACAATACCGGAGAATACAGCTGCTTGAGCAGATTGGCTTTCAAGGTCTCTGCATCGGTTGCCGGCTCGGCATTCACATTCTGGACAACCGGAATGACAGCATCGTTAAACCGGATATCCTCAAGGGCTTCCGCCAACTTTTCAGCGGCGCCCGACATCAGCGTGCAGTGTGACGGAACACTAACCGGTAATGGCATGGCTTTACGGGCACCTTTGGCTTTGCAGGCTTCAATCGCCCTTTCCACGGCGGAAGCACTGCCCGCAATAACCACCTGGCCGGGTGCGTTGAAATTAACCGCAGCCACCACATCACCCTCGGCCGCCTGCTCGCAGGCGGCTACCACATCGGAATCCTCGAGACCCAGGATGGCAGCCATGCGCCCTTGGCCTTCGGGAACCGCATCTTGCATCAACTCTCCACGCAACTGGACCAGCTTCACCGCCTCGATAAAGTCCAGGCTCTCTGCGGCCACCAGGGCGCTGTATTCGCCCAGACTGTGTCCGGCGACAAAATCCGGCCTCGGGCCTTCAGAGACGCACCATTGACGCCACAATGCCACACTCGCCGTGAGCAGTACCGGCTGAGTAACCATGGTCTTGTTCAGCTCTTCGGCAGGACCCTGCTGGCAGAGATGCCAGAGGTCGAAGCCAAGAACGTTCGACGCCTCGTCAAACGTTTCGCTGATCATCGGCCACGCCTCGGCAGCAGCAGATAACATGCCGACCGATTGCGAGCCTTGTCCGGGAAAAACAAACGCTGATTTCATAAGCGGAATCTTATCGTCATTGAGGGGTTACTGAAGATTAGCCAATAGTACAATTCGGACCAATTATCCGCGAATAGCGGCCGGGATGCGGGACGACTTTAGTCGCGCTCCGAACAAGAGGGGATCATAACATCAGATCATCGAGTCTTTCGTTGATCCTTCGTGGCACTTCCAGCTCAACTTCACGAACAGCCTGGCGAATGGCCGCCAGCATGGCACGCTCATTGGCATTACCGTGGCTCTTGATGACAACCCCCTGCAACCCGAGCAGGCTGGCACCATTGTGCCTGGAAGGATCCATCAGCTGCAGCAGGCGCCCGATGATAGGCTTGGCGAGCACGCCAACACACCGGCCGTACAGGGAGCGCGTAAACGCCTGTTCAAGCAATTCGATCAGAAGGCCAGCCACGCCCTCACCGGTCTTGAGCGCAATATTGCCCACAAAGCCGTCGCACACTACTACATCGGCAACATCACGGAACAGGTCGCTGCCCTCGACATAACCGATGTAGTTGATCGTATCGCATTGAGCGAGCATGTGAGAGGCCAGGCGCACCTGCTCGTTACCTTTGATCTCTTCTTCGCCGACATTGAGAAGCGCAACTCTTGGCTCGGGCTGGCGGCAAATCGCCGACGCCATCAAAGAGCCCATCAAGGCATATTGATAGAGATTTTCAGCGGAGGAATCGACATTGGCACCCAGGTCCAGCACGTGGCAGCGACCTCGCAATGACGGAATAAGCTTGGAAATCGCCGGACGCTCAATGCCCGGATACATCCGGATAATCGAACGACCAAAAGCCATCAGTGCGCCGGTATTGCCGGCACTGACACAGCCTTGCGCCTCTCCGTCGCGGACCAGACCGAGGGCGATCGCCATGGAGGAATTCTTCTTGTGCCGAAGAGCATGGGAGGGCCGCTCATTCATGCGCACAACGTCTGCAGCTTCGACAATGCGAATGCGGTCATGCTCTTCATGCAACGAAGCCTCGAGCTCACTCCGGATTCCCACCAGAACAAGACTCAAGGCTTCATTTTCACGCACTGCTTCCAGTGCTGCATGGACGACAATCGCGGCTCCGCGATCGCCGCTCATAGCGTCGATCGCAATGGTCACCGGCTTGTTCACCAATGGTCCATGCGGCACGGTTCAGAGACCAATCCCGACGAATTACTCGTCGCGAGCCTCTACTACCTGCTTGCCACGGTAGAAACCGTCAGGTGAAACGTGGTGACGACGATGAACCTCACCAGTTGTTGCGTCGGTAGACAGAGCGGCAGCGCTCAGTGCGTCGTGTGAACGGCGCATTCCACGCTTGGAACGAGTCTTGCGATTTTGCTGTACAGCCATGGTTATGCTCCTGACCTAATGTTCGAATACGTTAATGCTTTGTCGTCTTAAGGCCCGCCAGGACACTGAACGGGTTCTCTTTTCTTTGCTCTGTCTCGGGCTTATCTTCCGCCTCGGAAACTTCCAGCGCCTCAAGGTCCTCTTTTGCCGGACAATCTTTGCGCTCATGCAAAGGAAATGGCGGCAACACCAAGAGCAACTCGTCTTCTACCATTGCCCAGAGGTCCGCACTAAAATCCTTGATCAGGAACGGTTCCAGCGATTTCGGCAACCTTTGCGCCTGCTCATCACTGATCACCAACCCGAGATCAAAGTGCGATTCCAGCGTCGCCTGCATATCATCCATGCAACGCTGACACTCCAGGGTTACCGGCGCGGACAATTCGCCCGACACGACCCGGCGACGCTGGGCGTCCAGGTAGAAATCCAGCTTGACCTTGCACTCCCCACCGTCCGGCTGCCTTGGCACGGCCTCGCGAAAACGAGAAAGCCGCTCGAAAGGTATTACCCCTTCAAGTGTTGTGTTCTGCTCTGCCAACTTGTTCGGGTCGACAGATTTGGGCAATTCGGCGTTTGGTGCTTTGGACATAGGCGCGCAATTTTAGGGCCGGGGCCCGCCCCTGTCAAAGACTTAATCGACTTTCTGGCGGGCCTTCCACCTTGAATAAGGGTATTTTACGATACCTACCCCTGGTATTCCCCAGCAAACCGACCGGACTTTCCATATTATGCCGCAACCAAAGCTCCTTCTTGCTTCATCCTCGCCATATCGCAAACAGTTGCTGGAACGACTCGGCCTGAGATTCGAAACAGCCAGCCCGGATATCGATGAGACACCCTTCAAGGGAGAGGCCGCCGAGGAACTGGCCATGCGACTGGCCCGTCAAAAGACCGATGCCCTGAAAGCAGAGTACAGCAACCACATAATTATCGGCTCCGACCAGGTTGCCGCCCTTCCCGATGGCAGCCTGCTCAGCAAACCCGGCACACACGAGGCGGCAAAGCAGCAACTGAAACGCAGCAGCGGCCATTGCGTCCGTTTTTTTACCGGGCTCTCGGTGCTGGACGCCCGCAACGGCGTACGCCAGATCCACTGCGAACGGTTTGAGGTGCATTTCAGGCAACTGGAAGACACTGAAATTGAGGGCTACCTCCTGAAAGAGACCCCGTACGACTGCGCAGGTAGCTTCAAAATGGAAGGGCTGGGCGTCGCGCTGTTCAGCCGGCTGCAGGGCGATGACCCCAACAGCCTGATCGGCCTGCCACTGATCGCACTGATCGGTATGCTGAGACAGCTGGACATCAACCCCCTAACGGACTGATGCCCGCCCGGGTCAACGCAGCTCGAGCCGGGACTCCATCAAACGGGTTGCCACACCCTCACCAACGGCAACCCCAAGCTGATCTACAAATTCCTGAAACGGTGAACGGCTGCGACTGTAGTCCACCAGCTTTTCTTCACCCACCAACTGACGCGCCACCCAGGAGGCACTGCCCAGCCCGTCTACAAGCCCTAATTCGACAGCTTGCTCACCACTCCAGACCAGACCACTGAACAGGCGCGGATCTTCGGAAAGCCGGTCACCCCGACCACGCTTGACCGCCTCGATAAACTGCTGATGCGTGTTTTCAAGCACACCCTGCCAGAAGGCAACTTCTTCTTGCTGTTCGGGCGAGAACGGGTCGAGAAAAGCCTTATTCTCTCCAGCCGTGTAAAGACGCCGGTCAACCCCGATTTTCTCCATCACTTCAGTAAAACCGAAACCGCCCGCAACCACTCCAATAGAACCAACCAGACTGGCGCGGTTAGCGTAGATTTCATCCGCGGCCGAGGCAATGTAATAAGCCCCCGAAGCACCAATATCCGAAACCACCGCGTAGACTTTTTTGTCCGGGTACTCCTCCCGCAACCGCGTGATTTCGTCATAGACATAGCCAGACTGAACCGGACTGCCCCCCGGACTGTTAATACGCAACACGACAGCCCTGGAATTCTCTGCCTCAAACGCGGAGCGCAGCGCACCAACCAGATTGTCCGCACTGGCCAGCTCATCGGCGGCGATAACGCCATTGACTTCCACCAGCGCAGTATGGCTGCCGACGGCCGCCCCCATGCCATCACTCAGCGGCGCGCGGATCATAAACAACAAGGCAAACAGATACCCGAACGTCAGCACCTTGAAAAAGATACCCCAGCGCCGGCTGCGCCGCTGCTCCGCCTGTAACGACATCACCAGCTTCTCGATCAGGCGCCAGTCCCGCCCCGTTTCAGGCGGCAAAGCCGGCTTTTTCCCTCCGAACAATCCGCGCCGGGTACTGCCAGCCTCAGGCTCGACCGGTTTGTCGCCCCAGCCGGATTGCTTGTCCGAATCCCATTCACTCATTGGTATTCCTCAAATCGCCACATTCGATGCATTAACGCAAACCAAGCACTTTGCGAAGGTCAGCCACAGAGTTTACGACCGCACGGGGATCGTATCCTTCCAGCACATCTTTCTGATGCACGCCCCACTCCACGCCGATTGAGGGCATACTAATCCTCTGGGCCATTTCCAGGTCATAACGGGTATCACCAATCATCACGGCCTCTTCCGGCTCGTAGCCGTAGAAGGCCAGGATTTCTTCCAGCATTAACGGGTGCGGCTTGGAACGGGTCTCGTCGGCACATCGGGTGGTATCGAAATGGGCACCCAAACCGCTGGACGTCAGCGCCTGCTCAAGGCCACGGCGACTTTTACCGGTTGCCACCGAACAACCCCGGCCCGCGCCACGGAGATCCGAAACTACCTCAGCCATCCCCTCGAACACGTTCTGGGGCGTAGTCACCTTCTTGAAGAAATAACCGGCATACCCTTCACGAATGCGCACCATTTCCTCGCGACTCAAACCGGGGTACAACTTTTCAAGGGCCTCAATCATTCCAAGACCGATAATGTCCCGGTAAGCCTCCCGCTCCAGCTCCGGGTATCCGAGATCCGTTGCAGCCTGATGAAGGCTGTCTGCAATATGGTCCACCGAATCAATCAGTGTTCCGTCCCAGTCAAAAATTACCACTTTTACGTTCATTACGACCGTTTCCCGCTTCGCTTGGCCAATTCTTCGAGCACCCTGGAAAAGGGCTCGTCATAAGGTGCTTCCAGGCGATGCAATTCACCCGACCCCGGAAGCGGAAACTCCAAAGCCCGGGCGTGCAGCATTAACCGCTGACCACCTATCGCCCGAAACGCTTTCAGGCTGGCATCATCCATATACTTGTCGTCGCCCGCAATCGGATGACCGGCCCAGGTGCTGTGCACCCGGATCTGATGAGTCCTGCCGGTTACCGGTGATGCCTCTACCAGACTATACCCCTGAAACACCTGCAAACATCGGAACAGCGTCAGCGAGCTTTTACCCTCATCACTCACACGAACCCGACGCTCACCGTTGGGCATTTCATACCGCAAAAGGGGCTGCGCAACCCGGTCAACGTCTTTGGGCCAGGTTCCCGCCACCAGGGCATGGTAGTGCTTGCGTATCCGCTTCTGGCGCATTTCATCCTGAAGAAACCGCAAGGCAGACCGCTTTTTCGCGACCATTACCAGGCCCGAGGTATCGCGATCCAGGCGGTGCACCAGCTCCAAAAACCGGGCTTGCGGCCGGGCAGAACGAAGCACCTCAATCAACCCGAAACTCAGCCCGCTCCCACCATGAACCGCGATACCGGACGGTTTATTGACCACCAGCATCTCATCGTTCTCGAAAACAACAGCCTCCTCCATCACCGCCTGCACGCGACTGCCCGGCTCCGCCTGCTCCGCTTTCGCCTGCTGTACCAGCGGCGGAATCCTGACCAGATCACCAGCCTTGAGGCGGATGTCGGGCTTAACGCGCCCCTTGTTTACCCGCACCTCGCCCTTTCTGACGATTCGATACACAATACTTTTCGGCACTCCGCGCAACCTCGCCATCAGGAAATTATCAATACGCTGCCCGGCCATATCCTCATCGATGGTAACCCACTGAACCTCGGTTGCCACCGGATGATGACCGTGGCGCGGCGGAGATTTGGCGACCCCAGCCTTTCCGCTTCGGGCTTTTCCGGAAACACTTCGGGAAGACTTGGGCTTGCGCGAATCGAAGTTGCGTGACATGAAAATCCTTGAGTTGGAGTGCAGCACCCTATTGCTTCGCAACGGAAGGTGGGCAGTCGAAAACCGGTAGTTGTCGGCCCGGACGTTACCTGTTATATTCCGGCGTGCTCTGTCGTTTGTCTACGGCCTGACGAACTCTGGTCAGAAGCCGGAGCGGCAGAAGTATACCGATACTGATTAAGAGTTTGAACGTTGCGCAACCAATCATTAGCGGGCGCAGCGCAAAACAGGCTCCCGGAATCACAGGCCAGACCGAGAAAGGCTGACTCCTGCTCCGGGAGAGGAAAAACCGACCTGAAAACCGTCGGGCGACATCGCGAAGAATCATTGCCACGCAAACCCGGGCCGTCCAGCAGACCAATACGACGTGAGACCCAGGGGCTTGTGTGAACCTGAAATGGATATTATGCGTCAACAGACTCTCACCCTATTCGACCTGAACCTGCTCGCTGGCAGGCCAAGTGTCGGCGGTGGTCTCAGACAACGAGGATTGCACCCCACAAGGGTTTGATCCGTCTGGCCGCCGGCCTGCCTGCTGTAATAGGCCCGCGGCACGCACATCCTGCTTCGCTGATGCGAATCCCCCCGGTTTTCTGTCACTAACAAACGACAGGAACTTCTTCTTTCCATGAAAAGAATGCTAATCAATGCAACTCACCCAGAAGAGTTGCGCGTCGCTCTGGTCGACGGCCAACGGCTGTTCGACCTGGATATCGAATCCAGCACCCGCGAACAGAAAAAGGCCAACATCTACAAGGGCCGGATCACCCGGGTGGAACCCAGTCTTGAGGCTGCGTTCGTTGACTTTGGCGCAGAACGCCACGGCTTCCTGCCCCTGAAAGAAATTTCAAAAGAATATTTCAAGAAATCTCCCGGCCAGATTGAAGGCAAGATCAACATCAAAGACGTTGTATCTGAGGGGCAGGAAGTTATCGTTCAGGTCGATAAAGAAGAGCGTGGCAACAAGGGCGCAGCCCTGACCACCTTTATCTCCCTGGCCGGGCGCTACCTTGTACTGATGCCTAACAACCCGCGAGCCGGCGGCATTTCGCGCCGGATTGAAGGGGACGACCGGGCCCAGCTCAAAGATGCCATGAACGATGTTCAGGTGCCGAAATCCATGGGCATTATTGTGCGCACGGCGGGTATCGGTCGCACAACAGAAGAACTCCAGTGGGACCTGGATTACCTCGTCCAGTTCTGGGAGGCCATTACCCAGGCCGCCGGAGAACGTAAAGCCCCGTTCCTGATTCATCAGGAAAGCAACGTCATTATCCGCGCAGTGCGGGACTACCTTCGCCAAGACATCGGCGAGGTCCTGATTGATGCCGACGGCGTGCACGAAGATGTGCTCAGCTTTGTTCGTGCGGTCATGCCCACGTTCGAAAACAAGATCAAGCTGTACAAGGATGAAATTCCACTGTTCAGCCGCTATCAGATTGAAGGGCAGATCGAGACAGCCTTCCAACGTGAAGTAAAACTCCCGTCCGGCGGCTCTATCGTGATTGATCCGACCGAAGCCCTGGTTTCAATCGACATCAACTCCTCCCGGGCCACCAAAGGCCAGGACATCGAGGAAACTGCGCTGCAGACCAACCTGGAAGCTGCCGAGGAGATCGCACGCCAGTTGCGGCTTCGCGATATGGGCGGTCTTATCGTCATCGATTTCATTGACATGACGCCGGCCAAACACCAGCGGGAAGTGGAACAAAAAATGCGCGAAGCGCTTGAACTCGACCGCGCTCGTGTTCAGGTTGGCAAAATTTCCCGCTTTGGTCTTCTGGAGATGTCCCGCCAGCGCCTGCGCCCCTCGCTCGGCGAAACCCGAAGCGAAGTCTGCCCGCGCTGTGAAGGCCAGGGCACGATCCGGGGCATCGAATCCCTCGCGCTGAGCATCATGCGCCTGATTTACGAAGAGTCTTCCAAAGAGAAAACAGCCGAAGTGCGCGCCATAGTTCCTGTGTCTGTGGCGACGTTCCTGCTGAACGAAAAACGCAAGCAGCTGGCAGACATTGAGTCCCGCCAGGGCGTTGCTGTTGTTGTTGCCCCGGTGCCCAACATGGAGACACCGCACTTCGAGATTTTACGCCTGCGCCAGGACGAGACCTCGCCAGAGCACGTATCCAGCCACCAGGTGGCACACGAATACAACGAACGCGAGGAAGAAGCGGCGGTTGAAGCCCCGAACCCGGAAAAACCCGTTCGTGAACAGGCTGCCGTTAAAGCGATCCGCCCCTCGGCTCCTGCCCCCTCGCCAACCACGCCGGCCGCAGACCCTGCCACAGCAGAGCAGGAAGAAAGCCTGTTCCGCAAACTGGGCAAGAAAATCGCCTGCTTCTTCCGGGGCGACGAACCGGAGCAGCCTGCCAGCCCTGATAGCAACCGCAACCGCAACCGCAGCGATGAGCGCCGCAACCAGGCGCGCCAGGATCGTCGTAAATCCCGCGTTGCCCGTGACGACCAGCGTTCCGGCGGCAACCGCAGCGGTAACGATCGCCGGCAGAATAGTTCGCAGAATCGCGGTGACGACAACCGAAGCCGTAACCGTGGCGGGCGCAATGACGACCAGAACCGTGGCGGGCAGAATCGCCCGAACCGGGACGAACGCGGCAACGATAACAAGGGCAACGACAACAAGAGTAACGAAAACCGTCGGGATAACCGCAAGGATTCCCAGGGTCGCGGTCAGAACCGGAACCGCCCCCAGCGGGATCAGAAAGGCCAGCCTGAGGCTCGCGATTCCAAGGACAACCAAAAGCCGACGGCTAACGAAAAACAGGGCGGCGATGACAAGCAGCGCAAACCGCGTCGCCAGCGCAACCGGGACGGATCACCTGCAGACAATCCGGCCTCCAGCCCCGCAGCGCGCAAAGCCGAACGCAGCGAAAAGCACCAGAAAGACACTCAGCCCGAAAAAGCAGCTGAGACAACGCCCTCTGAGAGCAAGGCAAACGAGCCGCGTGTAGATAAGAGCAAGCAGCAAGCCAGCGCACCGGCAACCGCTGAAAGCAAACCCGCGGCAGAAGGCGGCAAGCCAGAGAGCAGCAAGTCGGAGCCAAAGAACAACACCGACAAGCCTGAAGCGAAAACCGCCCAGCCAGAGCAGAAAGATGCTCCGGCGGCAGAAGACAAGCCCAAAGCGAAAGAAGGCAGCGCTGAGGTAAACGACGAAGGCAACCGCAAGGAAAAGCCTGACAGCCGTAAAGGTCGTTCCCAGGGTCGCCAGCGCAAACCGCGTTCTGCCGACGCGCCTGAGAAATCCGGGCAGACTGAAGACCAGTCAGGTAAGGAGAACGTGCCGAAGGCAGAGCCGGAAAACGCTGAACCAAAGGCACCCGAGCAAGCCAAGGCGGAGACCCCGAAAGCCAATGATGCCCCGGAACAGCCGGCTGGCGAAACCAAAGCCGAAGCCGAGACAACTCCGGAGCAGAAGGTCGACGAGGTAAAAACCGCTAAACAGGCCGAGGCGACGCCTGAGGCATCGTCAGAACCGGTTGCTGAAAAAACCGCGGAGAAGGCGGAGCAGGCGCCGGAGCCCGCGCAAGCCAAACCGGCTTCGGCCAGCAAAAAGCCGGCGGAGCCGAAAGCGGAGACCCCGAAGGCTGCGGAGGCTGCGGAGGTTACAGAGACTCCTGAGGCCAGTGCTCCGGACAATATTCCGGTGACGCCAGGCCGGGCCTACAATGACCCGAGAGAAGTTCGCAAACGCCAACGCGCGGCCGCAGAAGCCAAAAAGGCAGAAGAGGCCAAGCAGGCCGGGAGCAACTGATCATGCTGAATAATTCGGACATCGAAGCGCTGGAAGACATACTGTTCGCAGAACCCTGGGGAGACGATGCCCTGGACTTCTTCGGGTTTCACGGCGTGGTGTGTGCCAGCGTGATTGGACCGGTCAGCATGAAGGCGGAAGATCTTTTCCGCCTTGCCACAGGCTCAGATCAATTGCCCGACGGCGGTGTACCTGCCATCTTCAGCCATTGCGTACGCCAGCTCTCGCAGGATATGGCCCATGCGCTCGACATGGGCCAGCCTCTGGAGCTGCCAGAGCCGGAAGACGGCGATCCGATGAACGCGCTCGAGAATTGGTGTGCGGGGTTTGTGGATACGTTCCTGGAACACGAGGAGAACTGGCTGGAAGCGGCCGACGAGGATGAGGTTGCCGACTTGCTGGTTCCGATGCTTGCGCTGTCGGGCCTGTTCGAGGACGAGGACTTTCAGAAAGTCCGGAATGACGAGAAATTGTCATCCAGGATGGCGGAAGCTATCCCGGATTCTCTGACCGACCTCTACCTGCTGTTCCACGCGCCGGACTGAGGTCTCAGGCCTCAATCGGTTGCCGGAAATGATGCCAGACGGGTTCCAGCCCGTCTGGCATTTTTGTTATTCGGCCCAGCTCACACCAGGGCGCGCCGGGAAAATGAAAATCACTGCCCTGAGAGGCCCAGAGCTGCTCGCGGCGCGCCAACTCCGCCACGAAGCCAAGATCGCCGCTGGACTGCCCCGAAACAGACACCTCGATACCCTGCCCCCCGGCCCTGCGGAAATCCGCCGTCAAGGCGCGCAAACGGGTTGCCGTCAGCCGGTACTTCCGGGGATGCGCCAGCACCGCAATTCCGCCAGCGGCGACAATCCACTGCACCACCTCCGGCAGTTCTGGCCAGCAGGCCTTCACATCACCGGGCTTGCCGGCACCCAGGTGACGCTTGAATGCGTGCGCCACTTTAGGCACAACCCCTGCTTCTACCAGAACCTCGGCGAAGTGCGGTCGCCCGGGCACATCGCCGCCGGCGGCTTCCGTCGCCCGCTCAAGCAGCCGTTCCACCTTTAGCCGACTGAGCTTGTCAGCAATCATTCTGGCCCGCTGCCAGCGGTTCTCATTCTGGCCGGCAAGTGCCGCCAGAAATCCGGGGTCCGATTCGTGAAAATCCAGCCCCACCACATGAATGGTCTGACTGCGCCACACACACGACAGCTCGACGCCACTGATCAATGAGAGCCCAGACCCGGTCGCCGCCGCCCTGGCCAGTTGCAGGCCGGCAATGGTGTCATGGTCAGTCAAAGCGAGATGACTGACGCCTTTGTCAGCCGCGCGGGCGACCAGATCATCAGGTGCCAGCGCGCCATCAGAAGCAGTACTATGGCAATGCAGATCAATGCACGGTGTCGAGTCTTGGGGTATAGTCACGAAAAATCCTGAGTATTCGGGAGGGCCCCCAGTGTAACAGTCTTGAGAAGGTGGCCCTAGCCGACAAGATCCCGGAGTATGTATGTATTACGCCATTATCAGTGAAGACATCCCGGACAGCCTGTCACTGCGAAAGCAGGCACGGCCCGCACACCTCGCCAGGCTCGAGGCACTGAAAACCGAGGGACGCCTGCTGGTAGCCGGCCCACATCCCGCTATCGACACGCCGGACCCAGGCGAAACCGGCTTCAGTGGCAGCCTGGTGATTGCCGAGTTTGAGTCTCTGGAAAAGGCCCAGGCCTGGGCCGATGCCGATCCGTACGTTGACGCGGGGGTGTACGCCCGGGTAACCGTCAAACCCTTTAAAGTGGTATTGCCCTGACCGTTGTCAGGCGATTGCCACGCATGAGCGGATTGTAACGCTGGAGTGCTTGAATAGCGTCCGCCTTATGACAGAATTGCGGCTTCAAATCATCATAAACAACACGATCAGGGAACGCACACGTGACATCGCTCCGCCTCATTCTCAGCCTGTTGCTCTTTGCCAGCTCGGTTTCCGTTGCACAAGCACGAACCGTCTGGGTCGATGATCAGCTCTATCTGCCAGTCCGTTCCGGTGCGGGTACGCAGTACCGCATTATTGAAAACGCATTGCCAAGCGGAACACCGTTGGAAGTGCTGGAGGCCGGCGACAGCTACACAAAGGTGCGAACACCCAAAGGCAGCGAAGGCTGGGTGGCAAGCCAGTATCTGAGCAGAGAGCCTATCGCCGCCGACCAGCTCAGACGGGTCAGCCAGCAACTGGATGAAACCCGGAGCGAACTCACGGAGGCCCAGCAGCAGCTGGCTAGCGTTACCGAGGAACGCAACGCTCTTCAAAATGCCGAGAATAACCTTTCCAATCGGGCCGAAGACCTGCAAACTGAACTGAAGCGCATCAAAAACATCGCGGCCGATTCCATTAATCTCGACCGCCGCAACCGGGAGCTGCGCGCAGAAAACCAGAAACTGCGGAACGATCTGGAAGTGCTGACAGCCGAAAACGAGCGCCTTGAAGCCAGCAAGGAATCCGACTTCATGTTGCTTGGGGCAGGCCTTGTGTTCGGTGGTGTGCTGCTGGCCCTGATTATTCCCATGCTCAAACCAACAAGAAAAACCGACAACTGGGCGTAAGGTAATGAAAGATTACTCTGAAAAGCGCGACTTTCACCGGATGCAGGTGAACAGCACCATTACGATCACCGATAATAATGGCGAAACCCATACCGCCATTTGCCGGGACCTCAGTGCCGCCGGAATGCAGGTTGCCGTGGAGCATCCCTTTCAGGCTGGCGAAGAACTGAAAACCCGCATGGAATCGGCGGGAGAGCAGTTTCCACCCCTGGAGACACTCTGCGAGGTCATTCGCTGCGAGCCAGACGGCGAGGGTTACCTGCTCGGGATTAATATTCTCGAAGTCACCCAATAAAAAACGGCGGCCCAAAGGCCGCCGTTTTTGTCTGTACCAGGCCGGCTGGTTAAACCAGCGGCTTCTCGGAGACGATAATGCCGTTGTTATCGGCATACACGTACTGCCCCGGCTTAAACGTCACACCGTGGAAAGTCACGGGGATGTTCAGATCACCAATTCCGCGCTTTTCAGTTTTACGCGGCACGGTGCCCAGGGCCTGAACGCCCAGACTGGTCTGGCCAATCTCGTCCACATCCCGAATGCAGCCGTAGATGATCAGGCCGGCCCAGCCATTGTCTGCGGCTTTCTCCGCCAGCATATCGCCCAGGAGCGCATTGCGCCTGGAAGCACCGCCGTCAACAACCATCACCCGGCCATTACCCGGCAGGCCAACCTGCTCTTTCACCACAGAGTTGTCTTCAAAACACTTCACGGTCACGATCTCTCCGCCGAACTGGCGCACGCCACCGTAATTGTTGAAGCCAGGCTCGACCACCTGCACTTCCGGAAACTCATCACACAGATCCGGAGTAATGATATTGCTCACGTTGTCGCTCTCCTTTTCCCAAAGTGTTGGTGATCAGTCGATCTTTTCGTCGGCCAGGAAGAACCAGGTGTCGAGCACCGAATCCGGATTCAGAGATACCGTATCGATGCCCTCATCCATCAGCCATTTGGCCAGATCCGGGTGGTCCGACGGGCCCTGGCCACAGATACCAATATATTTGCCGGCTTTCTTGCAGGCCTGGATCGCGTTGGACAACAACGCTTTGACCGCGTCATTCCGCTCGTCAAACAGATGCGCAATGATGCCGGAATCCCGGTCCAGACCCAGCGTCAACTGGGTCAAATCGTTGGACCCGATGGAGAAACCGTCGAAGTGTTCGAGGAATTGATCTGCCAGCAGGGCATTGGCCGGCAACTCGCACATCATGATCACCCGCAGGCCATTCTCGCCGCGCTTCAGGCCATTTTCTGCCAGCAGATTGACCACCTGCTCGGCCTCGCCGACCGTACGCACAAACGGAACCATCACCTCTACGTTGGTCAGGCCCATTTCATTGCGAACCTTTTTAAGGGCCCGGCACTCCAGTTCGAAGCAGTCCCGGAAGGTGTCGGAAATGTACCGGGAGGCACCGCGGAAGCCCAGCATCGGGTTTTCTTCATCCGGCTCGTAAAGGGTGCCGCCAATGAGATTGGCGTATTCGTTGGATTTGAAGTCGGACAGGCGAACGATCACTTTTTTGGGTGCAAACGCCGCGGCCAGCGTGGAAATTCCCTCAACCAGCTTATCGACGTAGAAATCGACCGGTGAGGCATAGCCGGAAATCCGCTTCTCTACCGTCTGCTTGATGTCGCGGGGCAGACCGTCGAAATTCAACAGCGCTTTCGGATGCACGCCAATCATGCGATTGATGATGAATTCCAGGCGGGCAAGGCCGACACCTTCATTCGGCAGTGCCTGGAAATCGAAGGCTCTGTCCGGGTTACCCACGTTCATCATAATCTTGAACGGAATGTTGGGCATGGAATCCACGGTGTTCTCGCGCAACTCAAAGTCCAGGGCGCCCTCGTAGATCATACCGGTATCGCCCTCGGCACAGGACACGGTCACTTCCTGGCCGTCCTTGAGTTCTTCGGTGGCATCGCCGCAGCCCACGACCGCCGGAATGCCCAGTTCACGGGCAATAATGGCCGCGTGACAAGTACGGCCACCCCGGTCAGTCACGATAGCGGAAGCCCGCTTCATTACCGGTTCCCAATCCGGGTCGGTCATATCCGTAACCAGAACGTCACCCGCCTGAACCCGATCCATTTCGTTGATGCTGGTGATGATTTTCACCGGGCCACTACCGATTTTGTGGCCGATACTGCGGCCTTCTACCAGCACCTTGCCGGTTTCGTTCAGCAGGTAGCGCTCCATGACATTGGCAGCGGCGCGGCTCTTGACCGTCTCCGGACGAGCCTGAACGATGTAGATGCGGCCATCGTCACCGTCTTTGGCCCATTCAATGTCCATCGGGCGCTGGTAATGTTTTTCAATAATCATGGCCTGCCTGGCCAGTTCTTCCACTTCTGCATCGGTAATGGAGAAACGATTGCGGTCTTCCTGCTCCACCTTCACGGTTTCAACAAACTTACCTTCGCCTGGCTCGGAATGGTAAACCATCTTGATGGCTTTGCTGCCCAGATTCCGGCGCAGTACCGATGGACGCTCCGCTTGCAGGGTCGGCTTATGAACATAGAACTCATCCGGATTCACCGCGCCCTGAACCACGGTTTCGCCCAGGCCGTAGGATGAGGTGATGAAGACCACATCACGGAAGCCGGACTCTGTATCAAGCGTGAACATAACGCCGCTGGAAGCGGTCTCACTGCGCACCATCTTCTGGATACCGGCGGAAAGTGCGACCAGCTTGTGATCAAAACCGTGGTGTACGCGATACGAAATAGCGCGATCGTTGAACAGAGAGGCAAACACTTCTTTTACCGAAGTTCGCACCTGGTCGAGGCCGATCACGTTCAGGAAGGTTTCCTGCTGGCCCGCAAAAGAGGCGTCCGGGAGATCCTCGGCCGTCGCGGATGAGCGCACGGCAACCGCCATTTGCCCGTTTCCGGCTTGCAGTTTGCTGAAAGACTCTTTCAGCGCATTATCCAGTACGTCAGGGAACGGGGTATCAATAACCCACTGGCGAATCCGGGCACCTACCCGCGCCAGTTCGTTCACATCGTTTACGTCCAGAGCATCCAGGGCTTCATCGATGCGATCTTTCAAGCCATCGGTGGCCAGGAATTCCCGGTAAGCATGTGCAGTGGTAGCGAAACCGCCAGGGACGGTAACACCAGCATTGGCGAGATTACTGATCATTTCGCCGAGTGAGGCATTCTTGCCTCCAACCCGGTCTACATCGGACATTCCCAGGTGGTCAAACCAGATAATGTAATCTTCCAAAGCGTGTCTCCCTTGAGTCTGTGTAGCGCGGAGTCTCGAATATGGCGTGTATGATACTGTAAGCTGCGGAAATTACCTAGGGAGGCAACGAAAGACTCCCGAAGACAGTTCAACCGGACCGGACACAGCCATGAAAAGAACCGCGTTTTTTATCTCTGACGGCACGGGCCTCACCGCCGAAGCACTGGGGCATGCCTTGTTGGCCCAGTTCGAGAAAATCGATTTTGAGCGGATTACCGTGCCCTATATTGATGATGAGGAAAAGGCCCGGGACCTCGTCAGTCGCATTAATAAGGCGTCGGAAACCGACGGCGAAAGGCCGCTGGTGTTCGACACCATTGTGAACAGCGACATCCGGGAAATCATCAGTCGCGCCGACGGTTTCATGGTCGACATCTTCGGCACCTTCCTGAATCCGCTGGAGCAGGAACTGAACTCCTCGTCATCCTACACCGTGGGTAAATCGCACGCGATCAACAACGAGGGCAGCTACGAGCGCCGTATCCACGCCGTCAATTTTGCGCTGGATAATGATGATGGTGCAAGAACGCGCCATTACGATGAAGCAGATCTGATTCTGATTGGCGCATCCCGAAGCGGCAAAACGCCCACCTGTCTCTACCTGGCACTGCAGTATGGCATCAAGGCAGCCAACTACCCGATCACCGAGGAAGATCTCGACGACCAGAAGATGCCAACCGCCCTCAAGCCACACAAGCAGAAACTCTACGGCCTGACCATCGAGCCCGAGCGCCTGGCCACTATCCGGAACGAGCGGCGGCCCAATTCACGCTACTCCTCATTACAGCAGTGTATGCATGAAATCGAAGAAATCGAATTGATGTACAGACGGGAGCGGATCCCTTACCTCAACACCACAGCGTATTCTGTTGAAGAAATTTCAACACGAATTATGGTGGCAACTGGGCTGAAACGGCACCGCTAAGAAACCCGGGCAGGGAGCCGCAAGCCCCCTGCCCGGGCCATCAGAGTTCCTGGATTGCCAGGCCCAACGCCGCAGCGGTTCCGCGGTTTTCCGGGCTGGTCACCACGGCCACGTTTGCCGCCTCCGGAGTCAGCCAGGTTTCCGCCACCCGCTTGAGTTCATCCAGGGTGACGCCAAGCACCCGCTCGCGGAAACGCGCCCGCTGTTCCGGTGTTCGGCCAAACAACTGGTTATGGAAGGCGTGTCGGGCCGCTCCTGCCGGCGAGCGAGGCCGGTCCAGCTGGCCGATTACACCCAGAATCGCTTCTTCCAGTGCCTGGGGTTCGTGTTCGGCGGTATACAGCCAGTCCAGGGCGGCGTCGAAATCGTCCAGCGTTTCCGACAGGCGCGGATCCCGGTACGAGAAGAACCGGAAAACGCCATTCACGCTATCCTGGCCGGCCCCACCGCCATAGGCTCCCCCTTTCTCACGAATGGCACGATGCAAATAGCCGTTGCGCAGGAATCCCCCGAGTACGGTCAGTGCAGCTGCATCTGTGTGATCCACGGCGACGGTCCGATAGGCCTTGGCGCAAAAGTTCACCTGCGTTGACGTCAGCCAGGCTTCCCGGGTTCTGTAATCAACCGGCGCCATCGACCATTCGCTCTCATCCGACGCCGCACGGTCGGCCCAGCAGTCTCCCACCTCGCTCAGCATCGGCTTCAGCTGCTCATCCTCGCCAATCAGCAGGAAGTTCCGGCTCTGGCTGCGTATGCGGCTGTGCAGCGCGCCCAGCTTGCTGCAAAAATCGGCAAGCCCCTGCTCATCCTTGAGTTGCTGATCCAGCGCTTTGGTGGCCCGGATACCGGCAAGACCGCCCAATCGGTAGGACAGCCATGCTCCGGAACTCAAGCCCTGGGCTGCGGCACTCATGGCCAGCGCGTGACCGCTGCCGGTCACCGCTTGCTCACGCCGGGCGCGAATCTGGGCAATGATTTCGCGGATACGTTCTTTCTCGTCGAAACGGATACCGGTATACACATCTTTCAGCAAGCGGGTAAGTGCCGCGCTGTTTCGAGCCAGCGCCTTACCGCTGAAAATCAGGTAGCCGGACATAGCCTGAACATCATCGATCCGGCCCTTGGCAGTAAACGATGCGCCAATACCGCCCGATTCCGCCGATATACGGTCCTGCATCTGGAGATAATCCAGCTCGCCACAACCCACCTCGGAAATCAGCGCGGTGTAATAGGGCAGGAGCAGCAACTCCTCTTCTGTCAGAGCCGGCAGCGGCAGTACCACCTGCTGGTACACCAGACCGTTGGTCCCCCGGGAATACACGGTAGCACCGGTTTCCGCGTCGTACCGGCCCTCAGGCTCAGGCATCTGCAGTGGCACATCCCCAAGCCCCACCTTGGGCAGGATAGAATCATCGTCCTTGCGCATCTGGCGCTCTTCCAGCGCCTGCGCTCTCTGCACAATGTGATTGATTTCGTCATCAGACAGCTGAGCCTTGCGCCTGGCCAGGGCATCCTTGATGGCCTGCTGGCGCCGCCCCTCCAACTGTTCATCCGGGCGTAAGGTCAGCGTTACCCGGTGCGGGTTGTCCAGCAACTTGCGGCGAATCAGGCCGGGTACGTAGTCCGGATCTTTGATCTTCTCCCGCAGCGATGCCAGGACCGGCTCAAGATCGAGTAATTCGACAGGATCGCCGCCATGCACCATGGGTGCGATTGCACTCATGATCAGCTGCAAACCATACGGAAACTGGTCACCGGCGATTTCACGCTGATGCAACTCCAACTGATGCAGAATCGCTTCCAGGCGGTCCTGACTGACCCCTTCTTCAATAACGGTCTGCAGTGTTGATTCAATGAGCTGCTCCAGCGCCGCGCGATGCTCCGGCTCACTGCCCTCAATCCCGCAAACAAACGTCATTTCCCGGTTGGAGTCTTCCAGGCCGCACATCGGCGATGGCGCATGGCCGAGATCCGTGGTTTCCAGCGCCCGCATCAGAGGCGATGCGCTGTTTTCCAGTAAGACGGCAGACAGCAACTGGCCTTCCAGGTTTTCCTGCAGGTCGAAGCTGTGCCCCAACAACCAACCCATGACCATATGAGTCTTGTTCTCGGTTCCCTCGCCTTCATTAACGGCGTAGCCCTGCTCCACGCGAACCGGCGCGAACATACGCTTTTCGTCTTTAACCGGCAGCTCAATATCCAGCCGATCAAACCGTTTCAGGGCCAGTTCCTCGAACTTTTCATGATGCTCACGGGCCAGAATATTGCCGTACGTCGCAAATATGGCGTTGCTGGGGTGATAGTGGTGGCGATAGAACTTCAGCAGGTCCTCGTAGTCCAGGTCTACGATGTGGTCTGGCTCACCGCCACTGTTGTAATGGTAGGTCGTTGTCGGGAACAGGTGGCTGCTGAGGTTCTGCCACAGCTGCGAGGTGGGCGCACTCATAGCCCCTTTCATCTCGTTATAGACCACGCCGCGATAAACAAGATCACTGGAGGGGTCGTCCGGTTTCTCGAACTCCAGGCGATGGCCCTCCTGGGCGAAATCAAGCGGGTCCAGTTTCGAGAAAAAAACGGAGTCCAGATACACCGTCAACAGATTATCGAAGTCCTTCCGGTTCATGCTTGCGAACGGGTACGCCGTCCAGTCGCTGCTGGTGAAGGCATTCATGAACGTATTCAGCGACCGCCGGATCATCATAAAGAACGGATCGCGAACCGGAAAACGCTCACTGCCACACAGGGCGGTATGCTCCAGAATGTGCGCGACGCCGGTCGAGTCCATCGGGAAGGTCCGCAAGCCAACGAAAAAGACGTTCTCGTCATTATCCGCTGCCAGATGAAGATGGCGCGCACCGGTCTTTTTGTGACGATACTCCTCAACCTCCAGATTGAGGGTATCAATCCGGTGACTGCGAAGTTTCTCGAAAGCCGGATGGGTTGCGTTATCAGTCTCTGCAGCCATTAATAAATCCTGTGTATAGAACGATTGGAGAATTACAGGGTAACACGTAGTATCGGATATCATGCACCGAACGGACTCAACAAGGTAGCCTGGCCATCCATGACAGAACGCAGCCCAGACACACCCCATATCGACGCCCCGGACGTTGCCGCCTGGTGGGCGGAAAGACGCGACTACCTGGAGCGAATCCGGAAAAGCCCGGAGGTCCGACAACGATTCTGGCGGGAAGTTGCCATTTATCTTCTGCGCCGGCTGCTGTGGTCCTACGGGTTCTTTCCGGTATTTATCGCTTTCTGGCTGCCCTTCGTTCTCGCCAGCTTCAACCCGGTCGTCATGGCCGGCGATCTTATACCGCTACTGCAGGATTTCGTTAACTCGAATCCCGAGGAGCAAGCCACCGCCATCAGCACCCTGATCATTGCCTGGCTCTCCATAGGTACTTTTTTCCTTGTGTTCGATTTTGTTCTGACGCCGTTCCGCTCACCCTATCAATATGAAGCCGATGTCTACATAAAGTCCTGGGAGCAACTCAACCATGAACGACTTCCGGACAAAGTGTGATACGGCCTGCATTCTGATCAAGTTCAGACACTTTCTGTTACATAACGTTGCAGACAGTGTTTAAGATAAAGCCATAACAAAGCATCCGGAACACTTGGATCACGAGGTTTTGTCATGGTCGATTTCAGGCCGCTGCTGTTTCTCAATGCGCTTGCACTCATGCTGCTGGTAACCGCCGGTTTTGCATCGGTTCGCACCAATCCTGCTGCGCCCGATGCCACACCACCCGCCGTTGCCCAGACTGCAGAGCAAGCCACAACCCGGGGCACCTCCGCGCCGGAGCCGGAGCCTGACACCGCATCATCCAAGGTTCAGCCGCCCCCCCCGCCTGCAACGCTAAGTGAGCCCTTCGCCGTTGCCCCCCTGCCCGAGCGCTCCCAAATGGTGGCCAAAGCCGAGCCGGTTACCGCGATACAGCCCCAGCGCGACGTACCAGCAACGTCCCCGAAACCGGAGCCTCCGAAAACCGGCACACTCGTACTGCGTTCCAACGTGGTTGGCGACCAGGTCACCATCAACGGCAAAGCCTATGGCGCCACCCGGCTGGATCTGCAGCTTGACCCCGGCCGCTATGACATCACCATCCAAAAGCCCGGATACCAGTCCTGGAGCGACTCTGTAGCACTTGAAGCCGGCCAGGAAATGACCCTGGTCGGTAAACTCGAGGCCTTTACCACCGTTAATTACCAGGACGGTGAGTGGCGCGGCGGCATAACAACCGGCGATGGCACCTGGGAGGACACATCCGGCCTACGCTACGAGGGGCATTTTGTGGATGGCAAATTTGAGGGTACCGGCACCGCGTGGTATGCCGACGGCAGCCGTTACGACGGTGACTGGAAAGCGGGCCAGCGACACGGTGAGGGTCGCTGGCGCGACGCAGATGGCACCACGTATACCGGGCAGCTCCGGAACGACCAGTTCCATGGCAGGGGCACCCTCACACTTGCCAACGGCGACATACTGACCGGCGCCTGGGAACAAGGCCGTATGAATGGGCACGGCTCTCTCACCACGAGCGATGGCATGCTCTATGTGGGCGGATTCCGGCAGGACGAGTTTCACGGTCAAGGTGCTCTCACCTATCCCGACGGCCGATCTTATGAGGGGGAATTCTCGAATGGTGAGTTCCATGGCAGCGGGTCGGAGATTTTTGCTGACGGGAAAAAATACGACGGCCAATACATGGAAGGTAAATTCCATGGCAAGGGCCTGTTGCGCAACCCCAATGGCAGCTCCATTCAAGCAACATTTCGTCATGGCGAACCCTATGGACAGGTTCGCCTGACTACAGCGGCCGGTGAAGTGTTCACCGCCCGCACTACAGAACCCGGTGTCTGTTATCGGGAGAAAAGCTATCGGGCTACGCAATGCCCGTCTCTGGAAGGCTGGTAATTACCCGGTCACAGCACACACGCGTTTGCAGTAACAGGTTGAGGTAGTGACATGGCAATCAAAAATGCTCTGCTGGTGGACGACTCTAAAGTTGCCAGATTTGCTTTAAGCAAACTGCTCGAGAGTCGGGACATGGAAGTGAACATGGCAGGTTCTGCCGAAGAAGCGCTGGATTTCCTGAAAAGCCATAACCGGCCAGATGTTATCTTTATGGATCACCTGATGCCCGGTATGAATGGCGTGGAAGCCACCAAGGCCATCAAGAATGACCCTGAGACTGCTGACATTCCCATTATCATGTGTACATCCAAAAAGTCCTCGACTTTTATGGAGGAAGCCCGCAATTTCGGTGTCTATAACATTCTCACCAAGCCCCCGCACAATGAGGGCCTGAACCTGATGCTGCAGCAACTGGATACAGACGTCACAGAGGGCAATGTACCGGAGGCGCCATTCGCGATGAATGGTCATAATCCGGAGACACTCCAGGACGAGCCCATAGACATACCAGGCGATGCCGCTGTGCAGATGTCCCCCAAAGCAGACAGCAACCACAACGGCCAGAGCCAGGCAAACGTCGTCCCCCTGACCAGCGACCTGATTGAGCAAATTGCTCGATCGGCGGTAAAAACCCACATCAATAACCGCCTGCACGAACTGCTGAGCTCTTTGTTCGATGAACAATTCGATCACCTCAAGCGAGCGCTCGATGAGACTCGCCAGAAACAGGAAGAAACGATTGAGCTGCGCCTGGAATCACTTTCCAGAGTCCTGGACGAGCGCACCGTCAACCTGCGCGATGAGGTGGCTGCAGAAGTAAACCTTAACCTTGGCCGTGAGCTGAACTCCCTGAAAAAAGAACTGTCCAGAAATGCCGGGTTCACCGCCGAGCACATGGCAGAGCTGAAAGACCACATTACCAGCGTACAGACCATCGACACCGAATTCTGGCAAACTCTGCAGTCCGAAGCGATCCAGCAGGCTCACGAAATCTCGCGGGAGACCGCAGAAGACATTGCCCAGCGCACCATAGACCTGTACGTATCCCAACAACGCTCTGCCAACTCCAGAATCTACACCGTTGGCCTGGCCGTCAGCCTGAGCATTTTCAGCGTGGGTATCGCATGGCTATCCGGCCTGTTCGGTTAACTGCCGCCGGACTTTCAGCCAATCCTGAGGGGTGTCGACGTCCTGTTGCACCCCGGCAATATCAACCGGGTTTGCACCCACGAGATTAAGAACCCGCCCGGCTCCCACATCCCCTTCAAGAGCACGCAAATCCTGCCAGAGCGCCTTCGGTATCCAGGCCGGCACGCCAACCCGATTGCCGTAACGGGCTGCCCAGGCAACATCGGGCCGGCGACGGGCGCTTGCCGATAACGTGCCAAGCCCCTCGCGCGCCAGCAATGGCTGATCAGCCAGCAAAACAAACACCCCCAGAGCCTCTGCCGGCAGGTATTGCAGCCCCGAGATCAGTGAAGAAGACAATCCCTCCGCCCAGCGTCTGTTATTTATCCAGACCGCTGGAACGCGCCGACAGCGAAAACGCACCAGCGGGTAACCCGCACCGGCCACAACCAGAGTCTGCGCCGACAACTGCCGCGCCTGCCCGATGGCGTGGCTCAGCATCGTGGCACCTCCCGGCAGCTGGAGCGCCTGCTTCGGGCGCCCCATGCGGCTTGCCTTCCCGGCCGCCAGCACCAGTGCCGGAAACTGCGGATCCTTACGTCTGGGATTCGTGTTTATGATTCTTCTCCTGAACCTGCTGATTTCGGCGATTTTTGCTAGAATTCGGCCTTCATGCAACCTGACCACGCCGGAACTTTCATGGACCACCTGTTTGTTGACAACCTCACCGTCATTGACTTCGCCTATCTGGACCCTACTCGCGGGCTTGTGGGTGAAAGCTGGATTGCCGACGTGGTCCTCGGGGGCGAGCTGGACGAGCAAGGCATGGTGTTTGATTTCAGTAACGTCAAACGCACAATCAAGCGTGTCATTGACGAGCGAGTAGACCACCGGCTGGTGATTCCCCGTGGCTACGAAGGCCTTCACTGGAACGAGGACAGCCCCCACACGTTCCGCTGGTCACTCACCGGCGGCGGGGTTATCGAACACACTTCACCAGATGAAGCGGTGGTCTGGCTGTCGTCGGACCGTGTACTGCCATCGGCCGTCGCGCGCCTGCTCGAAAGTGAACTGAAAGCCGTTCTGCCCGGCAATGTCACTTCAATTGAGATCAGTCTGCGCGAAGAAGTTATTCAGGGCGCTTACTATCACTACGTGCACGGTTTGAAGAAACACCTGGGTAATTGCCAGCGTATTGCCCACGGCCACCGCTCACCTATTCGTATCGATCGCAATGGCCATCGGGCCTATGACCTCGAGCAGCACTGGGCGAACCTCTGGCAAGACATCTATGTGGGAACCGAAGAAGATGTCGTGCGGCGCTTCATTGGCAACGACGGCCTGGCCTACATTACCTTTGAATACGAAGCCAACCAGGGCGAGTTCGCCCTGACCCTGCCCGAACACCGGGTTTATATGCTCGATACCGACACAACCGTAGAATTGATTGCCGCGCATATTGCCGACGAACTCAAAAGCGAGTTTGCGGGTGACGAGGTTCGGGTAAAGGCTTTCGAGGGGGTAGGCAAAGGCGCCATTGCCGTAAGAGCTTAATCCGGCGCAGACCCCATTGGCGCGCCCTTTGATGGGGCGCCGCCAATTCGGCTTATTCCAGACACAAAAAAACCGCCCGAAGGCGGTTTTTTTGATGGCTATCCGGCGGACTAAACCGTCAAGCCTAATTGGCGTCCCCTAGGGGGTTCGAACCCCTGTTGCCGCCGTGAAAGGGCGGAGTCCTAGGCCACTAGACGAAGGGGACTAGAAATTGGTGGAGCCAAGCGGGATCGAACCGCTGACCTCAACACTGCCAGTGTTGCGCTCTCCCAGCTGAGCTATGGCCCCTCAACGGATGCGTATATTAAGGATCCGACCTGGGGGCGTCAACCGTTAATTTTCACTTTTTTCCATTTTTCTGAACATCCCTGTTCAGACCGATTACTTCTTAAACAAACCGCTCATCAAATGTCCAAAGCGGCGTATTCCTTCTCGACTTTCTTGGTTTCTTTCTTGGAAAAACCGCCCATCACCTCCAAAGCATGGCGCAAACGAGAGCGCGTCATGTCCGGCCCCATCAGCGCCATAGAATCCATAACCGACCAGGAGTTGGGGGTGCCCGCAATGGCAACGAAGATTGAGAACATGAAATCCCCCATCTTCAAATCCATCGCCTTTGCCAACGCCTTGATATCGGCAAAGATCGAATCCTTGCTCCAGTGGCGCTGGGCCTCCAGCTTCCAGAGCGTGAACTGCAGCACACGTTTAACCTGAGCCTCGTCGAGTTTCTTGTGCTCGAAATCAGATGGGCTGAGGTCCAGCATGCCACTGAACATGAACTGCGCCATAGGCGCCACGTCTGCAAAGACCTCGGCACGGCCTTTGATATGGGGCACCAGTGCCTTGAGCGCGTCCTCGTTAAACCACCACTGGCGCAGTCGGGCCATAAACTGCTCGTCAGTCAGTTCTTCGCGGATCCACTGGCCGTTCAGCCAGCGCAACTTCTCAACATCAAAGACCGGGCCACCCAGTGATACCCGCTGGATATCAAAGTTCTCGATCATTTCATCCAGCGTGAACTTTTCCCGCTCATCGGGCATGGACCAGCCCATGCGCCCCAGATAGTTGGTCACCGCTTCCGGCATAAAACCCATGCGCTCGTAGAAGTTAATGCTGGTGGGATTCTTACGCTTGGAGAGTTTGCTCTTGTCCGGGTTGCGGAGCAGCGGCAGGTGGCAGAGCTCTGGCATATCCCAGCCAAAATACTCGTACAACAGCTTGTGCTTGGGTGCAGAGTTGATCCATTCCTCACCGCGCAACACATGGGTAATCTTCATCAGATGATCATCGACCACGTTGGCCAGATGATAGGTTGGCATGCCGTCGGATTTCAGCAAAATCTGGCAGTCCACCTGGGCCCAGTCAATCTCGATGGTGCCACGCAGCATATCCTGAATCTCGCACACGCCCTCATCCGGCACTTTCATGCGGATCACGTAGGGTTCACCCGCCTCGAGGCGTTGCTTCACTTCCTCGGCAGACAATTCCAGGTCGCCTTTAATGCCTGGATTCTGCCCCGCCGCCTTGCGCTCTTCACGAATGGCATCCAGTTCTTCAGGCGTGCGGAAGCAGTAAAAAGCGTGCCCGGCCGTCACCAGATCCTCAGCGTACTGCGCGTACATATGTTTGCGCTCAGACTGGCGATAAGGACCGTAGTCACCACCCACATCGGGGCCTTCATCCCAGTTGAGCCCCAGCCAACGCAATGCAGTCAGAATATCATGTTCGGATTCCGTCGTGCTTCGAGCCTGGTCGGTATCTTCTATGCGCAGGATAAACTGGCCACCGTGCTGCCGAGCGAAACAAAGATTGAACAAGGCCACGTAGGCGGTACCAACGTGAGGATCGCCAGTGGGCGAAGGGGCAATTCGGGTACGTACTGTCATGAAACCATCCTGAAAATAAGTGGCCGATTGATAAAGGGCGCATTATAGCGGCCATACAGCCATTTCGCATGACCGGCTTTTGCACTCATCATCCCAGCTGTTATATTATAACATTACAAACACATTCAAGGACCCAGCTTCCGCCATGCAGCAGAATCTCTCCTCCCTCGTGGCCGGGCTTTTGGCTCTGGCCGTCACTGCCCCGGCTTCGGCGACCAGCGTCGTCGCTTCTATCAAGCCGGTGGAACTGCTGGTAAAGGCCGTCGCCGGTGACAGCGTTGAGGTTTCAACCCTCCTGCCGCCGGGCTCAAGCCCGCACCACTACAGCATGAAGCCCTCCCAGCGAAGAGCCCTGGAGCAAGCCGATGTTGTCTTCTGGGTAGGCCCGGATATGGAAACCTTCCTGGAGCGGTTACTCGACGGCAAAGAGTTTTCAGGCCGTGCCGTGGCTTTTCTGGATAGAGAAGTCCGGGCAAATGGCGCCGATGAACACGAAGCTGATGGCCACGATCACCATCACAACCATGGTGATGGCGAAGACCCCCATATCTGGATCGACCCGATACGGGCTCTGGAGATGGCGGGGGACATTCGCAACGCCCTGGCAGACATGGGCGGCGTTGATATGGAATTGCTGGACGCCAACCTGGCGCGATTTGAAGCGGATCTGCGAGAGACCGAAACGCGTATTCGCGCCAGTTTCTCAGGGCTCGATACCATCAGCCTGTTTGCCTATCACAGTGCCTTTGAACGATTCGCGGACCACTATGGCCTCAAACTCGAAGGCGTGCTGACGCTGAATCCGGAGTTATCACCGGGGGCCCGACATATCGCTGAAGTCCAGAGCAAACTTGCAACGGCAGAGCAAGCCTGCCTGCTCACCGAGCCACAGTTCAACCGGCAGTGGTGGCGCTCGATTACCGATGGCCTGAATGTGCAATTCAGCACATGGGATCCGCTGGCAACAGATATCAAATCAACGCCAACCGGCTATCTGGCCTTTCAGCAATCAATCGCCGATTCGGTCCTGGAATGCTTACCAGAGCAGGCTGAGTAGCAACGGAATAGACACCATTGCCAACAAGGTTTGACCGCTGATGATCCCGGCCATCAGCGGGGCATCCCCGCCAAGTTGGCGGGCCAGAATGTAGGCAGACGTAGCCGTTGGCAAGGCCGCCAGCAAAACTGCCACTTGCACCAACAGGCCCTCCAGCCCGAGTATCCAGGCCAATCCCGCCGTGGTCAGAGGAAACGCGACCAACTTCAGGGCCGACGACACGATAAACGGTAAAGAACTCCCACGCAGGGCGCTGAGGTGCAACCCGGCACCCACACACATGAGCCCCATCGGCAAGGCCAGGTTGCTCAAAGGTTCCAGAATACCCGCAAGCAAAGGGTGAAAGCCTATGCGGAAATAGCTCCAGCACACGCCAATGACCGAACCCACGATCAGGGGATTGGTCACAATCGCCCGCACAACACCGCTCGCATTGATGCGCTCACGCCCCGCCACCAGCGCAAACATCAAAATGCACAATAAATTCAACAGGGGCACCATGATCGCCACCGCAATAGCCGTCAGCGAAAGCCCTTCATCGCCCAGCAGCATCCCTCCTGCAGCCAGGCCCACGTAGGAATTAAAGCGAATTCCGCCCTGATACACGGAGGAAAATACCGGCCCGGACCACCGCCAAAACCATTGCGCGGCAACCAACAACAGGCTCATCGACAACAGCATGGCAATAATGAGTGTTGCGGTATCGGTGTATGCGGAGGGAGGCAACCGCGCCTGCCCCAATTTGAACACCAGCATGGCGGGAAACAGCACATAATAGGTGAAGCGCTCGGCACGGGGCCAGAAATCCCCACCGGGAAAATCAACACGGCGCAACCCATGGCCCAGCAAAATCATGACGAACACAGGAATAAGAGCCTGGACAACCACCGGCATCGACATTTCTCCATTCCATTTTGTGGCGAGTCGTTACGACACGGTTAACAGCCGGAGGACACTAGCACAGAATTTCAGCAAGTTCGTAGTTGCCATTTCTCGCACCCAAGGGTAGATTCAGGGTCTCAACAATTCTTCAGGCAAAGTGCGATTTCCGTGAACATTCCTGGTTCAGGCAATTACACCCATTCTCTGGCACTGCGATCTTCCCTTGGGAACATCGGCAGGGCTGCTATCCGCCTCTGATTCCGCTGAATCCCCCGCACTCGTCCGGATTCAGCGTTTAAACAACATCCTTTATTTTTACCCGGAGATTCCTATGGCTGAATTACCACCCATTACTGTTGCAGAAGAAGACTATAACCGCCTGAGTACCCTGCTCGAGCGCGTTGCGGGCCAGTCTGATGTGGCTGACAACCTGGAAGACGAGCTCAGCCGCGCCGATATGGTGCCCCTGGCCGATATGCCGGAAGGCGTGGTCACCATGAATGCCCGCGTGCGCTTTCTGAACGAGGATACCGGCGAGGAACACGAAGTGGCGCTGGTATACCCTCATGAGCTTGGCGACGGCGACCACAAGGTTTCCATTCTGGCGCCGGCTGGCGCCGCCATGCTGGGCCTGAGCATTGGCAACAGCATTGAGTGGCCAATGAAGGGCCGAAAGCCTATTCACCTGAAAGTGATCGGCGTGATTCGAAACGCATAAGCATTTCCCCTTACCTCATGGGGTTTTTGATATTTCTCCAAGGACAAAACGGCCTCCGGTGGTAGCATCTCTTCAAGTGCAAACCACACGCTAAGGAGGCCGCATGACAGCCCCGCATCGCGACGACTGGAACCCCCGCGCAGCCAGTGTTCAGGACAACCAGATTCAGGCTTACGACACCATGCGCAGAGAATGTCCGGTAGCCTGGAGCGAATATCAGCAATGGACTTTGTTCCGATATGCTGACGTCATGCGGGTGCTCGAAGACCCTGAAAGCTTCAGTAATGCGGTCTCGGCTCACCTCTCTGTACCCAATGGGATGGATCCGCCCGAGCACACCCGCTATCGTGACGTCATCGAACCCTATTTCGCACCGGAACCCATGGCCCGCTTTGAACCGGTATGCCGTGATGTCGCCAGACGCCTGGTGCAATCGATCCAAAAAAACCAACCGCTGGATGTAGTCAATACCCTCAGCCGCCCGTTTGCGTTGCAGATTCAATGTGCCTTCATGGGATGGCCAGAAAGCCTGCATCAACCACTGGCCGACTGGGTTCTGAAGAACCACCGGGCCACGCTGGCAGGAGATCGCGCCGCGATGGCAGAGGTTGCCGAGGAGTTTGACGGCTACATTCGCGGCCTGCTGGATGCCCGGCGCCAACCTGACGGCACGGCCAGTAACGATGTCACTACACAGCTCATGCGAGAACAGATCAACGGCCAGCCCATGGACGATGAAGAACTGGTCAGCCTGCTCAGAAACTGGACGGTGGGAGAGCTGGCCACTATTTCAGCCAGCGTCTCTATCCTGATCCACTATCTGGCTCAGCATCCGGGCCAACTCGACGCTTTGAAAGCCGCGCCGGATACGTTATCCAGCGCTATTGACGAGATCCTCAGAATAAACGCCCCACTTATTTCCAACCGACGCATAACCACTCGCGAGGTTGAAATAGGCGGCCGAACCATTCCCGCGGGTGAGAAGATTACGTTGCTTTGGGCTTCCGCCAACCGGGATGAGGATATTTTCGGAGATCCGGACCAGTACTGCCCCCATGACAATGCACCGAAGAATCTGCTTTACGGTGCCGGCATCCATGTGTGCCCAGGTGCGCCGCTGGCGCGGCTGGAATTGAATGTGTTTATGGAAGAACTGCTGAAACAGATTGATACCGTAGAGCCGGTAGCGAGCGAACAGCCCGAATTAGCCCTGTTCCCCGCCGGCGGATTCAACTCTCTGACTTTGGTTTTTCGATAAGGTTAGAGCAAAAAAGCCGCAGCGGAGCCATTCCGGTGCGGCTTTCTCCTACCCCGGAGATCAATCCTCGATAAACACCAGGCTCTCGTCAGAACCAGCAGCCTCCAGGCGTCCCAGCGGCTTGAGATCCAGGCCATGATCACGCGCTGCGGCCTCAAAGGCATCCCGACTGTCCGGTGCAACGCTGACCATAAGGCCACCACTCGTCTGCGGGTCACAAAACAGTAACTTGTCGGTATCGGTCATGCCAGAGATAGCCTCACCAAAGGCAGCAGCATTACGATGGGTGCCTCCGGGAATGCAATCGGCCTCAATGTAGGGCTTGAGATTGGGCAGCACCGGCACCGCCTGGCGACTGACGATGGCGGCCAGGCCACTGCCGCGGCAGATTTCCAGCAGGTGGCCGGCGAGGCCGAAGCCGGTGACATCGGTCATGGCATTGACCCCATCCACCTTGGCAAAGGCTTCTCCTACCTTGTTCAGGGTTGCCATACTCTCGACCGCTACTGCCAGATCCCCGGCTGTCACCTTACCCTTCTTCGAGGCGCTGGTCAGAATGCCCACACCGAGCGGCTTGGTCAGATAGAGAAGATCTCCCGCTTTGGCGGTGTCGTTGCGGATGATGCGATCCACAGCGACCTGGCCTGTTACCGCCAGCCCGAAAATCGGCTCTGGTGAGTCAATGCTGTGGCCGCCGGCCAGCGCAATACCTGCCTCGGCGCATACAGCGCGGCCGCCGTCGATAACCTTGCCAGCGATTTCCGGTTCCAGCTCATTCACCGGCCACCCCAGAATGGCGATGGCCATAACGGGCTTGCCGCCCATGGCATAGACGTCGCTGATGGCATTGGTCGCGGCAATGCGGCCAAAATCAAACGGATCGTCGACCACCGGCATGAAAAAGTCGGTGGTACTGATAATGCCCACACCATTCCCCACATCGGCAACCGCGGCGTCATCCCGGCTGCTGTTTCCCACCAGCAGGCGGGGGTCGTTAAATTCCGGGGCATCAGTGTGAAGGATGCGGTCCAGTACGTCGGGTGCAATTTTGCAGCCGCACCCGGCACCATGGCTGAACTGAGTCAATTTGATGGACAAAGCGTCTTCCTTCTTTCGGTTGAGCATCTCGAATGTCGTCACAGTACGCAACAGTCTACAATGCAGCTCACTCTCCGGCCACCAAAGGAGCAACCATGACGAACCCGGATCATCCCGGCCCAGCCACGCGCATCATTCACAATCGACGCCACCGAGATGCGTTTGGCAGCCCGTACTCGCCCGTTTACAACACCACAACCTACCGGTTTGAAAACACAGCCCAGTTGCTCGACGTGATTGAACGTCGCACCGAAGGCAACCTGTATACCCGGTGGGGAACCAATCCCAGCATCCAGGAACTGGAACAAGGCCTGGCCGGCCTGGAGCAGGCAGAAGCGGCACTGGCATTCGCCTCCGGTATGGCGGCGATTTCAGCCACTCTGCTGGCCCATGGTCGCCAGGGTATTGTCTGCGTAGGGGATCTCTACGGCGGCACCCAGGAGCTGCTGATCAATCATTGCCAGGCTTTGGGCATTCCCGTCACGTTTCTGTTCCGGGAAGACGTGGGCCAATTAAAAGATGCCCTGACTGAGCCCGGCAAGCTCGTGTACTTCGAAACACCGGCCAATCCGAATATGGCCATTCTGGATATTCGCGAGATCGCACAAACTGCCCACAAGCACGGTGCCCTGGTAGCCGTGGACAACACCTTTGCCAGCCCAATCAACCAGAAACCGCTGGCACTGGGCGCAGATCTGGTTTTGCACAGCGCCACGAAATACCTGGGGGGCCATAGTGACCTGACTGCAGGCGCATTAATGACTTCCACTGCTTTGGCACAGCCCGTAATCGCCTGGCGCAAAAATCTTGGTCAATTGATCTCGCCCGAAACCGCGACGTTACTCGCGCGCAGCCTTCGGACTCTTCCGGTTCGCATTCGGCAGCACAACGACAATGCCATGGCCGTGGCCGAAGCCATGGAACAACATCCGAAAATCACCAAGGTTCATTACCCCGGCCTACCTTCGTTCGAGGGCCATGAACTGGCGAAACAACAAATGAGCGGCTTTGGTGGTATGTTGAGCATTGAGGTCGCCGGCGGCCAGCAAGCGGCACAAGAAGTCGCAGACAGGCTGCAGGTTTTCCTTCTGGCCACCAGCCTGGGTGGTGTCGAAAGCCTGGTCAGCCAGCCCAGTGCCACCAGCCACCACGGCCTTAGCCGGGAGGAACGGCTCAAACGCGGCATTGGCGATGGTATGCTGCGCCTGTCCGTTGGCCTGGAAGATGCGGAAGACCTGATCGCCGACCTTAATCAGGCACTCTCCTGAGGCTTGGATCGCTTCAGCGGCTAACGAGAAAGTCAGCAAACTTGCGGGTAAGCGCGCCAGGCAAAAGCTTGTTCGTGAACCAGAGCCCCCTGGCTCGCCAACCCGGGATAATCATAAAACGGCGGCGGTCGATACCTTTGCGAATCTGCGCCACAGCAACATCCAGAGGCAAGGTGCCGGCCATCAGCTTCAGCGCTTCGGTTTGCCTGGGGCGGTTCAGCCGCTCGGCCTGCACCATAGGCGTTTCCACTTCCGGAGGGCACACCACAGACACATCAATGCCCCGGCTTGCCAGCTCGATGCGCAACACCTCGGCAAGCCCCACCACTCCATACTTGGAAGCACAGTAGGCTGCGTAGCCGTAGCAGCCCACCAATCCGGCCATGGAAGCAACCATCACCAGGTGCGCACCCGCTTTCATATGGGGCAGCGCACCAGCCACCACATTGCGTGTGCCCACCAGGTTGATGTTAATCACCCGGGCATAGGCATCGTCGTCTATGGCTTCGAAATCGGCCGCAATGGCAATACCCGCGCAATGAATAACCAGGTCTGGCGGTGAAGACTCCGCCGCGGATGCAAAGGCCTCTCTCACTCCGCCCGGTTTGGTTACGTCCATGGCGAACGCCCGAACGAAGGCCGGCTTGGCTATGGCCGCCAACGCCTGCACTGCGGATTCCGTGGGCTGAATATCAAACAAGGTAACCGCCGCTCCTGAACGCAGGTAAGTCCGCGCCAGTTCCAGGCCAATACCACTGGCACCACCGGTGATGTATACCTGCTTCTCAGAATGCTTGTGTGCCCTACCACCCGTCATACCGCACGCTCCGCAAATCGTTATTATCCCGCCAGCCTACCCCCGGCCAGCATAATCCTCCATGCCTTCAATGCCGGCCAATGCCCCGTGTTTGGCTATTGACGTAGCCGGTGCCGGTGTGGTGCCGCCATCGTCCTATTTCCCGGGCCAGGCGTTTATGAAACACTCTGCCCCTTTTGACGGAACCTCACAGATTAAAGGACGCAACATGGCCGTAAAATCCGTTGCCTTGGTGGCACACGACAACAAGAAGAAGGAACTGGTGGATTGGGCGAACGAAAACCGCACCCGACTTGCCCCGTTGCGTTTGTACGCCACCGGCACCACTGGCCGGCTACTGAGTGAAAGCCTCGGGCGAACCGATCTCAACGGTTTGCTGAGCGGGCCTTTGGGGGGCGACCAACAGATCGGCGCCAAGATTGCTGAGGGTGAAATCGACCTGCTGGTATTCTTCTGGGACCCTCTCGAACCTCAGCCCCACGACCCGGACATCAAGGCCCTGCTGCGCATAGCCGCCCTCTGGAACATCCCCGTTGCCTGCAACCGGGCCACCGCCGAGTTCGTGCTAACCTCAACCTACATGACCGACGACCAGCACCAGCCACAGAAGCCGGACTTCTCGGAATACACCGGTCGAAAAGTTCAGTAACCGAAAAAACAGCCAGACGTCCAGATCGGAACTAACATATAGGAACACTCTTGAAAGGAGCCGAGGGGAGAGACTATGTTGTGCAGGAGGCTATATACCGTTTTTTCAAATTTCGAAGATCTCCCGAGCTGTTCTCATTGAAAGGATCAATCAGCGACCACTGCCATATAGATCCCGCCAATTTCATCTGCAGGTTGCGATAGCCTATAAAGAATTGGACAACCAAGCCGCCCCTCTAACCCCACTGGAATCTCCATGGAAAGCTTTGGCTACGGGCGTACCACACTCACCACCAAACACGTAGCTGGAAAGCTTTCCCGGCAGTTCCCGATAAATCTGTTCCGCATTACTCATACCACCGCCCAGCACGATGATGTCCGGGTCCAGTACGTTGACCACGGCGGCCAGGCCCCGGGCCAGGTGCTCCTGGTATTGCTGTAGGGTTTCGGTAGCCCGGGGGTCGCCATTTCGCGCGTTTTTAACAATGATGTGGGCGGGCAGTTCCTTTCCGGTGCACAGTTTGTGAGTGAGTGACAGCCCGGTTCCGGAAAGAAAGGTTTCGTTGCAGCCGTACCGACCACAAAAGCAGGGGCGCCGTTGCAGATCGGCTTCCGGTGTCCAGGGTAACGGGTTATGGCCCCATTCGCCGGCTACACCATTCGGGCCGGTAAGCAGTTGGCCGTTCACGCTGATGCCGGCGCCACAGCCAGTGCCCAGTATGGCGGCGAATACCGTGGGGTGGTTGCGCCCTGCTCCGTCTGTAGCTTCCGAAAGCGCCAGGCAGTTGGCGTCGTTGGTCAGGGTTACGGGCCGTTGCAGCCGTTCGCTCAGATGTTGCTGCATGGGCTGGCCGTTCAGCCAGGTGGAGTTGGCGTTTTTAATGCGGCCGGTTTTGCCCGAAACGCTGCCAGGTATGCCTATGCCCACGGGTATCCCGGTGGCGCCAGCCAGGGCTTCAGCCTGTTGTACCAGGGCGTGGATGGCTTGCAGGGTGGCTTGATAGTCGCCAACGCTGGTTGGTACCCGGTGGCGGTAATGCTCCTGGCTTTGCCGGTCCATCAGGATGACTTCGGTTTTGGTGCCACCCAGATCAATGCCTATCAGCCAGTTGCTTCCCATAACGCACTCTTTGCTCAACGGTTTCCCAGAAAATACGGTGTTATTCGCGGAAAGGGAACCCGGCATTTTTATGCACTTTCTTTCTGACAAAAGCGCAGGTTATTCATAAAGCTCTTAACCATTATCGAAATTCCCTGTTTGCCTTGATATCCGTCAGTGCTTAATATCCCGCCCCTTCTAACGCACCAATCCAGGGCATTAACCGAGAATATGGGACGCAGGAACGAGCAACTTCGCTGGCAGTTGGCTAAAGGCCTGCTCCGGGCGCTGCACCTGGAGCGCCTGGCGAGCAAGTACAGCCGCACCACGGTGATGGCGGTGTTCAACCTGGTCAACGGTGGTTTCAGCATTGCTCTGGTGTCGTTTGTGGCGCTGGTTACCCAGGAAGCTTTTATTTTCCCCTCCCTCGGTGCCACGGCTTTTATTCTGTTCTATGTGCCCATGGCGCAACCGGCGTCCCCGAGAAATACACTGTGCGGGCACCTGATCGGTGCGCTGATGGGCTTGCTGGCCTTGTATGTTTTCGCCCTGCAAGAGCAACCATCGGCATTCGCAACCGGCGTTGATTTGCCTCGGGTGGGGGCGGCAGCGCTCTCGCTGGGGCTTACCAGCTGCCTGATGGTTGTATTGCGTGTGGCCCACCCGCCCGCCGGAGCCACGGCCCTGATTGTGTCTCTCGGCCTGATGCCTGATCCAGCGCAATTACCCGTTCTGATGGCCGGGGTGGGGCTGTTATTGGCCCACGCATTTATCATGAACAGGCTAGCTGGAATTCCATACCCGCTCTGGTCTGCCAGCGAGAGCCACGCACCGCTCCGGCAGCAGCCCATAGTCGCTGACTAGGTTTACCCAACTCCAAAACGCAAGGAACGCGTTATGATGTTTATCAGGCTCATCAAGATTGCCTCGGCCACCCTGCTCTTATCTATATCAGCCACTGCCGCCGGCGGTTGGCTAAACCCTCACTTCGATATCTACCCTCAATGCACACCGCCCGTCTCGCTCACTCATCACGGGCTTCTGGAATTGACCCAGGGCGGAAAATTGTTCTTAGCAATTGCCACCGCCAAAAGCGACGGCATGGATTCCATTCTTGCCCGTCGCCATGGATTCCAGGGGTTCATCTTTGACCAGGATATTATGAATCACGGGTACCCTCTTCCCGCGGGGCCCATTCGTTTCACCGGAACAATGGTGCGCAGAGACGCCAGCATTCCGGAAAGAGTGCTGGGAGGATCCCGGGGAGACAGCTTCTACTATGTGGTGGCCCTGAAATCCGGAGAGTATTTGCTTCATCCAGGATCTTTTGATCATTCAGACCTGCCGGTTTGCGACGCACTGCTAAAAGAATGGGACGGGGAACAACGATAAACTGCTTCGGCAGAGTATCGGTGCCGGTGGTAGACAGTTCATCCATCAATAGGGAAGGCTTTGACCAGTGAGCAATCCAGGGCTCAGGCCCCGGCTTTTCCCGCGGGCTCTGACATGATTCCAGCACTCATCACAAGCCTGACCTGAGCCTGATGCTCATCAACCAGCTCCTGGAAAATGCTTTTAAGCTCGTCGCTCGTGATCCACTCATCCTTTAACGCGTCACTGATTTTGCCCGTGGTCCCGGCTTGACGGGATTCCAACTCGGCATACGTGCGGATAAGGCTTTGCTCCTCGGAATGCCAGGCTAGTGTCGGCAGTGGGCTGATGCCGTAGCCAAGACTGGTAGCAAAGCAGTGGGCCAGCTCGCGGCTGCCGTCCAGAAACAGGACCTTCATAAAATTGGGAAGGGAAAGCTGTAACCCTTGATTGGGTTTCAGGGCCGCTCGGATGACCTGATCGGAAATGGTGCCGGTGGGATCTCCCCGCTCCGCCAGGCCTTCAACCTCCTCAGCGACACGTGCTTCGAGCGCCTGAAAACGAATCTGCCAGGGGTTACGAATGGCTTCGGCGGCTTCGCTGGCATGAATCAGGTAAGTGCCTTCCAGCATGAACAGCAGGTAAAGGCTTTCGCAGAAGTCCTCGTACATTTCCCGTAACACCGCCTCCCGCGCTGCGATCGTCGAGAAAGGGCGTTCCTCCTCGAGAATCTCACGCAAAAGAGACTGAGTCTGGGCAAGCTCGCGGTTGCGGCCGGCGAACACACCGAAAAGCGCGTTCTGGCTGACGGGCACCTCCCTTGGAACCGGTGCCACCAGCAGGTTCATTTGTCGGCAAAGGGCATGAACAACGCTGCGGTTATCCACCAGATCCAGCAGGTGCCAGAACTCGTCAAAGCGCAACTGGTGGGTTTCTGTCGTAGGGGTCAATGCATTCTGGAAGGCGCGCTCCGAATCCCGCACCGGTCGGCCGGAGATTTTCAGTTCGCGAAAAAGTCCTGCCGCCTTGCCGGCATGGTCGCGACAGGCAGTGTGTAACTGCCTGGCGACTTGCAGGCTCCAGTCCTCAAGAGTGGGCCATGTAAGCATTATTGTGGTTCTTTGCTGCTTGTGTGGGTTAATCCGGCATGGCTCTTACTCAGAGCTTACCCGGTAGCTTGTGTAGGGTTCGTTCAGCCGGTGCTGCAGCGGTATCGTATCCAGTTGCGCCTTAGCTTCATCATCAAGCACGCTGCTGGTGATGATGTTACCGAAAATTTCCATCAGGGCTAATTGGATACGGTCCTGAATCTGAATATCGGAATTACTGGTCGTCATTTTCACCAGGTGCTTCTGGAACGGCTCGGGCGGCACCCAGGCATCCGGGATGTCTGGCATTACCAAATGGCCTGTTGCACTGGCGGTAAACACACCCTGCTGGATGGCCTTGGCTCCGGCAGGTGCCTGACTGCCGGGCTCATACACGCGAATGCCGCCAGCGATCACGACGTCCGCACCATCACCGGTAAACGTGTAGCTGATGCTGTCGCCAGACATCGCCACGTTACCCAACGCATCCATATCCCTGTCTGGCAGGGTAATGGCAGTCACATCGTTAGAGAACCTCTGCCGGGTGATCACGCGCCGAGTCATGTCCAGGTTATTGATATTTCGTGTCAGGATCAGCTCCGGCTCATCCGAGCTGATGGTTCGAACCTCTCGCGCGGCCCCATTACCGGGCGTGAAGATCTCCAGCATATGCTGCAGATCCGTGCCCGGGTAATAGAGATCAACACTCAGGGATTCAAACGCTGAGTTTGGCGTATTCAGTGCCAGGGGAATCACCACAGGCTCCTGCACTGGATTGATGTTGACCTGGGTATTGTCGGTAACGGCTTGACTATTGATCAACTGATACTTGTCCAGGCGAGACACGAAACGACCCGCGGGCGAATTGTAGCCCAGCGCCAGTATGCCGAAGGGCTGATCCAGCCGGTTCAGAGTCTGAACAATAGGCCCTGAAAACTCCTGGTCAATGTTTACGCTGGTGCCGCCAGCAAGGACAGGAGCAATGGACACATGGCTGAAGTCCGCGGCATTGGTAACTGTGACATCGAAGGTTGACCCCGATACGGCATCGTAGTCCTCATCACTGCATTCACCCGTGATGCCGGCATACGCTTCGATAAACAGATCGTGGCCCGGCACCAACAGGGCGACTTCGGCAGAAAGCACCGAGACTGATTCGTCGGTTTCATTGGCGAGGGTCACGAAGTCCGTCGACTCCAGCCCGGAGATATCCACACGCCCGCTCTCGCTGACCGCCAATGCAGCCTTGAAATTGCCGTTGCGGTCATGGGCGCTGATGTTTGCATCAACCGCAGCGCAAGCGTGCCATTGGCCGTCGATTTCTCTGGAGGTAAAGATATCAATGGCGCGGGCCGGAGCGGTGTCGGCAACCGGCTCACCGGGATCTGCCGGCTCTTCCGACGGGCTGTTATCTGTTGAGTTGCTCTCGCCCTGCTCCGCCTGCTGACCGGACGGCGCACCATCGGCGGATCCATTTTCGCTGGACGATGAGTCACAGCCTTGAACCACCGCCATGCCGGAAATAATGGCTGCCAGTATGAGTTTTTTATGAATTAGATCAGTCATCTCGATTCCCTGCGCTGATTGCGTTTTACGGCTTGCGGGTTTATCAAGCCATCCACGCCATCAGTATCAGAGCCGACCAGCCGGAAGTGTACGAGAGATTCTCTAAATCCTCACATTGACGCTTGTAACGGGTAGCCTCATCAACGCTCTTTGTCTGCTCTCACGGTTTTGTCGATCAGTTTTGCCATCTTGATGGCCGCAGATACCGACTCTTTAATCTCATCATTTCCGACAGGCCCCGAGACCTGCCCGCTAGCGGTTATCCTGGCGGCCAGAATGCGTGTTGCCGCATCCAGCAGAGACCGCTCACTCTCCTGCAAAGAAACACCCACCCGGTTATCAATGGGCTCCTCTCCGAAATATAAACCTTCCTGATGCTCGTCGAATTGCATTTTCAATAACCTCGCGCCCATTGATTGTTAAAAAATCGCCGCGCAGTGGAACAGCGCCCCGCTATGAGTCCCGACTGGCCAAAAGCGAAAACATCTGTTCTATGTATCTGCGTTCAGCCGCCACTATCCGATCTGCGAATGCGTCATCGACCCGATCGCCAACACTGGCCGGGCAGGCAGCGGCAATTTCCAGGCAGGCCTGGAAAAGCTGATCTTTGAGGTAAAGCGAATCATTCTCTGCCATGCGAACACTCGCCTTTTCCTTCACCAGTTCGGCTGCAACGTCAAAAAATGGTGAGAGCGTGGCAGGCTCCGGTTTCTGCGCGATAAACAGACTGTCAAAAAGTTCAATATCCTCTCGCGGAACGACTTGCATCCCACCCGCGAGCTCGGAGAGTGCGCGGCAGTGGTTTTCGATAATGACATGAAGTTTTGCTCGCTCGGGAATCTGGTTCTTACCGTCGGCCCACATGACCTGAACGATAGGCAGAACCGGCGCAAGATAGATAAACGAGCTTGGGAGATCATGCTGTGACAGCAATGCGGTAAAGCGGGATTGAGGCATTCTTGTTTCCCTTTTTGAGACTGGCCAATCCTATCCGTCTTGAATTAACGAGGATTAACACTAGAGCAGATCTTCTCTGTTTCAAAGCTCACTGCGGCGTTTTTTTTCAAAAAACTACAATTTGCATAAACAATCTATTTTTCCATGGACCATCCACACAGGATCTATCCTGTGGGGCTCGTCGTCATGCCCTGAGCAAGGCCATTAGCTCCATGACACAAGATCTATCAAAGGCCACTTACTGGCGGAGAACAACGTGACGTTTTGCCAAATCTCCCGTGGCGATCACGCTCGTAATACCAGAGTTTTGCTAGGCTGCCAGAGCATCATGCAGGGGCAAGCACCGACTTGTTGTCAGGCTGAAATTTTAAAATCAACTCGTTGGCAGATGAAAAGGACACGCTGTGAAACCAAATGAAAGGCTCTTTGTTGTCGGCTGGCTATTGGTAGCATGTACCGTCGCCGGTTACTCCGTGCTGTATTACCCCCTTGGGCAGTCAGCTCTTCATGGACTGGCCGAAGCTTCCGCCCAAAAACAAGAGGCCCTGACTCCCTTTCCCGCCAGTTACAAGGGTGACGTGCTCAAGGTTGAGTATGAAGAACGGGGCTATGAAGATCCTTTCGCTGGTGTGAATCCGTTCGAGTGCCCCAAATGCACCATAATCTTATGGGTTGATGCGACCGCCCGTGAGCCAAAGATACAGGTCATGAATATCGTCGAGCCCTATCGGCGCGGTATGCGGTTGCCTTTTGGCAAATACCGGGTCCGGGTCAGTAAACCGGGGTACCAGACGGTGGAAGAGTGGGTAGAACTGACACCCTACGACAAACACTATGAGCGCCGCTTCATTAGAATGCCGGAGGGCTGATCAATGACCAATTCAGTGTCCCGAGACATCTGCAACCTGATAGATGGTGAGGCCGCCCGCTGGCTTGAAACTGTCGAGAACTGGCACTGTGTGACCGACTCTGTCAGCCATGAAACGGCCCCCCTGCTCCTGAGGATGCAGCTTGGCTGTGAGACGAAAACAACAACCAGCAGCAAGCCGGGTACGTTCGGTGGCTGTCCGGACAGGGCGACTGCCAAGGAACGCGCGGATAAGTTTGCCAGAGCATCAGTGGCGGGCGAACTGTCCGACCAACGGAAGCGGCTCATTGAGATGATTCGTTCCAACCCTTTGGATGTTGGTATGGAGCCGCTGGGGGAGCATACATCAAGCTGGGTGGAGAACTGCGGCCCGTGCAGTGGCAAGGGGCATGTCGACTGCGGAGGTTGCCGGGGCTCCGGAAAGGAAAACTGCAGTAGTTGTCACGGAGCCGGGGCAAACCGTTGTGTCGCTTGCCATGGCGAAGGATACAACCTGCAATGGGATCCCCACGATCAGGTACAAAGGCGCAAGAGATGTTTGGGCTGCGGAGGCAAAGGGTCCAACCACTGTCATTCTTGCTCGGGTAGCGGCAATAGAACTTGTGGCGGCTGTGGTGGATCCGGCCGGGAGATGTGCGCCACCTGCATCGGCCGGGGCAGGATCACTCATATGATAACTGTGACCGCTTATTCCAGCGTGAAACGGGTATTCACTCTGCTCTCCGAGGATCTCTCAGGATGGGTGAAGAACTACGTGCTGGGCGGCGACAAGACCCGCGCAGGGCAGCTGGCACCCCCGGCCAAAGCGGCCCGCTGGAATTTATCAGAATTGAGTTTCTCCGGGCAGACCGGCTATCCAATCAAGGCCGAGATGCCCGGTGAGCTGAATGCTGTGACTGCCCTGATCCGGCCGGACGAACGGTTTGCGAGCGAACCGGTAGAAACCCATTTCGTAGGGGACAAATTGCAGGCGGTGGAACTGGACGGAGTTCTGGATTCCACCCTCAATAAGTTGCTGGCAGATGATCCCGGCCCGGGAGTCACGGATTCAATGCGAACCAAACGTTGGCTTAATACCGGCATTGGCGAGAAATTACTTGGGATGAACTCGCCTGACGAATATTCCGAGCAGGTCATCGGCAAGCTTCAGCTCTTTACGCAGAGCGCCGTCAATCACCTGGACGAGCGTATCCGCAGCCTGAAAGACCACGTATCGCGAGAGCGATCCACTTTGGGCATCGGGCGTATGGTGCGGGGCACGCTCATAGGAATGCTGGTTTTCTACCTGTTGTTTGTGGCGCTGGATACATATGCACCGGGCCATATGCCCTGGAACAAGCTGGGCTTTGATGCAGCGGTGCGATTTATGCCTTTCCTGTACCAGGCGTTGGGTGATGGCGACAGCGTTGTCGGTGGATTGGCAATCACGACGCTGGGGGTCGCCATAGTAGTAATCGGCCTCTGGACGTGGCTGTTCGCCCAGCCGCGCCGGCGAAAGTTTCGCCACTTTGCCTTCCGGGTAATATTGATGACCCTGCTGGTGCCGCCATTTCTGGTGGGTAACGAGCGGGTACTGAAGTACCACGATACCTACGGCCTGTTGCCGCAGAGCCAGGAATCCGCGAAATACTATGCAAGCGCCTGGGGTGTGCCGGAGATGGCCGAGTATGATCCCGAGGCCGAGGCGAAGGCCGCTGCCATCGGCGTGCTGTGGGCCTTGCCGGATATTTTTGTGATGGCCAGTCTGCTCGCGTTGCTGCGTGAACGCCGCCGGAAAGACAAGCAAAGTAAATCCCGCGTAGAATTGCTTGAAAATGAGATATTGCTTAAACAATTGGGCTACTGATGCCAGAGGCCGCGCCGGGGTCCACACTCCTTCGCCAAAGCCTTACGGCCAAGGGTGCCGTTGCCGCGGTATAATCGGCCACTCATGAATCCCATGCGTGGAAGAAACGCGGCGTATCAATGCTGTAAGTTAATGAAAATAGGCACGAAATGGTAGAAAACAGTAACCAGAGAAAAGCAGGACATTCGCCAGAGAGCATGGCCAGCGCGCGTCAGGAACCCTCACGGCGGTTCAGCATTGCACCCATGATGGACTGGACGACCCCGCATTTTCGCTACCTTGCCCGCATCCTCAGTAAACGCGCCTTGCTGTATACGGAAATGGTGACAACGGGCGCCCTGATTCATGGCGATACCGGGCGGTTTCTACGCCATGATGCCTCGGAATATCCCCTGGCCCTTCAGCTCGGCGGCAGTGATGCCAGCGAGTTGGCGCATTGTGCGCGCCTGGCGCAGCAGTTCGGGTTCAGCGAAGTTAACCTGAATGTGGGCTGCCCCAGTGACCGGGTACAAAACAACATGATCGGAGCCTGCCTGATGGGGCACCCCCACAAGGTGGCAGAGGGCGTGGCGGCCATGATCGAAGCCACCGATTTGCCGGTTACCGTGAAACACCGTATTGGCATCAACGGCCGCGAATCCTGGGATGAGCTCTGTGAATTTATCGAAACTGTTGCGGCGGCCGGCTGCAAGACCTTTATTGTGCACGCGCGCATTGCGGTGCTCGAAGGCCTGAGCCCGAAAGAAAACCGTGATATTCCGCCACTGAAATACGACTGGGTGTACCGCCTGAAGGCAGCTTATCCGCATCTCGAAATCATCATCAACGGTGGTATTAAAACCTTCGAGCAATGCCATGAACATTTGGCCCACACCGATGGCGTGATGCTCGGGCGGGAGGCCTACCATAATCCCTGGCTGCTGGCTCGCGTGGACTCCGAACTCTTCGGTGAGCAGCCTGCCATTACCAGCCGGCATGAAGCTCTGCGCGCCATGTTCCCCTTTATCCAGCAGGAGCTGGACCGGGGCGTATACCTTACGCACATTACCCGTCATATCATGGGCCTGTTCCTTGGCCAGCCGGGAGGCCGCCAGTTCCGTCGCCATCTAAGCGAAAACGCCAACAAGCCCGGTTCCGGGCTGGAAGTGGTTGAACAGGCGCTGGCTAAAGTCAGAGAACCAGAACCTGCTCTGGAAAGCTGATCAGCCCCTTACTTATTGTCGTCTTGTCCCAGCTCTGCGCTGCCGTTATTGTAGTTAGTAAACAGGCACTCTGGACGGGTGCTCCAATAACACCGAAACATCGGGACGACAGGACGAATGAACAACAAGCTTGAACAACTCAAGACCATGACCACGGTTGTAGCGGATACTGGTGATATAGACGCAATTCGCCAGTGGCGCCCGGAAGACGCCACCACGAATCCGTCTCTCTTACTCAAGGCTGCAGCGTCTGACGCATACCGTCCGATGCTGGAAAAGGCCGTCGGGTTTGCGGTTAAACAGGGCGGCTCGGACGCCGAGCAATTGACGCTGGCCACCGATATGCTGGCGGTACTGGCGGGTAAGGAAATTCTCGAACTGATTCCCGGCGTCGTCTCCACCGAGGTCGATGCACGGCTCTCCTTCGACACCTCCGCAACGCTTGAGCGGGCGCGCCGGCTGGTTGACTTGTACGATCGCCAGGGCGCGGATACAAGCCGTGTCCTGATCAAGATTGCCTCAACCTGGGAGGGCATTCAGGCTGCTGAACAGCTGGAGAAAGAAGGTATCCGCTGCAACCTGACGTTACTGTTCTCCTTCGTGCAGGCCGTAGCCTGCGCCCAGGCGGGCGCCCATCTGATCTCGCCTTTCGTTGGCCGAATTCTCGATTGGCACCTGGCCAGCTCCGGCCGCGACTTTTATCCGCCGGCAGAAGATCCCGGGGTGCTCTCGGTAAAACGCATCTACAATTACTACAAGAGCAACGGTTTCAACACAGTGGTGATGGGAGCCAGCTTCCGCAACACTGGCGAAATCGAAATGCTGGCAGGCTGCGACCGTCTGACCATCAGCCCTGCCCTGCTTCAGGAATTGCAAGACGATCAGGGCTCCCTGGCCCGTAAACTCAGCCCGCAGGCGGCCTCCTCATCAGACCGGCCTGGCCAGATCCATGAAAAGCAATTCCGCTGGGAGTCTAACGAGGATGCCATGGCCACCGAAAAACTGGCCGATGGCATTCGTCGCTTTGCGGCTGACCAGATACAACTGGAGGAGCGGGTTCGCCGGCTGTCGCAGGCGGCCTGACATTCTATAGAGTGAAGTAGCTGATTATGATCGAACGCCTCAAACAACTGTTTTCTGTTTCCGCTGACGAACCGGTAACGCCGGATAATCATCAACTGGCCGTGGCGGCTACCGCGCTGATGGTGCAATTATCGCGAGTGGATAATCAGGAAGATGAACGAGAGCTCAAGACCATTGTCGATTGCGCGGTTAAAGCCCATCAGGTGACCCGGGAAGAAGCCGAGGAAATCCTGAGTGATGCGCTTGCCCACGCTGAGGACGCGACCTCGTTGTACCAGTTTACCGGGCAGATTAACGATCATCTGGATCAGCAACAGAAGCAGTCGTTGCTTGAGAGCATCTGGCGGGTCGCTTTTGCCGACGGCCGCATCGACAAATACGAAGAACATCTTATTCGCCGCATGGCAGACCTGCTGCATCTTAACCATCGCGAATTCATGCAGGCGCGGCACCGGGCGGAAGAGTCCGCCCACTGATTCAAGGAGATTCCATGCTAGCCATTCTTCACGCCAACACCGGGCTGGACAGCGACGCTTATCGCCAGACCATGGATTACCTGGAGCACCTTCCGGGCGTCAGTATTCGGGTACACGAAATTCAGGGTGCCAGCCAACGACTAACCGAGATCTACCTTCTGGGTGATACGAAATCGCTGGATAAGGAAGAAATTGAAGCCCTCCCCGCCGTAGAGCGCGCGATCCGCATCTCGGAGGACTATCGTATTCTCGGCCGCCACAAGGACGACAGGCGTCAGAGCGGTTTTACCTACAATGGTGTTGAGTTCAGCCAGGATAACCTGAACATTTTTGCTGGCCTGTGCGCCGTCGATGTTCCCGAGCACGTGGAAATGATGATGCAGGCGCTGGAGAGCCACGGCGAAGTCTGCACGCGCATGGGCGCCTACAAGCCACGAACCAACCCCTACTCGTTTCAGGGCCATGGCAAGGGCTGCCTGCCCTGGGTATTCGAGAAAGCCGGCAAACATGGCATCAAGGTGGTGGCCATGGAGATCACCCACGAAAACCACATCGAAGAAATCGACACCTGTCTGGAGAAACTGGGTCGGCCAACCGGCGTGATGTTGCAGATAGGCACCCGGAATACCCAGAATTTTGAATTGCTTAAAGCCATCGGTCGACAGAGCACGTACCCGGTCCTGCTGAAACGCGGTTTTGGCATTACCCTGAATGAATCCCTGAACGCCGCCGAGTATCTGGCCAGCGAGGGCAACGCCAATGTCATTTTCTGTTTGCGCGGCATGAAAACCGAAGCCGGGCAGCCTCACCGAAATATGGTGGATTTCGCCCACGTACCGGCCGTCAAGCGGCTGACCCGAATGCCCGTCTGTGTAGACCCCTCTCACTCTGTCGGCAGTCGGGAGCAATCACCCGATGGCATCCTTGATGTCATGCACGCCACCGCGCAAGGGGTGATAGCCGGCGCCAATATGGTACTGGTCGACTTCCACCCGAAACCGGAAAAAGCGCTCGTGGACGGCCCTCAAGCCCTTCTGATGAATGAATTGCCGGCTTACCTGGAGGACATTCGCCTGTGCCATGAAACCTGGAAAAAGCGCCAAGCCATTTATCAACGCCTCAGGGACACTTCTGCACAATGATTGTATATGGCCACCGCGGAGCCAAGGGAGAGGCCCCTGAAAATACCCTGCCGGGCTTCATACACGCTCATCGTCATGGTATTCGGCATTTCGAACTGGACCTGGTGCTGTCAAAAGACGGCATTCCCGTACTGGTGCATGATCTGTCTGTCGACAGGACCACCGGCCAGAAAGGCAGTGTTGGCCATTATACGGCAGCGGAACTGGCCGAGATGGACGCACGCCGTAACACCAGTGCCTGGTCCCGGAAAACGGGCATTCCGACGCTGGAGAACCTGCTGGATCAGTTCGATGACCTCGAACATCTTCAGTTAGAGGTGAAAAAAGATTCCCGCGCCCGACTGAATATCCTGTGTAACCGCCTGACCGAGATCATCCAGCGCCGGGATCTGTTCCAGACCGCAACCATCACGTCAGCCGACCCATGGTTTCTCCGGCAGATCCGGCGGAGGAACAAAAACATCCGGATTGGCCTGGTGGCCGAGCGAAAGTTTCCAAAACCGCTGAATCTGGCAACCCGCCTTGGGTGCGAATACTTCTGCGTTAACTGGAAAATACTGACCAAGGGTATGCTCGAAACCGCGCATCGGAGAAATATGCACGTTTCCACGTGGACCGTGAATCGCATTCACGACATGCTCGTGCTGGAAGAGATGGGCGTCGACAGCATCATTACCGACTATCCGACAAGTACGCGGATGTTCTTCGATAACCGGGCCAAGGCCTTGTTGAACCTGCCTATCCGGGAGGGGACGACGGAGCCGGCCTGAAGAAGGCCCGGCTCCGGAGCGTTGAACCGGTCAGAAGATCCGGTTCAGGCCGTTCAGGGCTGCCACACGGTAGGCTTCTGCCATCGTGGGGTAGTTGAACGTGGTATTGATGAAATAGTTCAGGGAATTCGCTTCACCTTCCTGGTTCATAATGGCCTGGCCGATGTGAACGATTTCGGCGGCCTGGTCACCAAAACAGTGAATGCCGAGAATTTGCCGGGTCTCCCGGTGGAACAGGATTTTCAGCATACCCACCGCTTCCCCGGTAATCTGTGCCCGGGCCAGATCCTTGAAGAAGGCCTGACCAACATCGTAAGGCACCTTGGCCTCAGTCAGCTCACGTTCCGTTTTACCGACCGAGCTGATCTCGGGAATCGTATAAATACCGGTAGGAACATCGTCCACAAACCGGAAATATTCGTCCTGATTGATATCGGACGACGCTGCCCGGCCCTGGTCGTAAGCCGCGCTGGCAAGGCTTGGCCAGCCGATGACATCACCCGCGGCATAGATATGCTCAACCTCGGTGCGGTAGTGGTCGTCCACTGCAAGCTGACCCCGGCCGTTCGGCGTCAGGTCAATGTTCTCCAGCCCCAGGTTCTCTGTGTTGCCGCTCCGGCCGTTACACCACAGGAAGGCATCCGCCCGGATTTTCTTGCCGGATTGCAGGGACAGCACAACCCCGTGATCATCGCCTTTAACAGACTCATACTGCTCGTTGTGACGCACCAGTACGCCATTGTTACGGAGGTGGTAGCTCAACGCGTCGGAGATTTCGTCGTCAAGGAATGACAACAGCCGGCTCCCCGGGTTGATCAGGTCCACTTTCACGCCCAGACCGGCAAAAATGGAGGCGTATTCCGAGCCGATAACACCGGCACCATAAATGATCAGCGTACGCGGCGTGTGGGACAGGTTAAGAATCGAATCAGAATTGTAAATCCGGTGATGACGGAAATCGACATCGGGCGGCAAATACGGGCGTGAGCCCGTGGCGATGATCGCCTGTTTGAAATGAATCGTTTCTACCGATTTGTGGCCCCGGATTTCCAATCGATGCGAATCGACAAACGCAGCACGCCCGTTAATCAGGTCCACCCGGTTTCGAGAGTAGAACTGGGTACGCAGCTTCACCTGCTTGCCAATCACCTTCTGGGCGTTCTGCAATACCCGCGGAAACGAGAACCAACGGGGTTCGCCGATGTCCCGGAACATCTGGTTGGTGTTGAAGGTTATGATCTGCTTGACCGAGTGACGCAGCGCTTTCGACGGAATGGTACCCCAGTGAGTACAGTTACCGCCGACGGTGGACTTGTCTTCGATGATGGCGACTCGCTTATTGTGCTTCGCCGCGTTCATCGCGGCCCCTTCACCCGAGGGACCGGCGCCAATAACCACTACGTCGTAATGATGCTCTGCCATGCGCGCACTGACTCCTTATCTACGTCTTTGAAGCGTAGCTATCGTTATTAATGTGTTGGGCCGGGAGCGGTTACTTATCGGCTTGAGTGGCATCGTAGGCCAGGTCTTCCGCTTTCACTGGCTCATCTGAGCCACTCCGGCTATCTTCGCACTTCTGGGTATTGCCACCGCAGATGTCACAGGACGTACTGATGCCCAGAGCACCCATGCCCCCGCAGCTCCCGCTGATCGGCTTTCGACCGAAAATAACACCAACCGACATACCGGCAATCAACAACACCACAATGGATAAAACTAAAAGAAAGGTACCCATAACTGCCCCCTTTACTGGACAAGGTAAGACGAGAATGCCGGTGACTGATGAGTCTCAAAACCGCTGTCTCGCCTTACGATAAAAAACGCGGGAATGTTTTCCCGTGTAGCCAGGCTCATCGCCCTCTCGAACCCCATGACATTGAACCCTGTTGCCAGCGCGTCTGCGGTCATGCAGTCCTCTGAAATAACGGTAACCGAGGCCAGCCTGTGGCCAATCGGACTTCCTGTCTCAGGGTCTATTGTATGGGAGTATCGCTGCCCATTCGATTCGTAATAGTTACGATAATCCCCGGAGGTGGCCATCGCCTGCGCATCCAGGGCCACCACGCTGTTGACTTCCCGGCCCTGCTCTGTTGGCTGTTCGATGGCCAGCCGCCAGGCACTGCCATCCGGTTTACGACCGGCAGTTCGCACTTCCCCACCGACTTCAACCAGGTACGCGCCAACGCCTTCGCTATCCAGATACCGGGCGACCGCATCAACGCCGTAGCCTTTGGCAATCCCTGATAGATCAATGTACTGGGGCTTCTCGCTGCGCATAGCTCGCGCCGTCGGATCAAACTCCAGGTGCTCCCAACCGGTGCCATCCAGAACCGAACGAAGCTCCTGTTCAGAAGGCACTTGTTCCGGCCGGGCCTGCGGCCCGAATCCCCAGAGGTTGACCACCGGGCCGATGGTGACATCAAACGCCCCGCCGGTCAGCTCGGCAATCTCGACAGACCGATGGATGACCTCGAATAACCCGGGGGAAAGCGCGGTCCAGGCGGACTGGTCTCCCTGCTGGTTCAACTGCGACAGCTCCGAGTCCGGCTTCCAGGTCGACATAGCGTGGTCAACCTGCTCCAGCGTGTTCTCGATACCCTGGGCCAGAGTTTGAAGGCGTTGCTCGTCTTCTGGCAATACGACGTTAATGTGATAGGTCGTCCCGAAAATCCCTCCCGAGATTTCCCAGACTTTTTTCTCTTCCTGAAACGAACAACCCGCCAGGGTGGCTACAGCCAGCGCCATAAAGACGCTGACCAAAGCTACCCTGGCGGGTCGGACCATGCGGGATGTCATGCGGTTTACTTAACCTCCGAAGTCATCCAGCATGATGTTTTCGTCTTCAACACCAAGATCTTTAAGCATCTTGATGACCGACGCGTTCATGATTGGGGGTCCACACATATAGAACTCACAATCTTCAGGCGCCGGGTGATCCTTCAGGTATTTTTCATACAACACGTTGTGGATAAACCCGGTCGGGCCTTCCCAGTCGTCGTTCGGCTGCGGATCCGAGAGCGCCACGTGCCACTCGAAGTTATCGTTTTCGGCAGCCAGACCGTCGAAATCTTCCACGTAGAACATTTCGCGCACGCTACGCGCACCGTACCAGAAGCTGATCTTGCGCTTGGAGTTCAGGCGCTTGAGCTGATCGAAAATGTGTGAGCGCATGGGGGCCATACCGGCACCACCCCCGATGAACACCATTTCTGCCTCGGTATCCTTCGCGAAAAACTCACCAAACGGTCCCATCACCGTGACTTTGTCACCCGGCTTCAGGTCGAATACATAAGTCGACATGATACCAGGCGGGTGATCGGTACCCGGAGGCGGTGTCGCGATACGAATATTGAACTTGAGCAGACCTTTCTCTTCCGGATAGTTCGCCATGGAGTAGGCACGAATAGTCTCTTCTTTGTTCACGCCCTTGTAGCGCCAGATATCGTGCTTGTCCCAGTCTTCGTGGAACTCTTCCTCGATATTGAAATCCTTGAACGGAATTTCGTAAGGAGGACACTCCAGCTGCACGTAACCGCCGGCACGGAAGTCAACTTCCTCACCTTCCGGCAGCTTCAGTACCAGCTCCTTGATGAAGGTGGCAACGTTATGGTTGGAAATAACCTCACATTCCCACTTCTTCACGCCGAAGAACTCTTCGGGCACTTCAATCTTCATGTCCTGCTTCACGGGAACCTGACAGGACAGGCGCCAACCTTCCTTTTCTTCCCGGTTGGTGAAGTGGGTCTTTTCTGTCGGCAGCATCGCACCGCCGCCATCGAAGACCTTGCACTTACACTGTGCGCAGGTACCGCCGCCGCCACAGGCGGAGGACAGATAAATACCACTGTTAGCCAGGGTGCCAAGCAGCTTGCCACCCGCAGCTGTTTTGAGCGTGTGCTCGGGGTCGTCGTTGATCTCAATAGTCACGTCACCGGTGCTTACCAGTTTGGAGCGGGCTGCAAGGATAATCGCAACCAGCGCCAGAACGATAACGGTGAACATGACCACGCCGAGAATAATTTCTGTATTCATGGTCTCGCCTTTTCGTTAAACCGAATCACCGGGTGAATTACAGAGAAATGCCGGAGAAGGACATGAAGCCCAGTGACATCAACCCGACCGTAATGAAGGTGATGCCCAGGCCACGAAGACCTTCCGGAACGTCGCTGTACTTGAGTTTCTCACGGATACCTGCCAGAGCGATGATAGCCAGGGCCCAGCCCACGCCAGCGCCAAAGCCATACACCACGCTTTCCCCGAACGTGTAATCCCGCTCAACCATGAACAGGGATGCACCGAGGATGGCGCAGTTAACCGTGATCAACGGCAAAAACACACCCAGCGCCGCGTACAGTGCAGGAATATACTTGTCCAGCACCATTTCCATGATTTGTACGATCGCCGCAATAACACCGATGTATGTCAGCAAGCCGAGGAAGCTGAGATCAACGTTGGCCAGGCCCGCCCATTCCAGTGCGCCTTCGCGCAGAATGGTGTTATAGAGCAGGTTGTTGACCGGCACGGTTACCGTCAGCACAACAACAACCGCAATGCCCAGGCCCGTCGCCGCTTCAATCTTCTTGGAGATTGCCAGGAAGGTACACATCCCCAGGAAGAACGCCAGAGCCATGTTCTCAACAAAAATGGCCTTTACCAGAAGACTAATATAGTGCTCCATCAGAAGGCCTCCTTGACTTTATGGCGAGACATTTTGTAATCCGCCTCTTCCACTTGCTCCGGCTTCCACACACGCAGGCCCCAGATTGCCAGGCCGATAATGAAGAAGGCGCTCGGGGGAAGCAGCAACAGTCCGTTCGGTACGTACCAGCCACCTTCGTTAACCACCGGCAACAGGCTGAAACCGAACAGGGAACCAGCACCCAGAAGCTCACGGAAGAAAGCAACGAACAGCAGGATCACGGAGTAGCCGAGGCCGTTGCCGATACCGTCAAGAAAACTCATAAACGGCGGGTTGTTCATGGCGAAACCTTCCGCGCGGCCCATGACGATACAGTTGGTGATGATCAGACCAACGAATACCGACAGCTGCTTGGAGATTTCATAGGCGTATGCCTTGAGGATCTGGTCCACCACGATAACCAGAGACGCAATGATGGTCATCTGCACGATGATCCGGATGCTGCCCGGGATCTGGGTCCGTACCAGCGACACCGCCAGGTTAGAGAATGCAGTAACCGCGATAACCGCCAGACACATGACGATACTCACGCTCATGCTGGTGGTTACCGCCAGCGCTGAACAGATACCGAGTATCTGCAGGGCAATGGGGTTATTGCTGAAGATCGGTTCGAAGAGAACCTGTTTGGCTGTCGAGCCTGCCATGGTCAGACCTCCCCTTCACGAAGTTTGTTCAGGAACGGGGCGAAACCGCGATCACCCATCCAGTAATTGACGAGCTGCTGAACTCCACGACTGGTCAGCGTAGCGCCAGACAGGGCATCAACTTTGTGCTCTTTGTCTTTCGCGTCGGAGCCGACACCGCCCTTCACCAGCTGGATCTTGGGTTCCGTGGGCTTGTCTGCGTAGACTTCCTTGCCGGTCCACTGCTGTTTCCAGCGTGGGTTGTCTACTTCACCACCCAGCCCCGGGGTCTCCGCATGGGAATAAAACCCCAGACCCTCAATCGTGTTGAGGTCACCTTCCAGTGAGATGAAACCGTACAGGGTAGACCACAGGCCGTAGCCGTGAATCGGCAGCACAACGCGAACCAGTTCGCCGTTGTCGCTCAAGGTATACACCTTGGCAACGTTCGGGCGGCGCTTGATGCCGGCTTTGTCTTCCGAAGACGGAATATTGGTCGACATGGCCGGATCAGAAGCAGCCTTGTACATATCGTACTTCATGGGATCCTGAACGCCTACGGCGGAGGGTTCCACGAAATCACCGGTATCGAGATCAACCAGCCGAACGTCAAAACGCTCGAATGTGTTCTCAATGTCCTCGGCTGTGGCACCGGCATTCAACATACCGGCGGCCGAGAGAATATTGGTTTTGATGTCCAGATTCTGATTCTGGATCTGCGCGGGACGAAGCATGACAGCAGCGGTAGAGACCACAACTGAAAACGCAATACTCAGAACCAGCGCAACCATCAGCGTTCTGGAGACGGTATCCTTGGGTTTAGCCACGAGCAAGCCTCCGTTTGATGTTGGCCTGAACCACATAGTGGTCCATCAACGGCGCAAACAGGTTAGCGAACAGAATCGCCAGCATAATGCCTTCCGGGAACGCCGGGTTCACAACGCGAATCAGCACGGTCATCACACCAACCAGAATGCCGAAGCACCAGCGACCGGTGTTGGTCATTGCTGCAGACACCGGATCGGTTGCCATGAACATCATGCCAAAGGCAAAACCGCCCATGACAAGGTGCCAGTGCGCCGGAATCGCGAACATTGGGTTGGTTTCAGAACCCACAATGTTCAGCAGCAGCGACATACCGATCATGCCTATCAGCACACCGCCAACAATGCGATAGGAAGCAATTTTCATGGTCAGCAGAATCAGACCACCGATCAACACCGCGATCGTTGAAGTTTCACCCATAGACCCCTGGATGGTGCCCACAAACGCATTCATCCAGCCAATCTGGGTTTCCAGGGCCTCTAGCCCGCCGGAGGCCGCCCAGCTCAGAGCGGTCGCACCGCTGAACCCGTCGACAGCCGTCCACACGGTATCGCCGGAAATCTGTGCCGGATAGGCAAAGTACAGGAAGGCACGACCGGTCAGGGCCGGGTTGAGGAAGTTCTTGCCAGTACCGCCAAACACTTCTTTACCGATAACCACACCGAAGGTGATACCCAAAGCCACCTGCCACAACGGAATCGTAGGCGGGCAGATCAGTGCAAACAGTACGGAGGTCACGAAGAAACCTTCGTTCACTTCGTGCTTGCGCACGGTGGCAAACAGCACTTCCCAGAAACCGCCAACGATGAACGTCACCGCGTAGATGGGCACAAAGTACGCCATGCCATAAACGAAGTTGTCCCACCAGCCAGCGCCTGCACCGGTCACGGCCAGCGCCGAAATAAAGGCTTCGCGCAGACCGCCATCAGCGATCATCGCGTCCGGATTGGACGCCAGATAACTGTTGGCCTGAAAACCGATATTCCACATACCGAAGAACATGGCCGGGAAGGTACACAGCCACACTGTGATCATAATGCGCTTGAGGTCAACGCCATCGCGCACATGGGATGTGGTGGACGTAACACTCGAAGGTGCGTAGAAAATGGTATCAACCGCCTCATACAGAGCATACCAGCGCTCGTACTTGCCGCCTTTCTCAAAATGATGCTCGATACCGTCGAGAAACTGTCGGATTGCCATCGTATTAGCCCTCGATCTCGATTCGGGTCAGATTCTCACGAAGAATCGGACCGTATTCATATTTGCCGGGGCACACGAAGGTGCACAGCGCCAGATCTTCTTCATCCAGCTCCAGGGCACCCAGTTTTTGTGCCATTTCAGTGTCTCCGACAATCAGCGAACGCAGCAGCTGCGTGGGAAGAATGTCGAGCGGCATAATCTGCTCGTAGGCACCGACCGGTACCATGGCGCGTTCACTGCCGTTGGTGGTGGTGGTGAAATTGAACAGCTTGCCCGGGGAGAACTTGGACAGATAAATATTCAGCACGGAGAATTTGTTCGGGCCCGGAGACAGCCACCCCATAAACTCGCGCTTGCTGTGCTCTTCGAGCACTGTCACCTGGTTGGCAAACCGGCCGAGGTAGGCACACGGACCGTCGCCACGACGACCGCCAAAGACGGAGCCGGAAATAGCGCGCACTTCGCTATCGGTCGCCACTTCACCCTCAAGCAGTTCAGGCAGGCTGGCGCCCAGACGGGTACGCACCAGGCGAGGCTTTACAGCCTTGGGACCGCCGATCGCCACAATCCGCTCAACCGGTACCTCACCAGTCTCGAACAGCCTGGCAATATCGATGACGTCCTGATAGTTCACAGACCAGACTATTTTGCTGGCCGATACCGGATCCAGATGATGGATGTGCGTCCCTACGTTACCCGCCGGGTGAACGCCATCAAACTGATGCACTTCAATGTTCTCGCCCTTGGGAACAGCCACATCGGAGCCGGGCTTGCCGGTCACGAATACTTTGCCGTTAGTCAGGCGCGAGAGGATCGTCAGCCCCTTCTCGAACGCCTTGCTGTTCTCCTTGATGATCACAGTCGGATCCGCAGCCAGCGGATTGGTGTCCATCACAGAGACGAAAATGGAATTCGGAGCGGAATCGATTTCCGGGACCTTGCTGTAAGGACGAGTGCGCAGAGCAGTCCAAAGGCCGGATTCAACCAGATTGTCGACTACCTGTTGGCGCTCCAGACCGGCCAGGTCTGAATCGCTGTAGCGGGCATAGGTTTCCGCCTCATCGCCATCGATCTCGATAACGATAGACTGGAAAACACGACGCTCACCGCGATTGATCTCTTTCACCACGCCTGCGGCGGGCGAGGTATAACGAACGCCTTCGGTCTTCTTATCCGTGAACAGCAGCGTACCGCGCTTGACACGGTCTCCCTCTTTCACAGCCATCGTCGGCTTCATGCCGTTGTAGTCAAAACCGATCAACGCCACGTGGCGAACCGGCTTGCCGTCAGTAATGGTCTGTTCAGGAGCGCCGCTGATGGGAAGATCCAGGCCTTTTTTGATCTTGATCATTAGCCTCATCCAATCATCAGAAACTATTCTGTGGATTTGTAACGCCCGGCCCCTGCGGCCCTGGTTTCCTGTCCGGATTGCGCCGAACGGCTGCACCTTGAGGTTCAAATGCCCCGGCACTTGCGGCCGATGAACATTTGACGCAGGAAAAGATGAGAAACGGGGTGCCAGACATACCCAAAATCGCGCCAATTATAGAGATTAAGGAAACCCATTTCCACCGCTAACGGGAATGGTTTTGTACCCCAAAGTAACACAAAACCCCGGCAGCTCACGCCACCGGGGTTTTGCAGTGATCAGGCGCCGGAAGCCGGCCTACGACTTTAGTCGCGGGCCCGCTTCGGAAAGATCGGGTAAGTGACGCCGGCCATCTGATTGACACAGCGGACAACCTGGGCACTGTAACCGAACTCATTGTCGTACCAAACATAGAGAATCAAGCGCTTGCCATTGGCAATAGTCGCCTGGGCGTCGACAACGCCTGCGTGACGGGAACCCACGAAGTCAGTGGAAACCACCTCCGGAGAGTTCACGAAGTCGATCTGCTTCTGCAGCTCTGAGTGCAACGCCATATCACGCAGGTACTCATTGACCTTCTCGGCATCGACATCGCTTTTCAGGTTGAGGTTCAGAATCGCCATGGACACGTTGGGAGTCGGCACCCGGATGGCATTGCCGCTCAACTTGCCCTTCAACTCCGGCAGCGCTTTGGCAACCGCTTTGGCGGCACCAGTTTCGGTAATAACCATGTTCAGTGCCGCACTGCGGCCACGACGACTGCCCTTGTGGTAGTTGTCGATCAGGTTCTGGTCGTTAGTATAGGAGTGGACCGTTTCAACATGGCCGTCTTCAATACCGTATTCGTCATGAATTGCCTTCAGAACCGGCGTGATGGCATTGGTGGTACAGGACGCTGCAGAGAGAATCCGGTCCTCGTCAGTAATCCAGTCGTTGTTGATGCCATAGACGATATTCTTGATATCGCCCTTGCCCGGTGCTGTCAGAATCACGCGACTTACACCCTTGGATTTCAGGTGCAGTCCCAGGCCGGCCTCGTCACGCCACTTACCGGTATTATCCACCACGATGGCGTTATTGATACCGTATTCGGTGTAATCCACCTTGTCCGGGCCGTCGGAATAGATAACCTTGATAAAGTTACCGTTGGCGATCAAAGCCGAGTTCTCGGTATCGACGGTGATGGTGCCGTCAAACGGACCGTGAACGGAGTCGCGGCGCAGAAGACTGGCGCGCTTTTCCAGATCGTTCTCGGCGCCGCCCTGACGAACCACAATCGCTCGCAGGCGGAGGTTGTTTCCGCCACCTGCCTTCTCAACCAGAATACGCGCAAGCAGGCGACCGATCCGGCCAAAGCCATACAGGACAACATCCTTGGTTTCTTCCTGAGCGTCCCGAGCCGCTTCTTCGGCGTACTTGCCCACGACCGTACCAACTTCCTGCTTCAGGAATTCGGCCAGGTCGCCCCCCTCATCCTTGAACTTGACCGCCAGCTTGCCAATGTCGATGTGAGCGCGCCCGAGCTCCAGCTTGTCCAGCGCTTCGAGAATCGGCAGGGTGTCGTGAACAGACAGCTCACTGTCCTCAACCTGGCGCACAAAACGGTGAGCGCGAATGATGTCGATCACGGACTGGTTAATGATCGCACGGCCGTATACGGACGTAACAACGTTGTTCTTGCGGTACAGACGGCCGATCAGGGGGATCATCGCCTCGGCGGTTGACTCCCGGTCAGTCCAGTTGGACAGGTGCTGGTTGATCTGTTCGTGACTCACAGTAGGAACCTCGTATAGCACTGGAAATAATGTGGGCGCACATTATCCAACTTATAAAGCGTTACGGCAAATAGCCGTTTGTCTGCCCCGGCCATGACAGTACCAGCACCGGGCGATAGAATAGCCGCGCCCGGGTTATCGATACACCATTCAGGAGAACGCTCGCCCCATGACCAAAGGCCAGGCCCACGCCACGCTCATTGCCCCCGCCGCCCCTGAAAAATCGGCTGACCACCGGAAATGGGGCCAGCTGAACGGCTGCGCAGACGCGCTGACCATTTGCGAAAGCGCCCGGGAGCACAAAGGCCTGACCCTGGTGATCACCCAAAGCACCAGCGAGGCGATTCAGCTGGAGCAATCCATCCGCTTCTTTCTGGGATTACCCACAGACGAAGACGGCGCCACGATCACCGAAGACGGTATTGAACTGCTTTCCCTGCCAGATTGGGAAACCCTGCCCTACGACCTGTTTTCGCCGCATCAGGACATCACCTCCCGGAGAATCCGCTCCCTGCACCGGCTGCCCTCTACCCGCCAGGGCATTCTGGTGGTGCCGGCCAGAACCCTGATGCACCGACTGGCCCCTCCAAGCTATCTGCAGGGCAATACCCTGCTACTGGAGGTTGGCCAGACCCTCGACATCGACAGTTGGCGAATGCAACTGGAAGCAGCGGGGTACCACCATACCGAGAATGTCTACGAGCACGGAGAGTACGCGGTCCGTGGTGCCATTCTCGATATTTATCCGATGGGGTCGAACCTGCCCTACCGGATTGACCTGTTCGATGACGAAATCGAGACCCTGCGGACATTTGACCCTGAAACCCAGCGATCTATAGACCGCACCGAGCGCATCGAACTTTTGCCAGCCAACGAATTTCCCTGGCACAAAGAAGCCCGCTCCGGATTTCGCAATCGCTGGTTCGAGTATTTCCCCAACGCCGACAAAGACGCTCCGGTCTATCAGGATGTCACCCACGGCATCACTCCGCCGGGCATCGAATACTACCTGCCATTGTTCTTTGATAAGACGGCCACCCTGTTCGACTACCTGCCGGATACCACGCTGGTCTTTACCGCCGGCGGGCTGAATGATGCGGTTAACGCCTTCGATGCCGAAACCCGGGCCCGCCACGAAGATCGCCGTCACGACCGCCTGCGCCCCATTCTTCCGCCCAACGAACTGTTTCTTCAACCGAATGAAGTGTTCGCGCAGCTGAAGCACTACCCCCGTATCACCTGCAGCGTCCAGGCCGAAGAGGGCGCCGGCTCCACCAACTGTGACACGCAATCACTCCCGGATGTCGCCATGGACGGGCGCGCCGCTGACCCGGCCGCGCGCCTCAAGCGCTTTGTCCGGGAATTCCACGGCCGCATTCTGATTTGCGCGGAATCGTCCGGTCGCCGTGAGGCACTCATCGACAGCCTGGAGGACCACAAGCTCAAGCCCGTGACCGTCCAGGGATGGTCTGAATTCATTCAGGCCGAAACCGCTACACTGGCGATAACCATCGCGCCCCTGGAACAGGGCATGGTGTTGCCCAGCCAGAACCTGGCGCTGATTTCCGAAACCGCTCTGTTCGGGGAACGGGTGCTGCAACGCCGGCGCCGTCAGAAACCGACTGAAACCGACGACGCGGGCTATCGGGACCTGTCTGAGCTGAGACTCGGAGCCCCGGTTGTGCATATCGACCACGGTGTCGGGCGCTACAAGGGCCTGGAGACCCTGACCGCCGGCGGCCAGTCCGACGAGTTCCTGACCCTGGAATACGCCGGCGGCTCCAAGCTGTATGTGCCGGTGTCCAGTCTGCACCTGATTTCCAGATACGCCGGCGCTGATGAGGAACACGCCCCGCTGCACAAGCTGGGCACGGAACGCTGGAGCAACGCGAAACAAAAAGCACTGGAAAAAATCCGCGACACCGCCGCGGAACTCCTCGATGTCTACGCCCGCCGCGAAGCACGAAAAGGTTTCCAGTTTGAGGATCCGAAAGAGGCCTACCGGGCCTTTGCCGCTGGCTTTCCTTTTGAAGAAACGCCGGACCAGCAAGTGGCCATTCAGGCAGTGTTTGAGGACATGACCGGCGAACGCCCCATGGACCGGCTGGTCTGTGGCGATGTCGGTTTTGGCAAAACCGAAGTGGCCATGCGCGCTGCCTTTCTTGCCTCCTGGTCCGGAAAACAGGTGGCCGTACTTGTGCCCACAACCCTGCTGGCACAGCAGCACTACGAATCCTTCCGGGATCGTTTCTCGGACACACCGGTCACCGTTGAACTGCTTAGCCGGTTCCGCAGCGGCAGCCAGACCAGCAAGGCCATTACCGCGATTGAAGAAGGCAAGGCCGATATTGTTATCGGCACTCACAAGCTTCTGCAGGGCGACATACAGTTCAAAAACCTCGGCCTGGTGATTATTGACGAGGAGCACCGGTTCGGCGTTCAGCAGAAGGAAAAACTGAAATCCCTTCGGGCGGAAGTCGATATGCTGACGCTCACCGCCACGCCCATTCCGCGAACGCTGAACATGGCCATGGGGCACCTCCGGGATCTTTCCATCATTGCCACTCCGCCGGCTCGCCGTCTGTCAGTGAAAACCTTTGTCCGCCAGCGGGACGACGCCATGGTGAAAGAAGCCATTCTGCGTGAGATTCTGCGGGGCGGGCAGGTTTACTTCCTGCACAATGACGTGGCAACCATCGAAAAAACCGCCGAAGACCTTCGCAGATTGATACCTGAAGCACGAGTGGGCGTCGCCCATGGCCAGATGCGTGAACGTCAGCTGGAACAGATCATGTCGGACTTCTACCACAAGCGCTTCAACGTGCTTGTGTGTACGACCATTGTGGAAACCGGCATCGATATTCCCAGCGCCAACACCATTGTCATTCAACGCGCGGATAAATTCGGCCTTGCCCAGCTGCACCAATTGCGTGGTCGCGTGGGCCGGTCCCATCACCAGGCTTACGCTTACTTGCTGACACCTCCGCCGAAAGCCATATCTGCCGATGCCAAAAAACGGCTGGATGCCATTACTGAATCCCAGGATCTCGGGGCGGGTTTCATGCTCGCGACCCACGATCTGGAAATCCGTGGCGCCGGCGAACTTCTGGGCGAAGAGCAGAGTGGCCAGATTGAAAGCATTGGCTTTACCCTCTATATGCAACTTCTTGACGAGGCCGTAAAAGCCATTCGCGAAGGCCGCACACCCAATGCCGATCTGCCCCTGAGCCACGGCACTGAAATGAATCTGCGCATTCCCGCACTGATACCAGACGATTACCTGCCGGATGTTCATAACCGCCTGATGCTCTACAAGCGTATTGCCAGCGTTAAGGACCAGGAGGCATTAAAAGAACTTCAGGTGGAGATGATTGATCGCTTCGGATTATTACCGGAATCGACAAAAAATCTTATGCACCAGACACAGCTGCGCCTGCAAGCCGAAGCGCTGGGTATCGTGAAAGTGGATGCGGGCAAGGAATGGGTGAGGTTCGAGTTTGGTGAAACCACGCCGGTCGACCCACTCGAGCTGGTTAAAAAAGTGCAAGCCGCACCGGACCAGCATCGGCTGGAAGGCGCCAACAGCTTCCGCTTCCGGCTGAATGATGACTCAACCGATGGTAAACTCGACGCCATCGCAGCGATGCTCGACGAACTGGCGCCCGGCAAGGCCCGGGCAAAGGCATCGTAACCCATAGGACTCTGGTGGAGTAACGCCCTTGCAAGCTCAACTTTTATGCTCACGGAAGCGATTGGCCAGTGCAACCCTGGCCCTCTCCGTGGCGCTCGCTTCCCCCGGCCTGTGGGCTCAAAGCGTTCCGGAAACCGTTCCGGACGACTACTATCGCGCCGAGATCGTGATCCTGCAGCGGCTGGTAGACCCCGCTGGCATCGAGGAGCAGATGTCCGGCAAGATCGTGGACACTGCGGAAGAACCCGGTAAAACACTCTGGGTGGAGCCTGAGACAGGCGAACGTATCACCGAGCTGAACCTGGTTCCGCGCGAAGAATTGCATCTGGGGCAAGCCGCTAACCGCCTTGAGCGCAGCGGCAACTACCGGGTGCTCGCCACCGCCGGTTGGTACGAGGCTTTTCCACCGGATTATCAGGGCGCGCCGCTGCAAGTGGCCACTGGCAACTGGCTAACAGAACCCGGGCAGCGAGCAGTGGAAGGACAGATCACCATCGACCGCAAGCGCTACCTGCACGTCAACGTGCACCTCAACCACTGGGCCGCCGGTACCGCCAGTAAAGAGGCCTCTCCCCTCCCCGAGGACCCGGCAGAGCCAGAGTCGACTCCGGAGGCAGCAGTAGATCAGAACAGGAACAATATTCCGAATGGCACGATCAACGATACCGGTGCCAACGCACTCCCGCCCGCATACGAGCAGAGCGTGGCGCCGCCCGAGCTAATTACCTGGATTCGGGAAACCCGGCGCATGCGCAGTGAGGAAATCCACTTCATCGACTCCCCCACTATTGGCGTTCTGGTGTTCTTCAAGAAGATCGAGGAGTAAGCACCAACTGCCCCAGGCCTGACATGGAGCGTTCGAGAATCTGCCGAACGCCCGCCATCCCCTGGCGAATGGCCTCTTCAATATCGGCCATGGTGATGATCTGCTCGCTTTTTCCGGCGGCCCAGTTGACCACCAGCCCCAGGCTGACATAACGCAGGCCCAGTTCCGCGGCCAGCGCCGCTTCCGGCATACCGGTCATGCCCACAAGATCACACCCGTCGCGCTCCATTCTGCGAATTTCGGCGGCCGTTTCCAGCCGCGGCCCCTGGGTCGCACCGTAGACTCCGAAATCCGAATGCGCCAGATTCAGAGACCTGGCGGTATCGATTAACAACTTGCGGGCCTCCCGGTCGTAAGGCCAGGTAAAGTCGATATGCGTCACCTCTTCCAGATCATTCTCAAAAAAAGTGCCTGGCCGGCCCCAGGTGTAATCAATCAGCTGGTCAGGAATGACGATGTGCGCCGGCCCCATATCGGGATGGATACCGCCCACGGCATTAACTCCAATCAGCACTCGCGCTCCGGCATCGTATAGCGCCTGGATATTGGCCCGGTAATTAACCTGATGCGGGGGAATCCGGTGCGGATTGCCATGGCGCGCCAGGAAAATGACCGGCTGATTACCCAGCTGCCCCCTGATCAGCGCAGACGATGGCGCCCCCCATCGCGTCTCGACCGCCTCTTCAGCCATAATGTCAAGATTGCTCAGGCTGGTCAGCCCGGTACCGCCGATGATACCAACGGCCGCGGTTTTATGACTCGTCATGAGTTCCCGTCTCCTGCCCCTGAATCGACTTCCCCATCATGGCTTCCCTCACTTGCCTGGCGAGGTCCCCCGGAAGCTCGGGACGATTCGGAGGAGCCGGGCTTACCTTGCTCATGCCCCTCTATGCTGACGCCATCCGGAAGATGCAATGTCCGCGTCGGGAATGCCACCTGAGCCCCATAACCCTCGATGATCTCACTGATTTTCAGCAATACATCTTCCTTCACCTCGTGGAACCGTACCCACTGGGTGGTTTTGGTGAAGGTATACACCATGATGTCCAGGGATGACGCATTAAAGGCCAGAAAGTTCACGATCAGCGTCTGGTCAGACTCGATCTCCTCATGCCCCTTCAGCATCTCACGAATGTCATCCACGATTTTCTTCATAGCATGGACATCGGCGTAACGAATCCCGATGGTTTCATAAATTCGCCGGTTGCTCATGCGGGACGGGTTTTCCACGGCGATGGTCGTGAACGCAGCGTTGGGCACGTAGAGCGGGCGCTTGTCGAAGGTCCGGATGGTTGTCAGCCGCCATCCTATGTGTTCCACCGTGCCCTCTATGTTGCGGTCGGGTGAGCGCACCCAGTCTCCGACCTTGAACGGCCGGTCGAGATGGATAATAAAGCCACCGAAAAAATTGGCCAGCAGGTCTTTCGCGGCAAAGCCAACCGCGATACCGCCAACCCCGCCAAACGCCAGCACACCGGAAATGCTGAAGCCCAGCGTCTGCAAGGCCGTCAGCACAGCGGTAATAATCACCACCGCACGAGACAGCTTGCTGATGGCACTCATCGTGGTGTAGTCCATGGGTTTGGACATCTTGATCGGCGAGGTGAGAACGCTCTCAACCTGCTTGATCAGCCGTATAAAAAACCAGACCACCACCCAGACAAAACCAATCTGCAGCAACACGCCGTTCGCCTTGAACACCTCGGCATCGGAAAAGTGGTGTGCCACCTCCGCAGCCCAGTACACGCCCTGCAGCCAAACAAAAGCTACAACGGGCCTCCGAACCGCATGGAGAATCACATCATCCCAAAGGTTCCGGGTGCTGGAAAACTTGTTCTCCAGGGCAGCAATCACGTGGCTGGCAATGTAGGCGATCGTGGCGGTTGCCAACACCAGCAGGAACACCAGAACCCCGGCCCGCCAGCCATCGGACAGCAACCCGAACTGTTCAATCCAGCCATTCAGTACACTCAAGACTTGGCCTATCATCCTTTCCCTCTGAATCGTTGCGGCTTAACCAATGCGGACCCGGGTACCCGCCGGAACCTGCTCAAAAAGCTCAATCATATCGGCGTTTCTCATGCGAATGCAGCCGTGAGAACGTGCCACACCCATGGGCTCTGTGTCTGGCGTACCGTGGATGTAAATAAATCGACGGAAGGTATCCACCCCCGGCCCACGATTATGCCCCCACTCGCACCCGCAAAGCCAAAGGATACGGGTGAGAATCCAATCCCGCCCCGGATAGGCATCGGCCAGTTCCTGGCTGTAGATCTCCCCGGTCGGACGACGCCCCCGGTACACGGTGTTGATTGGCTGACCTGCCCCGATGCGCGCACGCACGTAGTGCTCACCGGTCGGCGTGCAACCACTGCCATCCCGTTCACCAGGCCCATTCAGGCCAGTCGACACCGGATAAACAGCAATAGCACCACGCGAATCATCGAGAAGGGTCAGGCACTGGCGGGCGATATCAATGCACAGGGTAACCCCGAGGGGTGTGGTATCGGACATTGACGGCGTTTTCCCTCCGGTCATAAACCAGAGGGAAGACTACCCGAGGGGAGGGAGATCAGGCAACCGAAACCCCGGAAACGGTAGGCGGCACCAGCATTTTATCCGGCGCTTGCATACCCGCCGCCAGAAACGGAACCAGGCGCGCAGCAATTTCCTGAACAGACGTCTCAACGCCCAGCTTGTTTTCCAGAATATCGATCAGCGCATCACTGCTGGACATGGTGAAGGCCGTGGCTCCCAGCATGAACTGGATACGCCAGTACCGATCCACCGACGACAGCTCCGGGGTCGCTTCTTTCAGCAGACGCATGAAACGCCCGAAAGGTTCGCTGTACTCCTGCTCAAGAAACTTGCGCAAGTGGCCCTGGGATTGGGTATAGGCAAGCCCCAGCAGGCGCATGAAAATGGATATTCCTTTTTCATTCCGCTGAGGCATACGCACGGCGCTCTCGGTCAACGCCCAGAGCGTCTGATTCAGGGTCGGTGGCTGGCCATCACAACGCGCCTCAAGGTCATCGAAAGCGGTTTCCAGGGTAGCGGAGAATGGCGTCAGGAAACGGCCGAAAACGGCGTGGATAAGGGCGTTCTTTGAGCCAAAGTGATAATTGACAGCGGCGAGATTTACCTTAGCCTTACTGGTAATCATGCGAAGGGATGTTTCCGAGAACCCGCGCTCGGCAAACAGCTCTTCGGCAGCGTCAAGAATGCGGTCAACGGTATCGGACTGCGCCATTTTGTTGTCAGAGCCTCTAGCAAACGTCTGTTTGAAACATACGTTTGAAGGCGCATTATGTCAAGCCTGGTGTTCCGGAACGGCAGCCACCGAGCGCCACCCCCGGTCAATCGCTTCCTGGTTACCCTCAAAGAACGCCGCCTGAACTTTGCCATAGGCCTTTTCAGCCTCCAGCAGGTAGATCAGGTACAGCCGCACGTGGTCTCGCCGGGTAAGGTATCGGGGCAACACTTTCCGCTCGGACAACCGCAACAACTCAGTAAAGCGGGTATGACGTAACGCCGGATTGAACTCCGCCATGCGTGCGCATTGCCAGATCAGACCCTCATCGCCTTCCAGGTGCGCCACGTGTTTTCGGGCGTCCCGAAGCATTCGCTGCCGACGGATCATCAAATCCAGGTGCGACGGACTCGAGGTATAAATACGGCGAATGAACGGCACGCCCAGAAGCAGAATGATTACGAACGCACCAAAACCGCCTCCGGCTATCCAGGCCGGCACGAACCCCGTCAATCCGCTCAAAAAAAAGGAGGCCGCCACCAGAGCACTGAAAACCCAAAGGTCACGACTGCGCCGGGCGGCCGCCACTTGATAGTTATCAGGCCAGTCCGGCATCGCCAGCAGGTTGAAGTCCATCAGCAACACCCGATCACACTGCCGCAACAACAGTCGTAATTTGCGCTGCCGCGACTCTGCCTGCACCTGTCCACTCTCGGAAATTTCCTGCCCGGTGGCCGTACTTTCCTCGCCGGACGCCTCGTTATTGCCCTGCGGTTCGGGCGATTCGCCGGATTGCGCCGAGTCGTCTTCTTGCTGCAGAGCGGCCGTGCGCTGAGCGGCATTAATAGCAGAATCCGGTGAGGCCGGCACGGGGTCAGCGGCACGGCCAGGCCGCAGTACCGCTCCGGAGGCACCTCGCTGCTCCGAGTTCTCTGCTACTGGATTTTCCGCCATGGATGTCTCTTTTAATCGGCCTGTTAATGGTGGTATCGGCCTTTACCGGGCTTTCTTGAATATACTTGCCCCCGGCAAGGCTTACGGTACTCTCTGCGGTTACTGCGGGCCGTTTCTTGGCAAGCCTGCCGGGCACCGGTATGCTTGCGCCCATCAGCGATTTTCAGGAGAGCACGTATGTTTACCGGTATCGTTCAGGGTATGGCACAGGTTCAGGACGTCATTTCGGCTCCCGGCCTGAGCACTTTCGTGATCGAGTTTCCGCAAGAGCAGGTCAAGGGCGTCACCATCGGTGCCTCGGTCGCTATCAACGGAACCTGCCTGACCGTTACCCGGCAGGAAGGCAGCAACCTGTATTTCGACGCGATGCAGGAAACCCTTCGCCTGACCACCCTTGGTGATCTGAAGCCCGGAGACAGCATCAACTTCGAACGCGCTGCCCGCATCGGCGACGAAATTGGCGGCCACCTCCTCAGCGGCCATGTCCACACAACCGCCACCATTGTCGAGATCGTGCGCCCGGAAAATAACGTTACCCTGTGGTTCGAATTGCCGGAAGCCTGGATGAAGTACGTTTTTCCCAAAGGCTACATCGCCATCAACGGCGCCAGCCTGACAATCGGTGAAGTAGAGGGCAATCGCTTTAATGTGCATCTGATTCCGGAGACATTGAGGGCCACCACCTTTGGCCAGGTTAGCCGCGAACAAAAGGTCAATATCGAAATCGATAGCCAGACCCAGACGATCGTCGACACCCTGGCCCGTCTCGGCTACGACCGCCCGGCGGGGCTCTGAGTCACTGAGTGCTGTTCCAGGCCTCAAATACCACGAATTTGGGGCTTGCCGCTCTCTGCTCAACCCGATTGAAATACTGCCTTAAGGAGCGGTGGTATCCCAGATGGCGGTTTCCGACCACCAACACACGCCCTCCAGGCGCCAGATGTTTGGCGGCACCCGAAAATAATCGCAGAGCGATATGGTCGCCAACCACACCGCGTTCATGGAACGGAGGGTTCAGAAGAATCAAATCGAAGTCGGGCATATCCTCAGCAAGACCATCCCGATGCCACAGAAACGCATTTTTCCTGCCCAAACTCTGCTCAAGATTGTGCTCAACACTGGCAATAGCCTGGCTGGACACATCACTGAAATGAACGTCTACCGATTGCCCGCTGGCCAGAGCCGTCAAGCCGAGCACACCGTTGCCGCAGGCCAGATCCAGAACCCGGCCCGATGACGTAATCTGGCCAACGGCCCCCGGTACCCACGGCAGCAATTCCCGGGTACCAATATCGAGCTTATCCCGGGCAAAAACGGCGGGCAACGCCTCAATAGGGCCCGGCAATGCGTCCAGCCGATAACCTCGCCATTGCTCCGGCCACGACTCCAACCGGGCAGCACCCCGGCGGCAGACGACGACTCTTGCCTTTTTTCGGGCCGGCAAAACCTGCTCGGTGACCACCGCATCCGCAAACACATCGGTGCTGCGATCCGGCAAATGTTTGATCATTCCGCCGGCAAGCAGAACTCCATCCTCCGCCAGCACACTGTTTAGCCAGCGCAATAGCCAGGCCAGGTAACCAGCCTGCCGGGGTATACGCAACAACACCAGATCAAACGGACCCGAGGGCGGAGAGCGCCAGTCAGCCACGAAATAATCTTCGCTCTTGCCCGGGTTCAGTGCCGCATTCACCACCAGCGCGCCTGCAAGTGCCGCACTGTCGGCAACCGAATGGATACCCTGCCCGGCCAGACCGAGTGTCAGCGCACCGAATTGATCGTCCACCACCAGAACCCGCTGGCCAGTTGCCCGGTAGGGCTCAACCGACGCCAGCAGCAGCTCGTCGGCAGCGTCCCAGGCGCGCAATCCAGCGGCACCCCCCGGCCTTGCAAGACAAAGCTCACCCGTCGGAGCCTGAAATCTGGCTGTTGTCATGTCAGGAATCCGCTATCTGTGTCTGAAAATATCGGCGCTTTCAGGCTTTTTTGCCCGCCCCTCAGCCGAGCGTTTTGCGAACGGCTCGATAAACCGTAAAGCGCCGGTTTTGCGCCAGTTTTTCAACCGGGCCGACATAACGCCGGATCAACGCCTCGTAAGGCAAAAAACTGTTGGCAACCAACCTCAACTCGCCCCCCGGGGCAAGATGCCTCGCTACCTGGGAAAGAAATTGCTCGGTCATGGATGTGTCGGTCTTCACCCCGGAATGAAACGGCGGGTTACTGACGACTGCCGGCCAGCTTTCCTTGATGGCAGCCAAACCGTCGGCCGCAAAAATATCACCGCTCACCCCCGCGTTGAGATAGGTTTGCCGTGCAGAAAAAACCGCCTGAGCCTGAACTTCAATTCCATCTACCCGTATCGGCGAGCCTCCGGACACACGACGAAATCCGTGCAGCCAGGCACCGATGACACCGGCCCCGCAGGCAAAATCCAACACACGATCCGCCGTCAGCGGAGACTCCGCCAGAGTTTCCAGCAACAGGCGGGTGCCGTCATCCAGGCGCCCGACACTAAACACTCCCGGCAAACCGGCAACCGAAAGCTCGACCCCGGCACAGTCCACTCTGGACCAGTCCAGCCAGTCGGCCAGCCGAAACCGGGACAACGCATCAACGTTCCGACCAGACCAAACCTGGCAGTGCCGGGCGCTATCCACTTTGACGACATCGCCAGCGACAGCAGAAAACTGTTTTATTGCACCGGCAATGCCTTCCTTTTTCTCGCCGATGACCAGCAGCACAGCACCCGGTGCGGCAAGATATCGTGCCAGCGCCAGCCGCAGTTCGAATTCGGCCCGCGCCTTGGGTAAAAACACCACCACGGTGTCATAGCTCCCGCCCTGCGACGGCTCTGGTTCGTAGCCGTAACATCCTTCCCAAACCGTATCACCAGCAAGGCTCTGCCACAGGCCGGCGTGCTCAGTCATGGCCAAACCCGGAACAGGGCATTCTGGCAACAGACCGGCATCGCTGACGCCCAGCAAAGCCGGACGGCCTTCCACCAGGTTCAGGTTACGGAGCAAGACTTCGTGGGTGTTGGGTAATGCGGACATGGGAAACGGGCCATTGTCAGAATAATGAACCGCGTATGCTAACCGGAAAAAAGCCCCGAGTCTGCCCTGTTGCATCTATCGGGGCTCTTCTGATGGCGGCCGCCGGGGCACGCCCGAAAAAGCGCGCAGGCTTACTTGTAGCGCGCCACCGTACCCACCCTGAGGGCATCTTCCGGAGACATCCCCCAATCCTCGGGATTGCGGGCTTCATTGCGCTTGGCGTCCGTTCTCGCGCTGTCCATGGCAGAACTTTCATTTCTGCGATTGCCCAGTGCCTGCAGAGCTTTCTGCATCAGTTCTTTCATGGTTCACCTCCCTTTCTGCTTACAAGCGCTATTGTAACAGACGCAGAGGGTCACTTGTGTGATGACACTATGGGTCATAAAGTGACGAACATCACTTTTTTGACGTTTTTTTACATTCTGAGGATCATGTTTTTTGACGCCCGGACCGAACCGGCCGCTCAATAAGCTCATCGAGGCTGGATTGACGAATACTTTCCCTGTCCGCCTCACTGGTGATGGACAACCCCATGTCCCGCAGTAAACCGTCTGCCACGTCGTAGACAAAGCCATGGACGGTCAGAGGCTGGCCGCGGCGCCAGGCTTCCTGCACGATATTGTTCTGACAAACGTGCCCCACCTGCTCAACCACGTTCAGCTCACACAGGCGATCAACCCGGTCCTGCACATTCGGGATGGCATCCAACACATTCTGGTGGCGGTCGCGGACGTCCTGAACGTGCCGCAACCAGTTGGAGATCAGGCCAAAACCTTCATTCAACAAGGCAGCGCGAACGCCACCACAGCCGTAATGGCCAACCACCAGCACATGCTTGACCTTCAATACCTCGATAGCGAACTGCAGCACCGAAAGGCAATTAAAATCCGTGTGTACAACCACGTTTGCCACGTTTCTATGCACAAACAGCTCACCGGGCAGCAGGTCCACAATCTGGTTGGCAGGGACCCGACTATCGGCACAACCAATCCACAGATACTCCGGTGCCTGCTGGTTCGACAAGCGGTCGAAAAACTTGGGGTCTACCGACTTTATGCCGTTGGCCCAGGCCCGGTTCTTGTCGAGTAGTTGCTTCAGTGGTGCCATGGTCGAGCTGCTCCTGCTGTTGATTCCCGCTGCGGAATTGAACGGGAATCAACGGCATAACGCAATAGTCAGTTGGTGGCGTCGTCCGGATTATGATGCATGGTGCTCTGCGCCAGATCCAGAAGCTCTCTCAGCGCCACCGAAAACATGGCGTATTCCGGCTCCCTGACTCCTTTAAGCTCCGACAACATAGTATTCCACCGTGCAATCATGGGCTTGTGACGCTCGCTCCAGATTTGCACACTCTCGGCCACATTTTCCGGGCTTTGTGCCATTTTCAGAACGCCCGTTGTCAGCGCCCGCTGCTGCCAGTCCAGGTCTTCCCGGAAACTTTCCCTGGCCAGAGCCTGCCAATGGGAGCTCGGTGTCAGCCCGGCCACCGCGTCGGCGAACCAGGTCAGGTCAAGGCGGTCCCCCAGGTCGTAATACAGATTGGCAACCGTTTTCAGAGGCATCCCCGTGGCCTCCTGGGCTTCGATAATGCCAAGGGACGAGTACAGATACCCCGTACCCGCCAGAACAGAAGCAAGCTCCTTGGGCAAGCCAGCGGCTGCCAGTTCGTCGTGCCGTTTTTCCCAGTTAACACGCGCCTGCTCCCCAAGATACTCCGGCAGCCCGGAAGTGATCGCCCAGACACTGTCCGCAAAGCGTTCCATGTGGGTCTGGATATTCAGCTCCGCCCTGCGATTGCGCAGCAGCCAGCGCACGGAGCGCCGCATCAGGCGCATCAGGTCCTGCATCAATTCCATTTGCAGGTCTGCAGAAACGTGGTAATCCAGCGCCTCAATCTTGTCCCACCAGCTGTCAATGCGGAACACATCCCTGGTAATGATCCAGGCAAGGGCGATCGACGCCGGATCAGCACCGGTAGACTGGTTCAGACGTTCGACAAACGTAATCCCCATGTGATTGACCATATCGTTGGCAATCTGCGTGGCGATAATTTCCCGCCGCAACTGGTGCTCGCCCAGCTCCCTGGAAAAGTTCTTGGTCAGTTCCCGGGGGAACACCTTGTACATTTCTCCAGCCAGTAACGGGTCGTCCGGCAAAGTGCTTTCAATCAATACCTGCTTGAGATCACCTTTGACATAAGAGATCAGCACCGACAACTCGGGCCGTGTCAGCCCTTTCTTGGCCAGCTTGCGCTCAGACAGGGTTTCGTCATCCGGAAGGAACTCCAGCGCGCGGTTCAGCTTGCCCTCATTCTCGAACGTGTTCATCAGCCGGCGGTATTCTTCCAGCCGGATGGCGGCATCTTCGCTGGCAATACTGATGGCCTGGGTCTGACGGTAGTTGTTCTTCAAAACCAGCCTGGCCACATCGTCGGTCATTTCCTCAAGCATGACGTTGCGCTGCTTACCGGTCAGATCACCCATGGCCACGGCACGGTTGAGCAGGATCTTCATGTTTACTTCGTGGTCCGAACAATCAACACCACCGGAGTTATCAATGAAGTCCGTGTTCAGGCGGCCGCCTTTCAGCGCGTACTCAATTCGCCCCATCTGCGTGAAACCGAGGTTGCCGCCCTCACCCACAACCTTGCAGCGCAGCTCACCACCGTTAATCCGTAGACCATCATTGGCCTTGTCGCCGACATCCGAATGGCTCTCGCCACTGCCCTTAACATAGGTGCCAATACCGCCAATCCAGAGCAGGTCTGCCTGCGCCTTCAGAATATGGCTTATCAGCATATTGGGCGGCACACGATCGGCCTTGATGCCCAGCAACTTTTTCATTTCCGCACTGACGGGAATCGATTTGGCATTCCGGCTGAATACGCCACCGCCCTTGGAAATGAGCTTGGTGTCGTAATCGGTCCAGGCAGAACGCGGCAGCTCGAACAATCGCTTACGCTCTTTGTAGCTGCGCTCTGCATCCGGCTCCGGATCAATGAAAATGTGGATGTGGTTGAAGGCGGCCACCAAACGGGCCTTCTCCGAGCACAACAGGCCGTTACCAAAGACGTCCCCGCCCATGTCGCCGATGCCTATGGCGGTGAACTCGTCCTCGGCCGGGTTGATACCCATCTCCCGGAAATGCCGCTCGACCGATACCCAGGCCCCACGCGCGGTAATCCCCATCTTCTTGTGGTCGTAGCCGTTACTGCCTCCCGACGCAAAGGCATCGCCCATCCAGAATCCATACTCCGCCGCCAGGCCGTTGGCAATGTCGGAGAAGGTAGCAGTGCCCTTGTCAGCGGCAACCACAAGGTAGTGGTCATCCTCGTCCTGACGCACGACCCGCTCCGGCGGCTGGATGCCGGCGTCCACCAGATTGTCGGTGATGTCCAGCAGCCCCCGGATAAAGGTTTTGTACGCCGCGATACCCTCGGCCTGGAACGCCTCCCTGTCGGAGGGGTCGGGCAGGCGCTTGGCGACAAAGCCGCCCTTGGCGCCCACCGGCACAATCACCGCATTCTTAACCTGCTGAGCCTTGACCAGGCCCAGAATCTCCGTGCGGTAGTCCTCAAAGCGGTCAGACCAGCGCAGGCCGCCACGGGCCACTTTGCCGCCACGCAGGTGCACACCCTCGACACGCGGGGAATAGACAAAAATTTCATAAACCGGCAGCGGCAGCGGCATATCCGGAATCCGGGAGGGGTCAAACTTCACACTGATGTAAGGCTTGGGCTGCCCTTCGCCGTCGGGCTGATAATAGTTCGTGCGCAGGGTTGCCTGCATCAACTCCAGAAACAGCCGGAGTACGCGGTCTTCACTGAGGTTTTCCACCTCGTCCAAACCGGCATTGAACTCAATCTCGAGTTTCTGCTGGGCCGCCTCACTCTTGCCTTTGCTCTTGACGCGATCTGGATTGAAGCGCACCTCAAAGTAGTCGAGCAGTATCCGGGTCAGGTTGACGTGATTCACCAGGGTATTGGAAATAAACGTCTGACTGTTGGAGAAGCGGATCTGGCGCATATAGCGGGCATAGGTGCGCAACAGCGCGATTTCCCGCCAACTCATGTAGGAAGACAGCAACAGCCGGTTGAAGGCATCATTTTCGGCATCACCGTGCCAAACCCGACGGAACAGATCCTCAAAAATCGGCCGGATACGGTGGATATCCACCACCTTGCCGGTGTGGGACTGCAGCGTGAAATCGTGTATCCAAACGGTCTTGCCGGCGCGGTCAGTCACCTCAAACGGATGCTCACCAATTACCCGGAAACCAAGGTTGTCGAAAATCGGCATGACATCCGACAACGGCAGGGGCTCATTGGGATAGAAGAGTTTGAAATGCAGGGTGTTCTCGTCTTCCTCAAGGGCCCGGTAGAAACTCATGGCCAGATCATTATCACGGGCCGAGGCGGTGATATGTTCAAGGTCTATGGCTGCCCTGCGGGGCGAGAACATATCGGTGTAGCTTGCCGGAAACCCGCCGGCCCACACCCGATACAAATCGTTGCCCTGCTCCTCCCCGTAGGTTTCGCTTAAAGCCTCGCTTAGCCCGTCACGCCAGGACTGGGCCAGATCAATGACCCGATCACGGATTTCCGCCAACGGCAGTTCCCGGTTTTCCACCTGGGGTACGCGAATGGTGAACTGCACGCGAGCCAGTACCGACTCGGAGAAATGGGTGACGAATTCGATGTCCTCGGCCTGCAACCGGTCCAGCAAAACCTGTTCAACTTTCAGGCGCAGCTCGGTGTTATAGATATCCCTCGGGAAGAACGCCAGGCAGGTTACAAACTGACCATAAACGTCTTCACGGATAAACAATTCGATCCGACGGCGCTCCTGGATATACAGGATATTTTTCGCGACCCGCAACAGCTCGTCGGTTTCGATCTGGAACAATTCATCCCGTGGGTACAGCGTCAGAATCTGCTCCAGCTCCTTGCCAGCGTAATCGTCCGTCAGGAACCCGGAACGCTTCATCACCGTCTGGAACTTGCGCCGCAACAGCGGGATTTCGTCCGGACGTTCGTTATATACCCGGGCGGTATACAAACCCAGGAAGCGGCGTTCCCCCACCACTTCGCCTTTGCTGTTGAACTTCTTGACCGCAATGTAATCCGGGTAGGCTGGCCGGTGAACCCGCGATCGCTGGGCCGACTTGGCAAAGATAAAAATATCATCGGAACGGGTCATTTCGTGGCGCGTGCGCTGAGGCAGCTCGTTCAGACGGACCTGATCCGGGCGCTCGTTGTTAACCCGCAGAATGCCCAGCTCCGAGTTATCAACCCGTCGCACCGCCATTCCCTGCTTGTCGGTGGCGAAGTCATACTCATCGTATCCGAGGAAGGTGAAGTGATCATCAACCAGCCATTGCAGGAATGCCCGGGCTTCCTCTTTTTCCTCGCCGCTGATTCCCGCTGTGGTGGCGTCCAGCTCATTAAGAATTTCGCTGACTTTGTCTTTCACAACCGGGAAATCGCTGACCGCAATACGAACTTCATGCAACACCTGCTGCAATGCCTGCTCAAGGTCACTCAGATCTTCCCGGGCACTGTGGCGGTCAATTTCCAGCACGATAAAGGCTTCGTAACCGGCATCCTTCGAAGGCTTTTTCGTAGTGTGCAGTTTTTTCAGTTTGCCGTTGTCATCGCGCTCGACACGCAGGATGGAATGCTGGATTGAATGGGTGCCAATTTCCCTGCTGTTGATCGCCATACGCAGGGAGTCGATTAAAAACGGAATATTGGGATGGAGGATGAAAACAACAGTGTGAGTGGACTGCCAGCCATCACTTTCGAGCTCCGGATTGAAGACCGAAACCGGCGTTTCCTCCGCGCTGCGCTTTTGCAAAAACTGCCAGGCTGCCAGAACGGCGCCGTAGGTATCCGAGAAGCGGCGGCTTACCAGCTCCTCTAGGGGAATATGAGCATAATGCTGTCGCGCAAAATCGGCGATTTTCTTCGCTTCGGTTTTGGCGATTTTCTCTGAGAACGCATCGGCCAACTGCTCGAAAAACTGATCCTTGCTGGCGATTGTCAGCGCATTCATATTCAACCTCTGGTTTGTGTGAAAGAAACGTAATCAGGGTATCGTCACATAAGCATAGTCAAACCCTTGATTTTTGCCGGCCAGACGCCAAAACTGCGGCAATCACTTATGCAGCCTTTCCTAAATCAAGAGCAGTGATACTTCATGTCGTTACAGCAAATATTCGGTGATCTCAGAACCCAATTGGGCAAACGCATTATTGGCCAGGAAAAACTCGTTGACCGGCTTCTGATTGCCCTCCTGGCCGACGGCCACCTTCTGGTTGAAGGCGCGCCGGGGCTGGCAAAAACCACCGCGGTAAAGGCCCTTGCCGAGCATCTCGAGGGTGACTTTCACCGCATCCAGTTCACCCCGGATCTTTTGCCCTCTGACGTCACCGGCAGCGAGATATACCGCGCCGAGACGGGCGCCTTCGAATTCCAGCAAGGCCCCATTTTTCACAATCTGGTGCTGGCTGACGAAATCAACCGCGCCCCGGCCAAAGTCCAGTCTGCCCTGCTCGAAGCCATGGGTGAGCGCCAGATCAGCGTCGGCCTGCAAACCTTCCCGCTGCCAGAGCTGTTTATGGTTATGGCTACCCAGAATCCGATTGAGCAAGAGGGCACCTATCCGTTACCGGAAGCCCAGCTCGACCGTTTCCTGATGCACGTGGTAATTGACTACCCCTCTGCCGATGCTGAACGGGAGATTCTGCACCTTGCTCGCAGTGACTACCGTCAGGGAATCCCGAAGGTAGACATTCGTCTAAGCCAGACCGATGTCATGGCCGCTCGCCAGGCGGTGTCGGATATCCACATGGCAGAATCGGTAGAGCAATACCTTCTGGCCCTGATACTGGCCACCCGGGATGCGGCCTCGCTGGACCCCGAACTGGCACGCTGGACCGCCTTCGGCGCCAGCCCCCGTGGCACCATCGCGCTCGACCGCTGCGCCCGGGCAATGGCCTGGCTTGATGGCCGGGACTACGTTACCCCGGACGATGTCCAGGCCATGGCCTATGATGTTCTGCGCCATCGCATACTGCTGACCTTCGAGGCCGAAGCCGAGGGAATGACCGCAGATTCGGTGCTACAGCGGTTGATAGACCGGGTTCCGGTCGCTGCTTGAAACCAGAGTTAGGGAGGCAGTAACCGCAGAATGCCAGACACCACCAGCCCAGACACATTCATCAGCCTGCCACAGCTGGTGCGCCTACAGGCTGATGCGCGCGCCCTGAAGCTGCCCTCGGCAAAACCGGTGCGATCGCGCCAGGCCGGGCTTCGCCAGTCGCGCCAGAAAGGACGGGGCATGACCTTCGCTGAAGTGCGTCAGTATCAGCCCGGCGACGATATTCGCAGCATCGACTGGCGGGTGACAGCGAGGCGCCAATCGCCCCACACCAAACTCTATGAAGAGGAGCGCGAGCGGCCGGTACTGTTAATTGTGGATCTCGGTGCCACCCTGTATTTCGCCAGCACCGGCGCTTACAAACAGGTCCGCAGTGCGCAGGTAGCGGCGCTACTTGCCTGGCTGGCGCTCTGGGCCGGTGATCAGGTGGGCGGCCTGGTGTTCAACGATCAGGACCTTGCAGTGCTCCGGCCAGCTCGTCGCAGAAAATCAGTCCTGCGACTGCTGGACCACCTGGCAACTCATCAGCACCGTGGCGAGGCCCCCGCGCCAAGCCCCGAAGCCTCAGGCCCGGGATTGGACAGGGCGCTGGCAGAGGTCCGCCGGGTGGCACACACCGGCTCCAGAATCTTCATTGTCAGCGACTTTATGAATATCACCGAGCACACTCCCACCCTGATGGGGGCCATAAGCAGACACAACTCTATCAGCGCCATACGCATTCAGGACCCACTGGAAAAAGCCCTTCCCTCCTCCGGCAGGTTTGCTGTCGCCGGGCCTGACGGGCCGGTCTGGTTTGACGCCTCCAACCCGAGGTTCCAGAAAGCCTGGCAACAGAAAATCGAGTCCCACGAGCAGCGCCTGGAGAACTGTTTCAGAGCCTCCAATGTGATTTCAGCGACCCTTTCTACGGCGGAGGACCCGGCAACGGCCTTACGCCTGCTGCTGGGGCCGGGAGGCCGGATCGCATGAACGGGCAGGATCCTCTGGCAAAACTGCGCGATATCCGGTTGCCCGCCACAGATGGCTGGTGGCCCCCGGCGCCGGGCTGGTGGCTGCTTGGTACGTTTTTTCTGATCGCAGTGTCGACCCTGTTGTGGCTTTGGTTCCGAAACCGTCAGAAACAGCGCTGGAAGCGGGCTGCCCGCCACGAACTAGAACAACTGGAACAGTCGGCCAATGCCTCTGCCGCATGGTTCACAGGGCTTAATACCCTGCTTAAACGGGTTGCTCGGCAGCGCTATCCCAACAGACAGCCGCAGGCCCTGACCGGACAACAGTGGGTTGATTTTTTGCTCGAGACTGCGCCTGGCCATCGAATTGCCTCACGGCCGGTTGTCGAGGCCATGGTGGCCAGCGCCTGGCAGCCCCGGCCAAGTGCCGAAACCGGGCCGGCTCTGGCCTTCGCCAGAGAATGGCTGGAGGCACAGTCATGATCAGCCTGGCCTATCCCTGGGCGCTGCTGCTGGCGCTGTTGCCGCTCCTGTTTGCCGGGCGCAAACGACAGCAGACAGCTCCGGTGGACGCTCCTGTGATTCCCGTTGGGCACTGGCTTTCGGATATGCCGGGCGTCACCCGGCAGGGGCGTGTTACTCCCCGCTGGCAAGCATTACTGCTCCTGGCCGGATGGCTTAGCCTGGTTCTGGCGCTCGCCCGCCCGCAGTTTGTTGGCGAGGAAGTGCAAATGCCGGTGACCGGCAGAGACCTGATGCTGGTGGTAGACATTTCCCCGAGTATGGACGAACAGGACATGGTGCGGCAGGGCCGCAGCATCAACCGCTTACAAGCCGTGAAGCGTGTACTGAACGACTTCATTGATCAGCGGGAAGGCGACCGCCTGGGGCTGATTCTGTTTGGTTCGGAACCTTATGTGCAGGCCCCTCTGACCTTCGACCGGGAAACTGTCCGCACCCTGCTGTTTGAGGCCGGGCTGGGCATGGCAGGCCGGGCTACGGCCATTGGCGATGCCATCGGGCTGTCGGTCAAGCGCCTGCGGGAGCGGCCACAGGGTCAGCGGGTCGTCATTCTGCTGACCGATGGTGCTAATACGGCAGGTCAGGTCAGCCCCGACAAAGCCTCCGATATTGCCCAAGCCGCCGGCGTCAGGCTATACACCGTTGGCATTGGCGCCGACACCATGATCCAGCGCGGGCTGCTCGGGTCCCGAAGGGTCAATCCCTCCCGGGACCTTGATGAAGCACTGCTGACCCGAATGGCCCAGCAGACCGGTGGGCGTTACTTTCGGGCCCGCAGTCTGCCAGAGCTGGAAATGATCTACGACAGCATCAATCAGCTTGAACCGATAGAACAGGACGGCCAGTTCTATCGGCCGGTGACGGAACTCTATGTCTGGCCGGCGGGACTCAGCGCAGGGCTCCTGCTACTACTGATCGCGGTCCGGGCAATGCCTGCGCGGCACCGGGACCAAGGCAACGGGGAGGCAAGCCATGGCTGACTTCCATTTTCTTCGCCCCTTGTGGTTATTGCTGCTGCTGGCGCTTCCGGTGCTGGTGGTCACCCGCCACAGGTTGCGCCGGGGGGATACCGGATGGGCAAGATACATTCCCGCCAGCCTGTTGCAGCCTCTGGTCCGTTTGCGGGGCTCCGGCGCGGCCGGCGAGCGCCGGTCGCCACTGGTTCCGCTGAGTGTCGCCCTGGCCTGTCTGGCAGTAGCCCTTGCCGGTCCGAGCTGGCGGCAAGCGCCCACACCGTTGAAACAGCCCCAGGACAGCCTGGTTGTTCTTCTCGATCTTTCTCTGTCCATGCTGGCAACCGACGTGGAACCCGATCGGCTGACCCTGGCAAAACGAAAAGTGCGGGATATCCTGGCGCAACGACAAGGGGGCCTGACCGCCCTGGTGGTTTACTCGGGGGATGCCCACACCGTGACTCCTCTGACCGGCGACACCAGAACCATCGAAGCCATGCTGGATGTTCTTGACCCGATGATTATGCCAGCGCAAGGCAACCGGGCAGACCTGGCGGTGGATCTGGCCATCAACCTGCTTGATCAGGGCGCACCGGGCCAGGGCCGGCTGGTGCTGATCTCCGACACCATCCCTCAACCACAATACAGCAGAATAGGCCGGAAACTGGCTGACACTGCCTACCCCTTGAGCACGCTGGTAGTCGGCAGTCGCGATGGCGGCCCCATTCCTCTGGCAAAACGCGGATTTATCCGGGAGGGCGGCAACATTGTCATAAGCAAAGCGGATCCGGATGGCCTGGCACAACTTGCCAGCGCCAATGGCGGCAAAAGCCACCGGTTAACCCTGGATAACCGGGACATCCGTGCGCTGGCCCTGGAGCCCGCCAGATCCGGCGATTGGCAGGCAGACGAGCAAGAGCTTACCGTCGATCGGTGGCAGGACGATGGCTACTGGCTGTTATGGCTGGTCACGCCATTACTCCTGCTGGCATGGCGCCGCGGGGCGTTTGCTATTGTTGCGCTTTCGCTGATTCCACTTGCGCTCAGCCCCCGCCCGGCACAAGCAATGGACTGGGGCAGCCTCTGGCAACGTGAAGATCAGCGCGGCCCCGAACTGATCCGCGAAGATCCGGCCCGCGCCTCAGCCATTTTGGAGCAACCGGGATGGCGCGGCTCAGCCCTCTACCGCGATGGCCAATACGAAGCCGCCGCCGAAGCATTTACTAACCAGAAGGGCGCGATTGGCGATTTTAACCGTGGAAATGCCCTCGCCCAGGCCGGTCAGCTGGAGCAGGCCATCCAGGCCTATCAGCAGGCACTCGACAAACAACCGGAGTTTCCGGATGCCCGCTTTAACCGGGAGTTGGTGCAAGCGTTACTCGAGCAACAGAAAAAATCGCGGGGAGACGGTGACGGTAACGATACCCCGCCGAAAAACAAGCAGGATTCCGGACAGCAAAACGCCGGTGAGGAACCGGGCGATAAAAGTCAGAACAACCGCGGCGAACAATCCCCGAGCAACACCGGTGAGAATCAACACCAACAACCCAATAGCCAGCAGCAGCCGGGTACAAACGACGAAAACCCACAGGATACCGCCGGAGATGCTGACTCCGAAGAAGAGCAGTCCGGGCAATCCGGAAACCCACAGTCACCCGCGGAAGAGTCTTCCGGGCAGGCACAGGGCGCCGCCACTGCGCCTGCAGAAGTCTCGGAACAACCCCTGAGCCAGGGTCAGGAACAGTGGCTTCGCCGTATTCCGGACAACCCCGGTGGCTTGTTGCAGCGCAAATTCCTGCAACAGTATCAACAACGACAGACAACTCCTGATGAGGGCGACACACCATGGTAACGCGCGTGCTCTCACTCGCATTTCTGATCTTTTCAATGCTCGTTCCCGTGGCGGCCAGCGCGACGGAAAAACTGACCGTTGAACCGGACCGAACCCAGCTCTATGAGGGCGAGGTATTAACACTGACGGTAAAGGGCTCGATGAAAATTGATATCAATCTGAGCAATCTGTTCAGCTTCGACCTGTCGCAACTGCCTTCACCGGACATCGAGAAAGTGGAGCCGGATTTCGAGATTCTGGCCCGTAACCAGCGGTACAGCGTGCAAACCGTCAACAATGAAATGGTGGGCGAAATAACCTGGACCTATCAACTGGCGCCTACCCGTACCGGCGCGCTGAGTATTCCGGCGCTGACCTTCAAAGAGGCGGTTTCAGACCCGGTCAGCATCGAGGTCATTTCCGGAACGCCGCCAGACCAGTCCCCCGCAACCCGTGACAGCTATATCGAACTCTCTGCGGACAAGGCCGAGGTCTACGTTCAGGAACAACTGGTACTGACCATCCAGCTGTTCTTTTCCGGCAACCTGATACGGGGGGAATTGTCGGAGCCCCAGCACCCGGATGCGATCATCGAATCACTGGGCCAGCAACGGGAGTTTACCCGTTACCGCGACGGCATCCGCTATCGGGTGGTCGAACGGAAGTATGCTATTTTCCCGCAAACGCCGGGCACCCTGACATTGGCCCCCATACGATTCGAGGGCCAGGCACGGGATGCCGCCGGCAAGCTCCGCTTTCTGCGTGACCAACAACAGCTCTACGATGTGCCGGTCAAACCGGTGCCCCAGGCTTATCCGGAAAATCAGCCCTGGTTGCCGGCCAGCAATCTCGCCGTGCTTGACGAGGGCTTGCCCTCTGGTGAGCCTGTTTCGGTCGGCAGTAATCTGAGCCGGACATTGACATTACAGGCAGAGGGATTACCCGCCGAGGCGCTGCCACCAATCCGTCAGCAGGTCCCCGAGGCGATTCGCAGCTATCCGGAACAGCCCGTGCGCAATACAGAAACCACAGCAGACGGCCTGAACGCGAGACTGCAACAAGTTACCGCCCTCGTGCCCGTCAAGAGCGGCGACGTGATCTTGCCGTCCGTCCGCGTACCCTGGTGGAACACCGATACCGACCAACTGGAAGAAGCGGTATTGCCCGAGCGGCGCATCCGGATTGCCGGTAGCGGACAAACCATACCCCCACAGGCCCCGACCACCGAAAAACCTGAAAAAGCCCCATCCCAGGAACCAGCCAGGGCCCCGGGCCCAGACACCAGTCAAGGAATCTGGGTATGGAGCACGATGGCGCTTGCTGTGCTCTGGCTTGCGACCCTCGCGCTCTGGTGGCAAACACGCCGGAGAACAACACCTCCCGGGGACACCGAGGCAGACAGCGCAACGGCTAACGAACGCCAGGCCTTTCAGGCTCTGCTCAGCGCCATTGACCAGAAAGCCGGACAAACGTCGGCTTACCTGCTGCGCTGGGCCAGGTTACGATTCCCGAAACAAACGTTTCACCAGGTGTCAGATCTGGTCAAACTGACCAATGATCAGCACCTGGGCGCCGCCTTCGAGCACTTCCAGGCCAGTCTGTACTCTGGCCAGCCAACGAGCGGCACGGATGAGGCGCGGGAGCAGCTGAAACAGGCGCTCCACAAGCTGCGCAAACACAATCCTGAACATCCAACCCAGTCCGGAAGTGACCTGGCACCGCTTTATCCCGCAGACCTCACAGGGCGATAAAACGTGATGAAAGGTGTTAAAGTGAAAAAAAAGCCCGTCATTTCGACGGGCTTTTGCTTTCAGTTGGTGAGTTCCTGATTGATGACCAGTTCAACCGGTTGCTCAACCTCCGATGCCGGTAGCACCGAGGCCTCAACCCTGCCCTCCCAATCACCGGGTTGTGGGTTAACGCTACCGGAGCGGCTGACACGAGCCACGACAACAACATCATCCTGGCCGGAAATCGCCGAGTCGGGTGACATCGCATAGCGATCATCCAGACGGATCTCAGACGGCAGATCGCCGGCGGTCAGCTTTGCCACCGCAACCGGCGCGCCACCCGAGGCTCCCGCAGGCCGCGCGAAAATAAACAGCACGGCCTCGTTATCAATGTCACGTTTCAGACCATCATCGAGCGACACCCTGAGAGAAACGCCTGGGCCGGTCGGCTGCTGCGGCTCGGCTCCGGTCTGTTCTGGTGGCGTCTGGCCAAGGCGCCGATAGGCCTCCTCAATGCCTCCGCGGATGGCCGCTATCTGAGGATGATCCGGCGCAACGTCGAGGATACGCTGCCAATACTCGATGGCCTGCTGATAATTCTGGTCGCCAAAGGCGCTGATACCCATCAATCCCAGGGCATTCACTTCATCCGGGTTCAGGGCACGGGCAGCCGCAATGGCCTCTCGGACCGCCGGCGTCATTTCACCCTCACTGCCGAAGTACGTAGCCTGAGCAGCCAGGCCGAGCGCCACAGCGCTGGCGTTGGTGTCTTCAGCCATCACTTCCGCGAGCCGCTGATAGGCCTCGGCCGCCTTCCCATATTGTTCGATCCGCATATAGGTTTGGCCCAACATCGCCCAACCATCCGGGTTTTCCGGGCTTTCTTCAAGCCGAAGGCGTAGCTGTTCCGCCAGTTCGACCATGCGGGCCACCTGGTCACCCTGAGCGTCGCCCATTTCCTGCATGGCGATAAACTGCTCCACCTGATCCAGGGAGCCCCACCGCTCATAGCCGTAATAGGTGCCAACCGGCAAAACGATCAATGCCAGCAGTGCCACCACCATCGCGCTGCGGCGGCCGGGCACGCGCGGCTCGACCTCGGCATCCTCCGGCACGTCATCAAGCATCGCCCCAGCCAGCTCTTCTTTCAGTTGCCGGTAGCTGTCTTCATCGAGAATCCCCGCATCGCGTTCGTTCTCCAATTCCTTCAGCCTGGTCCGGTAAGCCAGCAGGTTCTGATTGCGAAGGTCGGCCTCAAGGCGAGCCCGGGGTTTATGGAAGAATACTGGATAAAGCACAAATGCCAGAGCAACCAGAATGAGTACGGTCCCGGCAATCCAGAAAGTATCGGTCATGGAAATATCGTCACGTCTCGAAATGAATGGGGTAATCAGCGTTTGGTCTGTTCACTCTGGCGAGCCAGAATCTGTTCTGCCCTGGCCCGGTCGTCGTCACTCAGCGGAGGCTCATCCTCGCGCCGGCGAGCCCGCCAGACCACGCCCAGAACAATCAGGAATCCGCCGATAGAAGCAATCGCCGGGAACGCCCAGAGAAAAATAGTGCGGCTATCCACCGGAGGCTTGTACTGAACGAACTCTCCAAAACGGTCGACCAGTGAACCCACGATGGCGTCGTTCGATTGGCCCTGCTGCATCATGCGGTAGACCTCATCACGCATATCAGAGGAAATGGGTGAATTAGAATCCGCAATATTCTGGTTCTGACACTTCGGGCATCGCAGTTCCGAAATCAACTGCTGATAGCGTTGCTCCTCGGCCCGGGTATCAAAGTTGTAGACTTCCTCTACCTCCGCAGACACCGGGCCAGACACTGCCGCCAGCAAAGCCCACAGCATAACTGGTAAATAACGCATCAACTGTTCCCCCTGGCCTCGACAATCACCGGTAACAGAATATCCTTCCAAACCTTCTCGTTTACCACACCCACATGGCGGTAGCGCACCACCCCGTCGGCATCAATCACGAAGGTTTCCGGCGCACCATACACACCCAGGTCGAAACCGAGCGAGCCTTTGGGATCAAAAATAATGGTGTCATAAGGATTGCCCAGCTGGTTAAGAAACCGGAACGCCGTTTCCCGCTGGTCTTTGTAGTTCAACCCGACAATCCGCATACCCTCGTCTTTTGAAAGCTGCATCAGGTACTTATGCTCATCCCAGCAGGATGGGCACCATTCTGCCCAGACATTCAGCAACGATACCTCGCCTTCGAAAACAGAAGGCGTAATGCGGGCATCCGGATCACTCAGGGATTCCAGGCTGAACTCAGGTACAGGTTTGCCCACCAACACCGATTCAAGCTTGGTGGGGTCCTTGCCAAGGCCGGCAAACAGGAACACGCCAACGCCTACCGCAATCAGAAGCGGCAGAAATAGCAAGACGCGCTTCATGATGAGGCCTCCGCGGTTTTACCCGGCACCGGCTGCATATCGCTTTTCACGGCTTGTTCGTCCCGCTCCCGAATGCGGTAGCGTTTGTCGGCAATGGCCAGGAAGCCACCGATCGCCATCACCAGAGAGCCGAGCCATAACCAGCGGACCAATGGCTTGTACTGCAGACGAATGGCCCAGGCATCATCGGTGATTCGCTCGCCAATGGCGACAAACACATCCCGGAACAGACCTGCGTCGATGTCGGCTTCGGTCATGACACTCATGCCTACCGGATACTGGCGTTTTTCCGGATGTAAATCGGTCACCAGCTTGCCATCAAGGTACACATCAAAGCTGCCGTATTGGGCCGTAAAGTTCGGGCCACGACGCTCGCCGATATCTTTAAAGACAATCTCGTAATCCCCCACCATGGCCCGATCGCCCGGCTGCATACGCACGTCCCGCTCGATGCCATAGTTGGAGACCACCGTGGCACCGGCCATCACCATGGCCAGTCCCAAATGCCCCAGGACCATGCCCCAGTAGCTCCGCGACTGGCGCTTCAGGCCGTGCCAGCGTCCATTCCGTGAGGCGGACTTGTCCCACAAGTCCCAGAATGTGGCGACCGCTACCCACACGGCGGCAAATACGCCGAGGAACGCCCAGGGCGTAAAGCCCCCGTAACCGAGCATCACCGCACCGGTGGCCACAAGACTGATCGCCAGCGGCCAAAGCAGCTTGCGGGCCAGCCAGCCACCATCTGTTTTTTTCCAGCGAGAGAAAATACCGGCGCCCATCAACAAGCCGGTCGCAACCGCCAGCGGGCTGAAGGTGGTATTGAAGAAAGGCTCACCGATAGACAGTTTGCCCAGATCCAGATAGTCCAGCACCAGCGGGTAAAGGGTACCGATGGCAACCAGCAACGTCGCCGAGACCAGCAGCACGTTGTTGAGCAACAGAAACACTTCCCGGGACATTGAACCGTAACGGGAGCGCACGTGCACCACCGGTGCCCGGAAGGCGTAAAGCGTCAGGCTGGCAAGGATGGTAATGCCCAGCAGGGCGAGCAGGAAGCTCCCCCGCTCCGGATCCGATGCAAACGCGTGTACTGACGTAAGCACCCCGGAACGCACCAGGAATGTACCCAGAAGGCTGAGGGCGAAGGTCACGATGGCCAGCAACACGGTCCAGCTCTTGAACACGCCGCGTTTTTCGGTCACCGCCAGAGAGTGCATCAGGGCCGTGCCGGACAACCAGGGCAACAATGAGGCGTTTTCAACCGGGTCCCAGAACCACCAGCCGCCCCAGCCAAGCTCGTAATAGGCCCACCAGCTTCCCAGCGCGATGCCCAGCGTCAGAAAAGACCAGGCAACGGTGGTCCAGGGGCGCGACCAGCGTGCCCAGGCAGCATCGAGCCGGCCGTTAATCAGCGCTGCGATGGCAAACGCAAACGCGACCGAAAAGCCCACGTACCCCATGTACAACATAGGGGGGTGCATAATCAGGCCAATATCCTGCAGCAACGGATTCAGATCCTGACCGTCCGCCGGGACATTCGGCAGTAAACGATCAAAAGGATTGGACGTCAGAATAATGAAAAGCAGAAACCCGACAGACACCATGCCCAAAACGGACAAAACCTGGGAGATCATCACCGAGGGCAGCTTCCTGCTGAAAATGGCGACAGCCAGAGTCCAGCCAATCAACATCAGTATCCACATCAGCAACGAGCCTTCATGCCCGCCCCAGACGGCACTCATTTTGTAGTACCAGGGCAACATACTGTTGCTGTTATTGGCGACATAAGCCACCGAAAAGTCATCCACCAGGAAGGCGTGGGTCAGGATGGCAAACGCCAGGGCGGTGAAAACAAACATGCCAGACGCCAGCGGTCTGGCAAAGGCCTGCAAACTGTCACGCCCGGTCAGAGCGCCCACCAGTGGCACCACCGAGAGCATGATTCCCAGCAGCAACGAGAGAATCAGTGCGAGCTGTCCGAGTTCCGGATACATCGGGTTTCTCCAACGTCAGAGATAAATTGAGCGCTCAATACGCGGTGGTTTCTGCCGCTTTGTCGACATCGGCAGACTTGTGCTGCCCTTTCGAGGAGCGCTCCAGCGCCTCGGCCACCTCCGGTGGCATGTAATTCTCATCGTGCTTGGCCAATACCTGATCGGCTACAAACAGGCCTTGTCCGTTCAGGCGCCCCATGGCAACCACACCCTGTCCTTCGGCAAACAGATCCGGCAGTATCCCGTCGTATTGCACCGACACCGACGAGTTGTAATCTGTCACGCGAAAGTTCACTTTCAGGCTGTCGGGGTCCCTCAGCACGCTGCCTTCTTCAACCATGCCGCCGGCCCGGATGCGGACATCGACCGGGGCGTTACCGGCAGCGATTTCGGTCGGATCGTAGAACAGGTTAATGTTTTGCCTCAGGGCATAGGTCGTAAGCCCGACCGCAATAGCGATGCCTGCCACCAGGAAAAGCACTATGGTCAGTCGTTTTTTTCGGATCGGATGCATGTCTTACCTGCTGTCTAGTCTTGGGAAACTTCAACACGAGCGAATGTGGCGGCTTGGTTTGGACGGGCGCCCATGGCTTGATTGTTCTGCTCCTGGTAACGGCGCTTGCATCCGTTCAGAACCGCCCGGTAATGACGGGTTGACCGGATCATCAAGCCAGCCAGTAATACAAAGAAAACGCCGTAACACCCCCAGACATAGGCACCATGGCCCTCCATCGTCAGGAATGCAGAAAAGGACTCGAATGCCATGGGTTAACCCCTCCCCGCCAAAACCAGATCTCTTACCCAACGGGTCTTCTGTTCCCGCATCACGATCTCCGTTTTCATGCGCAAACAGGCCAGCCAGCCAAACAGACAGTACAGACCCAATACCGAAAGCAGCAACGGCACCCACATTTCGGCCGGCATGGAGGGTTTTTCCGTTAACTTGAACGTGGATGGCTGGTGCAACGTGTTCCACCACTCAACGGAATACTGGATGATCGGAATGTTCACCACCCCCACAAGAACAAGCACGGCCACGGCCCGTGCTGCCGATTTTTCGTCATTGATGGCACGATCCAGCGCAATGGCTCCGCCATACAGGAACAAAAGAATAAGCATTGAGGTCAACCGGGCGTCCCACACCCACCAAGTGCCCCAGGTCGGTTTACCCCAGACTGCGCCGGTAAACAGGGAAAGAAAGGTGAAAATCAGCCCCACCGGCGCCACGGCCTTGACGAACACATCGGCCAGTTTCATCCGCCAGACCAGGGTAACGACGGCAGCCACAGCCATCATGATATAAATCGACTGGGCCAGAAACGCGGTAGGAACATGGATAAAAATAATCCGATAGCTGTTGCCTTGCAGGTAATCTTTAGGAGCGAACGCAAGCCCCCAGATCACCCCGGCCAGAAGAAGTATCGCACCAGCAGCCAGCAACCAGGGCATGAACCGGGTTGCAATCCCGAAAAACCATTTGGGAGAACCCAGTTTATGAAAAAATTGCCACATCAGTTGGTCACCATCTTCACTGTTAGTTAGCTGGCTGACGGTCGTGCAGAACCGCTCAGCTGTTTGAAAGACTGATTCGCAATGCCGCTGCCGAAGCAAAGGGGGCCAGAGTCACCGCCAGAACCAGAAATGCCCCCATCAGCGCCAGGTATCCAGCCACGGGCGCTCCCTCTGCCGCCGCCGCAACCGTGCCGGTACCGAAAATCAGCACCGGAATGTACAGCGGAATGATCAGCAGTGACAAGAGTACGCCGGCCGAACGTAGCCCGAGCGTCAGGGCCGCACCTATCGCCCCGATCATACTGAGTACCGGCGTCCCGATCAGCAGCGTTAGACACAGAATTGCAATAGAGTTCCCGTCAAGATGCACCATAACGCCCAGAACCGGAGCCAAAAGCACCAGCGGCAGGCCGGTCAGCACCCAATGCGCGGCTGTTTTCGCCAGAATCAACAGAAACAGCGGTTGCGGTTGCAGCACAAGCTGCTCCAGGGTTCCATCGTCAAAATCATGACGAAAGAGATGATCCAGCGACAACAGCACAGACAGCAAAGCCGCAACCCACAGGATACCGGCACCGGACTGTTTCAGAAATGCCACCTCCGGGCTAACTCCGAGGGGGAAAAGCGTCACCACCATAATGAAAAACAGCAACGGATTCAGGAGATCCTGCCGCTGCCGGAACGCCACCCGGACATCCCGTGCAAACACCGCAGCCATGGCTGCCAGAGGGCCAATGGAAGCAGAAACCGGTTTCAGAGCGGGACGCAGTTCCGCGTTCATGAATTCCCTCCCGCACCCAAGGTAATTCGTTTCATGGCCGGCAGCTGCAAATCATGATGCGTGGTTACCAGTACGGCACCTCCCTCCGCTGCTCGCTGTTGCAACAGAGACTCGATGGCTTTCACACCGTCGGAGTCGATCGCAGTAAACACTTCATCCAGTAGCCACAGGGGCTCATCGGCGATCAGCAATCGGGCCAGAGCCACCCGCCGTTGCTGTCCGGCCGACAGGTTGCGGCATGGCACGGCCTCAAACCCGGCCAGTCCCGTGCCGGCCAGGGCCTGAACAAGCACTTCGTCGTTAACCTCCCGACGGCCTGCCATCAGGGCTCGCAAGTTTTCCAGGGGGGAAAGCAACGGTTTGATGCCGGCTCGGTGGCCGATGTACAGAGTATTTCGCAGAAAAGATTCCCGTTGCCGGGATCTGGGCTCGCCACACCAGAGCAACTGCCCTGCCCAGGCATCGTTCAGCCCAGCAAGGATGCGTAACAAGGTAGTTTTACCGGTGCCGTTAGGGCCCTCGACACGGGTGACCGTACCGGGCAGTATGGAGAAGGACAGATTCTGGAACAACAGGCGCTCGTCCCGTTCACACTCAAGATCTATCGCCTGTAGTAACGGCTCGGACATCAGGGCTCCGTTTCAGAGCGATGGATGCGCAGCGGGCATCAGGTGCATGTAATGAAGGACACACAGGTGCCAACATGAGATCAGGGCATTCACTGCCAGCGCGGCGTATTATAACGAATACGTCAGCAATTTACTCTTGCCCGACATCAAATCGACACGAATGAAACTGAACGGCGGACAATCACCTATCTCTCCCAAGCAACCGGCCCAGCCCCAGACCGTCGGGAACTCGGGAAAACCGGCTGCGGGCGCCAGTCCGGAAATCGGCGCGGCGCCATCTGCCCGGCAACAACTGGCCAGGCTGAAGCTTGCCAACCGGGAAACGGTGCTGGCAAAAGTCGCCGATATTCTGCACCAGAAAGGGGGCAGTCACGAGCTACTGCTGGAGTTGCGCGGCCAATCGCTGAAGGTGAATGCCGGCCAACGGCCTCCGGATCTGTCAGTCGGCGACCTGATTAAAGTCATGCGTGCCGGCAATGAGTTGCAGCTGATTGGCAAGCTGGCCGGGGGCCAGGAAAGTTCGGTCGCCCGGGCTCTGGCACAGCGACTGCCCTGGCAACAAAACCTTCAGGCCGGATTGGCACAGTTGTTCAGCGCATTGCAGCTGGGCCTGAAATCGCCGCCCCAGCCCGGGCAATTGCCATCCACCATGAATGCACAACCTCTGCCAGCAGCCGCGCAACAGGTATTGCAAAACCTGATCAACCAGTTACCCAGGGCCGACGCACTGCTGCCGGGAGCCGGCAAGGCGGAACCGATGGCCAACCAGGTACGCCAGTGGTTGTCCGAAAGCGGTCTGTTTTCCGAAGCAAGGCTGTTGCAGACCAGCACGTCTGCGGTGACTCCGCCGGATCTCAAGCTGGCGTTGGCAAAGGTGGTGTCCGCTTTACTCGCCAGCCAGAATCAGGGGCCTGAGCAATTCAACCGACTGACACCGTTAACCAGCAACGACCTGCTGCAGGCGCCATTACAGTTCCCTCGTGCGCCAACACCGGCCACACCGCAAAACACCGGGGAGCCCGCCACGGTCGGACAAACACTTCGCCTGCTCGCAGGTATGTTGAACCGGATCACGGTGAATCAGCTACACAGCCAGACGCTGAACGCCCGGGCCGGGGCAGAACCCGGCGCCCCCGTAAACACTTTATTGATCGAGGTACCCTGGCTGACGCCACAACAGGAACCCAGAACCGCCCAGTTGCGACTGGAACAATACTCACAGGAGAAGGACGACAACAAAACCCCGGGACGATCCAGCGCCAGTGAATGGCGACTGGCCTTATCGATGGATCTGGATGAGGCTGGCCCCCTGCATTTCGACGTCACATTCCGGCCGCCGTCCGTGAGCGCTCTCGTCTGGGCTGAAAAGCAAACCACCTTGAGAGCTGTGCACCGGGAACTCCCCCTGCTGCGGCAGAGCCTGAACGACCTCGGTCTGGACGTGGCTGACCTGGACTGTCGCAGGGGCAGCCCGGGGCAAATACAAACACGATTGGAACATCGACTGGTGGATACCAAAGCATGACAGACAGTTCACAGGACAACATCCCTGCGGCCGTTGCTCTCAAGTACGACGGCGAACGCGCCCCGGTGATTTCGGCAACCGGCACCTGGGAACTGGCCGAGGAAATTATCCGCATCGCCCATGACCACGATGTTCCGCTGTACGAAAATGCAGAGCTCGCCGGAATTCTGGCCCGCCTGTCCCTGAATGAGGAAATTCCGGAAGAGCTGTATCGCGTCATCGCAGAAATTCTGGCCTTCGCCTTTCATATCAGGGGCCGCACCCCCGGTGATGCCGCGCCGGATGACAGTGACGAATCAGTGGATCAGGGAACGTAACGCCCAGGCCTGCTGCCAGACACTGCCTTTACGCATGGCCACCGTAGTCTCGAAATAATGCTTCAGGCGTCGACGGTCTTCCGGTTGATCCTTCAGCGCGGAGCCGATCAGATGATGCATCATATGCTCCACAGTCATCGCGCCACCACCGTAATACCAGGCATTCAGGCTCGCTGCATGGGCCACAGAGACCGCCTCGGCGGTAGACAAAGCGGCACCGGCCAGGCGGTCGGTGCTCCGGCCATCCAGGGTCTGGCCATTGCGCAGTTCGTGGAAAATGGTCACCAACACTTCCACCACCGCTTGCTCCAGAGCCACCTCGATACCTGCGCGCCGATTGGCTCTGGCCACTTCGCGCATGACCACACCAATCTCATCATCCAGGTGTCGTATCGGTCGGATTTCCTCGAAATCCATCCGTCGTTTCAAAGCGGCACTCATACTGTGCACACCCTCATCCACACTGTTAGACGTGGCAACCAGGTTGAACCCCTCTCGAGCCAGGATCACACCGTCGTCGCCCGGCAGCTCCGGAATCACAACCACACGATCCGACAGCACGGAAAGCAATGCATCCTGCAACGCCTGGGGACAGCGGGCGATTTCTTCAAAGCGCACCAGACGGCCCTCCATCATCCCCCGAAGCAGCGGCGATGGTACCAGAGCCTTCCGGCTGGGGCCTTCAGTGTGCAGCAACGCTTCGTTCCAGCTATATAACAGCTGACTGACCTGGCTGATGGCACCGCCCTGCAGGGTCAGCGTGGAGTTACCGGAAATCGCGGCTGCCAGGAGCTCCGACAACAGGGATTTTGCCGTGCCCGGCTCGCCAACCAACAAACACCCGCGAGACGTACACAGGGAGATAATAATTCTTACCACCATGGCGCGCTCGGCGACGAACTTACGCTCGACACCCAACTTCTCATCACCCAGCAGAAACTTTTCCACGCCCCGAGGCGACAACAGCCAGCCGGGAGGGCGGGGCCCGGGATCCATGGACATCAGCTTGTCCAGCTCGTCGCGATAAACACTTTCAGCCGGCTCGCGCTGAGCACCTTTGGTCACAACCGGGTTATTCTTCATCCAACACTCCTGCGGCCACCGCGAACTTCCGGTGCCATCCTTTCTCTGGGCAGAATACGAGGCAATTCACAGAGCGGAATAATACCCTCAATCACATGATCCAGCGCGCTATCCCGCATGGTTATGAGCCCGGCATCCAGAGCCCGCCAACGCAATTCTCCAACCGGCGGTTGGCTGGAAATGGCATTGCGGATATCCGCATCCACCTCCATGTACTCTACAATCGCTACCCGGCCCTGGGTGCCGCGACCATTACACTTGTCGCATCCCGCTCCCTCGAAGCAGCGGAAATCCGCCGGTGCACCATCCGGAAAAACTTCCGCCATGATGACGGGATCTGGTTTGACCGGCTGACGACAATGGCTGCAGATGCGCTTGGCGAGCCGTTGCGCAATCACCGCCAACAACTCACCGGCAATCGAATTGGGATGAATACCCAGGTCATAGAGCCTCTGCAGGGAATCGACGGCATCGTTGCAGTGCAGTGTAGAGAGCACCACATGGCCAGTCTGTGACGCGCGAATGGCCTCCAGAGCTGTCTCCTGGTCGCGAATTTCCCCGACCAGGATCACATCCGGGTCTTCCCGGACAAAAGCACGCATGGCGTCGGCAAAACTGAAACCGATATCTGAACGGACACGGGTTTGCTGGATGTTATCGATCGAGTACTCGATCGGGTCTTCCACTGTAATCACTTTACGCCGGCCATCGTCCGCGAGGGTCTGCAGACCGGCGTAGAGCGTGGTGGATTTACCCGAGCCGGTGGGGCCAACCACCAGCACCAGCCCCGCCGGATTATCCAGCAAGCGCTGGTAATGGTTACCAATGGCCTGCGACATCCCCAGCTCGGCAATGGTCATGGCACGCCCCGTTTGCGGTAGCAGACGGATAACCGCATTTTCACCATGTAGCGACGGCTGTGTCTGAATCCGCAAATCGTAGAAGGTGTCGCCCAGCTGCAGCCGCGAGCGCCCACCCTGTGGCAGCCGGTGCTCGGCAATGTTCAGCTCGGCCCGGAGTTTGATGACGTTGATCACCCCGCGAATCTCCCGCCCCGATAACTGATATTGGGGGAGATCATGCAGGTCGCCGTCTACCCGCAGCCGAATGCGAACCCGGTCCTCATATTGTTCAATGTGAATATCACTGGCCTTTTCGCTGACCGCATCTAGCAGTATGGCTTCGTACACCGACACCAGGTAAGGGCTGATATGCTTATTATGCTCCTGGCCCAGAAGATCCTTGCCGGCCGCAACCGGCGCTTCTGCGGCGCCCCCCGTAAGCCCCTGCTCGGCCACAAAGTGACTGCCCTTGACCGTTAGATCCAGTGCCGACCAGACGCGCCGAAAATCCGTCGGTGTCACCAGCAGGCAAATAATGCGGTGAGACGGCGCCAGGCGCTCCAGTTGATCGGTGCGGGCGTCGGGATCGTCGGTTACCACGGTCAGAGTCGTGTTTTCCTCCGACACAGGGATGACGCGGGCAAGATCCAGAAACGTGCGGGAGAAACGCCGGAACAATCCGGTATTCAGATTGTTAAGTACGTTTTCAGCATCGGTAAAATTCATACCACGCTGCTGGGCCAGCGATCGATAGAGGTCGATTTCCTCAAGATTCAGCCTGCGCCGCAAAACATCGAGAACCCGCTCGTTTCTGGTTGCCGCCTCTGCGCGTGCCTTTGCCAGTGCAGGTTCACTGACCAGGCCGAGATCAATCAGAATCTGCTCGGAATTACGGTTAAAATCTATCCAGCCGAGGGTACGAACGCGGTCAAGCGTATCGCCCTTGCGGCGGAACATGGCAACGCTTGGCACGGGACCGGCGCGCCCTTCCAGGCACACCAGATTGCCTCCCTCACGTAAACAGGGCGCCAGCGCCTTGGGGTCGGAAATAAAAGTGGTGCACAGAACCAAATCGCAGAGCGTGTCTACCTCCAGCCCGTCATCGGCTGCGCGCTGGATTACATCTATATTGTGCATTCCGTGCTCGAAGAACCGCTCCCTGGCTTTGTCCGCCAGTGCCGGATTACGGTCGACGTAGATCACCCGGTGCGCCAAATCCGCCAGAACAGCGGTCAGGTAACCAGAGCCGCCGCCGATGTGCATAACAACCTGATCAGGTTCAATCTCGGGCAGAAGGCCAAGGAGGTGACCGACGGTCTCTTCGCGGGGAATGGAATGGCCGGTAATGGAGGGGACGAGATCGGCACCGGTGACAAAATCGGCGCGGGAAACAACAGCAAGGGCCTCAGCGGCCCTCTGATAGAGCTTTTTCATTCAGCTGCATCCGATAGAACGCCGGATCAGGCCACCTGTCGCTTTTTGAGTGCAGAAACCAGCTCGGCCTCCGGACGGGAAATTCCGCAAGTGTTCATAAGATCGTCGATATCGGCGCCGAGATCAACCAATCTGGAAGCCTCATCATAAGAAATTCGCAGCGGGTCATTTTGCCGCATTTCCTCCAGCGTATTTTTTAGCTCGTGGAGCTGGCGCTCACAGGCAACCAACCGCTGGCCAACCCCAAGGCTGCCGCTGGTGGTTGCGTGCAACTCACGGCCCAGGGTATCGCACCGCTGTTTGACTGTGGCCTGCAGGGCCCGTATACGCCGGCCATGGATAACGCCTTGAACCAGAACCAGAGTAACAGCGGCGGCCGTCAGGGCCCATGGCAGCCAGGAGGGAATGATGAAACTCATGATGGACGTCTCCGTTGTTGGTGACCACGGAAAGCGTCCATCACTGCGCTGTGAAAAGCCGGTTACAGCGACGCGATTTCAGCCCACTCGTGGTCTGACAGCATCTTGTCAAATTCGACGAGAATAATCAGCTCGCCGTTCTTGTTGCATACACCCTGGATGAACTTGGCACTTTCCTCGTTCCCCACGTTGGGCGCAGTTTCAATTTCGCTGGCCTTGAGGTAGACCACCTCTGCTACCGAATCCACCAGAACGCCCATTACCTGGCTGGATGATTCCATTACCACGATGCGGGTGGCATCGGTAACCTCGGCATCCGCCAGACCAAACCGGCGACGGGTATCGATAACCGTAACCACGTTACCCCGCAGGTTGATGATCCCCAGGACATAGTCCGGGGCTCCGGGAACCGGCGCGATTTCCGTGTAACGCAGTACTTCCTGAATCTGCATCACATTGATGCCATACGTCTCGTCATCCAGGCGGAAAGTCACGTACTGCAGTACCTGATCGTCCTGGGCCTGATTTTGCTGTCCGCTCGGGGATGCCATAGCACTCTCTCCTTCTCGGCTGCCCGGCGGGCAACCTGATCGTCAAAAATTCATCATCAGTGCCCAATACTATAGTTAAGGGCACAAACCGTGCCAGCCTCGCACGGTTTCATTGAGTAACGGACCGGCTAACTCAGGTCCAGGTGGTGCTCACGTTCCGCCCGGACCAGCAAATGAGCCATGGTGCGCACATCGATCAGGGCACACATATGGTCCACCACCGTACCTGCCAGCCATGGCCGCTTGCTGCGGGCCGTGCGCCAGCGCACTTCGTCTGGCTTGAGAGTAAACGACTGGGCGACATCGTCACAGGCCAGCCCCCATTCGCTGTCATCAAGCCGGATTACAAACCGGTAGTTGTCGCGGGCACCGGGCGGAACCCGGCCTGCCATGATCCACTCGGCCGTGTCCACTACCCGCAGATTGTGCTGCTGGTCCGGCCGTATCCCCATGTACCACCGGGGGCTGCCCGGGATAGGACGGATCTCTTCCTCGATACGATGAATGGCCCCCAGCAATACCAGTGGCACAGCAAGCTGTAATCCCGCCACGGTAAAGATCAGGCATTCAAACGGCTCTTCGGACCAGTCCGGCCTTGCCGGCGGCACGTCTCCCTCCTTGCCGGGCGCAGGGGCGGGGGTTGGAGCCTCTACCTTGACCGATGCTGGCGCCTTCTGCACCACCACCGGCTCCTTTACTGCAGGGCGAACCTGCGCCCGGGTTCGCGGCACTTCCGCGGGCTCCTCGGTCCGGACCGGTCCGGGCTTTGCCACCACCGGCTCTGGCTCGGTCTTGACTTGTTCTTCCTGCAAAGCCGTGTGAGTGGCCGTGTGTAAAAGCTCGTCCAGATAGCTGGCAATCGCCGCTTCCGGCGCTGCCAATTCCGTCAGTTTTTTGTCAGCCATGCTGACGCTCCTGCACCGAAGTAATCCGCTTCAGAAGGTCATCCAGCAAATGATTATAGGCTCTGACGCCATGGGTCTCGGCATCCAATTGCGAAGGTATAACCCCAGCCTGGCTGGCATCCCGGAATTTCGTATCAACCGGAACAGCAAAACGCCATAGGGTGTCCGGGTAGGTTTTACGCAACAGATTGAGACTTTTAACGGACGCCTGGGTCCTGCGATCGTACAGGGTAGGGACAATCATGAACGGCAATTCGTTTTTCTGCGAACGCATGATCATCTGCAACGTATGCAGCATTCTCTCCAGCCCTTTGATCGCCAGAAACTCCGTCTGTACCGGAATAACCAGAAATTGGGCCGCAGCCAGCGCATTTACCATCAGCACGCCCAGTGATGGCGTGTTGTCGAGAATCACGTAGTCAAAGTCATCCCAAAGCTGAGCCAGCGCACGGGAGATAATCAACCCCATCCCCTCAACGCCGATCATCCGACGCTCCAGCGTCGCCAGAGCCGTGCTGGCTGGCAACAAAGACAGCCCCGGGCAACCGGTATCCGTGATCAGCTGCGCGGGCAGACCATCCGGCACTTTGCCCTGGTGCTGGAACAGGTCAAACACGCTATGGGCAATGGCATCAGGGTCGTAACCAAACCAACTGGTCAGCGACCCGTGTGGGTCCAGATCAACCACAAGCACACGCTTGCCACGCTGGGCCAACAAGCCGCCCAGGGCAACGACCGAGGTTGTCTTTCCTACTCCACCTTTCTGATTGGCTACCGCCCAGATACGCACGCTTTGTTCTCCGGTTACAGCTCAGCCAGCTCCGGGCCGGCCTTTGTTCAACTTAACGGCAAGGACACGGGTAACTTGAAAGCTGCCTCTATGCTTTTGCGGCAAACCCTTGCCGATTTGTCACGATGAACAACAGGTAATACAGGAAGTGTGCCAGCTCAGCTATACGCACCTGCCACCCCGTGGCAATCAGCGCACCGCACCGCGGATACTGGCATCGCGGGAGATCAACAATACAACCCTCCGGTTACGACGGCGCCCCTCTTCGGTATCGTTCCGGGCAACCGGTTGATACTGGCCGTAACCAACGGCGGCAAGGCGTTCAGGTTCAACGCCCTCCATCATCAGCATTCGGGCCACTGCAGCTGCCCGGGCGGTGGACAACTCCCAGTTGGAGGGAAAGCGACTGGTGCGAATAGGCTGGTTATCGGTGAATCCCTCAACCTTGACCGCATTATCCCGCCCTTTCAGCACACCGGCGATTTTTTCAATCACCTCGAACGAATCATAATGGGGCTCGGCATCGCCGCTGCTGAAAAGCATACTGTTAGGGAGGTTCAGTTCAATCCACTCGCTGCTGGTTTCGAGGCTTACAACGCCCTGAGTGATCAGCTCGTCAAACTCCATGGCCAGTTGATTGGCCATCGAGCGCAGGGCCTCGGCACGATCCCTGGCATCAAGCTCGGAGTTTCGTGGTGCCTCCGCGACCGGCGGAGCAATGACGTCTTGCCGGTCCTGCTCTGGCGCCCGGACCGGCTGTTCGCCCACCGCCACGGGCTGCAAGGAGCGCTGCGGTGCGTTGAATACGCCGGTAAAGGTCTCCGAGAGCACTTTGTATTTGCCCTCGTTTACCGAAGAAACAGAGTACATCACTACGAAAAAAGCGAACAGAAGAGTGATAAAGTCGGCGTAGGAAATCAGCCAGCGCTCTTTGTTATGAAGATCGTCCTGAGGTGGTCTGCGACGGCGCATAGCAAGCCCTGGCCCGGGTTACTGCAGGAAGCCCCGCAGCCTCAATTCAATGGATTTCGGGTTCTCACCCTCGGCGATGGCAATGATGCCATCAATCATCATATCCTCATAGCGCGAGCGCTCCCTGATGATACCCCGCAGTTTATTACCCACGGGGAAAAACAACAGGTTGGCCAGCGCCACGCCGTAAATCGTTGCCACGAACGCGGTCGCGATACCGCCACCAAGGGATTGAGGGTCCTCCAGATTGGTCATCACCTGAATAAGCCCCATAACCGCACCGATAATACCGATGGTTGGCGAGTAACCGCCCATGGCCTCATAGACCCGTGCAGATTCCAGATCCCGCTGCTCGCGGTTCTCCAGATCCACCTCCATGATACTCCGGATAGACTCCGGCTCGGCACCGTCGACAAGCAACTGGAGCCCTTTGCGGGCGAAGGGTTCCGCCTCGCGTTCAGCCAGCCCTTCCAGCCCCAGCAAACCCTGCTTACGGGCTTTTACACTCCAGTCAATGACTTTGCCAATACCATCTTCCAGAGAAATATACGGAGGAACAAAGACCCAGCGGATCTGACTGAACGCTCGTTTGAGCATGGGCCAGGAAGTTTGCAGAATGGTTGCCGCCAGCGTTCCGCCAACCACAATTAACCCCGCGGGACCATTGAACAGGGAACTTACGGCGCCACCTTCCAGCAGATTACCACCCAGTATCGCCACAAACGCGAGGATGATTCCGAGCAGGCTCAGAATATCCATTAGCTCACCCCTTCAACCAACCGGGGGCCAATATCCTCAAGCGGCAGAATTTCGTCACTGAGCCCTGCTTTGGCCACCGCCATGGGCATACCATAGATCACAGAGCTTTTCTCGTCCTGCGACCAGATCACCGAACCGGATTGTTTCATCATCCGGCAACCATCTTTGCCATCGGCGCCCATGCCGGTCAGAATCAGACCAAGCGTCTTACCCGGAAAGCTCCTCGCCAGGGACCCGAAAGTAACATCCACGCACGGCTTGTAATTCAAACGATCATCGCCCGGAAGAATGCGAATCCGAGCCTGACCGCTGCGATTTTCGACCATCATCTGTTTGCCGCCCGGAGCCAGCAGCGCCAGCCCGGGACGAAGCACATCGCCATCTTCCGCCTGGCGCACCTCAATGCGGCACAGCTTATTCAGCCTCTCGGCAAAGGCCGGCGTAAAGCTGGCTGGCATATGCTGCACCAGAACCAGAGGTGCGGGAAACGAGGCAGGCAGATGTGTCAACACCTTTTGCAGCGCAACCGGCCCACCCGTGGATGTACCAATGGCAACCACGCCGTAGTGCTTTGTCGCGGTTTTACGACCAGACCTGCGAGCAGGCTCGGCGGCAGACGGTGCCTTATGGGATTCGGGCGCTGCCGGCCGGTTCAGCCGTGTACCGGAGCGTTCAGCCGGCTGACGGCGCGCCTCCGGCACGGCGGGTGCCGCCGGCTTCGGGGCGACCGTTGCTGCCCGGCCTCCCGGGCGACTGCCGGCAACATCCAGAATGCGCTGGATCAGAATCTTCTGAAGCTGGCTGGTATCCCGGGCGATTTCTTCAAAATTCTTGGGCAGAAAATCCACCGCCCCGGCCTCAAGGGCATCAAGCGTAACCCGCGCCCCTTCGTAAGTCAGAGATGAAAACATCAGCACCGGCACGGGGTGCTTGCGCATGATCTCTCTGACGGCCGAGATGCCGTCCATCACCGGCATCTCGTAATCCATGGTAATAACATCGGGACGCAGCTTTTCTGCCAGCTCCACCCCTTCGCGCCCATTGGTGGCAGCGCCTACCACTTTGATCTGGCCCGAAGCCGTCAGAATTTCCGTCAACCGTTTTCGAAAGAAGCCTGAATCATCTACGACCAGGACAGAAACTGTCATCCATTTCTCCTACACAATCCCGGAAATTCCTGTTCAGCCGTAATGCTGAAGGAGGCTCGGCACATCAATAATCAACGCGATACGACCATCGCCGGTGATGGTTGCGCCAGCCATACCTGGCGTCCCCTGAAGCGCCCGACCCAGCGGCTTGATGACCACCTCTTCTTGGCCAATCAACTGGTCCACCACAAAGCCAACCTGTTTCGTCCCCATGGCGACAATCACCACGTGCGCATTCTCCGGTTCGGCCTGGCCTGCCGCCCCGTGAACCAGCCAGCGCTTGATGTGGAACAGCGGGAAGACTTTCTCACGCACAACGATGCATTCTTTGCCATCAACAATGTTGGTTTTGGTCAGGTCCAGATGGAAAATTTCGACCACGTTCACCAGTGGCAATGCAAACGACTGATCGCCCAGCATGATCATCAGCGTCGGCATGATCGCCAGGGTCAGCGGCACTTTGATGATGATGCTGGTGCCCTTGCCCTTGTCAGACATGATATTGATCTGGCCATTTAACTGGCCGATCTTGGTTTTCACCACATCCATGCCGACACCCCGGCCGGAAACGTCTGAAATCTGTTCTTTCGTCGAAAAGCCGGCGGCAAAAATCAGGTTAAAACATTCGTTGTCGGTCAGTCGGTCTGCGGCATCCTGGTCAAACAGCCCCTTATCCACGGCCTTTTGACGCAGGACGTTGGGGTCCATTCCAGCGCCATCGTCTACGATCGACAGCAAAATGTGGTCCCCCTCCTGCTCTGCCGAGAGGGTCACTGTTCCGGCTCGCGGCTTGCCTGCGGCCTCACGGACATCCGGCGCTTCCACACCATGGTCAACGGAGTTTCGGACCAGATGCACGAGCGGATCAGCCAGGGCCTCAACGAGGTTTTTGTCCAGATCCGTTTCTTCGCCGTGCATGACCAGATTAACTTCTTTCTTCATGCTGCGGGCAAGGTCGCGGACAACCCGGGGGAAGCGGCCAAATACTTTCTTGATCGGCTGCATCCGCGTTTGCATCACAGCCGACTGCAAATCGGTGGTCACCACATCGAGATTGGCAACCGCTTTGTGCATATGTTCGTCTTCGCTTTCGGACCCCAGGCGCTGCAAACGGTTACGCACCAGCACCAGCTCACCGACCATATTCATGATGTCGTCAAGCCGCTTGGTATCCACGCGTACCGTCGTTTCTCCGGCAGGCGCAGCCTCCCGGGCGGGCGCGGGCGCCGGGGCAGATTTGGCGGCCGCTTTTTTATCGGCAGCAGGATCGGCTTTCTTTGGCTCGGGCCTGGATTTGGGCTCGGCTTTGGCAGCAACAGCCGGGTGTTCCGGCTGATGCCCGGCCGGGGTAGCACTCGGGCCAGCACCTTTGCCGTGGAGTTCGTCCAGCAGGTTTTCGAACTCGTCGTCGGAAATCAGATCCGCATTCCCGGAGGCAGCTTCGGAAGCGCTGCCCGGCGACTCTGCGGCCGGCGTCGATTCCTCTTCCACTGGAGCAGCCGAGAACTGACCTTTGCCGTGGAGCTGATCGAGCAGCGCCTCAAATTCATCATCAGTGATTTCGTCACTATCGGACTGGCTGCCGGTATCCGCTGGAGTGCTGGCGGATTCACTTGCTGCGGGTGTCTGGCCGTCGGATTTCTCGTCTGCCAATGCATCCAGCAACTGCTCGAATTCCTCGTCGGTGATATCGCCCTGGTCAGCGGCAGCAGTGCTTTCAGGCTCGGCTTCAGAGGCTTTTTCCGGTGAGGCATCGGCCTCCGGGGCATCGTCTGCCTCAGGTTTGGCCAGGTCGTTGAGGGCTGCGATCAGTTCATCCGGGGCAGGCGTTGGCTCCTCGCGGTTGCGAACTTCCTCGAACATGGCATTCACGTGGTCCAGCGCTTCCAAAACCACATCCATGAGATCCGAGGTGACCGTACGCTTGTGATTACGGAGGATATCGAACACGTTCTCCGCAGAGTGGCAGCAATTAACCAGCGCCTCCAGTTGCAGAAAACCAGCGCCGCCCTTGACGGTATGGAAGCCACGGAAAATGGCGTTCAGCAGATCGCTGTCGTCAGGATGCTGCTCCAGGTCCACCAGCTGCTCCGACAACTTTTCGAGTATCTCGCCGGCTTCAACCAGGAAGTCCTGCAGGATCTCTTCATCAGCATCTAACGCCATGCGTCACCCTCTTTATTATCAGAATCCGAGACTGGACAGCAGATCGTCTACGTCGTCCTGCCCCGAAACTACATCTTCCCGTTCTTCAGCCTTGATCTGGGGGCCCACCCCTTTCTCGGCCGATTCTTCGTTTTCTTCAATCTGGTGAACCGTGCCGGTCAACTGATCCACGTGACTGGCCATCACAACCAGACTGAGAAGGTTGTCTTCCACTTCCTTCACCAGAGCGGTGACTTTCTGGATAACCTGTCCGGTAAGATCCTGAAAATCCTGGGCAAGCAGAATTTCTGACAAATTCTGGTAAAGGTTGTCAGAATCCGAGCTCAGACTGACGAAGAATTTATCGATACGGCCGTACAACTCCCGGAACTCTGCCGGTTCCATCTCGCGTCGGCGCAGCCTCTGCCATTCATCCCGCAGGACCACAGCCTCGTCCCGCATGGCATGGGCCACTGGCATACTTTCCTCCACCAGATCCATGGTCCGGTTCGCCGCCTGCCCGGTCATCTGTACGACGTAGGCCAGGCGATCCGAGGCATCGCTCATTTTCGACAATGCCTCTTTCTGCTCGGCATTGCGCGGGTCTATCTGAAAATTCCGGATTGCCTCATGGAGGCTGCGAGTCAGTCGCCCCACTTCCCGGTACAGACTTTGATCCCGAACCTCACCGAGTTCATTGATCAGAGTCATCGCCTCAGCATAATTCCCGGCGTTAACGTTCTCGACCAGGTCGGCAGCCTGCTTCTGCAGCTTCTCAGCCACCTCAGGATCAAGGCTCTGATGGTTCTGTTTGCTATCACTCATGACGAGCCATCCGACCTCTGGTTACTGGATTCGTTCGAAGATTTTCTCGATCTTTTCCTTGAGTACGGCTGCCGTGAAGGGCTTGACCACATAACCGTTCACCCCGGCCTGGGCCGCGGCGACAATCTGGTCCCGCTTGGCTTCCGCTGTCACCATGAGGACTGGCAGGCTCTTCAGATTTTCATCAGCCCTGACCGCTTTGAGCAAGTCAAAACCCGACATACCGGGCATATTCCAGTCCGTCACCAGGAAGTCGTACTTTCCACTTTTGAGCATGGGTAACGCCGTGTTGCCATCGTCAGCTTCATCCGTGTTAGTGAAGCCAAGATCTCGAAGCAGGTTCTTGATGATTCGTCGCATCGTGGAAAAATCATCCACGATGAGGATTTTCATATTTTTGTCCAATGGGACCTCCAGTCAGTAACACCCGGAATTCATTCAGCCTTTTGAAAGTCTAGCAGGCTGCTACCTTAACCGCTTATTGTGTGGCGTTTGCGCACGTTGTAAAGCACCGGTTACCAAAAGCTACACAGCGAACAGGAACACTGCGCTTTGTCCGTCAGGCTTTGCCATCATCCTGCCAATCGGATAGCCGACCGCGCAGGCGCAGTGCTGCCTGGCTATGAATCTGACTCACCCGGCTCTCGCTGACCCCCAGCACCGCCCCGATTTCCTTCAGGTTCAGCTCTTCCTGATAATAAAGGCTCAATACAAGCTTTTCCCGCTCAGGCAGTTGCTCAATGGCTTCCGCAAGACTCCGCTGAAACGCACCGGACGCAATCCCGTCGAGGGGATTATCACTGCTCTCCGCTTCTTCTATCGGCAGCTCACCGGATTCATTGAGCTCATCGAGGCTAAAAAGTCGGCCACTGTTGGCGTCCGCCAGGGACGCGTAGTATTCGTCGAGGCCGGTACCCAGCTCCTCGGCTACCTCGGCGTCCTGGGCCTCGCGCCCGGTACGGTCTTCTACGGCCTTGATAGCGCTGGCAATACGCCGGGAATTACGGTGCACGGAACGGGGCACCCAGTCGCCTTTGCGGATTTCATCCACCATGGCGCCACGTATACGGATACCGGCATAGGTTTCAAAGGTTGCGCCCTTGCCCGAGGTGTATCGCTGTGCCGCCTCCAGCAACCCGATCATGCCGGCTTGCATGAGGTCTTCCAGCTGGACAGACGCAGGCAGCCTGGCCATCAGATGAAGGGCGATTTTCTTGACCAGTGGCGCATGCTCTTCAATCAGATCAGAAGGATTGGCAGCACCAGCGTGATGGTAAATTCCCAGATTTTTCGCCAATGTCATGTATCCGGTTTTCTTGTAGGACTGGATTCAGATCAGACTTCGACGAGCCGTTCCACGAAAAACTCCAGGTGGCCACGGGGGGACGACGGTAACGGCCAGCTGTCCACCTTTTCAGCCAACGCCCGGAGGGCGATGGAAGCTTTCGCCCGCGGGTAGGCATCCAGCACGGCTTTCTGCCTTTGAACCGCTTTCTTGACGGCCTCGTCGTAAGGCACGATACCCACGTATTGTAGTGCCACATCCAGAAAACGCTCGGTGACCCGGGTCAGTTTTTCAAAGAGATGACGCCCTTCCTGCTCGTTACGGACCTGGTTTGCCAGGATGCGGAAACGGTTGGTGCCATAGTCCCGGTTCATCAGCTTGATCAGAGCGTAGGCATCGGTAATTGATGTGGGCTCATCACAGACCACCAGCAGAAGCTCCTGGGAGGCCCTGAGAAAACTGACCACCGACTCCGAAATGCCGGCCGCGGTATCTACGATCAGGACGTCGATCTGGTCTCCCAGTTCGCTGAACGCGTTGATCAGCCCCGCGTGCTCCATGGCACTGAGCTGGGTCATGCGCTGGGTTCCGGACGATGCGGGCACGATTTTGATGCCACCAGGACCATTTACCAGCACTTCCTTGAGGTCGCAGTCGCCGTTCAGGACATCCTGGAGATTGCGATTGGCGGTGATGCCGAGCAAAACATCGATATTGGCAAGGCCCAGGTCCGCATCCAGCAAGACCACCCGCCGCCCCTTCTGAGCAAGGGCGATACCGAGGTTGACCGAAACGTTGCTCTTACCGACACCGCCTTTGCCGCCGGAAACCGCAATCACCTGAACCGGATGTGGTCTGCTCATACTGTTATCAGTCTCTCACTACGTTCTTGGTCGGGCACGAGGCCGATGTTGTGTCGGTTGCCAGCATAACTCAGGCGCCTTCTGCAATGGCCTCGGCACCCTGTACCGTCCTGAGCCGTTCGACACCCAGGCGAACCAGCGGAACCGCTGACGCACGGTGAAGATCCTCGGGTATTTTCTGGCCGTCTGTATACCAGGCTACCGCCAAACTGGTTTCCATAACGAAACCCAACGCCTCGCCCAGTGTTAGCGCCTCATCGATCTTGGTGATGATGCAGCCTGCAAGATCCGCCATCTTATAGCAATGCCAGACGGATTTCATGATGCGTGGCTGACTGGTCGCCGAGACCACCAGATGCGTACGGATATTGTGGTCGCAGCGGGCGAGATCTGCCAACTGTTCCTGATACCCCCGGTCGGCACTGGTCAGGCCGGCAGTATCGATGAGCACCAGATGGCGATCGGAAAGCTCTCCCAGGATATCGTCGAGCGTATGGCTTTCATCAACCACACGGACCGGCACATTCAGAATACGGCCGAACACGAACAACTGTTCATGGGCGGCAACCCGATAACGATCGGTGGTTACCAACGCCAGGGAATCAGCCCCATGTTCGAGGACGTAACGAGCCGCCAATTTGCCAATGGTCGTGGTTTTTCCGGAACCGGTGGGCCCGACCAAAGCATAGATGCCGCCAGCCTCCAACCAGTCCTCCCGGCCAGTGCGCACACCGGTGGCAAGCATTTTCAGTGACTGCTTCCAGCCATCCTCCAACCGCCCCGTGCGATGCCTGCGGGCAAGCGAACCAGACAGGTCTGCCCCCAGACCAAACTCCTGCAACCGCTCGGCCAACCGCTGCTGAACCGGATTACACCCTGGCTCCGACGGTTGGGCAGGGGCAGTGCGGCCACTCACCAGGTCGCGCAGCGAACTGATTTCCGCACGCATACTCGCTAACTCGTCAGCGTAACCGCCGGCACCGGCATCGGCCTGGCTTTCCGCCTTCGCATCAGAGAGCAGCGACGAAAAGTCGGCAGCGTCAACGGCGTCGGCCTGCGGAGTACCGCCGCCCGCCCGCTTTTCCCGGACCTCGCGAATGCGACTCCTGGAACGGTTGAGCTCGGCCTCCAACTGGCGATGCTGGTCGGCTTGCATTTCCGCCAGGCGTGAACCGTTAGTCGCGTCTACGGCTTTATCGCCCAAACGCTGGCGCGCCATGTTTTCGTCGTAGTCGAGCGCTGTCACGATTTCGACACCGCCATCTACCCGGCGATTAGACAGAATAACGGCATCCGGCCCCATTTCATGACTTACCTGCTTGAGAGCCTCTGCCATGGATTGTGCAAAAAACCGTTTTACTTTCATGCTATTTCATCCTCCCGCCGGCAAACCCGTTGGTTTCCCGTGATACTCCGCCGGCTTATTGACCGACCGAGGCGACTATCGTGATCTGTTTGTTATCCGGGATTTCCTGGTACGAGAGCACGTGCAAGCGCTCTACTCCATAGCTGGCAAACTTCGCCAGCACTGGCCGCAAGGGCCCGGAAACCAGCAGGATGGCTGGCTTGCCGAGCATCTCCTGGCGCTGCACGCTGTCTTGTAAGGAGCGCTGCAACTTTTCCACCATATTGGGCTCGAGTACCAGACCGATGTCATCCTGACCGCCGGATTGTTGACTCTGTTGAACAGACTTCAGCAATAACTGTTCCAAGTCTGGGTCGAGGGTAATCACAGGGATTTCGGCATCGTTTCCGCAGATACTCTGAACAATCATCCTCCGCAAAGCCTGGCGAGCCACGGTGGTCAGCAGTTTCGGGTCCTGGGTACGGGGATGCACGTTCACAATAGCCTCGGCAATCGAGCGCATATCCCGAACCGGCACTTCCTCTTTCAAAAGGTTCTGCAAAACCTTCAGCAGAATGCTGATAGAAATAGTGGTCGGCACCAGCTCCTCGGCCAGCTTGGGCGAGATCTTCTCCAGCTGATCCAGCCATTTCTGGGCCTCTTCATGGCCAATCAGCTCATGGGCGTGTTTCTGCAGGATCTGGTTCAGATGGGTGGCCACAACGGTGCTGGCATCGACGACGGTGTAGCCAAGCGTCTGGGCCTGGTCCTTCTTGTCGGACTCAATCCAGATCGCGTCCAGACCGAAGGCCGGATCTTTACCGGCTATACCTTCGACTTTGCCAAACACCTGCCCTGGATCGATCGCCAATTCCCGCTCGGGATGAATCTCGGCCTCCGCAATGGTTACGCCCATCAACGTGATCCGGTAAACGTTTGGCATCAGGTCCAGGTTGTCACGAATATGTACCGAGGGCATCAGAAAGCCGAGATCCTGAGACAGCTTCTTGCGCACCCCTTTTATCCGACTCAGCAGCTGCCCCCCCTGGGATTTATCCACCAGCGGAATCAACCGATAACCCACTTCCAGCCCGACGATATCGACCGTTGCAACATCATCCCAGCCCAGTTCCCGGGTCTCACCTGGCGCCGGCAAGGCCTGCCCCTCGCCGCCCTGTCTGTCCGGCGAGATTTCAACACCCTGCCGGGCAGCACCACCGGACATACCTCCGTGACCGACAAAACCACCCTCCTCTTCAATGGTTTGCTGTCGCTTCTGCCAGATAAACCAGGCGGCAACCGCCGCCATCGCGCCAAGACCGAGAAATGCAACGTGGGGCATACCGGGAATCAGGCCCAGAAGTATCAGAATACCGGCTGCGATCCCCAGCGCCTTGGGTGCACTGAACATTTGCTGGATAATCTGCCCGCCCATGTCCTGGCTGGATGTCACCCGCGTAACCATGATCGCCGCCGAGGTGGAAAGCAGCAGCGACGGAATCTGCGCCACCAAGCCGTCACCGATGGTGAGCAAGGCATAACGTTCCATCGCCAAGCCAAAATCCAGCCCGTGCTGCAACATACCGATGGCAACGCCACCCACAATATTGATCGCCAGAATCAGCAAACCCGCAACGGCATCGCCTTTCACAAACTTTGAGGCACCGTCCATAGAGCCGTAGAAGTCTGCCTCCTGGGCGATTTCCGAGCGCCGGGCCTTGGCATCCTCCTGATTGATCAGGCCGGCGTTCAAATCCGCATCGATGGCCATCTGTTTACCGGGCATGGCGTCAAGCGTAAAGCGTGCGCTGACTTCAGAAACCCGGCCGGCACCTTTGGTGACCACCAGGAAGTTAATAATCATCAGAATCGCAAACACCACCAGGCCGACCGCATAGTTTCCGCCAATCAATACGGCCCCGAAGGATTCGATCACCTTACCGGCAGCATCCCCACCCTCATGGCCATTCAGCAACACAATCCGGGTGGAGGCGACATTCAGGCCCAGGCGCAACAGCGTTGCTACCAGCAACACGGTTGGAAAAGCGGCAAACTCCATGGGCCGCAGGGCATAAACACAAACCAGCAGGATGACGATAGACAGGGTAATGTTGAAGGTGAAGAACACGTCCAGCAGAAACGCCGGCATGGGCAAAATCATCATGCCGAGCAGCCCCATCAACATCAGGGGCACACCGAGATTGCCCCGCGTCAGGGATTTGACGTTGTTAAGGACGAGCGCTCTGTCCATTCCGGATTTGTCTCCACGTATCTGGGCTAGCGGGTAATTTCAGGGACGAAAATCTGACACCGCGCGTTGCTTTTCGGAGGCAGTCGCAAGAACCGTACCAGCCCTGTCACAATTTGATGCTCCAGGCGTGTTCAACGCCTGACGCAGCGGCCCAGATACGGTATCCTTGCGCCATTTGCAATACGACAATCCAGCCAGAACCCCGAACACGCAGGTGACCCCATGCCAATCCACGAAGTGAAGCACCCCTTGATCCGCCACAAGCTAGGCCTCATGCGCCGCGCCGACATCAGCACGAAGAACTTTCGGGAGCTGGCACAGGAAGTCGGGGCGTTGCTGACCTACGAGGCCACCAAAGATTTCAACCTTCAGGAAAAGACCATCGAAGGCTGGGCCGGCCCGGTTCCGGTGGAGCAGATTCACGGCAAAAAGATAACCATCGTCCCCATCCTCAGAGCAGGCCTGGGTATGCTGGACGGCGTCCTGAGCCTGATTCCGGTTGCCCGCGTAAGCGTGGTTGGCCAGATCCGTAATGAGGACACACTGGAAGCCGAGACCTATCTGGAAAAACTGGTGGGCGAACTGGATCAGCGCATGGCACTGATCATCGACCCCATGCTCGCGACCGGTGGCTCGATGATTTCGACCATCGATCTGCTGAAAAAAGCAGGAAGCACTGAAATCCGCGCCCTGGTTCTGGTCGCGGCCCCGGAAGGCATCGAAAAGGTTCTGGAAAAGCACCCGGATGTGTCTATCTACACCGCGTCAGTAGACGATTGCCTGAATGATAAAGGCTACATCCTGCCGGGTCTCGGTGATGCCGGCGACAAAATCTTCGGCACCAAGCAGAAGGACGTCTGAGTATGCAGGAACATACAAACGAGCCGGTCTGGAAGCAGGCTATTGCAGGTTCCCAGATGCTGCTGGTTGCCTTTGGCGCGCTGGTGCTGATGCCGTTGATTACCGGGCTGGACCCGAACGTGGCACTGTTCACCGCCGGTATCGGCACCCTGATTTTCCATATCGTCACCGGCGGCCAGATTCCGATCTTCCTGGCGTCATCGTTTGCCTTCATCGCACCGGTCCTGGCATCCAAAGGCCGCTTTGGGCTGGAAGAGACGCTGGGCGGCCTGATGGCAGCCGGCATTCTTTATATTCTGCTCTCCGGTGCCATTCGTCTGCGAGGCACCGGCTTTATCACCCGCCTGTTGCCCCCCGTCGTTATTGCTCCGGTGATCATGACCATCGGGCTGGGGCTGGCTCCCGTTGCGGTGTTCATGGCCACCGGCAAAACCGGAGACGGCCAGACCCAGCTGGTGCCCTACAACACCGCGATCTGGATCGCGATGATCTCATTGGCAGTGACCATTATCATGTCGGTCTGGGCCAGGGGTATTTTCCGGCTGGTCCCGATCATGTTCGGCGTCATCGTTGGCTACATTCTCTCTGCCATCATGGGCATTGTAGACACCACGCCGATACAGCAGGCCGAGTGGCTGGCCGTACCCAACTTTGTGGCACCGGCTTTCAGCTGGGGCGCCATCCTGTTCATGATTCCGGTTGCCATTGCCCCCGCCATTGAGCACATCGGCGACATACTGGCCATCGGCAATGTCACCCGCAAAAACTATCTTGAGAAACCCGGGCTGCACCGCACCTTGCTTGGTGATGGTCTGGCCACCAGCGCGGCGTCTCTGCTGGGGGGCCCGCCCAATACCACGTATTCAGAAGTGACCGGTGCGGTCATGCTCACCAAAAACTTTAACCCGAAAGTAATGTGGTGGGCCGCAGTCGTTGCCATTGTGCTGGCCTTTGTCGGGAAGTTCGGCGCCGTGCTGCAAACGATTCCGGTACCGGTTATGGGCGGCATTCTCTGCCTGCTGTTTGGCTCTATTGCTGTGGTTGGCCTGAACACCCTGATCCGCCACCAGGTGGATCTGTCCCAATCCCGTAATCTGGTAATCGTTGGCGTCACTCTGGTGTTCGGTATCGGCAACATGGCACTGGGCCAGTTGGAAGGCATCGCCCTTTGCGCGGTCGTGGCCATCATTCTGAACCTGATCCTGCCCGGCGAGCGCGAAGCCTGGGGCAAGCGGATTCACGAGCAAGAAACCAACTGACGCCTTGGGCAAGGTTGTGGACCTCTATTCCGGTTTGCAGGAATAGAGGTCTTCAGATATCCCGGCGCATTTCAGGAGGTATCGGGAAGTCCGGCATACCGGGTTTCGGCCCACGGCCCTTGCGGAACTGGCGCAGCTGGAAAAGATAAGCCAGCACCTGCGCAATCGCCATATACAACCCATCCGGAATCTCGTCGCCAATGTCGGTATTGTGGTAAACCGCCCGAGTCAGTGGCGGCGTCCGCAACACATCAACCTTGCTCTCTCTGGCAATTTCCATAATCTTGAACGCAACTTCATCCGCACCCTTGGCCACCACCACCGGCGCACCCATAGAGGCCTGGTCGTATTTCAACGCCACAGCGTAGTGAGTGGGGTTGGTAATCACCACATCCGCTTTGGGAACGTCCTGCATCATCCGGCGCTGGGCCATTTCTCGCTGGAGCTGGCGAATCTTGCCTTTGACTTCCGGCTTGCCCTCGGTGTCTTTGTATTCGTCTTTGACCTCTTGCTTGGTCATGCGCAATTTTTTCTGGTGATCGTAAATCTGGAAAGGCACATCGATTGCCGCAATGGCAATGGTGGCGCAGGATAATGCGAAGAAGCTCCAACCCAGCGTCCACAGGACGTGCCTCATGGCCGGTACGGCGGGCTCTTCGGCAATGGCGAGCAGGTCCTCGGTGCGCAGATTCAGGATCAGGATGGCCACAGCCATTACCAACCCGACTTTGGCAATGGCTTTGACCAGTTCAATCAGCGAACGCATGGAGAACATCCGCCCAAGCCCTTTGATCGGGTCCATCCGGTTGGCCTTCGGGGCAATGGCCTTGCCGCTGAACAGCAGCCCACCAATACCAATCGAGCCCACAATCGCGGCAATCAGCAGCATCACCAGAATCGGCGATAGCGCCCAGGCCGCCTCTTTGGCTGCAACAATTAACTGCACGCTCATATGGCGGGTGTCAAAGATTGCGGAACGCTCGAGCGAAAAGGAATCGCGCATGATGGCCTCAAGGGACGCCCCCAGCGAGGCCCCAAAAACCAGCAGGCCACCGGCGCCAGCCAGGAGCACCGCCATGGTGGCCAGCTCTTTGGAACGGGCGGTCTGGCCATCCTCCTTGGCCTTTTCAAGGCGTCGGGGGGTCGGCTCTTCGGTTTTTTCCTGACTGTTGTCGTTTTCTTCGGCCATAATCAGGGCTGCCCCTGCAAAGCGCGCATGAAATCGAACGTTTCCCGGGTGTACTGATCGAAGTGTGGCAGAAAGTTGGCGTGCAGTACCCAGATGGCAAACAAGCCGAAAATCAGACCGATTGGAAAACCCAGGGCAAAGATGTTCATTTGCGGGGCGGCCCGGGTCATTACGCCAAAAGAAATATTCACAATCAGAACGGCGGTAACCGCCGGCAGTGCCAGCAGCATGGCGGAGGCGAACATCCAGCTGATACGGTGAGCCAGTGCCCAGACACCGCCCTGCCCGAGTCCCTCCAGCCCAATGGGCAAGGTATAGAAACTCTCGATAAACACCTCAAAGGCCACCAGATGGCCATTCATGACCAGAAACAGCAGGGTGATGGTGATGGTATAAATCTGGGCCAGCACCGGCACGTTCACGCCGTTTGCCGGATCCACCATGGAGGCGAACCCGAGCCCCATCTGCATGGCGATCATCTGGCCGGCAATCACGAACAACTGCCACAGCGCCGTCAGCGCAAACCCCATACCCACGCCAATCAGTATCTGTTGCAGGGAAATAACCACAGCATCGGCGCTCAAGGCCTCTACAGCCGGCACCGCCGGAATCATCGGCGCAATCAGAACCGTCATCAGCAACGCCAACCCCAACCGAACCCTGGCGGGTACCAGCTGGGTGCCGAATATCGGTATTACCATCAAAAAGCTGGCCAGCCGGAACAACGGCCAGATATGCTGCCCGACCCACTGGCCAATAAGGTCTGTGCTGAGTTCAGCCGGCAGCATGGGCTCAGCCGATCAGATACGGAATGCGGGAGATCAGCCCGTTGGCGTGGTCCAGCAGGGTGGTCAGCATCCAGGGGCCCGCAGCAATAATGACGATCAGGGTAATCAGCAGGCGTGGCAAAAAGCTCAGGGTCTGCTCGTTAATCTGGGTAGCCGCCTGGAAGGTACTCACCACCAGCCCGATCACCAGGCCGGGGCCGATAATCACAGCGGACAACAGAACAATCAGCCAGAGCGCCTCTCTTAAAATATCGATCACCGTTTCCGGAGTCATGATACCCCCCTAGATTCCGTAACTGGCCGCCAGGGTACCCATAATCAGGGCCCAGCCATCCACCAGCACAAACAGCATGATTTTAAATGGCAGCGAAATGATGATCGGTGACAGCATCATCATACCCATGGCCATCAGAACACTGGCCACGACCATGTCGATAATGAGAAACGGGATAAACAGGATAAACCCTATCTGGAACGCCGTTTTCAGCTCACTGGTGACAAACGCCGGCATCAGTACCCAGAAGGAGACATCCTGCGGCGTGTCGTATTGGACGTCGGCAATTCTCATGAACAGGCCAAGGTCGTCTTCCCGGGTTTGCTCCAGCATAAACGCCCGGAACGGCTGACTGGCCAGTTCCACCGCTTCCAGCGAGGTAACCTCCTCCTGCAAGTAGGGCTGAAGCCCCACCCGATTGGCTTCTTCCAGCACCGGTTTCATAATGAAGATGCTGAGAAACAGCGCCAGCCCGAGCAGAATCTGGTTGGACGGGGTGGCCTGAAGGCCCAGAGCCTGCCGAAGAATGGCAAAAACCACGATAATGCGCGTGAACGACGTCATCATCATGAGCATGGCCGGCAGGAACGTCAGCGCCGTCATCAGCGCAAGGATCTGCAGGGTTACCGAATATTCCTCGGTGCCATTGTCTCCGGGCTCAACGGTAAAGGCCGGGATGCCCGGCAAATCGGCCTGGGCAAGGGCCGGCAGACAGAGGCCGGCGATCAAAAAGAGACCGGGCAAACAGCGCTTGAGCATAGCCACAACCATGACGTTAGTCTTTCCTCTCCGGAGCTGACCAGTTTTTACCGATCATGGATTGCAACTTGCGGGCAAAATCACCCGAACCTGCACTGCCGGCAGCCACCACGGGATCATCGAACACGTGCAGGGTCCGGATCGCATTGGGTGTAATTCCGAGCAGAATCTGCTGCCCGCCTACTTCCACCAGTGCAATGCGCTCCCGCGCACCAATTGCCAGTACCGACACCACCTTGATGGCATTATTGTTCATCCCCGTCATGCCACTCATTCGCCGTATCAGCCAGGCACAACCATAAATAACCGCCACAACCGCCAGCAGGCCCACTCCCAGGCTCATGACTGTCGCCAGCGTGTCCGGCGCCCGGGGGCTTGCGGCAGCACCATTGCTTGCACTGGCCGATTCCTCGGCCAGCAAGGGCAGAGAAACCCAAAGCAACAACCAGCCGGTGAGTTTTCCCATGTTATTTCTGCAACCGTTTGATCCGCTCACCCGGACTGATCACATCTGTGAGACGGATACCGAACTTTTCGTTCACCATAACCACCTCACCATGGGCGATCAGGGTGCCATTGACCAGAACATCCAGCGGCTCGCCCGCGAGCCGGTCCAGCTCAATCACAGAGCCCTGGTTCAGTTGCAGCAAGTTCCGTATCGGTATCTGGGTGTTACCGACTTCCATTGAGATGGTCACCGGAATATCCAGAATGACATCGATATCCGGAGATTCACCCCCGCTACCCCCCTGGTCTGCGCCGAACTCCTCCATGGGCGCAGCCCGCACATCCTGGTGTCCGGCTTCGGCGCCACTACCTTCAGCTTCGGCCATGGCTGCCGCCCATTCATCTTCCGCAGAGTCCTCGCTGTCGCCGGATTCCTCCATCGCAGCTTCCCACTCGGCTGCCAGCTTTTCATCTTCGCTGAGTTCCTGGTCGTCTTTCTTGTCGTCGTCAGCCATTGCGTCCCACCTTCAATTGTTTCTTTACCTTGGGCAGCGTGGCCCGGTCATGAATCCTCAACGCCAGCTTGTTGTCGCGGGTGCCCAGCGTTGCCTTGTAGATTGGAATACCATTGGCGGTTACCGTCAGATGCTCGGGAATTTCAACCGGAATAACATCGCCCTCTTTCAGTTTTGCGATTTCACGCAGAGAGATGCGGCGCCGACAGACAGTGGTGTTGACCGGCACATTCACTTCTTTGATGTCTTCCTGCAGAGCATTGACCCAGCGCTCATCCACATCATCAATATCGCTCTGGACCCCGGCATCAAGCACGTCTCTGATTGGCTCGATCATTGAGTACGGAAGCGCAAAATGAAGTTCGCCACCCCCGCCGTCGAGCTCAATATGAAACGTGCTCACCACCACCACTTCGCTCGGGCTGACAATATTGGCCATAGCCGGATTAACTTCCGAGCTGAGGTAATCGAAGTCGACCTTCAACACCGCGTGCCAGGCCTCCGCCATGTCCTCAAAAACCTGGTTGAGCACCATCTGGACGATACGCGTTTCAGTGGGCGTAAATTCCCGACCCTCAATTTTGGCGTGTCGGCCCTCTCCCCCGAAGAAATTATCGACCAGCTTGAACACCAGCTTGGCGTCCAGAACGAACAACGATGTGCCCCGGAGCGGTCGGATTTTGCAGAGGTTAAGGCTGGTCGGCACGTACAGGGTGTGGATGTACTCACCGAATTTCATGATCTGGACACCACCGGTGGACACATCGGCGTTGCGGCGCATCAGGTTGAAGAGACTGATCCGGGTGTAACGGGCAAAACGCTCGTTGATCATTTCGAGCGTTGGCATACGACCACGGACGATCCGGTCCTGACTGGCGAGGTCGTAGGTTTTTACGCCGGTTTCATCGGCCTCTTCGTAGGTATCGATGTCGCCATCATCCACTCCGTGAAGGAGGGCATCGATTTCGTCCTGCGACAGTAAATCCTGCATACCTGTTCCTGCCTACCTGTTGGTTATCTGCGCGGTACGATTACTGGACCACAAAATTCCGGAACAGCACCCGGTCGATGACCGGCTCCCCTTCCTGTTCCAGAACCTGATTCACTGTCTGCAGCATACTGTCTGCCAGCGCCTGGCGACCCTCAGGCGTTTGCAATTCCAGGAAATTGCTGCTGCCAAGCACCATGACCAGCTGGCTCCGTATAAGCGGCATATGAATATCTGCCGCGGCCAGCGCGAGCGGGTCCCTGGCCTCGAGCGACACATAGACCTGGGCATACCGCTGCCGCCCGTCGGCCTGAACGGTGGTCACCAGGGCTTTTTCGAGGTCTGTGTAACTGCTGGCAACAAATGCGGGTTCCGTCGCCGCTTCGGGCTCGCTTTCGTCGGAACCGGGCAAGCTTCCCCCCAAAAACCAGAGTGTGCCGGCTATGGATAGCCCTACCGCAAGTATAATAATGATCACCAGCATGATGATCAGTTTCAGCTTGCCTTTCTTGGCAGGCGCATCAGTTTCGGTATTTTCCGCCATAACGCTCGCTTGTCACTTTTTTGTCACCCGGAAGATGCCAGGCGACTTTTTTGAAAAGTGATGCAAAGGCTGGGCCAGACGCCCATCCCCGCATTCCAGACCCGCAGTTTAGCGTTGCCGAAGGGGATGGGCAAAGAAGTCAGAGACGGCAGGGAGAATTGCTCAAAAAACAACCCGATTCAGGCAAATACATCCACCTCGCCCCGCCAGCCCAGATCAAGCTGACCCGCTCCAACAGGATCCAGCTCTGCATCCTGGCTCGCCAGCGATGTTCCTCCCCGTGAATGGGCATCACCATCACCGGCCTCACCGCTTTCGCCACCTCCGGACTGCTGACCAGGCTGGTCCGACACATCGAACTGACCCAGCGAAAGCCCCTGCTCACCCAGCATGTCACGCAGCCGGTGAGAGTTCTGCTCAAGCTGCTCCCTGACCACCGGGTTAGCGGCATGCACGGTGACACTGGCCTGATCATGATGGACTTTAACCTTGACCTCCATCGGCCCCATATCGGGAGGTGTCAGGTGGATCTCGGCGACCGACATATTTCTGGCTGTGAGCCAGCTGAGCTTGCCCATAACCTTGTCACCCCATTCCGCCTGGCCAACTGGAACGTCAACCGAGGTGGTGTAGCCCCGCAGCGGGACATTGGCATCGGCAACCAGCTTGCCGGCCGGGTTCGACTGCTGGCTGGCAGCTTCCATCACATTCTGGAACCTGGGCGTTGTCAGCAAGCTGGACGGATCGACGGGCCTCGAGCTTTCACCGGTGGCGCCGCCGGTCAGCAGATCCGTAAGCTGCATACCGGGAATCAACGCTGAACCGTTACCGCTCTGGGACTGGCCTGGCTGGCCCCTGACCAGACCGGGAGCCGCCTGGGAGCCGCCCAAAGGGAGGTTGGAGGCCAGGCTGACCGGGGTATCGACGGCCTGCTGGCCGGATGCAGCTGAAAACATGGCCTGCAGATTGGCAAAGGTCACCGGTGTCACGGGCTCTTCAATAGCCAGAGCGGAATCCGGCTGCCCGTTGTCATCGGCCGCTTCGCCAAGGGGCCCCTCCGGGCTATCGGCACTGGCTGAACTGGTCGCATCCTCAGGTTTTTCGGTGTTGGACGGCCTATCACCGGCTGCCTGGGCCTTCTCTTCAGCCCGCTCTGCCGCTTTGTTTTCCTGGGCGGCGCTGGCCTGTTCCTTGTGCTCCTCGCGCCTGGCATCCAGCCGCTTCTGCTCGGCCCGCGAGAGTTCTTCGAAACGGCTTTCGCCGGCCTCGGTGTCTTTAGGGCCTGCCGGTTTAGATGGCGCTGCCTCCGGCTGAGATGTTTTCGCCGGAGCCTGGGGAAGTATGGTTTGTTGCATGGCAACCTCTTGCCGCTTCAGGTCTCAGATCGCCCCATCCGGGGCCTTTACCTGAACTCAGCAAAAGTGGTGCCAGATATCAAATATTGCAGGCTCACTCTTCCTGATCGAAATTCTGCAGCCGCTGGGCCACTTCCTGAAACTCTGCCTGAATAGCGTCCAGCATAACCCGGCCCTGTGCCAGATCCCCGTCTTTGCCCAGCTGTTCAGCCTCGAAGCACAACCCTCCTAACCGCGGAGCTCCGATATTGATGCAACTGCCTTTGAAACTGTGAGCGGCCTTTGCAAACTGCTCCGCGCTTTCTGCCTGAAGTGCCGCGTCAAGACTTTCGATACGCGAACGGGAATCCGCCAGATACGTCTGGATCAGAACCTCAAATTCGTTCTCCATAACATCCTGCAGTTCGGCCAGAGCCTCCACATCAAGATGGGGTTTGTCGTTCATGCGCTGTCCTCAATTGTCGGCACATTTGCGCCGCGGCGCGACATGGGGGAACCACCAATCATAGACGATTTCCACCCGATTGCCCCGACCATGCACAGTCAGGCTTCGAGCCACACGACGCAAAATCTCAAGGCCGCGACCGGAATAATCCCCGTTCTGGCCGACCCTGCTACCCGTTACTGTGTCAGAACTCGAGGTGAAATCAAAACCATCACCGCTGTCTTCGCAGATCACGGTCAGCGTGCCACCACCGCTGTGCGGCTTGTGACTGACCGTAAACCGTATAAAATGCCCATCGGTGTTGCCAAGCCTGCGCGCGCGCTCCCGGTAATACTGACTGAAACCGTCAGACGACGTTTTCCATTCAGAGGACAAAGCCAGAACACCATGTTCCAGAGCATTGTTGTATAACTCGGATAACAGCGTGTAGATCTCTCCGCTCCGGCTTCGCAGGCCCGGCACCTCCATACAGATGTGAAGCAGCAGTGGAAGCGGGTTGAAATCCGCAAGGCTCTGGTGCCGCAACTCGTAAACACAATGCCAGTCAGACGGGCCCGCCAGCGCCGAGTCCGGCACTGGTCCAGTCGCAGGCTCCGGCGCATCGGCAATCACCATTTGCAGGCAACACAGCGTCAGATCGTCGGCCGGCACCGGCTCTCCAGTGTGCTGCTGCATCCCGGCCAACAATGCCTCAAAGGGTTCCTGCCCGGGCTCAAGACCAGCCAGAACGGACCGAACCCCCTCCTCCCCCAGACACACACCATCACGGTCGGATGCCTCGGGGAAGCCATCTGTCATCAGGACCAGCCAGTCCCCCTGCTTGACCTCCAGCGTGGTCATGGCAGCCGAGAACCGGTCTGCCGCCTGCACCCCCAGAGGCAAGTGGCGCGAGGGAATCGCCACACGATCACCCGTTGCCCGTACCAGCCAGCCATCTGGCACACCACCATTCCAGGCACGCAGACTGCCGTGTTTGAGGTCGGCCTCGACCATCAAACCACAGCAAAACATTCCCACAGGCAGTATCTGACGGAGCTTGCGATTAATTTCTGTGAGGATATCGGTGGCGCCAAAACCTTTGGCCGCCATGCCATAAAAAATTTCAGCAACAGGCATAGCACCGATGGCGGCCGGTAATCCGTGCCCGGTAAAGTCTCCGAGAAAAACCAGCGTCCCGCCGCCGGGGCGTTCAGCGGCAAAAAGTACGTCGCCGTTAAATACCGACAACGGCGAGGCGTGATAACGGATATTGGGCGCATCCAGGCATCCGGTATGGGCAACATTATCGAACACGCGCCGGGCCGTGCGCTGTTCGTCCAGTAGTTGCTGGTTATGTTGTCGTACCTGATCCCGTTGGTCCGATAACGCCTGATGAAGCGCCCTCATTCGATTGAAGGCATTGATCTTGGCTTCGAGAATCACGCGATTGTAGGGTTTGACCAGAAAATCATCGCCACCGGCTTCAAGACATCTGGCCAGATCACTGGCGCCTGACAGAGACGTGAGAAAGATCAGAGGCACCAGGCGTTCACCGGCAAGCAATTTCATCTGCCGCGCGGCTTCCATGCCATCCATCCGGGGCATCAGCGCATCCAGCAACACCAGATCCGGCTGGGTCTTGCGAAACAACTCGACCGCCTCGGTACCATCCCCGGCCTCGACCACCTCATGACCAAGCCGCTCTACCAATCGTGCCAGAATCAGCCGGTCGCTGTTGCTATCCTCGGCGATAAGAATCTTCAAGGGCATTGCCTCAGCCGATGCTGAACAACTGCTCAAAGTTGGAGATAGAAAGGATTCGCCGGACATCGCTGTTGCAGTTCTTGATGGCAATGCTGGCGCCGTCCCCCCCGGCATGGTCTCTTAGCAGAAGCAACATCCCCAGGGCGGAACTGTCCAGATACGTAGTACCCGAGAGGTCAACAACGTAGTGACTGACGGAGGAATCACTGTGCTCATAGGCATCCCGAAAGACCTGGTGGGTACTGAAATCGAATCGGCCATCCACGCAGATGGTAAGTGTTCTGCCGTCATCGCTCCGGTGTGTCTCTATGGCCATTACTGAACCTCCAGGTACATTCCACCAATGACTGTGGGATTGCTCCTGCCACTGATGGCAAGTTCACCCGGTAAAGGATAGCCAAATTAACGGAAATTGCATCCAGCTTTTCTGATACAGGTCATTGAGGAAGAGGGTTATCGCTGACGCCTTGCAAAGGCGCGGCCAGCAGCTTCGTCGGCCAGCTTCTGGTCTTTCAGGTCCTGTTCACGCCGCTCCTGCTGCCGGCAGGAATCGATATACTTCTCCATGCCACGGCGACGCTCCCAGGCCTGCTGCCATTCAGTGCGCCGTGCTTCAAACACGCTTTCCGCCTGTTGCAGCTGCCGCTGTTGCTGCGAAATCACCTGGTCCAGCTGGGCAATAAAGGCTTGCCAGGCCTGCAACCGGGCAACCGGCACAACCCCCTGCTGACTGGCCCGAATCTGATCTCGGTATTCCTGCTGATAGCGCTCCAGGTTTTCCACCTGCTCCCGGTGCGCCTCCACCTGCTTGCGCGCTTCGCCGAGACGCTCCAGTGCTTCCTGCTCTTTGCGCTCCTCCAGGGTGAGCACCACTTCCAGTCGTTTCGAGCGCAGCATCAGGCGTTACCCTGGTTGCCGGCAGGGTTTGGCACAGCCGTTTTCCGGCGTTCCGGCGACCGGCGCTCTGGTACAACTGCAAGCAGCTGATCAATCGCCTCTGTTAGGGGCGCACTCTCGTTAAGCCCCTGCTGGAGAAACTGGCGCATATTGCTGATGTGCTGGATGGCGAAATCGGTTTCCGGATCAGAACCTTTCACATAGGCGCCGACACTGATGAGATCCCGGGCCTGCTGGTATCGGGAATACACCTGCTTGAAACGCTGGGCCCGCGCAAAGTGTTCCGGGTCTGTCACCTGGGGCATCACCCGGCTGATGGAGGCCTCGACATCAATGGCAGGATAATGCCCCTCTTCCGCCAACCTACGGGACAGGACGATATGACCGTCCAGGATGGCCCGCGCCGCGTCGGCAATCGGGTCCTGCTGGTCGTCACCTTCGGTGAGAACGGTATAGAACGCGGTGATGGAACCACCGCCCGGGCGACCGTTACCGGTGCGCTCCACCAACTGGGGAAGCTTGGCAAATACCGACGGCGGGTAACCCTTGGTGGCAGGCGGTTCACCCACCGCCAGGGCGATCTCTCTCTGGGCCTGGGCATAGCGGGTCAGGGAATCCATCAATAACAGTACGCGCTTGCCCTGATCCCGGTAATATTCGGCAATGCGCGTTGTCAGCATGGCAGCCCGCAAACGCATGAGGGGCGAGTCATCCGCGGGTGAAGCCACCACAACGGAACGCCCTAGCCCTTCGTCGCCAAGAATGTCCTCAATGAACTCTTTGACCTCCCGGCCCCGCTCACCAATCAGGCCCACCACGGTAATGTCGGCATCGGTAAACCGGGTCATCATGCCCAGCAACATACTTTTGCCCACACCACTGCCGGCAAACAGGCCAAGACGCTGGCCCTGGCCGACCGTCAACAGTGCATTGATGGCACGAATGCCCACATCCATGGATTGGCGAACCGGTGCCCGGTTCAGTGGATTGATGATATCCCCGGTCAGCTGAACCCGGGCTTCGGCCTGCAGTGGCCCCTTGCCGTCAAGAGGGTCGCCGGCACCGTTCAGTACCCGACCAAGCATATGCGGGCCAACCGGTACTCTGCTGGCAGACGCCAGCGGAATCACACGGGCCCCGGGCCTGAGCCCCTCAATCGCCGTCAACGGCATCAGGTAAACCCGGTCTTCCTCAAAGCCCACTACCTCGGCTTCCACACTGGTACCGCTTTCGCCCTGAATCAGGCAACGATCGCCAACCACCATCGGGCAGCCCACACACTCCAGCGTCAGGCCCACCATACGAGTAAGTCGCCCGGAAAGTTCCGGTGAAGGCTCAGCCTCTATCGCACTCTGAAGTTGCCTCAGTCGCTCAGCCAGGCGCGTTGTCATCGTTACGCTCCTGGCGAGGGGGTTCAGACTCAACAGTCGATGGCGCCGCCATGCCGGAGTCACTCAGTACGTCCCGGTGGAAATCGGTCAGCGCCCCCATGTTGGGTACCACATCCTCCTGATCCTTGCCTGCGGGCTCAACCAGCTGCTCTTCCAGCATCCCCTGCACCACTCGCTGGAAGCGTTTTTCAACGGTAAAGTCCACCAGACTGTGCCGGGACTCGACTTTACAACCACCGGCCATCACCGACTCATCTTCGACAATCACGGCGGCCGTTTCCAGTCGTTCCGCTACTTCCCGTACCGGCTCAATATCATCGGGATGGATGTGAATGCGAAGGCTGTCAGCGGTGGAGGGAAGCTCAGACAACGCCCTGCGCACGACCTGCCGGATATGTGAAGAATCCATGCTCAGTTCACGAAACACCACCGCCCGGGCCAACACGGTCGACAAGTTGACCAGAACCGATTCCAGCTCTTCTTCGTGGCGTTGAATCGGCAACAGCAGCTCGCCCATGAGGTGCTCCAGGCGCTCCATGCGGGACGCCACTTCCTGCCGGGTTTGCTCCTGCGCCTGCTGTTCACCGTAGGCGCGCCCTTCGGCCTCACCGGCCGCATAACCCGCCTGGTGCCCCTCAGACCGGCCTTGCTCGAAACCTTCCGAATGGCCGGCGGCGCGCCCCTCCTGAAAACCATCCTCACGGGCCGCTGTACGAATTTCCTCCAGATCAGAGGCTGTGAGCGGCCGGACTTCCTCTTCCTGCGCCACCTGGTTACCGCGTTCATCAAGCAGCGGTAACTCCCACCGTTCCCAGGCAGTCATCTGCTCTTTCGGTCTGTCTTTGGCACCGTGGTCGGAATCTTTCATCACATCATTTCTTCGCCGCTACCGCCCAGCGAAATTTCGCCGGCTTCCGCCATACGGCGGGCAACGGTGATAATGTCTTTCTGGGCGGCTTCCACCTCGCTGACTTTGACCGGGCCCTTGGCTTCCAGGTCGTCTTGCAGCAACTCTGCCGCTCGTTTGGACATATTTTTGAAAATCTTCTCCTTCACCGCTTCATCCGCACCTTTGAGCGCCACCACAAGTACTTCCGACGACACTTCCCGCAGAAGCGCCTGAATGCCGCGATCGTCAATATCCTTGAGGTTATCGAACACAAACATCAGGTCTTCGATGGTGGAGGCCAGATCCGGGTCCATGTCCTTGATGGAGTCCATCAGCGAGCCTTCAACGCCCCGATCCATAAAGTTCATGATGTCCGCCGCACGCTTGACGCCACCAATGCGGCTGGTCTGGGAAGCGGCGCCGCCGGAAAACTGCTTTTCCAGAATGTCGTTTAATTCCTGCAGAGCCTGGGGCTGGATACTCTCTAGCGACGCGACCCGCATCATTACGTCCAGCCGCACTTTTTCGTCAAGAGTGGCCAAAATCTCGGCGGCCTGATCCGGATCAAGATAGGAGATAACGATGGCCTGAATCTGGGGATGCTCATAGCGGATAATGTCGCCCACGGCACGGGGCTCCATCCACTTGAGTGTGTCCAGGCCCGTGGTGTTGCCACCAATGAGAATGCGGTCGATCAGGCTTGCGGCCTTGTCATCACCGAGCGCCTGGGTGAGCATCGCCCGGATGTAATCATCGTTACCGACGCCCAGGCCAGTCTGACCGCCCACGGCATCCACGAACTGGTTGAGAACGTAGGTGACATCGTCTTTGCTGACGTCCTTCATCTGCGCCATGGCCACACCCACGCGCTGGACTTCCTTGGGCCCCATGTGCTTGAGTATCTCGGCGGCGTCCGCCTCCCCGAGTGACATCAGCAGAATGGCTGCCTGCTCAACCCGCGGAATCTTGCGCTGCGGCTTTTGGGAGCTGTCACCCTTTAACTGGCCGTTCTCTTCAGTCATCAACGTTCACCCACTGGCGCATAACCTGTGAAACCCTGGCGGGATCTTCCGCAATCAGGCCTTTGAGTGCATTCAACTGTCTATCATAACTGTCTGTGGCCCCGGGCAAAAGCAGATCGTCCTGAGACGACATCGCATCCCGCAATGCCTGCCCGCCCTCGATACCATCAAGGCCTGAATACTCGCTGTCATCACCGCCATCCGAGTGTTCACGGCGACCGCCACCAGACAGGGTTTTCAGCGTCGGCCGCAGCAAGCCCAGTACCAGAATCAGAATAACCAGCCCCGCCAGGACCTGCTTCATCAAATCCCAGAACCAGGGTTGCTCCCAAAAACCCGGTGTCTCGAACTCCACCGCCTCTTCTGGTGCGAACGCAGTATTCATCACCGTCACACTGTCGCCCCTGGCCGCAGAGTACCCGACGGCATCGCGCACCAGCATACTCAAGCGTTGCAGCTCAGCTTCCGGCCAGGGCTGATAACTGACTTCACCGGTCTCCGGGTCCACCACTTTCATGTCATCAACCGCCAGTGCCACGGTTACCCGCTTGACCGCACCCAGTTCCTGGCGGGTGTAGCTCACGGTTCGATCCAGTTCATAGTTGCGTGTGGACTCCCGCCGAACATTCACCGGTGGCGCTGCCGGGGCACCATCTTCATCGTCGCCGGCATTGGCTTGTTCAGGCACCGTGGCGGCGCCAGGCGGCTGATTCGCCAGCGCACCGGGGATACCGCCCGACGCTCCAGTCGCACGCTGCTCCGAGAGTTCCCGCTCACTGCGAATGGCCTGTTGCTCGGGGTTATACAGCTCCTCCGCGCGCTCGACGGCAGAAAAGTCGAGATCCGCCGTGACTTCAGCACGATAACGCCCTTCTCCCACGATCGGCGCAATCAGTGAGGCCACCCGGCGCGTCATGCGCTCTTCAACCCGTGAGGTGTATTCGTACTGGTCTTTCATCCGGTCCGTTTCGGCTTTTACCTCGTCGCCGGTCAGCAAATTGCCATTCTGGTCGACCACGGTTACCTGGTCCCGGTTCATCATCGGGATGCTGCCGGCCACCAGGTTGACAATGGCACGAATCTGCTCCTGTTCGGGACGCCGGCCGGCAAACACCTCCAGAAAAACCGACGCGGTAGGCTCCCGAGCATCGCGGATGAACACCGAGCGCTCCGGAATGGCCAGATGAACCCGGGCATTGCGGACACCGCGCATGGCAGCGATGGTTCGCGCCAACTCGCCTTCTAATCCCCGCCGATAGCTGATGGTTTCCATAAACTGGGACGTTCCCAGCCCACGTTCCTGGTCGAGCAGTTCATACCCCATAGTCTTCTGGTCGGTCACACCCTCGGCCGCCAGCTTCAGGCGCGCGTTGTAAACCTGCTCGGAGGGCACCAACAGTGCCCCGGTGCGGGGGTCCATCTTGTAATCAATGCCGTTGCTGTCGAGGATCGTGGTCACGTCCTGCGGATTGTAGGCAGACAAATCGCCAACCACTGGCTGGTAGTTAGGTTCCTGGGCCCAAAGAACAACGGCCACGCCCAATGCCACGCTGGCCGCCAGCCCCACCATCAGGCCGACCTGACGCAGCAGGTGCAATCGATTAAATCCGAGCAAAAGATTGCTACGGCCCTGAGAGGCGTCGGCCTCCTGGCTGGCCGGCAGGTCAGAGGCGGCGGTTTCCGCGGGTACGCTTGCCATGCTTGTGCTCCGTTATCAGATCGGCATATTCATGATGTCTTCATAGGCACGAACAACCCGGTTGCGCACCTGGGTCAATGCCTCGAAAGACACGGAAGATTTCTGGGCAGCAATCATGACCCGGGTAATATCCACGTTTGGATCGCCCATTTCATAGGCGGTTCTCAACTCCCCGGTCTGGCCCTGCAGTTCATTCACATTGTTCACGGCCTTGCCCAGCATATCGCTGAAGCTGGGCGTTTCCTGGGTTTCCTGCACCGGTCTCGGGGCATCAACACGGCCACGAATGGACTGATCCTGTTCAACCCGCTGGTTCTGCATCATCTGGGTGCGCAGAGTCCGGATCTCTGACAGAACACTGTTAATGTCGGCGCGCTGAACCATCATCATCTCCCGGTAGCCCACTTTAAGGGGCCTGTCTTGTTGCTGACTTACCACAGCAAAAGCAAACACCGGGCCAGAATCTATTATCGTATATTAATCAGAACACTAGCGATCTATAGAAAAGCGCACCCCGCCCTCGCGACAAACATTTGACAGGGCAGCGGGACGACAGCAGGAAAAGAAATACGAAGAGAAAGGATAAAAAACGGCACCCCGAAGGGTGCCCGAAGGAGTATAGGATGGATACAACAGCTTCACATCAGGCCGTGGCCAACTCTGCCTCAAGATCGATGCCGGCATCACGCATCTGGGCCAGTTTGTAACGGAGCGTTCGGGGGCTGATTCCCAATTGCTCCGCAGCCCGGTTGCGCCTTCCGCGCTCTTTCTTCAAGGTCTGGATAATGATACGGAACTCTTGCTGGCGCAGATCATCACCAAGGGAGCCGATTTCCCCGTCCGCATCTGGAGCAGGCTCAGATACAGGTTCGCGAAATTCGCGATCCGGGATACCTTCCGACAGCGCCTCCCCGGGTGCGACGGGGCCGGCTGGCGCACCAAAGTCAGCGGTGCCGGTGATACCCAGCTCCAGACAAAGATCGCCGGCATGGATTACGTTACCCTGGTGCAGCACCAGAGCTCGCTGAATGGCATTATCCAACTCCCGAACGTTGCCTGGCCAGGGGTGCCCCACCAGGGCTTTTCGGGCATCGTCGGCGAACGAAATCCCCGTCAGCTTCATCTTGCGGCAATGCTTCTTCAGCAAAGACCTGGCCAGCGGAATGATATCCAGCGGCCGATCCCGCAACGGCTGCCACCGCATCGGGAACACGGTCAGGCGATAGTACAGATCCTCGCGGAAACGCCCTTCTCGCACGTAATCCGCCAGATCACGGTTGGTCGTGGCCAACACCCGGACATCAAGCGCAATGGTCTTGCGACCACCCACCCGCTCGACCTCGCGCTCCTGTAGTACACGCAGTATTTTGGATTGCAGCCCAAGATCCATTTCCGAGATCTCATCCAGCAAAATCGTTCCGCCGTTGGCCTGCTCAAACTTGCCCGGGGAAGCCGCAACAGCACCGGTAAACGCACCTTTCTCGTGGCCAAACAAAATGGCCTCGAGCATATTCTCGGGAATGGCCGCGCAATTTATAGCAACAAACGGCTGCTCAGACCGCGGCGATTGCTGGTGAATGTAACGAGCCAGCACCTCTTTGCCTGTGCCGCTTTCGCCGGAAATCATCACAGTGGAGTCGCTGCCTGCGACCTTCGAGGCCAACTGGAACATACGTTTACTGACAGGATCTTCGGCAACCGGCTCGTCGCCGGACTTCTGACGCCCCCCACCTACCACGCGGCTAACCGCATCGACCAGAACCTGGGGCTCGAATGGCTTGACCAGATAATCGATCGCGCCGGACTGCATGGCGGAGACCGCATGACTGATCTGACCATAAGCCGTAATCAACATCATCGGCAAACCGGGATACAAACGCTGTACTTCTGCAAGCAGCTCATGCCCCGAAAGACCTGGCATATTGACATCACTGACCACCATATCGACCGGCGCGCGCGCCAGGCTGGCCAGCGCTTCTTCAGCGTTGGCCGCCTCACGAACCTGAAACTTTGCCAGCTCCAGCGTGGTTACCAAAGCCTCACGCAAGTCGTGATCATCTTCTACAATCAGAATCTGAGCCTTTGCCATGCTTTATGCCTCCAACCTGTTCATTACGCCCGGGCCGACAGAGCCGGCAACCGAATCATCGCTTCCGCGCCCTGCAAGCCCGGAGAGGCGATCGAAAACTCCCCCTGGTGCGCCTTGACCACCGCCTGAACCACCGCCAGCCCAAGCCCGGTACCATGGGACTTCGTGGTATAGAAGGCCTCTGTTATGCGCCCGGCCTGCTCTGCATCAAATCCCGGCCCATTGTCGGAAACCCGGACTTCCAGAGCGCCAGCGGTGGCAGATACGATCATTACCACCTCCGTCGCCCCCGCCTCGAGGCTATTATTCACGAGGTTGGTACAGGCGCCGACAAGTGCATCGCGGTTACACATCAACCGGCACCTTGTCTCAATCCGGTTATCGAGGACAACACGCACGTTGTCGCCCAACTTCAGCCCATGAATGGACGACTCGAGCGCATCGACCAGACGCGAGGCATCCAACTCCTCAGCCAGACGGGTTTCGCCCCGGGCAAAGATCAACATATCCCGGACCTGCTGTTCCAGGTGCGTCAAACGGGACATCAACCGGGAAGCACAGCGCTGGCGCAGCTCCTCATCAAGATCCGGCTGGCTGAGATGCCCTCCGTAAAGGATGGCGGCTGAAAGCGGCGTGCGGATCTGGTGCGCCAGTGACGCCACCATTTTACCCATGGCCGACAGGCGCTGAGCGTGCGCCAGTTGAGACTGGAGTTGACGGGTTTCCGTCAGATCGGTGAGCAGAATCAACTGGCCGGGCTGGTTTTCCATGGTGCGAATTTCAATACTGACCCGGCGTCCGTCCTTGAGTGACACTTCATGGCCGTCGTCGTTTCGGGGAGCGAAACAGCGTCGGATAACATCAACCCAGCGCTCGCCCTCAAGAGGCTCGCCCAGAAGGGCGATGGCCGCCGGGTTACTCTGGCTGACGATGCCATGCTTATCCAGCACCACCACACCCGCCGGCAGGGCATTCAACAGCGTCGACAGACGGTCTGCCAACTGCTCTTTCTGCTCCAGTTCTTGCTGACGCTGGCGCGATTCCCAGGAAAGCTCACCGGACAATTGATTCACTCTGGATTCCAGTGTCCGGTAGGAGTCGGTAATCTGGCGGGACATTCGATTGAAAAGCTCCAGCGCAGAGTCTACGGCCTCGTCGTCCTGCTGTGGAAACAGCGCCGCCACCTTGTCGTTGACATCAGCGGCCGCGTTAGCGTCCGCCTGCTGGCTGGATCCCATAACGACATGTGCGTGACTCATAACCTATTCCCCCTGACCGGTCCGTGGGACCATCAACACTTTGGTTCAGGGGGAATAAAGCCAACACCATGCCAACATCAACTAATCCTTTAATTTCAGCGCTTAAGAATAACCGGAGAGAAATGCGTGACGGATTATCGTCATTCAGAAACAACAATGGCGCCAAAGGCTACAAACCTTTGACGCCATTCCGTCGCCCTAACCCGGTTTTCCCTCAGGACTCCTCAGAGTCGTCCCTCAAGCCATACTTGCGCACTTTCTCCACCAGAGTGGTGCGCCTGATGCGGAGCTTCTCTGCGGCACGGGCAACGACGCCACTGGCCTCGTCCAATGCCTGCTGGATGAGCTGCCTTTCAAGGTTAGACAGGTAATCTTTCAGATCGATTCCGTTTACCGGTAACAAAGCCGGTGCATCCAGCCCGATCAGCCCGGGTATGGCTGACGGCATACCGGAATCCTCAACCGGGCGATTTTCGTCGTAGTCATCCACGTAGCGGAATTTCTTCGGCAATTCCTGAACGCCAATCACCCCGTAGGGATGCATGATCGCCAAACGCTCCACAAGGTTGGCCAGTTCGCGAACATTACCCGGCCAGTCGTGACGGCAAAGGCTCATGATGGCGGCAGAGTTCATTCTCAGTGAGCCCCGCTTTTCCTTTTCCATGCGCGAGATGAGCTCGTTAATCAGCAGAGGAATATCCTCCACTCGCTCCCGCAGCGCTGGCATCTCGATGGGGAACACGTTCAGGCGATAATAAAGATCTTCCCGGAAATTTCCGGCTTCAATCATATCTTCCAGGTGTTTATGGGTTGCAGCGATCACACGGACATCGGCGGTCTGGGTCCGGTTGCCCCCCACCCGTTCAAATGTACGCTCTTGCAACACCCGCAAAATTTTTACCTGCATATTCAGCGGCATATCCCCGATTTCATCAAGGAACAGCGTGCCGCCCTCGGCCATTTCGAACCGGCCCACACGTGCGGTTATCGCTCCCGTGAATGCGCCCTTCTCATGCCCGAACAGTTCACTCTCCAGAAGTTCGGCCGGAATGGCACCGCAGTTCACCGGCACAAACGGTTTGTCGCGGCGCGAGGAATGGTAGTGCAGATTGCGAGCGACCACTTCTTTGCCGGTGCCGGATTCGCCGGTTATCAGAACACTGACGTCTTTATCCGCCACCTGCTCCATCAACTGGCGCACCTGCTGCACCTTGCGACTGGTACCCACCAGGCTCCGGAAAAGTTGCACGCCCCGCTGCTGGCCCCGTTGCTGGTTACGACTGAACTGGTCCCGGTATATCTGGGCCCGATACAGGGAATCAACAAACTTGGTGTAGTTCAGGGGCCACTCCATCCGCGCAATTACTCGGGCAGCGTCATCGTCGGACAGTTTTTTCAGGTCCGGATCTCCCACCACCAGAACCGGCACGCCGGTCATGGACTGGCACACCTGCTCGATGGCGGAACAGGCAGCAGGCTCGGTTCCGTTGACCACCGCCACGGCAACGCTGTCTCTGACCCCTTCGTCATCACTCGCCAAAAGCGCCAAAGCCTCGTTGCCGGCAGTTACCTGCTCTTCGCCGATAAACTCCAGAATAGTGATCAGATCACGCTGCCTGGATTCATCCTCACTCAGCACCAGCACTTTGTTATTTTTGGACATTCACAGGAATCTCTTCATGAATTTGTGCGGTATTTAAGACCGTATACAGTCTCGAGTCAATTTTATGACGCTATCTTTGACGATTGGATGAAACGTTCTGGTAGGTTTTCGCCGCGTTTCGATTCTGGCTCATGCCTTTCAGGGAAGCCCGCGCTTCGTTCCGGGCTTCCGTGGCCGCCGCATCGGCTTCCTCAACAAAGCGATTGAGCGCTTGCAGCCGCTCACGCACCAGGACAGCATCAATTGTCCCTTTCTCCAGCTCGGTCATCAGCGGCTCAATCGAAGGACGCACCCGGGCATTCAGTTGACTCAAGCGTTCCCAGTCCTGATGTTCCAGAGCTTCCCTGAGTTGATTTTCGAGCTGGTCCAGGTCGGACAGGAGGGTTTCGGGGGTGGCCATCAGCGATCTCCAGAATCTTCGAGGGAGGGGCTGGCCAACGAGACAACGCCACCGACAGGCGATGGCGTTGTCATCATGAACGACTACCGCCGCGCAGCGCGACGGGCCGCAGAGGCGGTAAATTCGTTACCACGATACCCCGGGGCAAAATCGTAAGCGGGATAACCGTTGTCCAGACCATCAATATAATAACGGTTCGCCTTCAGATCATACGTCATTTCCATGGTCGTCCAGAAGACCGGCTCACTGTAATAACTGATGTTGTGAGCTTCCGAGACGCGCCACAGCTCTCCCTGCTCGTTGTACTCTTCAGACACCAGAATCTGCCAGCTGTCTTCATCCAGATACAACACCCGGCGATCGTAAATGTGCCCGATGCCGGTGCGGCGGGTCGCTTCCACTACCCAAACCCGATGCAGCTCGTAACGGGCCAGAGTCTGATCGATATGGTTCGGTTGAATGATATCGTCAGGACGCACATCCGAGTCATGGAGCTTGTAGGCGTTGTAGGGCACCAGCAGCTCGCGCTTGCCCTTGAGCTCCCAGTCATACTGGTTGGGTGCGCCGTTGTACATATCCTTTTGGTCAACCGAGCGCAACGACGAGGAGTTCGGCAGGTCGGTTTCATAAGCCAGGTTCGGAGACCGGCGCAGCCGCCGTGAGCCTGCGTCGTAACGCCATGCCAGACGGGGCGAACGCACCTGATCCAGGGTCTCATGCACCAGAGTAATCGTGCCGGCCAGGGTTGTTGGCGCAATGGTCTCGGTTTTCAGATAAAAAATCTTGTTGTCGATATTCGCCAGATCCGCTCCCACCTGGCTGTAGGCAAAGAAATAATCGTAATGGTTAACCACAGGATTAAAGGAACCATCTTCCTGTGGTGTGGCCGCTGCACTCCGGAACGATACCTCCTCACCACGATAACGGAGGATGTGGTTCCAGATTGCCTCAAGGCCGTTCTGAGGAATGGGGAAAGGGCTGGTCATAATGGTGTCTCGCACCCCATTGCCGTTATCCAGCAGTTCAGCAGTCAGTGCATTCTGACGAAACTTTTCGTAAACGTGCTCGGGAAACGCTGCAGTGCGACGGGTCTCGTACACGGGCATAAAAAAGTCTGGACCGTACTGGTCCAGCAACTGGATATGGCCATCCGACAATTTGTCGCGATACAGGTCCAGGTTGTCCGCCGTTACCACATACAAAGCGCTGTCTTCAGGAAACGGATTGATTTCTACCGTGCCTTTGCGCCAGTTGGCCGGGGGGGTATCAAGACCGCCATCCCAGGCAGGTATCGTGCCGACTTCATTACCGGCACGTTCCGCCCCTACCGGGGTGAGATCGTTATTCAGACGTGCGGCTTCAGCCTGGGTTACCTTCGCGTGCAGCGGAGTGGAAGCTCCCATAACAGCAACTGCGATGGCAGCAATTAATCGGTTTCGCATCCTTTACCTCCAGCGTGAGTCTTTTGAGTGGTTATTACTCACCCAATCTGCCGACCTTTTTGCCAGTTTCAAACGATCGTTTCAAGTGGTTGTTTGTAGTTTCTTGTGAAAGCGTTTTTACCGAGGCTTCCAGGGCGGGAAATAATCCGCTGGAAATGGTACACTGGCCGGCTTTACTCAACCGCTCGTAGACAGTGATCTGACCACAGGTTTTCCAATGGCCTCTCAATGGCACTCTCTCGTTTGTCAAAAGCTGTTTCTTGCCAAGACCTTGGTGGCCAGAACGGAACACGCAGAGGAACTCCCGGCAGCCGACCGTGAGGCGCTGATCCAGGGCGCGGTGGAACTTATGCTGAGGGCTCGCCAGCTATTGCTGACGATGATTGCCCGATGTCATCAGAACAAAGCGGCAACGCCAACGACGGTAGACGAGCTTGAGACCCTGTTCAGCTACCCGATTGCAGAAATCGGAACACTGCGGGAGTTGATTGATACAACAGGGAGTTGGTGGCAACACCTGGACCAGTTGGAGAGGGCGCTCTCAGAGCCGCCGAAACCGCGAAAAACTGTTACCGACGAAAACATCATCGCGATTTCCGCAGAGCAGGGCCCCGATCGGTCTGCCGAAGCCTTGAAAAGCACACTGGCTGCAATCAGCGCCACAGCCAGAGCCATCGACGATCAGCACAGCGAGTGGTAACTCGCTACCCGACTTACACCATTAACGCATACAGACAGCAAATAAAGGTTGAATGAATGTCACCTTCGTTTTTTGAAATCGTACAACTTGCCGATGGCGACTATGCGCTTCGCCGTATCGATGACGACGCTGCGCCTCTGGTGCGAATTTCGTTCTCTGAAGAAGCCCGCGAAATGCTTGAAGACCGCGACATGAGCGTTGCCAAAGCCATGATCGCAGCAGGCATAGAGGCTGCAGGCAATATCAGCCATGACATTGACTGGGAAGACGACGAGAGTGACTTCGTAGACAGTCAGCCCCGCTACACCCTGCACTGATCGCTCTTTATCGCTGGCGCAGCACCACACCATGGCTGTTACCCCGGGCTGAAGCCGTCTGCAAGGTCTCCAGCGCTGCGCGCCCCAACTTCTGAGTCCAGAGTACCACTGCGTGGCAGGTTCCTGCCCCCAGAGCACGCTCCGCCAGATCCTGAGCCGGAAACTCGGTTGTCGACCGCAGCACCAGGATTTCGCCAGCAACAATGCCGTGCATCTTTTGCCATTTGGCAACCAGCGACTGGGGAGGATCTATCCAGGCCAGCCAGCGCTTTTCCTGGTTCAGCTGAGTCAGCATTGGCAGCAGCAACTGGAAGTTCTCCACCTGTTCTTCAGGCAGAATAATTTCGGTCACATTACCGCCAAAGCCCGTCGACGCATGACGCCCCGACACTACGCCGACGGTCGATACCTTCGTTCCTGCTGAAACCGCAGTTGCCGAAGCAACAGCCGACGGCTGAAACGCCATGTTCTGGGAGAAGCTCAACTGTTCCATTACTCACCTACCTGCGCTGCGCGCCTGTGAACACTGTTCTCAATGAAGATCTGACCGGCGGATAACCCCCACCCCAAGCCCTTCAATAAACAATTCCTGCTCCGTGAGATCGACTTCTATCGGAGCGAACTCTTCATTTTCTGCAATCAACCAGACCTTGCTGCCTTCCTTTCGGAACCGTTTTACGGTGACTTCCTCACCAACACGGGCGACGACAATCTGGCCGTTGTGAACGTCCTGGGTGCTGTGGACGGCCAGCAAGTCTCCGTCCAGAATCCCGACATCCTTCATGCTCATACCCCGAACCCGCAACAGATAATCTGCCGAGGGCGAGAAAAAACCGGGCTGCAGGGTACAGTGATCTTCAATATGCTCCTGCGCCAGTATCGGGCTGCCCGCCGCAACCTGCCCGATGACAGGCAACCCCGGATCTTCCTCAGCTTCCGGCAGCCGAATGCCCCGGCTTGCCCCAGGAACCATTTCGATGGCCCCTTTGCGGGCCAGGGCCCGCAGGTGTTCTTCTGCGGCATTGGCAGAACGGAACCCAAGCTCTGCCGCGATCTCTGCCCGCGTAGGCGGATAGCCAGTCTCATCCACATAACGGCGGATAATATCCAGTACCTGTGATTGTCTTGCGGTTAACTTCATTGGTCGGGCTCCGGGATTTCGATCCTGTTTTTTTATACAGTGAACTGACTATATACAGTGTTTTATCCAGTGTAAAGCCCCCGGCGTTTTCGTGTCTGTGCTGTAACGGGAGAGCGACAACCTGTATATGTTAAGGTGACTTAGTCCAGACACAGGGAAGCCGAGAATGACATGACTGCACACAATCGCTGTAATATGCCGGAACAGCAGACTACTCAGGCCGGGCCGGAAAGAAAGGTCGGTGTTGAAATTGAGCTGTCGGGACTGGCCTACGAGTCCCTGGTGGCCCATGTAGCCCGCTTGCTGGATGGTGAGCCCAGACTCACATCCCGATACGTCACCCGGGTGGATACGGAAGCCGGCGCGTTTACCATCGAGCTCGACTCGGACCCGATCAAAGACCTGGATCTTGCCGACCAGAGGCTCCCGGAGTCCCTCAGAGAGCTTGGCACCCATGCCATGGATGTGATCGACTTTGCCGCAGAGAAGATTGTTCCCCTGGAAATTGTGGCACCGCCGCTGGCAATGTCAGCACTTGGAATGATCGAAGATCTGGTCGACGAGCTTCACAGGCTTGGAGCAGAGGGAAGCCGGGAAGCCATTTATTTCGCTTTCGGGCTTCAACTGAACCCCGAGTTACCCGACCTGGAGCCGGAGACGCTGGTGCGCTACCTGCAAGCGTTTGCCCTGCTGTATGACTGGCTTAAATCCCGGCATCAGCTGGACATCAGCAGGAAATTCACCACCTACATTGAACCCTGGAGCAGTCGGTATACCGATCGGCTCCTGGCAGCCGACTACTCACCGGACATTGAAACCCTGATGCGGGATTACCTGCGCTACAACCCTACCCGCAACAAAGCGCTGGACCTTCTGCCGCTGTTTGCGCATTTGAATAAACCGCTGCTGGAGGAGTATGTCCGGGACCCCAGAATTAAAAGCCGTCCCACGCTGCACTATCGCTTACCCGACTGCGACATAGACAACCCGGCATGGCATTTCTCCACCGTCTGGAACGACTGGGTAGTGCTTGAGCAGCTGGCGAACACCCCCCGGGACCTTGCAGATCTGCGCCAGGAGTTTCACAAGGCTCGGGAATTCAACTTCCACAATCTCACCCACTCCTGGCGCGAGACAACCGATAACTGGTTGCGCCTGCACGGTTATGTCTGAACAAACCGAAGCACCGGAAATTCCGGGCCTGACCATCGGCATCAGTGGTCCGGCGCGGCGCTCCATGGCTCACCGCCTGATTAGCCTGGGGCTGCGTTTGCACGGCGCAAGAACCCACTACATCAGGCCCGGTGACCGGACCAACGTCGCATTACTGGACGGACTGGTACTTTCCGGCGGCACCCATGTTCATCCACAGCGCTACCAGCAACAATCTCAGGTAACCGCACGGTACGACCTGAAGCGCGATGCAACCGACACCCATCTGCTGGAGCAGGCCGAAGCCATCAATATCCCGGTGCTCGGTATCTGCCGGGGCGCGCAGTTCATCAATGTCTTTCATGGCGGTTCCCTGTGCCAGAACGTTACCCCTTTGCGGGTCAATACGCGGCACCGGCCCTTACTCCTGCCCCTGCAAACCGTTCGCCTGGTGCAAGACAGCCGGCTCGGCCAGCTTATGTACAGTCATGTCATCGGCGCCAACCGGATCCACAGCCAGGCGATCAAACGCCTGGGCCGCAATCTGCGAGTTACCGCCGTAGATAATGATCTTTTTGTTCAGGCCATTGAGAACACTGGCCAGCAATGGCTGATGGGCGTGCAATGGCATCCGGAATACCTTCTGTACCACACCGGGCACCGCCGTATTTTTGGTCACTTTGTTCAGGCTGCACGAGCCCGGAAACTGGAACGGCTGGACAACCTCGAATCCCCTGACGCTCGCTTACAAGGAGAATAACCATGGTCAAATTCCGCTCCGTTATGGCGCTGACCGCTGCTCTTTCCGTGCTGCCGCTCACCGTCAACGCCGGCGAACTGAGCCTGAACGGCCAGGGCATTGTGCGTTATGAGCCTGACAGTGCCAGGCTACAATTCACCGCCATGGCCGAGCACGACAACGCCGCGACGGCGACTGAACAAGTGTCAGCCATGATGGCGCAGTGGCGCGAGGCCATTGCCGGGTACCGCGACGAGCTCAACGACTATTCCGACGCCAACCTCAGTGTCTACACCCGCACAGTGCCTTCGAGAGAGCAGAACCAACCGCCCGAACAACGGTCGGTAGCCCGGCAGACAGTGAGTTTTTCGGTGCAGAATCTGGAATTACTGAACCGCCTGATCAGTAGCGCAAACGAAGTGGGCCTGCAGTACCATCTGGGTAGCCAGATGTTTTTCCATTCCGATGAACCGGCGCTTGAGCGCGAAGCTCTGGCACGCGCGATCAAAGATGCCAGAAAGCGGTGTGACTTTGCGGCGGAGCAACTCGATATGCGCTGCGGCGATGTGGTTTCCATGAACATCAACGGCGGCCACCGCCCCGCGCCGGTGATGATGGCAGAATCCAAAATGGCCGGCGACGCCGTTTCCAGCGTAGGGCCAAGAGAAATTCAGGCCTCGGTCAGTGCAACCTTCGAACTGGATTGACCGCTCCGGTCAACCGCAGAGCGTGTCAGAAGTTTCGTGTGTAGAAGATATCCAGGGAAGCCGCCAGACCACTGGCGGCTTCCAGATAGAAATAGCGGCCCAGGTCATAGCGCAGTGCCACTGTGGTGATCGGTTCAAATATACCAACCCCGTAACGGATGCTGAGATCATCGGTAATGTAACCACTGGCAACTACTGACGCCTGGTCTCCCGAGCCCTCAGCTTCCAGGATCAAGTTACGTATTCCCAACTCATTGCCAATACCCTGGGTAATCTTGCTGGCCTGAGTAAGCCCCAGAGAGAGAGCCGCCTGGCTCATCTGCCCCTCATCGCCCTGGCCCCTGGGTGGCCGCCCGAGAATGACATAAGACAGCGCATCGCTCTGGGGCATCTCGGGCTCGGAAAACACACTGGTTTCGGGCTCGTCTACCGGACCGGTCAAGCGTATCCCGGCAACCACGGTATCCACTTCCCGGACCGCTTCGATATCCAGATACGGGCGCGTCAGCGCTCCCACGAAAAGAATCCGGGCACGACGCAATTCCAGCTCCTGACCAAACGCCTCGTAGCGGCCCTCGACCAACTGCAGCGCGCCCCGGGTATCCATGTTGTTGCCAACCCGCAAAGTGCCCTCAAGGTTGCCGGTTACACCAAAGGCATCAAACGTAACCTGATCTTCACCCACCACCACCGTTACATCCATGGACAACGCCCGGATCGCAGGCTCTTCCCGCTCCACCCCCACGATGACCTCGTCTTCAGAAACCGAAACCGCCGACGGTGGCACACTCTCTATTTCAATCCCGCCACGGGGCACATCAACGCGGCCGGAGACCGATAGCGCCCCCTCCTTAAAGGTAATATCAAGATCCGGCTCGACCTCAAGCTGTGCGTAAGGCTCAAGCGTAACGGGCAAACGTTCACCTTTGATATTCACCTCGAACTGCGGCTCTGTCGACCAGTTCAGGCTGCCGGCAAGCTCGCCCTGGCTCCGATCGTTGCTTTGCCAGCGTCCGCTGAGCCGAGCGGACTGACCCTGAAATTCAAGCACCGCGAGCAATTCCTCAAGCGGCAACGGCAGCGCGGGATCGAAGACGCGGCCGTCGCTCAGCACCAACTCACCATAGACCTCCGGCTTCATCAACGGGCCGGATAATCGCCCATTTCCGTTGACCTGGCCCTGAACGTCTTCCAGACCAGTCAGGGCGGAAAGGAAAGCGAGATCGAGGGTTTCAAGGCGGAAGTCCCCCTGTACCGTGCGAGCGCTGGCCAGCGGATCCACAGCAAGGTCCATAGCAAACCGCCCAAGTTCCGGGCCACTGAAATCCAGGGTAATCCTGGCATCATCGGGCTTCAGGCGAGCCTCAAGAACCAGCGTGTCAAAGTCGAGGGACTGCCAGTCGTCACGCGCCAGTACGGCAAATGAGCCGGCGTTAGCATCAACACGGATTCGGCCATCGGGCCCTGCATCGGTGAGCGCCAGACTGATATCGGCATCAATTGCCGATTGCCACTGGAGTGTCTCTGGCAGTAACGGCGCCAAAGCAGAGGCCGGAAAGCCACGGATTTCGTAGGCAATCACGGGATCAGGCCACAATCTCTGATCGCCGGCGCACACGGAGCTTCGCTGCCACCGCCAGCAATGCTGCCCGAACGCCAGCTTTCCGTCGACATAGGTAAGCGCGGCCGGCGATGCCAGTTGCCACACCTGCCCGGGCTCGGGAACCGTCAATTGCCCCCCGGCCAACTGGCCCTGCCAGTCGGCCCATGCCTCGGTAAAACCACCAGCAAACTCCAACTCTATCGCGGCTTCGGAGTGTTCGGCCTGTACCGACAGGGTATGGCGTTGCCGGGTCCCGCTGAGCGAAGCCAGCACGTTGTCCAGCTCCCGGCCCGCCAGTTGAAGATCTGTCCCGGAAAGCTCCGCGGTCAGGGCCCCTTGCTGATTCAGTTCAGCCTGAAGCTTGGCATCGGCCGCCAGGAACTGCTTCTGCCAGCTGAGATCCTTCCCCTCCAATACAAAGTTACCGCCCGGAGCGTCCGGGGTACCGGACAACTGCAACCGGCCATTGGCCCGGCCTTCAAGCGCCGCCATCAACTGTTCCGGGGCCAACAAATCGAAACTCAGATCCCCCTCAAGAGACTGGCCATAACGCCCCTGCCCCTGCAACCGGTTATCACCAACCGAGACCGACAGATTTTCGACAACCCAGTCCTGCCCTTTAGTCAGTAATTGCCCCTGCGCTTTGGCATTCTGGTGTCGCCACTGGCCGCTGATATCGAGCTCTGCAAACAGTTCTGGCAAAGCATCCGCCGACAACTGGCCGCGGGTGCGGACCGTGCCATTCAAGCGTGCCTCCAGCAGCGGCAGCCAGTACCCCGGATTGAACCGGTCGAGTTGCAGTTGGGCATCCCAGGCCAGAGGGCCGGCAAAGGCCAGCGTACCTTCACCGGACAGCGAGCCGGCGCCTGTGGTCATGTTCAGCCGGGTCACGTTCACTGACGCCAGGTCGCCCTCCAGGTTCGATGTCAGTTCAGCTTCACCCAAAGGGCCATCCACAGACGCCTCCAGCTCTGCCTGGTAACGATCATTGCTGTATCGAACCTGACCATCAAGGCGATGAAGGTCAACTGGTGGCTTCTCAAAATCCGGAATAAGCCCATACCACGGAAACCGGTCCAGCATGACATCGGCATTGGCGTTGATACCCTCGCTCCATGACACACTGCCGTTTGCGCTAAAGCGCCCTTCCGTCGTTTTATCCGGATTGCGTGCCAGCAGCGAGACGGAGACCCCGGAAGCTCCCTGTGTTGTAACCAGGCCCTCAACAACCGCCTCCACCGGCCCGGTCGACGCCGGCAATGTTGCCTGGGTACGCACGTCGAAGCCGCTCGCCAGCGTACCGTCAAGGGCCAGTTGCCACTGGCCCAGCGTGAGGGTTTCGGGAAGGGAACGAAGAGCCAGAAATTCTTTGGACTGAAGCTGGAGCCGCGCCGGCAGCTCAGGATCCAGAGGCTGCACAGTGCCGTTTACCCGAGCCTCAAGATAACCGGTGCTGGCGCCGTTCACCCGGAGATCCCTGGCGCTCCCGGAAAGGTCAAGGGCGAGTTGCCAGTCATCCCCCTCAGGCGGCGGCAACTGAACAGCCAGCGCGAGATTCAGCGGCCAGTCACGCCGCATCTCAACCCGACCGTCGGCCTTCACCCGAATATTGCCACGCTCGTAAACCAACTCGTCAATCCCGACAGCGGCACCGGACGCCCGTGACGACAGTTCAAAACGGTTCCAGACCAGGTTCTCGTTCACGGTCAGGCTCCCGAGACGGACCTCCGTGATATTGATCGCCACAGGCAAGTTGATGGTCGGCAACTGAATAGTGCCCCGGGCCTGGTCCCCGGCCTCCGCCGTATCCTGCAGAGTGACGTCAATACGGGCCGCCTTCAGCGTGTCCAGACACAACTCAAGTTCAAACAGGCAAGACGGGGACCAGTCAATTTCCGGCTGATCAACCTCCACACCGAGACCATACCCGTGCCAACGCACCTGTTCGGCCCGCCATGCGCCGAACAACGACCCTGTCGCCGCCTGCGTTTGCAGGCCGGGTATCTGATCAATCACCCACGCCGTTCCAGTCTCACTGCGCAACGCCAGCAGGATGATGGCCAGCAAAATCAATGGCAAAAAGACCAACACAAGCACAACCACCAGCGGCCAGAACCAACAGCGCCGTTTTTTCGGGCTGCCGGGCGCTTGCGGCTGATTATTCTGGCGGCTGGTCTCGGTCACAGTTCCGGCCCCATAGAGAAGTGAATACGCCAGCCGCCCCCCAGGTCGTCGTTCAATCCCCGGGCTACGTCCAGGCGCAACGGGCCAACCGGGCTGACCCAGCGAATGCCTACGCCCGCACCGGTTGCCAGCGGGTCAAAAAGATCGTCGACAGCGTTGCCCTCGTCGACAAAGGCGGCTACCCGCCAGTTGCTGACGAATTCATACTGATACTCGGCGCTGCCGACAATCAGATACCTGCCACCGATGGCGTTGCCACTGCTGTCCTTGGGCGAGAGCGTCTCATAACCATAGCCGCGGACGCTCTGATCACCACCAGCAAAGAAACGCAACGAGGGGGGAACATCAGCAAAACTGTTGGTGGCAACTCCCCCCAAATTAAAGCGGGCCAGAAAACGGTGTTTGTCGGCAAAGGTATACAAACCCTTGGCCAGCACATTGACGTGTAAAATATCGGCATCCGAGAGCACCGCGCGGTGAGCCCCGGTCAAATCCAGCTGCACACGGAAGCCCCGGGACGGATCCAGGGGGGAGTCGGCCTGAAGTTTGGAGTAGCTGACACCAGGCAACAGCAGGCTCGATGTTTCGCGCCTGTCGTCGCCAAATCTAAAGCGCTCGCCCTCCCAGCGCATCGATAGCACCTGCATCCAGCCATTATCAAGCTGATGATTCCATTGCTGCCCCAGGGTCAGCCGCTCGGACTCGACATCTTCCACGTGCTCCCTCTGGTAGCCCGTACCCAGACGAATAGAATCCGTCATGGGTGGGTCCAGCGGCAGTTCGTACCAGCCGCTGATGCTCTGGCGCAGTTCAGACAATTCGGTATCGGCGCCCCGCTTGTATCCCTCCGGGTTAATATAGTGTTCCCGCCAGTTGCCCCGAAACCGAGGCCCCACATCAGTCGAAAACCCGACACCTGCAGACACCGATCGTGGCGGCCGGGGATTCAGACCAATGCTAACCGGAATAACGCCATCTTCGGCCCGGGACGGTGAGGCGTTGATGTCTACGCTGGAAAAATACCCGCTGTTGGAGAGGTCCCGATTCAGTCGCGCGACTTTATCGGCATGAAACGGTTCACCCGGTTTAATGGTTACGAAGCGACGCAGCAACTGCTCGTCAAAACCATGCCCCTCCTGGAAGCTGACCTCCCCCAGCCGATAGCGCTCGCCGGTCTTGAAACCAATTCGTATATCCGCCGTCCTGGCATCCGGATCGACCGCCAGCCGGCGCTCTGTAAACTCACCATCAAAATACCCCAGACGGCCCGCCCGATTCCGAATGGCCTGGCGCAGACTGTCGTATTCTCCGTGATTCAGGATATCGCCCTCCCTGGGGGGCTCCGGGAGGCCCCGAATCAAGCCCGGATCGTCGGCGCCCGGGCCCTGGATGTCAATTTCCCGGGAACGCACCCGCACTGGCTCCCCGGGCACAACAGAGAGCACCAGTTCCGCTGGCGCTGCGTCTGGCTGATCAACCCGCCAGCGAATCTCCGGATTGTAATACCCCAATGCCCGGAAAGCCTCTCTCACAGTATCTACCGCACTGGAGGCATAACGACGGAGGCCATCTGCGGTCCTGTCCTCAACCTCACCCAGCAATATTTCGGCATTTTCCTGCAAAGGGCTGTAGTCACCCTCAACCTCCACCCGTACCTGATTGGCAAAAGCCAGCCCGGACTGCCAGAACAGTAGCCACACGCCCAATCTGATTACTGCCTGGCTGTGAGTCACGAATAACCGCATCTAAGGAAGGCCGCCCTGAGGTAAAAACATAAGAATTTCCGGTCGCGGACCCGGGGGCATCTCTCACAGCCCTGAACACTATCCACGCCCGCATTACCAAGACTAGCAGCATACTGCATCCGGCGATGCCCCGCCCACTCTCGCTCCGGTTCTGGAAATAGGCTAACCTGTCAGGCACTTATAGAGCTACAGACAGGCCTTACGGATGCTTCATGTAAACCGCGAAAATCTGAAATCCAGCCATCAATTAATCTGGTTTCTCATCGATTTTCTGATGCTTGGCCTGCTGATCATCAACCTTTCTTTCATCATCTGGGACTCTATCTACGGGTTTGTCGCCGTGCAGAACCTGCTCCGGGATTATACCCCGGCTCTTCAGGCGGCCTATCATCCCATCCACGAGCGATTTATCTTCTACGACCTGATCTTCGTGTCCATATTTCTGAGCGAGTTTGTGGTGCGCTGGGGCTATTCCATCAAAGCCGGGATCTATGACCGGTGGTATTTCTACCCGTTCATTCACTGGTACGATCTGGTCGGTTGTATTCCGGTCGGTAGCCTGCGATTCCTCAGAATCCTGCGCGTCATCTCGATCATATACCGGCTGCATCAGTACAAAATTATCGATTTCACCAAAACCCGGCTGTTCCAGTTTGTGAGCTTTTACTATGAGGCTTTCATGGAGGAGTTGTCTGACCGCATCGTGATCAAAGTCCTGACCGGAGTTCAGGAGGAGGTAAAAAAGGGCTCGCCTTTGTTCGATCGCATTCAGCAGGACATTCTTTACCCGCGCCGGGCAATGCTGGCCGATTGGCTATCGGAACGGGTAGCCTTGGCCGCTCAGGAGGGTTACGTACCGAATCGCGGTGCTTTGCGGGCCTACATGGAGAATCGGGTCGATGAAGCCCTGAAGCAGAATCTGGAGCTTTCCAGGCTGAAATACCTGCCGGTGGTGGGGCCCACCATACAGGATACCCTTGAGAACGCCGTCGGCGATATCGTCGCCAATGTCATTCACCAGATACTCGAAGACCTGGGTTCGACCAGTAATCACGCGTTCGTCGAGGACATCGTCAACGTCTTCCTGCCAGAGCCTGATCACGAATTACACGAGCAGTCCCGGAACGATGCTCTCATTCAATTGATCGTGGAAGTCGTCGATGTCATCAAGGACCAGGTTCGGGTAAAGCGCTGGCGGGAAAATCTTCCCTAACCCGCCAGGCCATCAATGACCGCCTGGCACACCTGTTCCTGATTCAGGCCCTGGCCATGAATGGTGAGGTCTGCGTAGCGGTTGTACAGCGCCAGGCGTTCGGCAAACAAGGCTTCCAGTGACTGATCCGGACGCCGGGAAATGCCGCGCAGACTGTAATCGCCAATACGCCGCTGAACCTCGTCCAGCGGAATGTCGAGGAAGACCACCGTACCATTCCGGCCCAGATGACTCATCGCCTGCTGGCTGTAGACGGCACTCCCTCCCGTACTGATAACCTGCCCCTCAACGTCGAGCCCCAGCAACACCCGCTCTTCAATTCGGCGCAGGGCCAGGTAACCATCCTCGTCAACAATCTCCTGAAGCGTTCGCCCGGCGGCTTCCTGAATCAGCAAATCCGTGTCTACGAACCCGAGCCCCAATCGCTTGGCGACCAGCACCCCAACCGTACTTTTTCCGCTACCGGGCATACCGATAAACACCAGATTCTGGCGGCCGGCGGTCATGATACTTCACGAGCCTCTGCCGAACGGCAGGCTGCTGCCGTGAACAACACATCGGTTGATGAGTTCAGTGCCGTTTCCGTCGAGTCCTGGACCACACTGATCACAAAGCCGATGGCAACGACTTGCATGGCCACCTCAGTGGAAATACCGAAAAGGCTGGTTGCTAGCGGGATCAGCAGCAAAGAGCCACCAGCCACGCCGGACACGCCACACGCTGCCACAGAGGAAACCACACACAGCAACAGCGCGGTCGGGAAGTCAACGGCAATGCCCAGCGTATGGGCCGCGGCCAGCGTGATAACGGAAATAGTGATGGCAGCGCCGGCCATATTGATGGTGGCACCCAGGGGAATGGAGATCGCATAAGTGTCAGGATCAAGGCCGAGGCGGTCACATAAATTCAGGTTGACCGGAATGTTTGCGGCCGAACTGCGGGTAAAAAAGGCGGTGATGGCACTGCCACGCAAACAGGCAAAAACCAGCGGGTATGGGTTCTGGCGGGTATGCAGAAAGACAATCAGAGGGTTGGTTACCAGCGCCACGAACAACATACAGCCGACAATCACACCCAGCAAACGACCGTATTCCAGAAGCGCAACAATACCGGTGTCAGCCAGTGTGTTGGCGACCAGCCCGAAAATCCCCAGAGGCGCAAACCGGATAACCGCCCGGACAATGCCGGAAATGGCATCAGACAGATCATTAACCACATCGCGGGTGCTCTCACTGCCATTGCGCAACGCCAGCCCCAAACCCACGGCCCAGGCCAGAATGGCGATGAAATTACCCTCCATCAATGCGTTGACCGGATTCGTCACCGCACTCAGCAAAAGATTTCGCAAGATCTCGAGCACCCCTTCGGGCGGGTTACCGCTCACTTCCGGCAACTCCAGTGTCAGCTCGGTCGGGAACGCAAAACTTGCGACTACGGCCACCACGGCCGCCACCAGAGTACCGATAACGTAGAGCAACAGAACACCACGGATATGGGTTGGTTGCCCCTGGCGATGATTGGCAATGGCCGCCGTCACCAGAGCAAATACCAGTATCGGAGCCACAGCTTTCAGGGCGGAGATAAACAGTTGCCCGAGAAGAGAAACCGAGTGGGCTGTACCAGGCAGGAAGACGGCCAGCAGTATGCCGGCCACAATGCCGATGGTAATCTGGGGGATCAGCCCCATCTGCAGCAGGGGGCGTACAACGCCAAGTAGCCGAGTGAACATCAGAGGGCTCCTTTTGCTCGTTCAGAAAGGGGCATCATCCAGCGACACTGGCCACAGAAAATATTTGCCACCCAGAAAGCAAAAAAGGCAGATCAGTGAAGTTGACTGACCTGCCTTTCTTTTTTTTGGTAGCGGGAGCTGGATTCGAACCAACGACCTTCGGGTTATGAGCCCGACGAGCTACCAGACTGCTCCATCCCGCATCAAACTTGTCATTAACCGGTAACTGCCCGATCAACGTGGCGCGAATAGTATAGACCTGACGCCTCGCTGTCAAAGCCTGCCTCGGTTATTACCTATCCTTTCAGAATCAGCGCTCCAGAATAGCCGTCACGCCCTGGCCACCGGCGGCACAGATCGAGATCAGGCCGCGGCCACTGCCCTTCTGCTCCAACAGCCTGGCCAGGGTGGCGACAATGCGCCCGCCAGTCGCGGCAAACGGGTGCCCCGTGGCAAGGCTGGAGCCTTTTACGTTCAGCTTGTCCCGGTCAATACTGCCCAGCGGCTTATCCAGCCCCAGCCGCTCCCGGCAAAAACCGGGATCCTCCCAGGCCTTGAGCGTAGACAACACCTGCGCCGCAAATGCCTCGTGAATTTCATAGAAGTCGAAGTCCTGCAAAGTCAGGCCGGCCTTTTCCAGCATTCGCGGCACGGCATAGGCCGGCGCCATCAACAACCCTTCTTTCTTATCAACGAAGTCCACAGCAGCCACCTCGGAGAAGGTCAGCCAGGCCTGCACCTCAAGATTGTTAGCCTTCACCCATTCTTCGCTGGCCAACAACACAGCCGATGCCCCATCAGTCAGCGCCGTGCTGTTGGCCGCTGTCATGGTGCCATTTTCACGGTCAAAACAGGGCTTGAGTGTCGCCAGCTTTTCCAACGTGGTGTCCGGGCGCAGAATGTTGTCTTTATTGAGACCCGCCATCGGCGTAACCAGATCCTCGAAGAACCCCTCATCGTATGCCCGCGCCAGCTTTTGATGACTCTCCAGCGCAAGACGATCCTGATCCTCCCGGGCAATATTCCACTCCTTGGCGGTGATCTGGCAGTGATCCCCCATGGACATTCCGGTACGCGGCTCTCCGTTCTCGGGAATTTCCGGCACCAGATGTCCTGGCCGGAAACGGCCCAGAATTTTCAGGCGCTCTGTCGTGGTTTTGGCCCGGTTGAGATCCAGCAGAATTTGCCGAAGACCCTCGCCTACTCCGATTGGCGCATCGGATGTCGTATCAGTGCCGCCGGCAATACCACACTCGATCTGACCCAGAGCAATTTTATTGGCCACCAGAATAGCGGCCTCGAGCCCGGTTCCACAGGCTTGCTGGATATCATAGGCCGGGGTTTCCGGCGCCAGGCCACAACTGAGCACAGCTTCACGGGTCAGATTGAAGTCACGGGAGTGCTTGATCACTGCCCCGGCAACCACTTCGCCCATTCGCTTTCCGTCCAGATTGAAACGATCAACCAAACCTCTGAGTGCCGCCGTTAACAGTTCCTGATTGCTGATCTTGCTGTAAGCGGTATTGGAACGGGCAAACGGAATCCGGTTGCCACCGACAACCGCCACTCGCCGTACGCCGGGGCTTGCCGCTGCCGGGGTTGCTGACGCTTTCTTTGTCTTTGCCTGTGCCATCGCAATGCTTCCTTGTGAGTCAGATAATTCTGTTTTGATAAGCCAATACTGTTAGTGAGTCTAGCGCCTGCCGGCGGTCTCTCATTGGCAACGCTGACAACGCACAACCTGCGTTCAGTCAATACAATAGCCAGCAGATCCCTTACCCTTTAGGCTAAGTTGCAAACAACCAGGTATACAAGGAAGAACATATGTCTGACCTCTATCTCAAGCTCGTGAATACCCCGGTAGGCAAAACCGCCGCCCAGTCCCTGGGCTTGCCTTCGCCCGCCCCACTGAAACGCCTCAAGCGTGTGGACCAGCCCTTTATTGAAGGAGATATCCTGGTGGGCGCCGGCCAGGGTGCGCGCGCCATCGCGAACCTTGGCAGTATTGTCAGCGCCAGCCCGGCGACCCTGCATCACGCGTCTGGCCCGGAGAACCTGTCAGAGTCGGCCAAGGCCAGCACGAGGGCCCAGGCACTCGATGTTACCGGCGATATCGATGGCCGGTTCTCGGCTCTGATTTTCGACGCATCGGGCCTCCAGAAACCCGGTGAGCTGCGCGCCCTGTATGACTTCTTCCATCCCACCATCCGCAAACTGGCCGCGAACGGCCGGGTACTGATTATCGGCCAGGACCCGCACACTTGCCGAAAAGCCCCGCAGGCTGCAGCACAACAAGCACTGGAGGGGTTTGTACGGGCCGTCGGCAAAGAGATCGGAAAAAAAGGATCCACCGCGAACCTTCTGTGGATTGCCCCCAACGCCGAAAACCAGCTCGACGCCTCTGTTCGCTTCTTCCTGTCTGCTCGCTCTGCCTACGTTTCCGGGCAGACGGTGCGCATCGGCAAGGCCAGCGACGCCAAAGCCGGCAACCCGGTCGCGCCGCTGGCAGGGAAAGTGGCCCTGGTCACCGGCGCCTCCCGCGGCATCGGCGCTGCCATTGCCAGCACCCTCGCCCGGGACGGCGCGACCATCATCGGGCTGGACATTCCACCGGCACTCGACGAACTCCAGAAAGTAACCGGCCCACTGAACGGTAAAGCACTGGCCTGTGATATAACCGATGAAAAAGCGCCCAAGCTGATCGCCGATTTCATTGAGAAAGAAACCGGCGGCGTAGACTTTGTCATTCACAACGCCGGCATTACCCGGGACAAGACTCTGGGCAATATGCCGGAGCACTTCTGGGATATGACCATTGCCGTCAACCTGACAGCAGAAGAGCTGATTGATGAAGAACTGGCAGAGCGCAATCTGATGCGGGAGAACGGCCGGATCGTGTGCATTTCCTCGATCAGCGGCATTGCCGGTAATTTTGGCCAGACCAACTATTCCTGCGCCAAAAGCGGGGTGATCGGTTACGTTGAATCCATGGCCCGACACCTGAAGAACGGCATCACCATCAATGCCGTCGCGCCAGGCTTTATCGAGACCCAGATGACCGCCGATATGCCGTTCACCATCCGAGAGGCCGGCCGGCGCATGAACAGCTTGTCTCAGGGCGGCCAACCGGTGGATGTCGCAGAGACCATTGCCTGGTATTGCAACCCGGCCTCGGCTGGCGTAAACGGAAACGTCGTCAGGGTGTGCGGCCAGTCCCTGATCGGCAAGTAGCCCAGGGAAGGCTGTTGGAGTAAAGGTCGGCGCACCATTCTGCTCTGCGTCGACCTTTCTGCAGGCAATCAGCGCCCGGCACTTTTTTCGAGGCACAAAAAAAGCAGACCGCGAAGGTCTGCTTTTTTCAAATCTGGTGGGTGGTGCAGGGATCGAACCTGCGACCCTCGCCTTGTAAGGGCGATGCTCTCCCAGCTGAGCTAACCACCCAGAATAAGGTGGCGGAGCGGACGGGACTCGAACCCGCGACCCCCGGCGTGACAGGCCGGTATTCTAACCAACTGAACTACCGCTCCGCATCGATTCAGAAAGACTGAACCTTGCTGCTGCTTTGAAAGTGGTGGGTGGTGCAGGGATCGAACCTGCGACCCTCGCCTTGTAAGGGCGATGCTCTCCCAGCTGAGCTAACCACCCACTTTCATGGCCTTACTCTTTTTCAGGCCCAAAACAGCCACTTGTTGCGCTTCGCGCTTGCTGATTCAGCGTTGCTGTCTCAACCAAGTGAGACGCGCATTTTAAGCATTTCGCTCACAGTGTCAAACGTTTTTCCGAAAATAATCAAAGTTTTTTTGGCGACACCACAAAGTGCACATTTATTGCTCAAAATCAGAGTCTTGTGACGCCTTTTCCTGCCCGGGAAAGGCGTGAATCTTTGCCGACCCCTGCCCCGCCTGCTGGCCTTTACTCCTCAAAGCCAGCTCGCTTACCCGGGCTCGGCGCTCACCGGGCACCGCCTGGCTGGCCAACGCCTGATTAAGGTCATCTATACGTTGGCGCGCATCTCGCCAGGATTCTTCAAGTAACGGACCCACTTGGCCCGCCAGTTTTTCAATACGAAGCAGGAACTGTTCTTTCAATGACATTGTTTTTATCTCACAGCACGGAACCTTCCCAGTGTAGACAGCACCTAGAAAATCCACCAGCCGGTCGATTCGGCTTCCTCCCGGCGTTCGCGCTCCCGCTCCAGCTGCGCGTATTCCTGCTCCAGCGCTTTCAATTTGCGATCCGCCTCCAGGGCGACCGCCGGCCCGCCGCCGAACGGCCAGAACCAGGAGGGCTCCTCATATTGGCCCGCTTGCTGCAGCCGTTCTAACTCAATCTGCCGCTCCTGCTCCAGCGCCTCTTTGCGCTTTTCATAATCGGTATCTTCGTTGACTTCAACGATAGAGGTAGCGGCGTGGTTGGGCGCCAGCAGGTCGCTGTTGAGAAATAACGTGGAAACAATCTCTTCAGCCTGCATGGCGTACTCCCGTGATACCAACTGCAGATCGCCTGCGGCCAAAGGATGTTCCGGGTCGAGATCCGGATGTGGTCGCGCGGGCTCAGCCAGTTCGTTGTACCGCAGGTAATAAATTTTGCCTGGCTCCACTTTCAGCGTGGCGTCTGCGATCAGGCTGAGACTGAAAGAGTTCAACCCTTCCAGCCCCAACAACGGCCGACGCATGGCAATATGGCGTTCGCCCGGGCTCACTTCCAGCCAGGTAAAACTGTTATTTCGTATATTGAAGTAATGCTTGTCGTCTATGTAAACGCTCGGAGATTCAATTTCGTCTGCCGCCCACTGGGAGTGGGTCCGATAAAAATAAAGCAGGGCGTTGTTCTGGTTCCACTGGTCAGTATCAATGTGAACAAAGTCATGACCAGACACCGGATGCAGGAAGCCGCCCACGCTCTTGCCGATGGACTGGTAAACCGTGCAGCCGGACAGCACCAGAAAACACGCGGCAACGGCAGCTTGTTTTGTGAAAGGCACTCGGATTTTCATTGTTATTCACTCTTCATCCCTTATCGAGTAGAGACGATCATAACAACTGACCACCGAGAGAAATGAGAGCTACCGCAAGGGATGAATACAAACCGTTACATTCACCCCTTCCGTCGCTACTGCCCCGGGCCAGACGCCCTGAGCTGATTGACCTCTTCCGACAGGCGGACCAGGCGCGACGTCAACTGGGCCCGGGAGGCATCAATAGACTCCACCGTTCTGGCCAATTCTGCCAATCGGTTTTGCAGCGCCCGGACATCGCTGGCACCAGCCAGGCTTTCACTGCGGGCTTCCAGCGCCGATAGACGGCTCTCAACGCCATCCATGCCCAGCGCCTGCTCTTGTTCGAAGCGGCGGAGACGCCCCTCCACCACCTGATCCACATCGCCAATCTGCCGGCTCAACTCCGCAAGTTGCGACTCGGCCTTCCTGTCTGCCTGTTCAAGGGCCGGCAGTGACGTATCCAGGCGCTGGCCCAACTGAGCGATATCATCACCCAGGCCGGTTTGAACCTTGTCGACCGTGGTGGCCAGATCAGACACGGATTTTCCGGTTTCCGCCAATTGCTGCTCCAGCACTGAAAGCCTCTGACCATGCTCGTCGAGCTTTTTCCGATTACGCTCATTGGCCACTACCCAGAGCTTCCGGATTTCGCTGTTGGCCACGCCCACCTTTTCCGCATTGGCTGCAATCTTTTCGTCCAGCGAAGCACCACGTTCCTGCAAGGATTCGCCGGTTTCCGACAATTCACCCTCGAAGCGCGCCAGTGCCAGCTTACTCTGCCGGGCCCAGTAATCGGCCTCTTCCAACTGGCTTTCCAGCACCGCAATCCGCTGCCCCTGGCCATACCAGCCCACGCCAGCCACCACGCCCAGCCCGAGAATTGCCACCCAGACCAGCATTCGCCCGCCGCCCTTACCCCCGGGCCGACCGCCGGAGGCTGCGGGCGGCCGGGAGCCACCATTGCCAACCCCGGGCTCGTTACCACCCCGAGGGGCGCGGGCTTCTGCAGCGCCTGCCGGAGTTTCTGCTCGCAGCTCGTCTTTGTCTGGGCGAATGGGTTCCATTACAGCTCCTGAGAATGGATAGTTGAATTGTATAACCTGCGATAATACCCGCACTTACGCACCGGTTAAAATGACGACCCGGAAAGAAAGCCCCCCGGTGCCAGACAGCGCGGCTTGTCGTGTTGCACGGCAACTGGGCAGAACATACAATGGCCGGCTTTCCAATTATCACAGGACTGTTGCTTATGCAGCCGCTTGTTGGACTTATCATGGGCTCGAAATCTGACTGGCCCACCATGGAACACGCCGCCAATATGCTCGATAAACTTGGCGTGCCCTACGAAACCCGGGTCGTCTCAGCCCACCGCACGCCGGATCTTTTATTTGACTACGCCAAAACGGCCGCTGAACGCGGGCTGAAAGTTATTATCGGTGGTGCCGGTGGCGCAGCGCATCTGCCGGGCATGGTGGCCTCACAAACGTCCTTGCCGGTGCTGGGTGTGCCTGTTCAGTCCAAGGCACTGAACGGGCTCGACTCGCTGCTCTCTATCGCACAAATGCCCGGCGGCATTGCCGTTGGCACTTTAGCCATCGGCAAGGCCGGTGCCACCAATGCCGGCCTGTTGGCGGCTCAGATTATCGGCGCCTTCGACGACAAGGTCCGCCAGGCTGTGGAAGAGTTCCGGAGCAATCAGACCCAGACGATTCTGGATAACCCTGACCCCAGAGACCAATAACACCTCGCTGACAGTCGGCGAGCCGTGATACAGCAGGAGATTTCGAATGAAAATCGGTGTGCTCGGAGCCGGGCAACTCGGGCGGATGCTGGCGCTCTCCGGATATCCTCTGGCCAAAGAATTCGTCTTTTACGATATGTCTGGCAACCCCAGCGCGGGCCTCGGTGAAGTGATCGTCGATCGCGACGGCCAATACCTGGAGGATTTTCTGTCCCGGGTTGACCGGGTGACCTACGAGTTTGAACATCTTCCCGTTGACGTTGCCGAACAACTCGCGCAACACAAGCCGGTTCACCCCTGCCCCCGTGCGCTGCAGGTTTGCCAGAACCGGGAGGCTGAAAAAACGCTCTTCGGGCAACTGGGCATCCCCACCCCGAAGTGGCAGGTGGCCGATAGTGCCGAGTCGCTTCAAGCCGCGGCGGAAACGCTGGGCTGCCCCGTGGTTGCCAAGTCCATCACCGAAGGTTATGACGGTAAAGGTCAGGCCGTGCTTAAAAACCCGGAACAGGCAGAAGAGGCCTGGGCCGCCATCGGGCATCCGAGGGTCATCGTCGAAAAATTCGTCAACTTCAGGCGCGAAGTCTCAATCATCGCGGTTCGCGGCGAAGATGGCGATGTGGCCTTTTACCCGATCGCCGAGAACACCCATCACGAGGGCATTCTGCGATACTCCATCGCACCGGCACCGGGCCTTCAGCCACACGTTCAGCAAGATGCCGAGAAATACATCAAGGGGCTACTGAACGAATTGGACTATGTCGGCGTACTGACACTTGAGCTGTTTGAAACAGACGACGGTCTGGTTGCAAATGAAATGGCACCCAGAGTTCACAACTCGGGCCACTGGACCATCGAAGGGGCCATGACCAGCCAGTTCGAGAATCACATCCGTGCCGTGAGCGGCCACCCGCTCGGCAACGTCGCCGCCCGGGGCGTAAGCTGCATGATCAACATCATCGGCGAGCATGGCGACATTGAACGGATACTGGAACTGCCCTACGCTCACCTCCACCTTTACAACAAAGGGGAGCGCCCGGGCAGGAAGCTCGGCCATGTAAATATACTGGCAGACAACTATCAGGAACTGGTCTGGCGGGTAAGGAACTGTGCCCAGTTCCTGCCCGGCAGCCCCGAGTTTAAAAGCTCTCTCACAACAAAGGGTTGATTTAGCTCAAACCGCCCTTATATTGCGAGAGAGTCAACACACATAAACAGAGAGAACCAGGGAGAACGACCTCATGGCATTTGAACTTCCCGCATTGCCTTACGAAAAAAACGCACTGGAACCGCATATCTCTCAGGAAACCCTGGAGTACCATTACGGTAAGCACCACAACACCTACGTAACCAAGCTGAATGGCCTGGTTGAAGGTACCGAGAATGCCAACAAGTCGCTGGAAGACATTATCAAAAGCGCCAGCGGCCCGCTGTTCAACAACGCGGCACAGGTATGGAACCACACCTTCTACTGGCACTGCCTGAGCCCGAACGGCGGCGGCGAGCCCACAGGCGCAGCCAAAGAAGCCATCGAGAAGGCTTTCGGCTCTTTCGAAGACTTCAAAAAAGAATTCAACGACAAGGCCGCCAACAACTTCGGTTCGGGCTGGACCTGGCTGGTCAAAAAGGCTGATGGCAGTGTTGCCATTGCCAACACCAGCAACGCTGAAACACCGCTGACCGGTGCCGACAAGCCGGTACTGACCGTTGATGTCTGGGAGCACGCCTACTACATCGACTACCGGAACAGCCGTCCGAACTATCTGGAAGCTTTCTGGAACCTGGTTAACTGGGACTTCGTTAACGAAAACCTGGCTTGATCCAAGTCCAGCAGAGGCAGGTGCAAGACGCGCCTGCCCGCACCGGAAACGCCCGCACGGTATGCCCTGCGGGCGTTTCTGTATCTGATGGCGACAAAGCGAAACAAATCAACACACGGCCAGGCACGATTCTCTGAAAAAATCGGCCATACTCCATGAACTTGAAAGGAATCTGAACCATACTGTCACTGGTGCCTGACCGAACCCTTCACGGCGTGCTAATGAATCAATCCGACAGATGAGCCAAAACAGCGGATGCAACAAGCATTTGAAGTAGAAAACCACCTTGGATCCCGCATTCTCCGATGGGTACTTATCGTGGCCTTGCTCAGCGGCACGCTGGTAAGCGCTATACAGGTGGTGCTCGATGCGGAACGCGTGTCGGAAGAGCTCGAGCGCGAGGCGGCACAAACCCTGTCGATGGTAGAAGACTCCGCCACCCAGGCCGTATTCAGCATCGACGACACACTGGCCCAGCAAGTGGTCGACGGGCTTTTTGCCCTTGAACCCATTCACATGGCCCGCATCACCCATCCGGACGGCGATGAACTCGGCGAGCGCCTGCGTCCTCTGCAGGACACGCCTTATCGACCTCTGACTGACCCGATTTTTGGGCAGGTCAGGGAATATCGTGAAACCCTGACCCGCAATAGCAACCCGGATCAGATTTACGGTTTCCTGGAGGTCCATTACGACACAGCGCCCTTCGCCCGCACCTGGTTGAATCGAGCGCTGGTGACCTTCGCCTCGGGAATTGCTCTGGCCATGATTCTTGGCATTGTCCTGTTCGTGGTCTTCCACCTGTTGCTCACCCGGCCGCTGCTGCGCATTGTGCAGTCGGTCAAGAAAGTCGATCCGGCACACCCGGACGATCGGCTGGTAACCATGCCTGACGGTCATCGTGCTGACGAACTGGGCCTTTGGGTAAATGCCACCAACAATATGCTGGTGGCCATTGGCGACACCCAGAAGAAGCACCGGGAGGCAGAAGACAGAATCAACCGGCTTGCCCGGTACGACACCCTCACCGGGCTGCCGAGCCGCGATGCCTTTATGGAAGAGCTTCAGCAAGCCATTGAACGCGCTCAGGAAAAACACGGCGCCCTGGCGCTGACTGTATGCGGCATCGACGATTTCAAATCCGTTAACGAACAGTGCGGCTTCCGCACCGGCGACACCATCCTACAGACCGTTGCCAGCCGCCTTCGGGCCAACCTTTGCTCTGACCGGTTCAACATTGCACGGTTAGGCAGCGATCAGTTCGTTGTTGTTGAAAAGCACCTTCGTGATGGTTTCCAGGCAGCAGAAACGGCGGAAAAACTCCTTGCCACAATCGGTTCGCCTATTAGCTCGGGAAATCACCGCATTTCGATGACCGCCACACTGGGCATCTCATTATTCCCCTCCGATGCAGACCAGGCGGACCGTCTGCTCCAGAGCGCGGAACAGACCATGGCACTGGCCAAGCAGGCCGGGCACAATCACTTCCAGTTTTACGTGGCCAGTATCGACCAGGAAATCCGCGAACGCAGGCAGATGGAGAAAGACCTGGCCCAGGCGCTGGTCAACCACGAATTCCATCTTGTGTACCAACCGCAAATCAACCTGGAAACGCGGCGCGTGATTGGCGCCGAGGCGCTGCTTCGCTGGGAGCACCCCGGTCGTGGCATGATCCCCCCGGACGATTTCATTCCGGTAGCCGAAGCCAACGGCTCCATTGTCGAGATCGGCCAGTGGGTACTGGATCAGGCTTGCTGGCAGGCCGCGCGCTGGGCCAGCGAAGGCAGGCATTTGCGCATTGCGGTGAACTTATCGGCGGTCCAGTTGCGCCAGGAATCCATTGTCGACGATATCCTGAACACCCTTGCACGGCATCGAATTCCTGCTGGCCGGCTGGAACTGGAAGTCACCGAAACCAGCTTTATGACCAATCTCGCGGATGCCGTTGCCAAGCTTCACCGACTGCACCGTGCCGGAATCAGTATTGCAGTTGACGATTTCGGTACCGGCTATTCCTCTCTGACATACCTGAAACAGATGCCGGTGCAGCATCTGAAAATCGACAAACAGTTCATCCGCGATCTCCTGATCAACGAGGAAGACACCCGCATAGCCAATACGATCATCGATCTGGGCAGAAGCCTGAATCTGACGGTGATCGCCGAAGGGGTGGAAACTGCAGAGCAGGAGTACTACCTCACCCAGCGGGGGTGCGCCCTTGCCCAGGGGTATTTCTTCTCCAGGCCGCTGCTGCCCAAAGATTTTGAGAATTTCATACAGACTTTTCACGCCCGAATCGTGGAAAATAACGCCTGAACCTTCAGCCCTTAGGAGTAGTCATGGGAACGACTGTTATCGGTCTCGTAGTTATTGCCGTCGTCATCCTCTATCTGGTGTTCATCTATAACCAGCTGGTTTCGTTGCGTAACCAGTTCAAAAACGGTTTCGCGCAGATTGACGTTCAGCTGCAACGCCGGCACGACCTGATTCCGAATCTTGTGGAGTCGGCCAAAGCGTATCTCGATCATGAAAAGTCTACGCTCACCCAAGTGATGGAAGCCCGCAACAATGCCGTCAGCGCCCAGAAAGATGCCGCCCGCGACCCCGGTGACGGCACCAAAATCCAGCGGCTGGGCAGTGCTGAAAACCTGCTGACCAAGGCCCTTGCCAATTTTTACGCCGTCGCCGAAAACTATCCGGAATTAAAAGCCAACGAGACCATTCAGCAATTAATGGAAGAGCTCTCCAGCACCGAAAACCGGGTAGCGTTTGCGCGCCAGGCCTATAACGACGGTGTGATGTCATACAACATCTTCCGGGAGAAATTCCCCAATAACGTGATTGCCGGGCTGTTCGCATTCAAGGAAACTGCGCAATTACAACTGGAGTCTCCGGAGGCTCGCCAGGCTCCCAAAGTCAGTTTCTGAGGCCTGATTCATGGCAAGCCCCGGTTTTTTCCAGCGCCAGGCCAGCGCCCGACGCAATACCGGCCTGTTAACCATTCTGTTCCTGACGGCCGTCACGCTCATTACGCTTGCCGTTTGCGTGGTGGCCTATATGGTTACCCGCAGCCAGACTTCCGGCCTTCCCTTTCAGCACTGGCTGCTCTCCAGCCATGGCCTGACCACCGCAGGAGCGGTCATTGCCCTTATCGGCGTCGGCTCGCTGGTGCGCTGGGTGGACCTGGCGGGCGGCGGCTCTCGTGTCGCCCGAATGGTCGGCGCACGCGCCATCGACCCGGATACAAACGACCCGGAGGAGCGCAAACTTCGCAATATCGTTGAAGAAATGTCGATTGCCAGTGGTGTGCCGGTGCCGGATCTTTACGTGATGGATCAGGAAACCGGAATCAACGCCTTTGTGGCCGGTTACACGCCGGGCGAAGCAGTGATGGTGGTCACCCATGGCGCATTGACACAACTCGACCGAGATGAACTGCAAGGCGTTGTGGGGCACGAGTTCAGCCATATACTGAATGGCGATATGCGCATCAACGTGCGGCTGATCGCCCTGCTGGCCGGTATCCTGATGATCGGGCAGATTGGCCAGTTTCTGCTTCGCGCCGGATTCTACAGCAGTGGCTACCGCCGCAACCGGGATGGCCGGGCTCAGGCCGCCATGGGGCTGATCGGCCTGGCCCTGATGATTATTGGCTACCTTGGCGTGTTTTTTGGCCGATTAATCCAGTCGGCTGTCTCCAGGCAGCGGGAGATGCTGGCAGACGCGTCTTCGGTTCAGTTCACCCGCAATCCGGAAGGGATCGGCTCGGCGTTATTCAAGATTGGCATGAAAGGCGGCTATCTCGATACCACCAGCCACGCCAGCGACATGAATCATATGTGCTTTGGCGAGGCCGCCCGGATGAAATTCACCTCGCTCCTCGCCTCCCATCCGCCGGTTGATGAACGAATCCAGGCAATCCAGCCCGGGCTGATCGCACGGCTGCGCAGCCGTTTGCGAGACACACACCCCGTATCGCGCGGGCAAGGGCACAACCAGAGCGCAAAGAAAGGCGGCTTCGCCGATCTGGTAGGCCAGGTTGTCGAGCCTGCACAAAGCACCGGCAAATACAGCCTTTCTCCGCTGTCGAGCCACGTTGCAGAACAACCTTCCGCCCCGACCGCCGCGCTGTCAGGCCGGGTGGGCACGGTGTCGGCAGACAGCGAACGCTTTGCCAGCGGCCTTCTGAAGCAGCTACCGGCCACCTTCCGCAACCTGCTCTATACCCGGGCCGGTGCGATTCAGCTTTGCTATGGCCTGATCATCCATGAATTGGACCCGGCCGAACAAAGTGAAAAGCTGACGTTGATCGACGAGCATCCAGTACTGGGCGCCCAGCCCGACCTGCTCGCCAAACTGGTGCCTGCCTTGCGCCGACTTGGCGAGCGGGCACGCTTTCCGGTGATGGAGCTGGCGATGCCGGCGCTGAGGAAACTGGATCCCGAGGAGCGCAAAGTTCTTCTCAGTAATGTGCAGATACTGGTTCAGGCCGACAATCGGGTGACGTTGTTTGAGCTGGCACTCACAACCTTTCTGTGGCGCCACCTTGGCAATGGCGCCGGGCAGGCTATTCCTGTGAAGTATCGCAGTTTCCGCCAGGTGAAACCCGCGGTGGAAAAGGTTCTGAGCCTGTTTGCCCGAGCCGGCACTGGCGCCCCGGACGCCGCTGAGCGGCTTTATCGGGAGGCCCTGTCAGGGTTTGGTGACGGGAAACAGGAAGCCATACACCCCCGGGTAACCCAGAAAGACCTCAGGCAGGCACTGAACACGCTGAATCAGCTTTCGCCGCTGCTGAAGCCCGCGATTATTGATGCCTGCGGGCATTGCATCAGCCACGACGGTAAAGTGGATGTAAAAGAATATGAACTGATGCGGCTGGTGGCCGATCAACTCGACTGCCCCATGCCTCCGCTGTAGCGGGACCTGATCTGGCAAATCATGAGCAGGCTGCCCGGGCAGCGTTCAACCACGCTACCCGGGCTGAGAACTTACTGTCGGCGCCCTTCGAACAGCATATCCACCGACGGATCGGCCGCTCCCGCGGGCAGGCCAAGTTTCTCACGCACTTCCAGATTGACGTTCCAGAGACGGTTAAACTTCTCGGTTGTGGCCGCCGTCGCCTCGGCCTTGCCCAGCATAATGGTGGGGCGCAGAAACACCAGCAGATTGCGCTTGACGCGGGTTTCGCTCTCCGATGAGAACAGTCGGCCCAGCACCGGGATGTCTCCCAGCAAAGGCACCTTGCTCTTGCTTACCTGATAATCGTCTTTGATCAAACCACCCAGCACGACCGTCTCGCCGTCATCGGCCAGCACCGTGGTCTTGATTTCGCGCTTGTTGGTAATCAAGTCCGATGCGTTGGCCACGGCCGTGGTGGAAATATCTTCCGTGGTTTGTTCAACCACCAACCGGACCAGACCATCGGCACTGATCGTCGGGGTCACTTTCAGGCTCAGGCCCACGTCACGCCGCTCAATCGTTGTGAATGGATTGGTGGTGCCATCGCCGGTCACTGTGGATTCACCGGTGCGGAAAGGCACATTCTGGCCAACGATAATCTCCGACTCCTGGTTGTCCAGGGTAATGATGCTTGGGGTAGACAGCAGGTTGGCCGCCGAGGAAGAGGAAAGCGCCTGAATCAGAACGCCCCAGGTAACGCCGTTTTCATCCCGTTGGCCAGCACCCACCGTCAGGCCTCCCCCGAGCTGGGGGATAGTGTCACCCACCAGAGCACCAATGACCGAATTCAGCCCCACCATCCCCTGACCGCTGGTCAGGTTGGTTCCCAATACCGGGAACGAGCCTGCAGACTCATCACCCGCCGCCAGCTGCACGCCAAGCTGGTCTCCCAGCTCATCACTGATTTCAACGATAGCAGCTTCAATCATCACCTGAGCGCGGCGCACATCGAGCTGCGCCACGATCTCTTCCGCTTCCTGCATCAGAGACGGATCACCGCGTACAACCAGAGCGTTCAGCCCCTCATCCGCGAAGACCGAAAAATTGCTGTTCGGGTTGCCAGCGGCCCCACTGGCAGCGCCGCCAGCACCGCCCTCTTTGGCCACCGCTCCCATCACGCCTTTGAGGATTTCAGTCAGCGCTTTGGCGTCTGCGTGGCGCAAACGAAGTACCTTGGTGGTCCCGCCACTGGCCGACGGTTGGTCCAACTGGCGGATCAGGCCGCGCATCTTGTCCCTGAAGGTCTGATCACCCCGCAGAATCAGGCGATTACTGCGCTCATCGGCGGTAACACTGTATTTGCGCGCGGCGTTGTCGCCACCGGCCCGCCCCAGTTCCTCGGGCGCCAATTCCTGAAGGAGGGTTACCATGTCGCCGACCCAGGCTTCGTCGAGCTGAATCACTTCCACTTCATACTTTGATGGGCTGTCCAGCTCGCGGACAATCTGTTCGATGCGGCCAATGTTGGAAGCGTGATCGCTGACAATCAGGGCATTCGCCGCCGCAACGCCCGCCAGGTGGCCGTATTTGGCGACCAGTGGCCGCAGAATCGGCACCAGTTCCAGCGCATTGGCGTTATCAATCTGGATAACCCGGGTGATCAGTTGTTCGGAAGGGGTTCGGGGAAACCGGTCGAGATTTTCCGCAGACTGTTTGGCATCTACCTGCTGGACAATTTTGACCACTTCTTCGCCCGGGATGGCCGTAAAACCATGCACATTGAGTACCGCGAGGAACAGGTCGTAAATCTCATCCTTGTTCATGGGTGCGCTGGACAGCACGGTAACCTTGCCTTTAACCCGGGGGTCGACCACAAAACTGTAACCGGTGATATCGGCCACCTGGGTGACAAAGGCCCGGATATCGGCATCTTTCAGGTTAAGTCTCCAGGTTTCACCCTGCGCCTGGGCCAAAGAGGCCAGCGGCAGCAACAGCGCAAACAGAAGGGCACGGAAAAGATGGATCTTATGATTGTACATCTGGAGGTTTCGTCCTGTTTGTTTTAAGTACCCCGTCAACGCCATTGCTCGGGTATGGCGTAACTGACTGTCAGCAGGGTTCCGTCACGTTCAATTTCAATATCCAACCGGGGCTGGCTACGCCAGCTGTCCAGCAATTGTTTATCCTGTTCAATATCACCCAGAGGCTGGCCGTTCACAGCCGTGATGACATCGCCCGGGCGTAGATTCACCGCGTTCAGCATGGCATTGGAGCCATCATACACATAGCCTGCCTGATTCTCGCCGGGTCTCAGGCCATAGGTTGCCAGCGCTGCCGCGCCCTCGCGTTCGAGCCGCGCCCTGGCATTTGCCAGGTAGGTATCCGGCGACTCAGCCTGCGGCGACGACGCTTCAGCAACCAGCGTTTCCATGTCGGCCTCTTCCTCGAAGGCCAGCGACTCGTAACGGCCCCCGCGGCGAAGCAGTATTCTGCCGGCCTCCACCTCCGCCAGCTCCGCGTTGCCGGGCAATTGTTCGCCGACACGGTAATATTCGGTTTCACCGTTGCTTCCGGCAACTATAGCACCGGAGTCCTCCGGCCGCTGCCCAACCAGCACACCTTCCAAGCGCAGCCGCAGGCCGGTCTCGGGCGCGGAACGCCGAACCACCTCCGCCACGCCCATCTGGTTCTCCGGTCGCCCGAAAAACTCATAGCCTGCAAGTGGGGCATCCACGAACCGGTTATCTGCCGCGATCACGCCCGAGGCCTGGCCGAAGACCTCCGGCACCGGCCGGTCATTCCAGGCAAACAGCCAGGTGACTCTGGCGAGCTCCACGGCCAGAAAAACCACCAGCACAACCAACAACAGATGGGCCAGTGTTCTCAACCGGCGTTCCAGACCATCCACAGAGCGCTTCGGCACCTTATAGCCCCCCTGGCAGCAAAGGCTGCCGGACACGGAACACCACATCCCCGGGCCTTGCGCTATCGGGCCAGGGCTGCTGTGCCAGATCAACCATACGCTTGTATACCCTGACCTCCATCATGCCATCCCAGAGAATACTGGCATCAGCAGCCGGCCCGTCACCCTCCTGCTCACTGACGATCAGGGCAACGCCGCCTTCGACGGTGTCCAGGTTGGCCTGCATGGGGGGAAATTCGGCCTGGCCCCTCCGGTTGCCCATTGGCCAGGTGACGGTACCCCCGCCCCAACGCCCGCGGCCATCGGCAGACTGCAGCCGGCCATCGGCCAAGGACAGGGTGAACCGATCAATTGTGACCGATCCCTCAATCATGGCCCCACCGCTCTGGCGAATCAGCGGTTCAAATTCGGCAACGGTGACCAAACCAGTGGCCCGGACATCCAGGCTGCCCGGCCAGCCAGCCAGAGCAGACCCTTCAACCCGGGATTGCGATGAGGAAACGGAAAACGCCAGCGGCATAGTCAGTCCAGATAACGATGGCCATTCAAGCTGCCATTGCACTCTGACAGGAAATCCCGCCAGAACAACCACGGCGGCGCCATCCCATAAACGCCCGGAGACCTGCTGAACGCTGACTTGCTCCGGCAATTGAACCCGCCCAGACGCCTGCTGCCAAAGCCAGCCCGCCGGAACCAGTGCGATCAGGGCACCCCCGTAAACCAATACGCCAAGCAGCAACAGGACAAACAGCCTGCCCGGGCCGGGAAACGATGTTGGTCGGGATTCAGTCATTGCAGCTGGCACGTTTAAAAACTGGTAGCCGAGTCTAACAAAGCCATGGCGCAAGTTCATGACAAAAAAACGAAAAACCCCGCGCCAGTGTGAACCAGCGCGGGGTTTTCAGGGTAGATCGGTCCAGGCCTCAAACATTGTGGGCTGGCCGGGATCTGGCCGGCATTACATCATGCCGCCCATGCCTCCCATTCCACCCATGCCGCCCATGTCCGGCATACCGCCGCCGGCAGACTCGTCCTGCGGCTCGTCCGCAACCATCGCCTCAGTGGTGATGATCAGGGACGCCACAGAAGCGGCCGCCTGCAGCGCGGAACGGGTCACCTTGGCAGGATCCAGGATACCCATGTCCAGCATATCGCCATAGGCTTCGGTCGCGGCGTTGTAACCGAAGGAACCTTCGCCTTCGCGAACCTTGGCAACCACAACGGAGGACTCACCACCTGCGTTGTAAACGATCTGACGCAGCGGAGCTTCCATGGCACGGCGCAGGATGTTCACACCGGCTTTCTGCTCTTCGTTGATCGCGTCTACGCCTTCCAGAGCCGCGATGGCACGAATCAGGGTGACACCACCGCCCGGTACGATGCCCTCTTCAACCGCGGCGCGGGTAGAGTGCAGTGCGTCTTCAACGCGGGCCTTCTTCTCTTTCATTTCCACTTCGGAACCGGCGCCTACCTTGATAACGGCAACACCGCCAGCCAGCTTGGCAACACGTTCCTGCAGTTTTTCCTTGTCGTAGTCGGAAGAACTGTCTTCGATCTGCTTGCGGATCTGCTCAACACGAGACTCGATGTCCGCCTGCGCACCGGCACCGCCAATGATGGTGGTGTTTTCCTTGGTGACGTTAACGCGCTTAGCCGTACCCAGGTCATCCAGGGTGGTGTTCTCAAGCGTCAGACCAACCTCTTCGGAAATCACGGTACCACCGGACAGAATCGCGATGTCCTGCAGCATTTCCTTGCGACGATCACCAAAGCCAGGCGCCTTCACGGCGTTGACCTTCACGATGCCACGCATATTGTTCACGACCAGAGTCGCCAGCGCTTCGCCTTCAATGTCTTCGGCGATGATCTGCAGCGGCTTGCCGGCTTTGGCAACGGATTCCAGCACCGGCAGCAGTTCGCGGATGTTGGAGATCTTCTTGTCGACCAGCAGAATGAACGGATCTTCCAACTCGGCAGACATATTGTCCTGGTTGTTGATGAAGTACGGAGACAGGAAGCCACGGTCGAACTGCATACCTTCGACTACGTCCAGCTCGTCTTCCAGGCCACGGCCTTCTTCAACCGTGATCACGCCTTCCTTGCCAACTTTCTGCATCGCATCGGCAATGATCTTACCAATGGTTTCGTCGCCGTTGGCAGAGATGGTGCCAACCTGGGCAATCATCTTGCTGTCATCGCAGGGCTTGGCCATCTCGCGGATTGCCTTCACCGCTTCAGTCGTAGCCTTGTCGATGCCGCGCTTCAGATCCATCGGGTTCATGCCGGCAGTCACCGCCTTTACGCCCTCGTTAACGATGGACTGGGCGAGAACCGTTGCGGTAGTAGTACCATCACCGGCCGTGTCGTTGGCCTGGGACGCTACTTCTTTCACCATCTGGGCGCCCATGTTCTCGAACTTGTCAGACAGTTCGATTTCCTTGGCGACGGAAACACCATCTTTAGTGATGGTCGGCGCGCCGAAGGACTTCTCCAGAACCACGTTACGGCCTTTCGGGCCGAGGGTCACTTTAACCGCGTCTGCCAGAACGTTGACGCCTGCGACCATACGCTTACGTGCGCTATCACCGAATTTAACGTCTTTTGCTGCCATGTCTTCTATTCCTGTTCGTTAAACCGAAATCGTTGAGTCAGTCGGAATAATGAGAGTTCGTGCCGGTCGCCTCAGCGATCACTCAAGCACGCCGTAGATGTCGTTCTCGCTCATGATCAGGAGCTCTTCGCCGTCAACCTTTACGGTGTTACCGGCGTACTGACCGAAAACCACGGTGTCACCCACCTTGACCGCCAGTGCACGGGTTTCGCCGTTATCGAGGATACGGCCATTGCCAACGGCAATTACCTCACCCTGGGACGGCTTTTCCTTGGCGTTGCCCGGCAGCACGATGCCACCTGCAGTTTTCTCTTCTTCTTCCTTACGGCGCACGACAACACGATCGTGTAGCGGACGAATTTTCATTGCTCGGTTTCTCCAATAGTCAGATTGATGTGGCAATGACAATTGCTGTTAAAAATGTCTGGCCGGATATCCGGACCCGACAAATTGCCTCTGCATCCAACCTACTGATAGTCAGTCGTTTTCAGCCTGAGGCGAATCTGTGGTGTGTAAATGGGGCTGGCCGGAAGGTTTTCAACACCCGCCCCCAAAAAAAATTCACTTTTTTTCGTCGTTATTCCAATCACCGGAACCGTGCTGAAGACGGTCGCGATCGCTCTGGGTCTGATCCTGATACTCGCCCTCGATAATGTCGCCGTTGGCATCCCGGTCGAACGGGCGCTGGGGGCCGAACGGACCGCCTCCGAATGGCCCGCCGGTACCTCCGGCACGGAAAAAGAAGCTCTGGCCCTGGCCCGCCACTTTCATCCTTTTCAGGGCCTGGGATGCCAGCCAATGCCTTGTACCAGGCAGCAAGCACAGGAACCCGAAGGTATCGGTGATAAAGCCCGGCGTGAGCAACATCGCTCCGCCCACCGCGAGGATCAGCCCTTCGGCCACCTCCTTGGCGGGCAACTCACCACTGTTCAGCCGCTCATTCGCACGCAACAGGGTTGCCAGCCCCTGCTGGCGCAGCAACCAGGCACCAATAACAGCGGTCAGAAACACCAGGCCAACGGTATTCATGACGCCAATCATGCCCCCGACCTGAATCAGCACAGCCAGCTCGGCGATGGGCATAACAATGAAAAGAAAAAAGAAAACGGGCAAAATGCCTCCCATAACAACGATGCAGACACACAGAGAACGATAAACACCTCTGAACTTAATTAGGGCAAACCATGAAACTTCAAGATTCTGTGATTGCAATCACCGGCGGTGGCCAGGGCCTCGGCCGGGCGATGGCCGAATATCTGGCCGCCAAAGGCGCCCGACTGGCCCTCATCGACCTGATGGAAGACAAGCTCGCCGAAGCCGCTGAGGCCTGCAAACAAGCCGGCGGCGAGGCCCGCACCTACGTCTGCAACGTCGCCAGGGAAGAAGATGTGGAGACCACCTTCCAGGCCATCATCACCGATTTCGGCCAGCTCAATGGCCTGATCAACAACGCCGGCATCCTGCGTGACGGCTTGATGGTGAAATTCAAGGACGGCCAGCTGCAAAAGCGCATGGAACTGAGCCAGTGGCAATCGGTGATCGACGTCAACCTGACCGGTGTATTCCTGTGTGGCCGCGAAGCCGCCACCCGGATGATTGAAAACGGCGACCAGGGCGTGATCATCAACATCGCCTCCATCTCCCGCGCCGGCAACATGGGCCAGAGCAACTACTCCGCCGCCAAGGCCGGTGTCTCGGCACTGGTGCCAGTCTGGGCCAAGGAGCTTGCCCGTTACGGCATCCGCTGCATGGGCATTGCACCTGGCTTTATCGAGACCGAGATGACCGCCTCCATGAAGCCGGAAGCCCTGGAGAAAATGACCGCAGGCATTCCGCTCAAGCGCATGGGCAAGCCGGAAGAAATCGCCTCGGCGGTGGCGTTCATCTTTGAGAACGACTACGTTTCCGGGCGGATGATCGAAGTGGATGGCGCTCTGCGCCTGTAACCCGGACACTCCGGAGCTCTGAATGGACGAGTTCGCAAAAGAACCGACAAAAGAGCAGAGAATCTGGCAGGTAGTGGCCGCTATTCCGGAAGGAAAAGTGGCCAGCTACGGCCAGGTAGCGGCCATGGCCGGCCTTGTCCGCCAGGCGCGCTTTGTTGGCCGGGCCTTGGGCAAGCTGCCTGCCGGCCACAACATTCCCTGGCACCGGGTCATCCGGAGCAACGGCCAGATTGCCTTTCCGGAAAGCTCAGAAATCCGCCAGCTACAAACCGAGAGATTGAGACTCGAAGGGGTGGAGGTCTACAAAGGCAGGGTAAAGATGAAAAGCTTTCAGTGGCAGCCCTGAGCAGAACACCCAGGGCTGCACTGATTCTACCGCAGTGTCAGATCAAACCGCCTTGGCAGCAATGATCTTGTCGTGCCACTCGACCGGGCCGGTCTGGTGCACAGAGCTGCCACGGGAATCGACCGCCACGGTTACTGGCATATCTTCTACTTCAAACTCGTAGACCGCTTCCATACCCAATTCTTCAAAGGCCACCACTTCTGCGCCCTTGATGGCCTTGGAAACGAGATAAGCCGCACCGCCCACAGCCATCAGATACACCGCGCCGTGCTTCTTGATCGCGTCGATGGCCACCTGCCCACGCTCGGCTTTACCGATCATGCCGGTCAGGCCGGTTTTCTCCAGCATGGTGTCGGTGAACTTGTCCATGCGGGTGGCGGTGGTGGGGCCAGCGGGGCCAACCACTTCTTCACCCACGGGATCCACCGGGCCGACGTAATAGATGAAACGGCCTTTAAGATCCACCGGCAGCTCTTCGCCGCGCTCGATCATGTCGACCATTTTCTTGTGAGCGGCATCACGGCCGGTCAGCATCTTGCCGGACAGCAGAACGGTTTCACCCGGCTGCCAGTCTTTTACGTCTTCCGGGGTGACGGTATCCAGGTTCACGCGGCGAACGTTCTCACCCACTTCCCAGGTGATTTCCGGCCAGTCGTCCAGGCTCGGCGGCGTTTGCAGGGAGGGGCCAGTGCCATCCAGCGTGAAGTGCGCATGGCGAGTCGCGGCGCAGTTCGGGATGATCGCAACCGGCTTGTTGGCGGCGTGAGTCGGGTAATCTTTTACCTTCACGTCCAGAACTGTGGTCAAACCACCCAGACCTTGAGCACCAATACCCAAGTCGTTCACTTTCTCGAACAACTCAAGGCGCAGCTCTTCAGAACGGTTAGAGGCACCGCGCTCTTGCAGGTCGTGAATATCGATCGGGTCCAGCAGAGACTCTTTCGCCAGCTCCATCGCCTTCTCAGCGGTACCACCGATACCAATACCCAGCATACCCGGCGGGCACCAGCCCGCACCCATCTGCGGAATCATTTTCAGAACCCACTCTACAACCGAGTCAGAGGGGTTCAGCATGGCAAACTTGGACTTGGCTTCCGAACCGCCACCCTTGGCTGCCACGTGCACTTCCACGGTGTTACCCGGCACCATCTTGTAATGAATGATGGCGGGGGTGTTGTCTTTGGTGTTCTGGCGCTTGCCGTCCGGGTCGGCCAGAACCGAGGCACGCAATACGTTGTCCGGATGGGTATAAGCGCGGCGCACGCCTTCGTTGATCACGTCATCCAGGGGCTGATCGCATTCAAACTTCACATCCATACCGATGTTCACGAATACGGTGACAATGCCGGTGTCCTGGCAAATCGGGCGATGGCCCTGGGCACACATACGGGAGTTGATCAGAATCTGGGCCATGGCGTCCTTCGCCGCCTGAGACTCTTCCCTTTTGTAGGCCTCATATACGCCCTGAATAAAATCCTTCGGGTGGTAATAGGAAATAAACTGCAGCGCGTCCGCTACGCTTTCGATCAAGTCGTCCTGGCGGATTACGGTGGTCATAGTCGCCTCATCAGCTTTCTGATTATCGGGGTGCCGGAGCCGCAAGCAGCTCCCGTCATTTAAAAAGAAGCGAGAGTTTATCAGAAAATCGTCCTAACGAGGGATGCGACAAACGATGACCCTGCCGGCATAATCGGCTTCTTGGCCGACACAGGCAAACCGACAAAAACAATGGAAAGACGCCAGGAGGCTTCATGACCGACCCTGTGATTACCGAACTTCACGACCGGACGCTTCGGGTACGAATCAACCGCCCGGAACGCAAAAATGCGCTCACTCACGCCATGTACACGGCTTTGGGCGATGCACTTGAAGAAGCGGCAGCAAACGACCACATCCGATGCGTCCTGTTTACCGGCAGTACCGACTGCTTCACCGCCGGCAACGACCTCGGCGATTTTGTGCAGGGCCTGCCCGGCGATTTTGCCAGCACCCCCGTTGGCCGCTTCCTGCTCTTGCTGGCCACGGCCCCCAAGCCGGTGGTCGCCGCCGTAAACGGCCCGGCCATCGGCATTGGCACCACCATGCTGCTGCATTGCGATCTGGTGTTTGCCGGCGACAATGCCCGCTTCCAGATGCCTTTTGCCAATCTCGGCCTTTGCCCCGAAGGTGGCTCCAGCCTGTTACTGCCGAGCTGGCTGGGGCGCGTGCGCGCGGCTGAACTGCTAATGCTGGGCGGCGCCTTTGATGCCGACAAAGCCAGAGAACTGGGGCTGATCAACCGCACCTGCAACCCGGAAGACACCGAGCAACAGGCACTGGCCGCCTGCCAGCAGCTGTCAGAACAGGCACCATCTGCCATCCGGGCCACCAAAGCCCTGCTCAATCGCCCAACGGCCGAAGCGGTACAGGAGACCATGCTGACCGAAGGCACGCTGTTCGCCGAGCGCCTGAAAAGCCCGGAGGCCGCCGAAGCCTTCCGGGCCTTCATGGAAAAACGCAAACCGGATTTTTCGTCCTTTCGCTAGCGTATAAACCGCGGAGCCAGAATCTCGACAAACGTCTCTTTTAACACTACTTTAGGGATGTGCGTGACCCTGAAACCCGGCACGGTATGAAACGCCAGAATCACACTTTCGGCTGATCAACACTTGCGACTCTGTCGCTATAGTCGAAGCTACAGAAATTGGCTTTAACGTGCTGGCTACAATTTCAGACAACCAACAAATCAGAAAAGGCAATGCGCGGAATCCTGGGGCCGACCGGTTCCGTCTACGCCGGATATAACGACACAACAACAGGAAAAGGTTCCACCCATGTTCAAGAAAACTCTAATAAGTCTTGCCGTGGCTTCTTCCCTTGGGTTGACGGGCTGCCTGAGTGGCTCCAACAGTGGGGGCAATGATAATCCTAAGCCGCAGTATGCTGCTGACACTCTTGGTAAAACCTACCCGATTTTCAACCCTGCCACGGGTGCGCTGCCGCTCCCCAATGACCTGATTTTTGATTCGGAACAAGGGGATGGAACCTTCGGCGTTAAAGATACCTTGCCGCCGGTAACAACAGCACTGAACGAACTTTCGGGCGCCTCCACGGTCGCGCCTGCCGTCATTCAAACTAGTGGCCAATTGGACGCAAGCACGGTTGTTGCCGGCAAAACTGTGCATCTTATTGAACTTTCCTACGCCAGTGGTGACCCCGTAAGAGGCCTGGCGGCCCAAGAACCGGCCACCCTCGAGCTGGCGTTGAGCGGCCCCCAGAGCCTGCCAAAAATACGAGCCGATGTGGAATCGCTTGATGGCAATTCGGCTATTCGTATTCTGCCGCTTGAGCCCCTTAATCCTCAAAAACGCTACGTTGTCTTGATCACCACTGGCGTCAAAGACGTTAACGGCGACTCAATCATCCAAGACCCTGTTTATGCCAACGCGACCGGCAGCGGGACTGCCGATGACCCTGCTCAGGGCCTGGTCGACGGCGCTCTTCTGCCCGTCAGGACACTCATTAATAAATTGTGGGAACCGATTGCCGTCAATTATGTAAAGGCGCTTGGCGGCTCTCTGACGGAAGAAGAGATCGCTCTCACCTACAGTTTTACAACCTCCAACGATGAAAAAGTCCTGCAGTACATCGCCGAGCCGGCCAAATGGGTAAGCGATCAACTTACAACTTTCGTGAAAACCTCAGCAGTTGCAGGCAAAACCAGCTACGCCGAGGCCGCAGCTGCGGCAAAACAAGCGGTCGACACTTTCCCCATGAGCTTGCCGCCGAATCCGAAATCACCGCTCAACGGACTATTTGCAGAAAACGGCCCCTGTGCGGGCCTCACCGGCGCTGAGGCCATCGAATGCGTCGGTGTAGCTCTGGCATCTCAGTTCGCACAAGCCCTGCCCACCCCGCTGCCAGGAGTTAACCGGAGCCTCCCAGATGGCACCGGCAAAATCGACTTTACCGGAGCCTCTCCGAGCCCGGTCGGCCTGGTTTCGGCGGTGGCAGGCAATATCCCAGGCTCTGAAAACGTTCTGGCGATTGAAGGCACGGTAGAGCTTCCCTACTACCTCGGGTCCGCACCTGACGAGATCGCAGGCCTGGCTTCACTGAACTGGGAAGCCGACGATGAGTTGGCGACCGATATGAACGCGGTTCTTGAGGCACTCGAGTTGTCTCTGCCCCAAGCCGACTCGAGTGTGTCGAAGGCTGTTAACTACAATTTCCCGTTCCCGAAACTGCAGTCGCGCAGAACCGTTCCACTCTTGTCGCTTTATCCCTCCGACGGCAACATTAAAGGCGCGGTCATTTATCAGCACGGCATCACCACTGACCGCAGTGCCGCACTGACCTTTGGCACCGCTCTGGCCGCGCAAGGCTACGCGGTGTTTGCGATTGATCAGCCACTTCATGGTGTTGCGCCATTCTCTGAGGAAGAGCAGCTATTGCTTGCGGAAGCGCTCATTGAAGCCGCAACGATCAGCGCCCTGCTACCAGACGGCGTGGAAGATATCGAAGATCTGCCTAAGGAAAATGCAGAGCAAATCCGAACTCAGGCTGCCTCTGTCGCTGAAGCGCTAGCTCCGGCTGCGGTTGCAGCATTGACTGCCAACGACCGCATCGCTTCGTTCACCACTCAAGTCGAGGCTGTGGAGAACCAGTTGAATGCCCCTGGCCTCATCACTGGCGACCCAACCTATCCGGCAACAGCTACCAGCCTTCTGGCAACTGTGGAGAACGCCGGCAGCACAGTCCCCGGTCTGGCTCCTGCGACCAACTCCGAGGATGCCCTGATTGAGCGCCACTTCGGCCTTTACGCTACAGCCTCTGGCGCACCGGCGGCGATGGACTTCACATCGGCGAACGCTGCAGGTACCGAGGGATCCGGCAGCTTCTTTATCAACCTGGAGAACTTCCTTGCAACGCGCGACAACATCCGCCAAGGTGCTCTGGATCTGATGAACTTGCGAGCATCACTGGTCGGTATTCCCACGGCCAACATTCCGGGCGCTTCGCTCCCGCTGCCCTCTAATGGCCCTGCCGAGGTCACCGCCGCTACCCCGGTATACTTCGTGGGTCACTCCCTCGGCACCATCACCGGCGCACCGTTTATGGCTGCGGTGAACGAAAACTCCATCGAAGACAGCATCTACACCGAACAGGATTTCAGCGACACTCTGCCTTCCGCCTTCAACGATGTGAATGCAGCAAGCTTGTTGACCCCGGGCGGTGGTGTTGTTCGACTGTTGGAAAACTCACCTTCATTCGCACCGCGAATCCTGTTCGGCTTGCAGGATGCCAATGCTGCGTTGGTGCAAGGCAGCTCCAGTCTTGAGAGCTACCTCAACATTTTGCAGGCAGCGATCGATACTGCGGATCCCATCAACTTCGTCGACCAACTCAGCGAAGACATGATTCTGCTGTCGGAGGTTGCCGGAGAGACGGTGATTCCAAACGCAGCCGACGAAAACGTGTGGGGCATTGCGCCGCTTAACGACACCCTGCCTCCGAGTGAGACTGGCCTGCCGGTCAATATCACCATCGAGAGCTTCCCAGCTCCGCTGTCTGGCACCAAGCCCTTGACTCTGGGCATTCCAGAGATCACCACCTACAGTGCTGGCTCTCACGGCACTCCGGTATCTGTGGACAACGAAGAGGTGTTCGGTCAAATGGTGTGCGAGACACTTGTCACGTTTGGTGCCGAGATCGGAGATCTCCCACCATTCTGCTCAGGTGAATAATTAAGGCCACCTCAAAAAACCCGGCTCCAAGCCGGGTTTTTTGTTACCTCAGATAAGCTTCAACGGTGAACCCAACTGCCTCTGTCCTACACCATCTCCCCGATCTCTCTCAACCACCATCCCCCTCGCCTTCAACTGCGGATGTTCCGCCGCCTCCTCAATCGTCAACACCGGCTCTACACAGGCATCGACATCGGCAAACACCGCCTGCCAATCAGCCAATGAACGCTCCGCGATCTTCTGTTCGATAGCGGCTTTCAGCTCCCTCTGATGTTCAGGTTTCTGGCTCAGGGCATAGCTCTTCAGTTCGCCCAACCCCAGAGTGTCGCACAGGCGCGAAGAGAACTGCGGCTCCAGGCTGCCGACAGACAACCAGCGGCCATCGCCGGTCTGGTAGTAGTCGTAGAAAGTACCACCATTGAGCATTCCAGCCTCGGGCTTCTGAGGCTGCCCACCCGCCAGCGCGGCAGCGCCGGCCATGGCATTCAGGGCGAAGGCGGCGTCGGTCATGCTGATGTCGATGAAGGCGCCCTGCCCGGTTTGCTGGCGTTTGATGACCGCCGCGAGGATGCCCATCACCGCGTGGTGGGAGCCACCGGCGACATCGGCAATCTGGATGCCCATGGGGGGCGGGCCGCTGTCGGCGCGGCCGCAGTGGCTGGCCACACCGGAGATGGCCAGATAATTAATGTCGTGGCCGGCCCGGTCTTTGTAGGGGCCGGTTTGCCCGTAGCCGGTAATGGCGCAGTAGATCAGTTTCGGGTTGATGGCTTTGAGTGCCTCATAGCCGATTCCGAGGCGGTCCATCACCCCCGGGCGAAACTGCTCCACCACAATGTCGTACTCCTGAATCAGCTGTTTGACTTTCTCAATGCTCTCCTCCTGCTTCAGGTTCAACTGCAGCGTCTGTTTCCCGCGCCCAAGGTAAGAAAAGGTGGTGCTGAATTTACCGTCGAAGGGCGGCATCACTTTGGCCAGGTCCACCCTGTCGGGCGCCTCGACGCGAAGCACTTCTGCCCCCATATCCGCAAGCATCATGGTGGCGTAGGGGCCAGGCAGTAAGGTACTGAAATCCAGAACTCTCAGGTTCGCGAGCGGGCCTGCCATAGAGCATCTCCTTGTTGTCGTGTTCAGGCATGGAATCCTTTCAATGCTGACGGGTTTTGCTGGCCCGGCCAACTGCCGGTTCCGTCATTCCTATTGGCCGTTTCTGCCATCTATCCAGGATTCAAAGGGTTGCATTGTGGAGCCCGCCACTTATGATGAAGTTCCACTGTTTTTTTGGCCTGTGTATGTCAACGCTGACCGTCTCGCGACATTTTGTCGACGCTTCCCTGTCCGGTGCCAGGCGCCTGGGGCTTGATAGCCGCGCGCTGCTTGACGAAGCGGGTATCTCCCCGGATCTTCTGCGCATTGAAATGGCTCGGGTCAGCAGCCACCAGTTCAGCAAACTGATGCAGGTTATCTGGCTGCGCACCGGGGATGAGTTCATGGGCATGGGCCCCCGGCGCGCGCGCTCCGGCACGTTTGCAACCATGTGTGCGCTGGTGGTTGGCTGTCAGACCCTCGAAGAGGTGTACCGCCAGGCGTTCAGTTTTTCTCGCTTGTTTGAGCCCATGGCTTCCATGGAACTGGAGATCCTTGAGGACCGCGCCCGGCTGGTGTCGCGAATTGAGGGCACCATTCACGACCCGGACTATTTCCTGCGGGAAAGCCTTCTGGTGATCTGGCACCGGCTGGGCAGTTGGCTGATTGGCCAACCCGTGGAACTGGAAAAGGCGGAATTCGATTACCCAAGGCCAGACCACGGCGACGAATACCGGCATATTTTTCACTGCCCGCTGTCGTTCGAGTCTGACTGCACCGCTTTAACCTTCAACAAACGTTTCCTGTCGGCCCCGGTGATCCGGGACAAGCCGGAGATGCGCCAGTTCCTGAAAACCTCTCCGGCAGACCTGTTGTCGCGGCCAGACGAAAGCAATACCTGGACGGGGCGCATCCGCGGCCTGATTGGCCGGGATTTCTCCAAGCCCATGCCGGACTTCGACTGGATAGCCCAGGAGCTGCACACCAGCCCGCAAACCCTGCGGCGCCGGCTGAAGCAGGAGAATACGTCGTTTCAGGAGATCAAGGATTTATTGCGTCGGGATATGGCCATTTATTACCTGGCCCAGCCGGAGATGCCCATCAACGACATCGCCGAGCGGGTGGGCTTTACCGAACCGTCCACGTTTCATCGGGCTTTCAAAAAATGGACCGGTGTTACCCCGGGCGCCTGGCGGGAAGGCGAACGGGGCGACCTGAAATAGGGCCTCAGCTGCCGGAGCTGCCTTGCTGCAGATTGCGGATCAATCGCCCTAATGTGCGGGCAATGTCCTGCGTCTGCTTCCGGTTATCCGCCAACTGAAACAACCGGGAGCCGTCCCGTGGATCGTATACCCAACAGGCGCCGACAACCGGCTCGCAGTCCCAGCGTAATTGCGGGTTCACACCAAACACACTCAAAGACCGTGTTTTGCGCACCAGCGCGCCATCGGGATGACGCTCGATGTCCTGTATGTTGATATTACCGCTACCCAGGGCGACCTGATACTGCTTGTCTGCCGGTCGATCCAGCCGCACCATGGTTTTGTCACGACGCCAGCCGGCGGTATCCAGCAACGTATTCAGATGAATAACCAGGGCCTCCCTATCGGAGTCCGCCAGGTACAGGGTGCGTAATGTCTTCAGGTCCTGCCCGTCAGCGGGCTCGATCACCGCGACAGGCTCTTCAGTATTTGTCTGTCCTTCTGCCAGGGCACGTATACTGGCGCGGCTGGCTTTTTCAATATCGGTAATCAGCTTCAGGCTCTGCTGATAATACGCGCCCTCGGCCCCTGCCAGCGTAATGTATTGCTCCAGCGCTGAACGCGCTTCGTTCAGATGGCTGGCCTGCAGCATGGCCCGGCCGCGGTAGTAGAAATACTCCGCCGGCTTTTCTCCCTCCATCGCCCGCAGGCGATTGAGGTACTCTCCGGCCTCACTCCAGCTCTCGGCGGCTACCGCTTCTTCGGTTGCGAGCATCAGCCGGCGGATCTCGTGCTCCGGGGCCAGCGCGTAGGCCATGCCCGTAGACACCGTCAGCACAGACGACAACATCAACCCCGCAACCAATTTGCGGCCCGACACTCGTCGTATTTTCCTGGATAACAACATACCACTACTCCTGTTGGTCCTCTGCGTGGGCTTTACCGGGCACCCGCTCCATCGCGGGCGTGCGCCCCGGCTCGTCCACATCTCCGGCATCCACTTCCGCCTGGTCCACAATCGACTTCGGCAATTCTTTTTTCACCCGAACCCCGAGCTCCACAAACCGGTTAGCCTGGGAGATAAGATTACCACGCCCCCGGGTCAGGGTATTCATGGCGCTATCATAGGTGCCCTGCGCCGTATGCAGCTGGCTTCCCAGCTTTTCCATCGCCTCAACAAACACCCGTAACTTGTCATACACCGCACTGGCGCGCTCGGCTATGCGGCGGGCATTCTGGCTTTGGCGCTCGTAACGCCAGATGTTCTCGATGGTTCGTAATGTCGCCAGCAAGGTGGTGGGCGTCACTACAATAATTTTACGCTCAAAGGCTTCGGCGAACAGATTTTCATCCTGTTGGAATGCTGCCACAAATGCCGGTTCAATGGGCATGAACAACAGCACGAAATCGGGCGAATGCAGGCCGTTAAGCTGACTGTAATCTTTTTCGCTCAGGGTCCGGATATGATTGCGAACGGCTTCAATATGCTGCTTCAGCGCCTCTTCCCGTTCGCCGTCTTCGTCCGCCGTCACCCATTGCTGGTAGGCAACCAGCGACACCTTGGAGTCGATCACCAGGTTGCGCTGATCCGGCAAATGCACAATCACATCCGGGCGCAGGAGCTGATTATCTTCTCCCCGATAGCTGCCCTGAGTCTCATACTCCACTCCCTTGCGCAGGCCGGAGCGCTCGAGTACCCGTTCAAGAATCAATTCCCCCCAGTTACCCTGGATTTTTTTGTCGCCTTTGAGCGCGCGTGTCAGGTTGGCCGCCTCTTCGGTAATCTGCCGATTCAATTCCTGCAACGACTTGATTTCGCTGCGCAGGGCCTGGCGGTCACGGGTTTCGGTGGTGTAGACATCCTCTACCCGCTTGCGAAAATCCTGGAGCTGGTCACGGAACGGATTCAATAGCGAATCGAGACTGGTGCGGGTTTGCTGGCTGAAGCGTTCGCTTTTCTGTTCAAAGATCCGGTTGGCCAGATTCTCGAATTCCTGCTTCAGCGCATCGCGGTTTCTTTCAAGCAGTTCCAGTTTCTCGGCGGCGTTGCGTTGCTCTTTTTCCAGTGTCACCTGCTGTTCGCGAAGTTCGACTTTCAGTTCACCCAACTGGTCGGCGAGCGACTCGGCGCGCAGACGATGCCGCTCACTTTCGCCAACCACCTGAGCAATGCGCTCCTGCCTGGCGGTTAACTCCGATTCCAGCGAGGCCAACCGGTTCGCCAGCGTGGCTGACTTCTGGCGCCATTGCTCTGCATCCTGCTCCAGGCGTTCGCAACGGGACTTCTCGTCTGCCAATGCCGAACGCAGATGATCAACTTCCTGCTCATGAATTGCCCGGGATTGCCCGAACGCCTGCAACTGGGCATCGCGTTCCTCGAGATCTTCCGCTAATTCCGATAGCGCAGTCTGATTCCGCCGCCGTTGCCCAAGCAGCCAGACCACGCCTCCCAAAAGCAACAAGGCGGCGGCAGACAGAGTGACGAACCAGCCAGCGAGCCAATCCGGGCGTTCTGCCATGGTGAGGGTGAGCGCATCTAGCACCTGCGAATTCTCCTTGGTTACGGGGATGTTGATTCGGGAACGCCGCCAATAAAGGCCCCACAGTCTAACCCAATGACTGCCCTTTTTTCCTGTTCCCCACCCTCACCGCGCACGGCGGGCATCGACTGTTTGGCATTTATCAACATTGCGACAATCCGGCTATGGACGCCGGACGTAAATTCATCTACAACGATTAAAAAGCACCCAAACAATGCGCCCCATGGGGGGAGGCATTGGTTCGCAGGTCAGCGTATGTTCAAGGAATTGTGGAAAAAATTCGGAGCAGACTTTCTCCAGACAAATTGCCCAGACGCTGAGCCGCCGTTTGCGCAGGCCGGGGACAGGGTGCGGGCACTCCCTCACATCACCCACACTGGCGAGTTCCACCTTGAACGCCTGACCCAGCTGCTGAAAAGCCGGTATGGCCGGCATTTTTCACTCCCAACCGATACAGACTCCAGCGACCAGGCCCTGAAAGACGTCATTTCCTATGCGGCTCGCATTCAGGACAAAGACATTCAGAGAGAATTGCTGCTGTTCTATCTGAATTGCTCGCCGGTCATACAGGAATACCTGAGAGCCGAAACCTCCCTCGGCAAAGGTCCGCTGGCGGGGGGTTAACCCGCGCCTTAACCATCTGTAAAGACACCCGGCAAGCCCGTTGTAGTATACTCTCCCGCCTGATTGACAATCACATCCAATGGCTGTGGCATCCATGCCGATCATACGCTCAGCCGGTTCAGGGGATATTCATGGGGTCCAGGTTTTTAACAGCCCGCTCGGTCTGCACAGTCGCGTTCACGGGGCTGGCCTTCGTGCTCTCAGGTTGCACATCTGATCGTTATCTTATGGTTCAGAAAAGCGATCTCGAAGACGTTCGCGCCTCGGTGCAAAGCCAACGCGCGACACTCGTAACCATGGAGCAGAACGCCAGCGTAAGGCAAGAAAAGCTTTTGCATCAAAACCAGGAATCCACCCAGACGATTCTGCAGGCGATTTCGACCCAGGTTCAGAAACCCTCTTGCCCGCCGCCCAAGGCCGCCCCCAGGTGCCCCACCCCCGGTAAAGACAAAGGCCGCGCTGATCGCCTGAAAGGCAAAGTGGTGGTCGGCGAAGTCGAAAAGTTTTTTCTGGCCGGGCCGAGCCTGGTGTATACCGCCCGCATCGACAGTGGTGCCGAGACTTCGTCGATGCACGCCCGCAATATCCAGAGGTTCGAACGCGACGGTAGCAACTGGGTCCGTTTTGAGGTGCCGGTTCCCGGCTCAGACCAGAGCCAATGGGTCTCGATGGAGAAAGAGATTTCCCGCCGCGTGAAAATCATCCAGTCCAGTGCTGATGAGTCAGAGCGACGGGTGGTGGTGGAGCTTCAGTTTGCCATCGGCGACCATCAACAGGTGGCCGAGTTTACCCTGGCGGACCGCGCCAACCTCACTTATGAAGTCCTCATTGGCCGTAACGTATTGCGCGACGTGATGTTGATCGATGTCGGCAAGGAGTTCGCCACAGAGCTGCCGGAGTCTTATCTGGAACAATCCACCAGCGGTGACAAAGAATGACGGTTCGCTCCCGAGTCCCCTTTTATGCATTCGTATTTTTGCTGATCGCCGCCGGCATTGCCATGGCGACATGGCGCCATGTTGAGCTGGGCATTCCCTGGATGACCGGCGAGCAGCGCCCGGTCTGGATGATCGAGGCGCGAGTGGATTTCGAGGCCCTTGGCAGCCCTGCGGAAGTCAGTCTGCACATACCCGAACAACCGCCCGGGTTCCGGATTCTGACAGAACAGGCCGCCTCACCCGGGTACGGCTTTTCCATTCTGGACAGCAACAGCGGGCGCCGTGCCGAGTGGACCAAGCGGGAAGTAACCGGGCCCCAGACGCTCTACTTCAAGGCCCAGTTCATACCCGATGAAGACGCAAAACCGCAGCGGCCCACGCGAATCCCCCGGGCCCAAACCGTGTTCTGGGAAGAGCCTCAGGCAACTGCCGTCCGGGAGCTGCTGAGCCAGGCCTCCGAACGCTCAAGCTCCCCTGAAAGCATGACCCGCGAACTGATCCGCCTGATGCAACCCGATCAGCGTACCCAGAACACCACGCTGCTGATTTCCGACGACAACTACCTGCAGCTGTTGGTGAAAATGCTGAACCACGCCGGCATTGCCGCGCGAACCGCCGATGCCCTCAGGCTTGAGGATGCGCGGCGGCGCCAGCAGCTGGTGCCTTTTCTGCAAATCTACAACGGCGAACGCTGGCTGTCCTTTGATCCTCGTACTGCCGAACAGGGCGTCCCCGAAAACCTCCTGCTCTGGCGGCAGGGGTCCGAATCCTTGCTGGATGTTGTGGGCGGTGACGACTCTCAGGTCAGTTTTTCCATGCTCCGGCAAACGGTGCCTGCCTTACAGCTGGCCACACTTGAGTCTGACGCCAACGGCCTGAGCGTTCTCGGCTTCTACCAGTTGCCGATCGAAGAACAGAGTATGTTCCGAATGCTGCTTTTGCTCCCGATTGGCGCGCTCATTGTTGCCTTCATGCGGATCGTTATCGGTATCCGGACATCGGGCACCTTCATGCCGGTTCTGATTGCGGTCGCCTTCGTTCAAACCACGCTGGTGCCCGGGCTGATTGCTTTTCTCTCTGTCGTGGCCATCGGCCTGGTATTACGGGGCTATCTGTCGAGCCTGAACCTGTTGCTGGTGTCGCGCATCTCGGCGCTGATCATTCTGGTTATCTTCATCACGGCCGGCCTGAGCATCGTTGGTTATCAGATGGGATTCAATACCGGTATGACCGTGACCTTCTTCCCGATGGTTATCATCGCCTGGACCATCGAGCGTATGTCGATACTGTGGGAAGAAGAAGGGGCCCGTGAGGTGTTGGTTCAGGGCTCCGGCAGTCTGTTTGTAGCCATCTGTGCCTACCTGGCCATGAGTATGCCCCTGGCTGGCCATTTGACGTTCAACTTTCCAGAATTACATCTGGTTGTCCTGGGCCTGATTCTGTTAATGGGTCAGTACACCGGCTACAAGCTCAGCGAGCTCAGACGGTTTACTCCCATGAAGGCCTACGACTGATATGGACTGGATTTCTCCCCGCCAGCTGAAACGGCTGGGCATGCTGAACATGAACCGCCGCAATGTGGATTACATTGCGCGGTACAACGACCGGTCCTCGTACCCCCTGGTGGACAACAAGCTCAAAACCAAGCTGGCGGTGAGCGAATACGATGTGCAGACCCCTCGCCTGCTGCAGGTGGTTCGTCAGCAGCATGAGATATCCCACTTCCGGGACATGGCGGAGGATCTGGCCGGATTCGCCATCAAACCGGCCAAGGGATCTGGCGGCAAAGGCATTACCGTGGTTACCGGCCGGGACGGAGATGAATTTATCAAAGCCTCCGGGGCCCGCATCCCCACAGCGATGCTGGAGCGTCATCTCACCAATATCCTCGCCGGGCTGTATTCTCTCGCGGGTGCCCCCGATGTAGCTATTGTGGAGAGCCTGGTGCAATCATCGCCGACCCTTGCGCGCTATTCATTCCAGGGCGTACCGGATATTCGTATTGTTGTGTTCCAGGGCTATCCGGTAATGGCGATGCTACGCCTGGCTACAACCGCTTCCGACGGTAAAGCCAATCTCCACCAGGGCGCCGTTGGCGTTGGCCTGGATATCGGCTCCGGCCAGAGCCTGAACGCCGTACAGTTCAATCGGCCAATCAGCCTGCATCCGGATACCGGGCTGGCCCTGGAAAACATCAAAATCGACGACTGGGAAAATATGCTGGAAATGGCGGCCCGCTGTTTTGAAGCCACCGGTCTTGGCTATATGGGCGTAGACCTGGTAGTAGACGCTAATGAAGGCCCGCTACTGCTTGAACTGAATGCACGCCCCGGCCTGGCTATCCAGATGGCCAACGGCTGCGGGTTATTGCCGAGACTCCGGACCATTGAACATCTCAAACGCCCACACTTCAGCCCCCGTGAGCGGGCAGCGTTTGCCATGGAAAGCTTTGCCCGGCTCTGAACACCGACCAACCGGCATAAAAAAACCGGAGCGATTAACGCTCCGGTTTTTTGTAAGCACCTGCTGATCAGGAGGCTAGCTCGCCCCGTTGCAACAGTAACTTTCTTTCGTGGGTCAGGCCTTTCAGCAAGCCCCAGGTCATCAGTAGCAAAATGACCGTAAACGGCAGTCCGGCACTGATGGCCACAGCCTGGATCGCGCCCAGGGCGTCATCACCCCCGCCAAAGATCAGGGCAGCCGCGATGGCACCTTCCATTACAACCCAGAACACACGCTGGGCGGTCGGAGCGTCGGTTTTACCGCCGGCCGTGATGCTGTCGATAACCAGCGAGCCAGAATCCGAAGAGGTCACGAAGAACACCAGCACCAGAATAATGCCAATGAATGACACGATACCGGTCAGAGGCAGCTGCTCAAACATCTGGAAGGTAGCCAGAGACACCTCTGTCAGACCTTTCTCGGCGAGCACCCCGGCACCCTGCTGAATCTGTTCCAGAGCTGTTCCGCCGAAACCACTCATCCACACGGAAGTGATAACGGTCGGGATGATCAGCACAGCGGTTACAAACTCCCGCACCGTGCGGCCTTTGGAAACCCGCGCGATAAACATACCTACGAACGGCGACCAGGAGATCCACCACGCCCAATAGAACACAGTCCAGCCCTGGAACCAGGCCTCATCTTCACGGCCAAACGGGTTACTGAGCGGAATGACGTTTGCAACATAGCTGGAAGAGGTTATCCAGATAGTTTCGAGGATTGTCATGGTGGGGCCGGCAAAAAGGATGAAGAACAACACCACGGCAGCTGTGCCCATGTTGATGTTACTCAAAATCTTTACACCGCCGTCCAGGCCACGCATAACCGATATCAAAGCCACGGCAGTTACACCGACAATAATGGCCATCTGAACATTGGTGCCGGAACCGACCTGGAACAGGTAGTCGAGGCCAGAAGCCGCCTGCTGGGCGCCAAAACCAAGAGACGTGGCAAGGCCGAAGATGGTTGCAACTACCGCCAGCACATCAATGATGTGCCCGGGCCATCCCCACACTTTGTCTTTCAACAACGGGAAGAATGCTGAGCGGATTGTCAGCGGCATATTCTTGTTGAACGAGAAGAACGCCAACGACAAGGCAACAATCGAATAAATGGCCCAGGGGTGAAGGCCCCAATGGTACATGGTAGCGCCCATGGCGAGATCCTGCGCCTCCGGCGTATTCGGAGTCACGTTGAACGGGGTCTCGTACCAGCCGGTGTAGTAGGCCACGGGCTCGGCTACGGCCCAGAACATCAGGCCGATGCCCATACCTGCCGCGAACAACATGGCAAACCATGAGAGCGTCGAGAATTCCGGTGTCGCCTGCTGGCCGCCGAGGCGGATCTTGCCAACCGGCATAAAGATCAGCGCCAGGCTGACAACCACAAACAGGTTGGCACTGAGCAGGAAGAACCAGTCAAAAGTGGCAATGATATCCCACTTGGTGCCATCCAGGGTTTCCTTGGCCGCGGCCGGAAACATCAGTGTTGCAACTACAAATAAGACAACAATGATTGCCGATACCGGGAAAACCCAGTTATGAAGATCCAGGCCGAACGGATTGATATTATCCTGGCCTGCGACGTAATCCGTCTGATATTCGTCTTTCACTACCTCGCCCACGTTGGCGCCTCCTGGTTTGGTGTGATCACTGAATATACTGAGTGAATAGATAACGGAATGAGATTCGATTCATTCGTTACAAGCCGTTTAGTTTATTATTTTGAGCTCAAAACATCAAAAGCAAAAAAAAATGCCTTTTTTATGGATGGGGGCGACCGCGAACGGAGAAGTCCACTGGTCGCGTCAGTGACGTAGGTTATACTGCGCCGCTGCCAAATCCCGATGCAACCAGACAGCAAGAGGTTTCCATGGAAAAAACCACCACCTTCCCTTTGCGCTATACGGCTTATGCTGTCAGTGTCGCCGGACTGGTTATTTCACTACCCGTCAGCCTTTGGCTGGGCACAGGCTATCTGTTTCCCCTCGTATTCGGAGCACTGGCAGCGATTGGCACGCGAGACCTGTTGCAGCGGAAGCACACCGTCAGCCGAAACTATCCGATTATGGCCAACTTCCGATATCTGTTTGAATCGATCGGCCCCGAAATTCGCCAGTACTTCATCCAGTCAGACACCGAAGAGCGCCCCTTCTCGAGGGAGCAGCGCACCATCGTTTACCAGAGGGCCAAGAACGTTCTGGACAAACGCCCTTTCGGTTCCCAGCTGGGTATGTATGACGAAGGCTTCGAGTGGATGAACCACTCCATGACGCCGACACGGCTCAGCAGCAGTGATTTCCGGATTCTCATCGGAAGAAACTGCGACAAGCCATACAGCGCCAGCGTCTTCAACATCTCCGCAATGAGTTTTGGCTCACTCTCGGCCAATGCTATCCTCAGCCTGAACACCGGCGCCAAAAAAGGCGGGTTCTACCATGATACCGGCGAAGGTTCCATTTCCCGCTATCACCGGGAGCCCGGCGGCGACCTGGTGTGGGAAATCGGTTCCGGTTACTTCGGCTGCCGTCACCCGGACGGTTCCTTCAATCCCGAAATGTTCGAGCGAAACGCCACGCTTGAACAGGTGAAAATGATAGAGGTCAAACTATCTCAGGGCGCCAAACCCGGCCACGGCGGTATTCTGCCCGGTGCAAAAGTCACTCCGGAAATCGCCGAGGCACGCGGCGTTCGTGTAGGTGAAGATTGCGTATCGCCCGCCAGCCATTCCGCATTTTCGACACCCATCGAATTACTGGAGTTTCTGGACCAGTTGCGCCGCCTGTCGGGCGGAAAGCCCGTTGGATTCAAGCTGGCTATCGGCCACCCCTGGGAGTGGTTTGCCATCGTCAAGGCCATGCTCAAAACCGGGAAGAAGCCGGATTTCATTGTCGTTGACGGCGGAGAGGGCGGCACAGGCGCTGCGCCACTGGAATTCATCAATCGCCTGGGCATTCCAATGACCGAGGCCTTGCTGCTGGTGCACAACACACTGGTGGCGACCAACTTGCGGGAAGACATTGCCATCGGCGCCGCCGGCAAAATTACCTCGGCCTTCAACATCGCACGCACACTCGCGCTCGGTGCCGATTGGTGCAACTCCGCCCGCGGCTATATGTTTTCTCTGGGCTGCATCCAGGCTCTGAACTGCCATACCGGCCGCTGCCCCAGCGGCGTAGCGACCCAGGACCCGCGTCGCGGCAACAAGCTGGACGTGCCGCCGAAAAGCGAGCGGGTATACAACTTCCACAAAAACACTCTGGATGCCCTGCAAAACCTGCTTCAGGCCGCCGGTTTGCACCACCCCTCTGAGCTCGGGCCCGAGCACATTGTCCGCCGCGTCTCCAAAACCGAAGTGCACAGCTACATGGACTTGTTCCCCTTCCTGGAGCCCGGAGCCTTGCTCAAAGGCAAAACCGGCCTCGGGGTGTTCGACAAGTACTGGGAGAGTGCACAACCGGAGACTTTCGAGCCGCCGGAGTTCGTGCTGGCGTTGCGGGAAACCAAATTGCGCTGATTCAGGCAGAAATTCCTCGGTGCGGTGTTTATTTTTATTTTGGCCTGGTGTAGACTTCGCTCCCGCTAAGCCACTGAGATAAACCTTGTTTCTCGGTAGTTAGCAAATTACGGGGCGTAGCGCAGCTTGGTAGCGCACTTGCATGGGGTGCAAGGGGTCGTAGGTTCAAATCCTACCGTCCCGACCAGATTTATCAAACACTTAGCCCGGTCTCGAAAGAGCCGGGCTTTGTTGTTTCTGCAAAACAGCCTTTCTCGTCACCGTTTGGTCACCGTTTCTCAAACCCTTAAAAATCTCGTCACCACTCGGCCACCGTTTCGCGTGCTTCGCAAACATCCCTTTAGTTAAGAACGACTCCACCAGTCGGCCAAAATCTTCACGCCCCATTTTCTCAAAATCCCTCTCAAATTGTCTGCAGCGAATGCGTTCTTGCTTCAACTGTTCCTGCAATACCTGATTGTGTAGAAACAGCAACCCCGCCAGATCGCTTATACGCGACGATTCCGGCTCTACCCTGGCAACGACACCTTCTAAGCTAGAACACCGGTCACGAAGCTCCTGTAAACCCTCCCAACCATCGAATTCTGGGAGTGTTAATTCATCTACGTATTTCATAACCTTAGCCCAACACATCCGAGCATCAGCAAGCCGACGCGGCGCACGCTCTTTGCAGACTTACCTGTAACCATCCCCTAAAATCGGCGCATGCGTAATTAGAGTTCTCCGGCCTACAATGAGGCAAACGGAGAACGACATGAAGAAATCACGGTACAG